>CADAQX010000003.1 GCA_902790215.1 uncultured Bacteroidota bacterium | reverse complement strand
CAAAGAGGAAGCAGTCGTTGATTTAAAATCAGAGAACCGATTGGTTATCAATCTGGATCTGTCCATTCCTTTCTTGATTAAAAGAGATGCCAACAAGACCATGCGTGGCCTACTGAAAGATTACAGAAAAACCAAGGCAATGCCGATTCCTCTGCTTGTTAATAAGGATGGGTTTGTTGAAAATTACGACGAAGAGGATGGACATTACGGCTATACAGAAATATATAGCCGGTTAACAATCCACCAATGATGATAGATGGTGTGGCATTACCCCGAAACGTTTTTTTAAGCACCGATGTAATGCTGCAATAAGTCTAAACGATTTGAGCAGTATTGCATTGGGTACGTTTCTTGATATGTAACATTCCCTTGTTGTTCCAAAGATAATATGGGTAGGGCTTGTGTGAGGAGTCGTAGAATTCGATGACGTGGTAGAAACGCCTCAAGAAAGAGCACACCATTCTTTTGAGAAATTGTTTTTTCAGTTCCAGATAATATTCGTATCTTTGCAAATTGAAATCGAGGCAAAAACGATACTATGGACACCACAAAATACCCCCATCCATGGGAGCAGGATCAGGCTCTTACCGACCGGCTACTGAAGCTGGTGGATGATGAGGACTGGGATCTCTTTGGCATTGCCGACGTGGGGCCGCTCAACGAGAAGGCGCGTCCTGGACGGCGACCCAAGGACCTCTGGCCGACGGCAAAGGCAGTGTTGATGTTCGCTGTGGGGCTGGCAGACCCCTTCACCCGCGGGTGGGTGCAGAACGGCAAGAGCGGCAAGTTCTACTCCTACGCCCTACTGGAATTGGACCGCCGTGTGTGGACGGTGAAGCGTTTCCTGCGGCAGGAGGGGTATCTCTATTTCGGCGGTGAATCCTACGGCGGTGCCCTCTTCGATACGGGCATTCGTTTCGCTGATGCCGCCGCCGACTGCGGCATGGGTTACATCGGCAAGAGCAATGTGCTTGTCACCGAGAAGTACGGCCCCCGCATCAATATGACCTATCTGATGACCGATGCCCCGCTGGTGACCACTATCAAAGAGGTGCCGAGCCGTTGCGGACGCTGCACGGCCTGTCAGCAGGTGTGCATGAGCGGTGCCATCCTTGGCGACTACTATTTCCACCAGCGTCAGTGTGAGGCTATCATCAACGTGAAGCCCAATATGGACTACTACAGCGATTTCGTGAAACAGGACTGCGACCGCTGCCTGCGCGTGTGTCCGCAAGGAAAGGTACATTGGACGGATGGGAAGGAGGTGAAGCCATGAAGAAGAAATGGGGCGAACCACGAATCCGACAAGACGTGGAAGTTCAAGTGCCGACATCTTATTTGGCCAAAGACCCCGAGACACAGGAGCGCCGCAAGCTCTCCTTCTTATTACAGGAGTCGGCCTTCTCGGAGCATATCCCGATATTCTGCATCATCGACATCGACCTGCTGCCGACGGAAGAAAAGGCATTGTTCGACGGCTATGGCATTGAGCCTCACGCTGCCATCATCCTCGGACAGACCATCGCTGAGCCGTTCCTCTTTGCCGAGCAGGCGGCACCCGGCAATCGTGGAGACCGCATCTCGTCGTGTGCCGAACTCATCACGCTGGGTTACTTGATGGGCTTTCGTGAGAAGCTGGAGTTTCAGGGATATAAGACCGCTCTGATACCGCCCTCGCCGTTGCCTGACACCAAACTGTCACGCATGATGGCTTGTTCGCGCAAGGGTGTGGTGGGCAGGAGCCAGCGGTTTCTTGCAGGAGAATATGGCGCGTGGAACAGCATCGGCCTGATGCTCACCGATGCCCCGCTGATGGGCGGTGACTATCGCTATCCCGACGTTACCTGTGACCTTTGCGACGGCTGCCGAGCTTGTATCGATGCCTGTCCCTGCGGAGCCCTCACCGACGACGGCTACGATGACGACCTCTGCCGCCAGTATCGCGACAACCCCGACAACCAGGAGCGTGCCTCCACCCACACCGTCATGAAATGTATGCGCTGTATGACCGCCTGCGACAAGAAACGCATCAAGGAGGTGTTGTCTAAATCTCAGTAATATGTGCAACGATTCCATCTTACTTTTGAACAATTGTTTTTAGCTCCAGAAAATAGTCGTATCTTTGTACTTTGAGAACAAACAATGATTGTTGTGAAATAGACAATTAGGTAGTGTAGAAAAAAGACATATCTGCTGAAAAGATAATTTGAGAATCATGAAACATAATGCCTTTTAATTGTATTGGCAGAGTTGTTTTGTAGTATTGTTGCAGGGGATATTTGCTACACCGATTGTGAATAATGATATTTGGAATACGCAACGTCTAATACAAGTTGGGCGGTATTGAGGCAGCCAAAGAAATCTGTCGCTTGCGCAATAAAACAGATTCAATTCCGTTATTGTTACAAATGTTGAACACATAAATACTTACGCAATATGGAAGCAACAGGGGCAACGCAATTAAATCCTGCACAGTTGAACATCTTGAGACTCATGTCATATATCGACACGGAACAAGAGCAGAATGAATTGCAAGATATTCTGCTCCAGTTCTATCGGCAGAAGACCGACCGTCTTCTGCTGCAATTCCAGAAGGAGAATAACATTACTCAACAGACATTGGATGATTGGTCGAATCTGCACGAGAGAACACCGTACATCAAATGAAAATAGTTCTCGATACAAACTGTCTTGTCAATGTCATCATGCCAGGGTCGTACAACAATGACATCTGGCAAGCGTTCCGTGCAGGCAAATACAAGTTGTGTGTCTCCAACGAAATCCTTTTTGAGTACCATGAGATTTTAGCAAAACGATACAACAACATTATTGCTAATACCGTACTTAAGGAGTTGATAGAGACACCTAACGTTATTCGTATAAGCCCTGCTTTTCGCTTCAACATGATTACTACCGACCCCGATGACAACAAGTTTGTAGATTGCGCCATTACGGCGGGTGCCACCTATATTGTCAGCAATGACCGCCACTTCAGTGAACTCCAGCATTATGACTTCCCAAAGGTCGATGTGCGGACGCTCGCAGAGTTTCTGAACATAGTAAGGAGTTTGTAAAAGAACTTGATGCAGATAATGCCGCCGCTGAAATGGTGGTGGTTTTTGTTTGGAGGGAAGGTGGGCAATAATTTTGGGGGATTAGCGTTAATAATAGAAGAATTGTTAATGATAGATGACAGTATCTGATATATTAAACGCACTGTTGGCAGTTGTCAATGCAATGAGTCCCTATCTGTTGCTTGGTTTCCTCATTGCCGGGGTGCTACATGTGTTTGTGCCGAAAAGGTTTTACGTGCGGTATCTCTCGCGAGACAACAAGTTGTCGGTGCTGTGGGCGGCCTTGCTGGGTGTGCCGCTGCCGCTCTGCTCGTGTGGTGTCATCCCCACCGCTGTCGGGCTGAAGAACGAGGGTGCGTCGAAAGGGGCTGTGGCATCGTTCCTCATCGCCACTCCGCAAACGGGCATCGACTCCATATTGGCCACCTTTTCGTTGATGGGTTTGGGTTTCGCGGTGGTGCGTCCTGTGGCTGCGCTGGTGACGGGTGTTTGTGGTGGCTTACTGGTGAACCGGTTTACGAGTGTCGATGCTGCCATGACACCCTCAGAAAACAATTGCACCGTTGAACACGGCAACCGTCTGTGGCGTGTATTCAAGTACGCCTACTTCGACATGATTCAAGACATCGGGCTTCGGCTTGCCATCGGCCTTGTGGTGGCTGCTCTTATCAATGTGGCCGTTCCTGATGAGTTTTTCCTCTCCTTTGGCAAGCAGCCGTTGCTTCAGATGTTGGTCATCCTCATTGTGGCGGTGCCAATGTACATTTGTTCCACTGGCAGCATTCCTGTGGCAGCTGCATTGATGATGAAGGGTCTCTCGCCAGGAGCCGCACTTGTGATGCTGATGGCCGGTCCTGCGGTCAATATTGCCTCTATCCTTGTGGTTCGCAAGTCGATGGGTAGTCGCTTCACGTGGATCTACTTGCTCACCATCGTGGGCTTCTCCGTTCTCTTCGGATTGCTGATAAACGCTTTTGGTATCAACGCCATTGGCGTGTCCGAGGGATGCGGTATGCACAGCGCCTGTTGCCCGTCGGAGGCGGCTTCGCCCAGCGTCTTCCAAATGATATGTTCGTCACTATTAGTATTGTTCATCATAATAGCACTTACTATGAAATTCCTCAGCAAATTCAAGAAACAAGAAGTTGTAGCCGGGACGGTGGTCTATGCCGTCGAAGGTATGCACTGCAATCATTGCAAAGCCGCCTGTGAACAAGCTGTCGGCAAAGTGAAAGGCGTCGATACCTGCGAGGCCACCCCTGCAGCCAACACCCTCGTTGTCACGGGCACCGCTACCGAGTCCGACATTCGTGCTGCCGTTGAGCAGGCAGGGTTCGAGTTCAAAGGTACGAAATAAGATGTAATGAAAAGCTCATTTATATATGGGGATTTACGCTGTGAAGATCCAACAGAAGAAACAGAAGTCGCCGAGGAGGTGGGTTGTCACTATCGGGTCACTGCGGTTTGAGACGCGGGGAGTGCGGTATGGGGCAAAGAGACGGGCGGAGGAAGAGGCGGAGAATCTGTTCTATTTAGCTTATTGGGATGAGGAGCATCCGGAGCGTCAGGTGGAGCTTTTCAGCGAGTCGTTGGCGTTGAACCCGCGGGACGGAATCGTGTATCTGAATCGCGGCATTGCCTACGATGCGTTGGGTGATATGGAGCGTGCGTTGGCAGACTTCGAGCAGGCGATACGGCTGTGTCCCAAACGGGCGGAGGCATATAACAACCGCGGCTATCTGCGCTATAAGCAGGGGCAGTACGAGCAGGCGATTCCCGACTTTACAAAGGCGATAGAACTGAATCCCGACTACGCGCAGGCGTATTGCAGCCGAGGCAGTGCCTATGGCATGCTTGGCCGCCATGAGCATGCGATGGCTGATATAGAGAAGTCCATCGAGATAGACCCCGACTTCTTGTTGGCATACGTCAACCGCGCTGCCTACTACCTCAATCTTGACCGCGTAGGCGAGGCAGAAGAGGAACTGAAGTATGTGCTTGACCACGAGCCTGACAATGCCACCCGCGAACTAGCAGAGCAGTACCTGGCGAGGTGTCATTCACGAGCAAATAATTAAGAAGGTGGTCTTGTAGTCGATACTACAGGAGGACATATTCTTGTATCCTCATTACTTTTACATATGGGAAGTTAATGGATTTCAGTATGTCAAAGTGTTTGTCATTAGAAACAATCAGTTCAGATTGACCACAGATTGCGCAATCAACAAACTTATTGTCATCAGGGTCGGATTCTATTAGTCTGAACCGCCAAGTTGGAGTGATTCTGATAAGGTTTCGCTTGTTAATAAGTGTTTTAATGATGGCCTCTGCGAATGCAGGATTTGTTTTGATGGAAAGAACCTCCTCGTATTCAGATAGAATTTCATTCGATACACATAACTCCAATTGACCTTCTATGAAATCTGTCCATACATTATGGTAGGGACTTTGAGAAGGTAGCACAGCCAACAGGCAATTGGTGTCAAGAACAATCCGTCGCATTATGCCTCTTTGTATGGGGTGCGCCAATGTTCATTAAGAATGCGTTCTATGGCTTGTCCGTCGAGTGTTCCGTCGTCCCACATATGGTCTGCTTCGGTTTGCACCTTGCGGGCATAGAAATCGGCCAGTACGTCTTTCAACTCCTCTATCATATTATCGGAATCGCAGTGGCGGAACATCTCTAGCAGATGAAGTTGAATCGGGTTGAGAGTATGTTGTGAGGTTATCATAATGTGTCATTTTTCTGTTTGCAAAAATACGAATATTTTCTTAATTGGCAAAAATTTATTGTCTGTTCAATTATTTTGTGTATTTTTGCATTTGTTTTTAAGCCCTAATAATGGCAAATAATCTCCACATACAATGAGAACGTTTTGTATTGGTGTCGGTCTGTGTTTGTTGTTGGCAGTTGGTGCGGATACAGTTCATGCTCAGAATACTATTGACCTTGTTCCGATGATAAATAAGTGTCATGCTGAGGGGTATGAATTGGATTCTTTGCAGTCGGTTTATTTGAGAGATGTGCCGTGTAACTTGGAAGGGGACACGATATATGCCATTGAGTTGGTTTCTTTGTGGTCGGAGGATTGCTACATGTTTTGGTCTCACAAGTTCCAATACTCATTTGTTTGGTGGGAAGAGAATCATACTATGTATGTTGAAAGGGATGAAGAATATGATGTTGATGTTAACAGGTCGGAATGGGACGAAGTGGTTGAGTGGTATGACACCAAGATATTTGTGGAAAGCATGGTGTCGCAGGTGGAGCATTGGGACAAAGAGGCGATGATGGCTCAGCAGTGGGAAGCATATAGCGATGTGTTCTTCAAGATAATACGTATTATCTTTGACAAAGGGAATATCCGTACAGAGTCTTTCGACTTGGATAATTATGAAGACCCGGACCAGAATGGAGGTCTTGTTCCCAATCTTGACAGTATAAGGCAGAGCCCTGCCCATCTCAAGACCATCAAACAGCATCATAAAGGTTAATGGACAAGGAGGGTTTTATACAAATGTTGAAGGATAGCCTTATCCTGTGGGATGTGGATCAGATGTTCCACACCCGGCTGTCGGATGCTGTGTTGGAGGATTTGTCGGCGCTGGGGATTGAGTCGTTGGACAGGGAATTGACCACAAGAAAGGAGTGCAATGCAATACTGGAGACCTTTGCGGGTTGGCAGCCGCCTGTGGCTCCCCAAAAAAAGTGTTTATCAAATTAGAACAGAAATGAGCAAGATAGGTCATATTGAGCGTAGGTGTAGTTTTTTTCTTCTCCTGCTGATGTTGCTGTCGGTGGGGAGGGCTTCGTCTGAGGAACTGCAATATCCCGCCTATTGTCGCACCACGACAGGGCTGAATATCCGTGGTGGTCCTGGCACGCAGTATAAGATATTAGACCAATTAGACAAAGGCGATACAATAATTATTCACCTTATAGAAGTGGGAAATAATGGGCAGTGGGGGCTGATGTCGTACAATCAGGAGCCGTCGTATGTTTCCATGCGGTATGTGGAGTATCTGGAACCTTATGTCCCCCCGGCTCCCGAAGAAAAGAGCTGGTGGAAGAATACATGGGACTGGTTGTGCTGGCTGGCAGGGGGACTGTGGTCGGTGTTGAAGATAGCTCTGATAATTATTGCCGTGTTGCTTGTGCTGGCATTCTGGGAAGACATTCTGAGCATAGCGATAATGGCGGGGTTCTTTGCCGGAGGGGGCGCTTTGTTGTTCTCTATTTTCGGGGGAGACAGTGATGTGGGAGCCATAGTGGGTCTGTGCGTGGCTGCGCTACTGGGATTGGTGGTACTGTTAGACCATTTTGGCATTGGCATCGCTGACATGGACTTCTCCATCGTGTTCAAGGTGGCGTATTATGTTGTTTCCTTCCCGATGTACATGCTGAACCGGCTGGAACATGCTTTGGTGGAGCCGTGGCGGTATATCTTCAAGACCAGTTGGGTGAGTGATAAAGTGAAGCCTGTCTTGCGTGTAGTACTGGAGGTGCTGGGGGTGATATTGATAATAGCCCTAACTCCGTTGCGGTTGTTCAATGCAATCGTTTACAATATCCTCATCCACTGCCTGACAGGAATGTATGACTTATTAGTGGAGGTGTTTGTCCCAAGCGATGAAAAAGAGGGGGCTGGCAATGTGTGGATGTGGATATTGCTTTTCCCTTGGCGTATATTGAAGTATCTGGTGTTTCATGGATTGTTGATAGTGATAGAGAGTGTGTTGTGGACGGTGATAGATATCTTTGTGCCAGCCAGCACCATGTATCACGGCACGGATTTAATTGCTGGCGAGGCTATCACAAGAGACCCCAAGCGTAACCACCATACCAAGACTACTGCCAAATGGTCACATGGCACTTTCACCGCCAGCCAAAGCAGCTGGGGTGGAATAGGGGTATATTTTGCCTCACTACGTCTGGTAGCCAAAAGGTATGCTACGGATTCGTACCGCCTCAACGACAATAATCCCATCATCATAGTCTGTAGAGTGTCTCTGGGGAGGACAATCAACTATGCGCTGGCTCCGGAATATGTGTATGACCAGGCGGGTCAGTACGGCAAACATTCAGAATTGAACAAATACGGAAAGAAGCATGGTTATACGACGGGTGAATGGTGGAACGAAGGCGGTGGGTACTGGGAGTATTGTATGTTCGACAAGCAGAACCGCTACGACCACCCGTGGCGCATCCGTCCGGTGTATCTCTACAATGTACGCACAGGTCGTGTGCAGCACATCAAGGGAGGCATGCAGCATTGGCTTTTCGACAGCGGTGTGCTGAAAGACCTATTAGGGTCGAAGTAACTGCATAATCAGTCGTCGATTGTTCACTCAAGCGTCGTCATTTATTCGCTCGTTATTCGCTCGTTTTCCCTTTCTTCTCCGTTTCAGAAAGGGAAAAATGAGGGAAACATATCGAAAAACGATATAATAAAGAACGACGCAACATCGAGCTCTGAAGGCACACAGAAGAACGTTGGGGACAAATATACGACACTATCGGAACGCTGACGAAAGTTGGCGTAATCCCTCACAGAATAAAAAGTAAATTACGCGCGAAGCGGCAAGCGTCTCATAGAAAATAACGTCTTCTGGTAACGGGATGTTACATCATTTTCCAGCCCTTACTTCGGCGTCGGTGCGGAAGAGGTCGTCGAGGGTGGGGTTGGCGATGAAGGGTGCTTGCTGCATCTGCTCTTCGACAAAGTCGGCTATCTGGAGGAAGGTCAGTTTGCCGTCGATGAATTGTTGCACGGCCACTTCGTTGGCGGCGTTCATGATGCAGGGCATGTTGCCCCCGCGGTCGATGGCGTCGTAGGCCAGCTGGAGGCAGCGGAAGGTCTTTGTGTCGGGCTCCTCGAAGGTGAGCTGGGGATATTTGGTCCAATCCAGGCGGGGTAGGTGGCTCTCGATGCGTGCCGGGAAGCTGAAGGCGTATTGGATGGGTGTCTCCATGGTGGGGATGCCTAGTTGTGCTTTGATGCTGCCGTCGATATACTGCACCATGGAATGTACGACGGACTGGGGATGCACCAGTACCTGTATGCGCTCGGCGGGGATGTTGAAAAGCCATCGGGCTTCGATGACCTCAAGGCCTTTGTTCATAAGGGAGGCGGAGTCGATTGTCACTTTGCGGCCCATGCTCCAGTTGGGGTGCTTGAGGGCGTCGGCGAGGGTGACATGTTCCAGCTGCTGGCGAGTACGGCCGCGGAAGGGGCCGCCGGAGGCGGTGAGAAGGATTTTGTCCACGTTGCCCATTTCGCCCACGAGGCTTTGGAAGATGGCTGAATGTTCGGAGTCAACAGGCAGGATGGGGACGTTGTTGCGCGAGGCGGCATCGGTGACAATCTGCCCGGCCACCACCATAGTCTCTTTATTGGCCAAGGCAATGGGCTTGTGGTGTTCGATAGCCCGCAGGGTGGGACGGAGGCCGGCAAAGCCCACGATAGAGGCCAGCACCATGTCAATCGTATCCATCTCCATGAGGTCGGCGATGGAGCCCATGCCGGCAAAGACTTTGATGTCGTGAGGGGATAGTGCTTCCTGCACTTGTTGGTATTTGCTCTCGTCGGCAATGGCCACTGCATTGGGGTCGAACTCCAGTGCCTGCTGTATGAGTAGGTCGGCATTGCTGCCGGCGCACAGCACTTCGACGGAGAAGAGGTCGCGGTGGCGACGTATGACATTGAGGGCTTGGGTGCCGATAGAACCGGTGGAACCCAGTATGGCTATCCTTTTCATTTCTTGCGTGATTTCTTTTTGTTAGATTTCTCCTGTTTTTTCCTGTCGGCGGTGCGTTGTTCAATCTCCTTGCGGAGCAGTGAATCTTCGCGGCTGCGACGGTAAACGATTTTCTTTTCGTCAACAGGTTCGGTGGTAGTGGTTTCGACGGTGGTCATGGGTTTGCCGTTGAGCACATCCTGTATGATGGCGATGTGCTGCTCGTGCTGGTCGATGACCACTTCGAGTGAGTCGATAATCTGGGCGTTGCGGATAGCTTCTTTTTGCAGTTCGGGCTTGATGTAGCCGGGGATGATGCCCCGCAGGGGTGTGAAGGCGATAATCAGGGAGGCAATGATAAGGAGCACGATGATGCTGATGCCTACGTAGGTGAAGACATTGGTGCCGGTCAGCTCGATGGAGAAGGTCTCTTTGAAGGTGTCGGTATCCATCACCACAAAGCGGTGCTTGTGGTGCATCCGCTCGCGGAAGTCCTGCCATTTATCAGAAAGGCGCAGCCGCAGGGCCGCGCCTTTCTCTTTTATCGCATTCTTTTTCGAGTCATCCATTAGAAGAACTTGTTGCGCTGGTCAACAATCTTGGCGTGGTCTTTGAGCACTTGCTGTACGCTGCGCAGACCCTGCATGAAGCTCTGCTGTTTCTGGCTGCGGATGCTCTCTGCATTGGGGGCAGCGGGATTCTCAGCCTTGGAGTTCACGTTGAACATATAGACACCGTTGGCGCCCTGGATGGGGCCGACCAAAGTGTTGGCTTCGGCAGCGGCGATGGCGGCCTGAACCTTGGGCTCCATACCGTACTTGCCCAGGAAGTAGTCGTTGAACGATACGCTGTCGAGCGTGTCGATGGCAACATTCATCTTGGCGGCAATGGTGGTGAGGTTGGCATTGGCGGCCTTGGCCTCTTCCAGACGGGCTTTGAGCAGTTCGGCTTTCTTCTCGATGCGCACCTGGTTCTCAATCATGTTGCGCACTTGGTCAAGGGAAGCGTAACCCACTTTATAGACATCCTTCAGGGCAGCGACGATATACATGTCGTCGGCCTCGAAAATCTGGTCAGCCACAGTGCCCTTCTCGGTCTTCTCGTTAAAGGCCCACTGGACGATGCTGCGGGCGTTGTTGATGCCGGGCATGGAGTAGGACATAGCGTTTATCATACCGTTGCGCACCTGCAGGTTCTCGGCCTGAGCGGTGGCGGTCATCTCGGCATAGGTGCGGTTGTTGCCGGCAAAGCGGTTGGCGTTGTTATAGATGTTGCGTGTGGTGGTCTCCGAAGCGGCAATGACGCGGGAGATGGTGGCCACGCGGTATTTTCTGTGGGGAGTGGTCTTGCCAGTCACTTTCACAACAAAGTAACCAACCTCGTTGGGGTGTTTCATGACGAAAGCACCGCCTTCGGGAGTGTTGACGATGTCCTCGTTGAGGAAGCCATAGTTGCCGTCGAGCTGCCACTGCATATCGCCGTTGTTGTCGGCTTTCTGTGGGTCGTCGGAGTACTGGTTGACGGCCTCTTCAAAGCTCATGGCGCCGCTGCGCACAATGTTCAGGACGCTGTCGGCAAGAAGTTTTGCCTGCTCGTCGCTGCGGGTGATGTTGCCGCCCACCTTGTCGTTGAAGATATAGATGGCGCTGGCGCGGAGGCTGTCGGGACGGTTGGCCACTTTCAGCACTTTGGCCATCATCCATTCGTTGCCTGCAATGCGGGGGCTGATGAAAGAGCCTTCACCGGCGGCCATGATGGCGGAATCCATGGGCGAGGTGAACTCGCTGGCCTTGCGGTAGGTGGAGTCGTAGCTGTGGTCGGATTCGGCATTGACAAAGAAGATGAGCTCTTCGGGTTCCACAGTCTGGAACTCTTCCCAAGTCTTCTCTACGCTGGCCTGAATGTCGGCCATATCCTGTGCGGTAGGCACGATGGGATAGACAATATAGTCAAGTTCGCGCATTTCGTCGCGGAGGCGGAACTCGGCTTTGTGCTTGTTGTAGTATTTCTGGTAATCTTCGTCAGTGAGGGTAACCTCCTCGTCGGTAACCGACTGGTAAGGCAGGTTCACAGCATAGACGTTGCTCACCTGGCTGCTCATGGCGGCAATCTGCTTGGCAATGCTGTTGGGCATATACAGGCCACGAGAAATCAGGGTGCTGTACTTCTGCTGTTTGCGGTCGGCCTTCACGGCTTTCTCCAATTCCATCCACTGCATGCGCTGGGCGGTGTCGAGATTTTCGAAGTTGTCCACATAGTACTGGATGGCTTCGGTTTGATACTGACCGGTCTTGGGGTCGGTGAAGCTCTGGCGCAGATAGGGGTGTACAAAGGTACCCACATACATGTCGCTCAACTCAGCGGGGCTGACGGTGAGACCCAGTTTCTCAAACTGCTCGTCGGTGAGGGTTTCGCCCACGAGGGTCTGCCACACCTGGTCGCGCAGCTGATATTCCACGTCGGCAGGTATCTGGCTGACGCCCTGCTGACGCTTATAGTTGTTTTCCATCTCTTCAGTCAGTTCATTGAAGCGCTGGTAGGTGATCGTTGAGCTGTTGATTTTACCCATATCGGGGATGCCGCGCTGGTTTTTCCACACGTCACCGATAATGAATGCAATGATAGCACCGCCGACAACGACGACAGCTATCCACGAGTGTTTTCTAATACTTCCTATAATTCCCATTTGTGAGTATTTTTATTATATATTTCTATTGTTTTTTCCTATTGTTTTAGCGTGCAAAAGTACAAAGAAATTTTAGTGTACGAAACTTTTTGCCGAAAAAAACTTTTCGCAAATTCGTACATGGCTATTCTTCAATACATTGCGAATGCATAAAAATGACTACAATTCTGCGTCGAAACCGAATGGAAGCAAGCTTTTTACACCTGTGATGCGGCGAATTCGCCCTCCTGAAAGATAGCACAGGACGGTTATTGTGTTGGCATATCGGCTCTCGTATTCAGCCATCACCTGACGGCATGCGCCGCAGGGCGACGCCTCGCAATACTCCCCTTCGGTGTAGCCCACTACGGCCAGCATCTCCACAGCTTGGTCGGGCTTCTGCGCCGAGGCGCTGAACAGAGCCACCCGCTCGGCACACAATCCAGAGGGGTAGGCGATGTTCTCCTGGTTGCTGCCTGTCACCACTGTGCCGTCGGCCAGCCGCACAGCAGCCCCTACATGGAATCGGGAATAAGGGGCGTATGCCGTTGCTGTGGCTTTCATGGCCTGTTCCATCAGTTCCCGTTCGGCTGCGGGCATCTCATCCATCGAGTCGTACTCTACATAGTTGATAACAAGTTCCTTTTCTTTCATATTAATATTATCATGAGAAATTCCTAACACAGAAACAATAATTATCGATTATTTCTTTTTATCTTTGCAAATCAAAGATGAAAACGCTCGAATTCGGAAAATATTGTGTCCTTGGTCTTTCTCCGATGGACGACATCACCGACCTCCCCTTCCGCCAGCTCTGCAAGGAGTTCGGCGCCGACCTCCTCATCACCGAGTTTATCGCCTCCGAGGCCCTGAACCGCGAGGCCGAGAAAAGCTACCGCAAAATGATCTTCACCCCCGAGCAGCGCCCCATTGGTATCCAGATATTCGGTGCCGACGAGGACGAGCTGCTGCGCTGCCTCGACATCGTGGAGGAACGGCAGCCCGATTTCATCGACATCAACTGGGGCTGCCCGGTGCGCAAGGTGGCGGGCAAAGGAGCCGGCAGCGGCATTCTCAAGGATATCCCCAAGATGCTGCGCATCACCGAAGCCCTCGTCAAGCGGTCGCACCTTCCCGTCACCGTCAAGACCCGCTTAGGCTATGACGACAGCGACAAACCCATTGTCGAGCTGGCCGAGCGGCTGCAGGACGTGGGCATCGCCGCCCTCAGCATTCACGGCCGCACCAAGACCCAGATGTATCAAGGCTCGGCCGACTGGACACTCATCGGCGAGGTGAAGAACAATCCCCGCATGCATATCCCCATTTTCGGCAACGGCGACATCACCACCCCGCAGCAAGCCATCGAGGCGCGCCGCCGCTATGGAGTGGATGGCATACTCATTGGTCGCGGAGCCATCGGCAACCCCTGGATATTCGAGCAGACACAACGCTTGCTGCGCGGTGAGGAAGAACGTCCGGTCACCGTAGCCGAGCGTGTGGAGGTTTGTCGCCGACACCTATTGGCAGCCGTCGAGTTCAAAGGAGAGCACACCGCCATGTTCGAGATGCGCAAGCACTACGGCGGTTACTTCAAAGGCCTCCGCGACTTCAAACAGTTCCGCATCCCAATGGTCAACATCACAACCCTCGACCAAATCCTCCCCATCCTCGACCGCGTAGCCGAACACTACGTCTGACTATATTCTTACTGTTCATAAAAGTAAAGAATGTTCGCTTTTACAGTAGTGAATTTTTTTTTACTTATCCAAAAGCGGATGCCACCTGTTGGTAATCACCTATTGCTTGAGGTGTTCTGCGAAATAGTAGAGAACTGGCGATTCGTCCCGACAGGGACGAGACCTTGCATAACACGGTACAAGAGGACGAAGTCCTCGCAGTGCCGTGATAAGACAATCAATAGGCCAGCGTCCCGTTAGGGACGCGACACAAAACGAATATGACAAATCCACGTAAAGTGTGTGTGATTATTCGTCGTCATGTGTGTATTTAGACAACATGCTTGCAATCTCCTCTTTCATTTCTGCTCTTAAGGATTCCGGCTTTAGCACTTCCACCCTGCTGCCCAACGACAGCAATTGCTGCCGGAAGTCAAATGTCGGACGCACACGAACCGAGAAGACAGAGTATTCCTCATTCCGTCTCAGTTCTATTTGGGAGTGATGCAACGGGAGCGACCGCAGATAGTTGGCCTGAAAGGCATCCACTTTAATCCAGACACTCTCCACCTCCACCTCTTCTCTAAGAATGATGCCATAGCTGTCCTTAAACATCTCCTCCACATCGAAATTGGGGTCTCTGGTGTATGTCTCCTCTTGGATTTCAATGTTGCTAATCCTATCCAGCGCAAAGATATGATGCGCCATATCCTCAGTGTACTTGCCGACCACGTACCAGCGACGTTCAAACATCTTCAACGCATGGGGTCGGAAGTCGGTGTAGTGCGTCACATTGTCGCGCCAATAGGGGCCATAGTCGAACTTCATCATCCGCAACTCTTTCATGGCCTGGAGTATGGCAGGCAGTGGGTCGGTGTGACTCTCTTCTATGGCGATATATTGTGCCAACTCTTGGCTGTCCATCACAATCCGATTCACAGCAATGGAGTTTAGCAACCACTGACGGAAATAGCCGTTCTTGCCGCTGTCGGCTATACGATAACGATACACGCCTCCCGACACGTAACATTCAATCTCTATTCCGAAAATATCCTTTATCTCCTCGCGGTGACGATGGAAGGTGCGGTCAGAATAAAGCCGACCACCATTAATATCGTCATTGAAATAATAGGCATCGGCAATTTGTTGGAGCGTCAACCCCACATTGCCCGCCTTCATCACGGTATCAACAAGCCAGATATATTTCTTCAGAGGCGTCATAGGTTGTTCTTGTTAATAAGGTTCACTACTACTTTCACCATCACGTCTTTCTCTTCGGGACGGCTCTCGGCGATCATTAGCGTGAGAGCCACAAGGGTATTGTCAGCAATGCGTTTGCTCCCATCCTCGCGGTAGAGGATACGATTATTATTCAGAAACCACAGGAACAGGGTGGCGGCAATGCGTTTGTTCCCGTCGCTGAAGGAGTGGTTCTTGGTGACAAGGTAGAGCAACATGGCGGCCTTCTCCTCGGTGCTGGGATACAGCTCCACGCCGTCGAATGTCTGGTATATTTGCCCGATGGAGCTCTTGAACGAGTCATCCTTCTCGTTGCCAAACAGGGCACTCTCGCCAAACCGTTCTTTAAGCGAGAGGATGGCTTGCATGGCGTTGTCGTAGGTAGCATGGAAAGCGGCCTCACTGGTGGTGTCGCTTACGGTGAGCCGTTGGTAGTCGTAGCTGTCGAGAGTGTCGAGTGCGTAGGTGTAGTCGGTCACCACGTTGAAGAGCGCGTTGGTCTCGTCGGTCGAGAGCAACGGCTGGTTCTGTATAGTCCGCCCAAGCATTCCCACCAGCTGCCGAAGCTCTCCAATCTGCTCTTTGTGTATCCGCTCGTTCACGGCATAGCCCTTGACAAGATAATCCTTCAACACACGGTTAGCCCAGATGCGGAACTGTGTGCCTCTTTGGCTTTTCACACGGTAGCCTACAGAGATGATGACATCAAGGTTATAGTATTTGACCATACGTCTAACGCTACGTTTACCTTCATTTTGAACTGTCAAGTATTCCTTGACAGTTGATTTTTCCTCAAGCTCACATTCCTTGTAAACATTATTTACATGCAAGCTAACATTCTGTTTTGTAGTTTGAAACAACTCAACCATCTGAGCCTGTGTCAGCCAGACCGTATCATAATCCATTTTCACCTCCAGGTTGGTCACCCCGTCGGCAGTTTGGTAGATAATTATCTTGTCGTTGATGTTTTCCATGTATAAAATAACGCCATTTGTGCCATTTTATTGCACAGCAAGTACCCTTTTCAGCGCTTCCCACTTGGCAATTTCAGCCTCACAGTTCTCCTGGATGAAAAACACCTTCTTCTCATCAATAGTGAGCCCCAATAGAAATTCTGCCTCCTGTGGCCCGAATCCGAACCTCCAGTTTAGCCTCACTACCGCATCTTTGTGCGATGAAGCACATTGGATAAGCGCCTCATACTCTCTTACATCGTAGTTGAATTCTGCCGGTATTGCCAATTCTGCCAGACGTGTATCTATATACTCTGGGGTGATAGGCAGTACCTTTATATTGATGGTGCCGTCCTCCGACGTTGTAATAATAGGTTTTGCGTAAAGTTCCATATCTTCAATTATTTAAAATATCTTGTGTCTCTTGAAGTATACGTCTCATGACAGTCATACGCTCTATCTGTTGGGGGTATTCTTCTTCGTCGAAGAAAAGCGGAACATACTTCATAGGAATGTTCAATGCGAATTCCGCCTGTTGTCGCGATACACCATACTCGTCCATCATCTGCTGAACGCTGCCGATCTTCTTGTCCGGCCGGTTGACTGTAATATCGGCTATCACCTGCGTGCTATAATCAATCTTTTCAATTCCAGAGGCCTTCTCAATAAGTGCATCAATGTATTCGGGAGTAATCTCCACGGTTCTCCACGGTTCTCCACGGTTCTCCATTTTCGCCACAGGCTTCATAATCAATGTATAGCTTCATAACATAAAGATTTATTTTTTTCGAGATGTAAAAATACAGCAACTTTATGCCATTTCATGACATACATATAATCTATATTTACTGGGGTGTGTGGTTACTTCAATTATATTGACTATCACCGCATAATATATCTATTGGTTTTGCTCCCCTTTTGCTCCCATTCTCATCATCTTTTGGGTGCATATAGGGTAACTATAGTGTTCCTTCGGGGTATGTGGTACCGACAATTGGTTATGTCAATCAATCCACCTATTGTGTCCTTGCAGAGCACACAAAATGTTCTTAGTCCTTTCGACTGCTAAATAAAAGAAAAGTGTGCCCCATAGTGGTGTGCCCATCATTTTACAAGAGGCAATCAATCCCACATTATTGCCTCTTTTATGAATTCTCTTGGTTTTTCAACCTCTCTGCCACAGAATGGACAGATAATTGGCACATCTTTGTCAAAACTTCCACCGCATTGACATTTGATATTCTCAAATTCCAGTAGTCTTTCCGTTGTCCAGAGCTCTCGGCCACATTTGTCGCAATGCAGCACATCAGCGACTGCGCCAGGTCCCTCATTCCACTCAAACGGTTTATGACATTGAGGACATTCTATTATATACATGCAACCCATTGTGATTCAACTAAAAGAAACAATAATTTCGTTCCCATCTTTTGGACTTGTTCAGATAGGATGAGAAGCTCTCGTCGGGAAACGCCCGCCAGTGTTCGCGCTCGATGGTGTCGAGGATGGTGTCGTTGTATTTGTATTCGTCCGACACAATCCAACTCTCGTATGTCTTGAAACCTGGTGTGCTGTTGGGTTTGTATCGGTTCTCGTATACAAACTCTGTGGTTCTCTTTACACACATCTTCAGTTCCTCCGACAACAGGCGCAGCAGCTCGTCCATCTCCAGCCGTTTGATTCTGTCGGCAGTCGGCTTATTTTCAAACTGTGACTCCTTACCCATCATCATACGCCAGATATAGGCAAAGATTACCCAATGAATACGGCTGCGGTAGGTCTCGGCGCGCTCTTCCGCATAGCGTTCAATAGCCCGTTTAAAGTTGCCTCCCTTCAAGGCGAACCCTCCGAGAATAACTATTTTTTCATCAAAAGGGCTATAGGACCATTCGTGGGAAAAATCGTCCCAAATCTCGCGTGAGGAAGCCAAACGAGCCTCATACTCCCTCAAATCACAGTCATAAGGTTTAAAGAACTTCTCCATAAGTCATATTATTACTTGTCTTTTTCTGACTGCAAAAATACAAAACAGGAGTGCCATATCATGACACTCCTGCTTTTTTTTTACAAAAAAGATAAAATCACAAAATGATTTTTCTTACCCAGTTCATTATTTCTTGAGTGGCATCAATAACGAACTCTTGCCCTATGGCAGCAGAAAGGAAATAATCATCCTTCCAGGAATTGGGATTGTTGCTGATGTCCACATCCCTAAAGAAAGCAGGCAAGTCCCAACAGCGCCTCGTCATTCCTTCTTTGGTCAACATTCTATCCTTTCGATAGGTAAGTACATCGCATCCTTTAATGTTATCCATAAAAGACAACCATTCAGTCGGCAAGAATATTGCATTTTTTTTATCATTCCTTACTTTTTGGTCACCAATATGGGGATGATCTTTCAACCACTCCGGGGCTTTGTCCATTTGCTCGACAATTTCCCCAATTTGCATATAGGCATAAATCACATGTAAGTCTCTTGCTCCCTTCTTGTATGCTAACTTTCCATTAATTACTTCCGTTTCTTTAAACCAGCCATAAAACAGAAACAAATCTCCTTCAGTGACTCCATGATTTCGCAAATGAGTTAATGCACTACCGGCTTGTCCAAAGGCTGGCATCCAACCCGGAAGTCTGTCCTTTAATTCTTTTCTTAAATCGGGATCTAAGTGGCAATAATCTTTTGGCTGTAGTTTTGTTTTGGGTTTCAATGAACTGATAATGTCATAATAACTCACGCCATCCCATAATAAAGAATCAAATGTATTGTTACCATCTTTGTCTGGAATTGGCAAAGACAAAAGTGTCCCATCTGGCATAATTGGGTTAGGCTGCTTTCCATTCGAAGAATCAAAGCCTTTTCTGCTTAATATGATTTTCATGATAAAGGGTAAACTATTCCGGGTTTATAGTTGTTAATGACTTGATCAATAATCTTCTTTGCACTATTGTTTTCTAATGAGAGTTTATTTAATCGATGCACGACAAATCCTTTCTCTACATTGATAGGTATTGCATTCTCCACACCAAAGTAGTAGAACTCATTGCAAATCAAAACATACTTTCCACTTAAGTCCCGTTTTATATTAGTGGAATTGTGTCCTCCGCCATTATTGTGCTGATGGAAATCATCACCGCTTAGGGGTTCATAAATGTTGTCACCAAAATCGTTAACCCAATCATTGGGCGAGGGTCGCTTCTCTGGATATTTTTCCCAATAATCCTTAATGAGCATTTTATCACTTACTTTAGCCAGATAGATTAGTTTTTGACTATCATCACTAAAAGTGTACTTCTGTTTTTTCCCTTGAACCTTATTAGAAGTCCATCCAGAAATCCAATAACCTATTTCTGCACACCTTCGAATTGTGGGTTTGCATGTAGCCAAAGTCAATACACCATGATATGGATTTGGTGCAAATCCAGTATCATGAGTCATCTTATAACAATAAAGAAATCTTTCTCCTTTCATGTCTCATCTGTTTTGTAAAATGTTTTTATCCAATCCTGTCCCCGCAGAAATCCTTGCGCTTGCAGGTCTTGCAGCGGAGTCCTTGCCAGACGCTGTCGAGATGGTCGGCGGCAGCATCCACCAGCGATGGCTCGTCGGTGAGGATGCCGGCCTCGAAGTTGCGGTTGTTGTCGCCTTTCATACCCATTCCGGCACCGGTGAGGTTGGCGGAGCCGATATAGGCCACCGAGCAGTCGAAAATCATAATCTTGAAATGCACCCTTGGGCAGAGTCTCCGCTCCAAACTGCCCCACAACCCAGGATACTTGTCGAAATCCTCGCGGAAATTCTCTCCTGGTTCTTTGGCATGAAGCAGCCGCACATCGACACCCTGTTTAAGCAGCTTGTCGAGCACCGACAGAAACGGAACCACATCCCGACCTCCCTCCACATACAAATCCTTCAGGTCGGCAGTACCAATCCACAAATCGTGCTTGACCTTCTCACAAAGTGCCAACACCTGTGTGTAATGCTCCTTGTCTGCGATGAAGTGTATCAATTCCTATGAGTTTTTGTGAAGTTAGGATGAGTGTTAAGAAAGATTTGATATGCATTAGTCACACTATTATACCATTCTTCGGAACTCTTTCTTGCACTAAAATGCCAATTATTGATGGCTATCTTGTTTTCTTTCGTATCATAATATACCCAACCATCATCATCAACCCATCCACTATCATCCCTATTATCTAAACCTTTGTAACACTCACTCTTTAAGAAATTCAGCAATAAGTTACCACTTTCTTCTATGCAATTCGAATAGCCACAACAAACAATTATATCTGCATCTAAATTTAGTATCTGTTCTTTAAGTAACTTTTTGTCTCTTTCTATATAATACCTTAATGTGTTGTTTGAGACAGAATTGCCGCCAGCTTCTTTCTTCGCATTAATTCTCGCAATAGGAAACGTATTGTATAGTTCAATCGCCTGTTCATTTGTAAATATATAATCAGCTTTGTATCCTGGCTTTGTGTTGACTAATCCATATAACTGATACATTAGATTTCGAAAGAATGCATAGGATAGATTGCCTGTTTCTCCCCTAACATCCCAAGCGTCATATCCACCTGCATTTTGATCCTTTGTTAGAAATAGAACTCGCAATGGAGCTTTATTCCACATTTCGTTTTCTTGTTTTCCATCAGAATAGCGTTCTGTGCCATTCTCTATCGTCTTGATTACTCCACGATACATTATCCCATCATCAGCAAAATTTGTCTCATGCCACTCTTCATTGTGTTTCCTCCATTTTTCGAGAATTCTTTCATTCTCAGCAACAAAGTCTTTCATAATGCATTAAATAGTTGTTTGTTTACTATGCAAAAATACGAATATTTTCTGATACAGGTGCATTTTATCCTTCAAACAGTATGGGGTCGACATTCGTGTTTATCTGGTAGTTGAAGGCGTAGGTGGTCATGCGGAGGAGGTCGGGGATGGAGTAGCGCATGTGGGTGCAGAGGGCGTGGACGGCGTAGCAGACACAGAGGTGGTCGAGCAGCGGGATACAGAGGGGACCTTCGGCCCAGGTCTGGCCGTCGTCGAGGTTGCAGACATGATTGCCACAGCACCAGCAGATATCGTCCAGCCGTGAATTCTCCCCAATAACCCACAGCATCTCGCTCCACCGCGAGCCGTAGAAAGCATCCTCCTCCATCGTGAAGAGTTGCGGATTTTCATCGTTGTGACAGTAGAGGAGGGTGGTCTCCAACTCGAAGGGTTTGCCACCAAGAGTATGGATGGCGGACATCTGGTCCTGCAACGTGAGGTGACGCTCGTTCAACTGCTTCGTCATCGCCAGCAGCCTCTCATTGACCACCTCGAAGCGCCGCACCTCGGCCTCGGTGGCGTGCTTCTCGAACATCTCGTCAAGTATCCATTTCCGCGTGCCCAGGTGGTCGTCAATCACCTCCTCCGTCGCCTTGTCCCAATAGCCATCAAATGGCTTTGCAATACGCAGTATATAATCCTCGCAATCCTGCAGCCGCTTGCGCAGCTGGCCAATGTCGTCTTTATCTTTTTGCATATCTTAGCGTCTTTTTTTTTCAACAGCAAAAATACAACAATGGTGTGCCACATCATGACACACCCCATTGCATTTGTTAAAAAAATCACAGAGAAAGCATCGGCATGATTTTTTCTTCAATATAATGTAATTTATTTGCGCCTCTTTGCCAACATGATGGATGATAGGCAACAACAACTTTGTATTGCTTCTTTAATTCATTAATTCCACAATTATCAATACCTTTTATCCCTTGAAAAACAATTATATCAGGATTAAAAACTGCGATTTCATCCATTAATAACTTACATTCTTTTTCCGCATTAATCCATTCCCTATCAGAATCTCCTGTTCTTTCCTTTCTGTTTACGGTAACAAAGCGGAATCTGTTTTCATATGCAACATAAGTCATTAAGTCTCGTGGAAGTAAACCGTGTGCATCAGCTAGCCGAATTGCCTTCTTTGCTGTATACTCATTATATTTCCACAAGGTGTCCCAAGCATCCTTGAGTTGCATCTTGTCTTTCAGTAATCTTAATGCTGTTGCATAAACTCCAGCAATGTGATCGTTAAAATCAAGTTTTCCCTCTTTGAAAATATCTTCCCTACTCACAAATGAGTGGTAAGTGTTTTCATTTCTGCATTCGTCCTCTCCACAATCCAAAGGGATAAACAGAATTCTTAACGGAGCTGAGACATAGTTTTTCCCAATGTAGGGGTAACCCGAGAATCTTTTGTTTGTTCCTTTCACAATACCTGTCTGGAAATCAATGTTCATGTCTTTGAAAAAAGCCATATAGAGTTTTTCGATTTTTCTTTTTAGCTCTTCAAAATCCATTTTTATTATTTCTTAATTGGTGATTTTTACAGGAAAAAGTAATTGTTTTGATGGTGCAAAGATACACATATTTTTTGAAATAGAAGCATGGTTTGTAGAACCATCGAAGAGGAGTCGCCGAATGGTCGTTGTTGTTATCTGGTGAAACCAATCTTTTTAGACGAAGTGTTGTTAACCCTTTCCGAGTCGCAGTGTGGCATCAGGTTGCTGGCGGTGGGATGGCATGCAGGATGGCATCAATGGCGTAATGGCGGGCGTTACGTTACAGTTGTTACAGTTCAAAATCCACTTTGGGGTTGGGTAGTGCAATGGGGAAATGGAACTGTTACGCTGTAACTGTTACGCGGGGCGTTTCCAACCTTGATGACCGATTTGGGGTAAATGGAACTGTAGCAACTGTAGCTGTAGCGCGGGGCGTATCCAATCCCGTTGAAGAGCCTTTTTGGGGCCGCTGTGGGGCCGCTCATAGAAGCGAACCTTGAGCGAAGGCAGAGCGAAGGCACAGCGACCCCTCGATGTATGCGAGTGATGCCGGAGGAACTCCTGCCGTAGTCCATGCACGAGGGCGCTATTTCTGTCTTCCGCCCGCCTGTTTGGCGGAGAAACCTTCTTTCAACCCAAATCGGTCATTAGACCGACTTTAATATACTTTTTTCGCTTTTTTCATGTCTGTTTATTCCATATCAGCATTTCTTTCGGCATCTTGTCCACATCGCTGTCTCGCCGTAGCCCGCTACGCCTTCGCCAGCGATGCGGCCAATCTGCTCGAAACAAATACTAATCTGTCATAAACCCTAATGACCGATTTGGGTTCAATCGGAGAATTATTCTGCTAATTCAAAAATAATGTGTATCTTTGCAGACTGAATTATTTGAATTGTTTCACCATATAGAAAGGACCCGACTATGAAGAATATCGAGAATCTGAACATCGATGCTTCGGCAAAAGAAAACGTTATGACCTGGTTGAACGGCCAGTACGACGAGGAAACAAAGCAGGCAATCCGCGACATGATGGATAACCCGAATGAGTTGAACGAGAGTTTCTACCGCAGCTTGGAGTTCGGCACCGGCGGTCTGCGCGGCATTATGGGCGTGGGCACCAACCGCATGAACAAATACACGGTGGCTATGGCCACCCAGGGCTTGGCCAACTATGTGAAGAAGTGCTTCCCCACAGCCAATCCCATCAAGGCTGCTGTGAGCCACGACAGCCGCAACCACAGCCGCGAGTTTGCCGAGATTACCGCCAATGTGTTGGCCGCAAACGGCTTCCATGTATATCTGTTCGAGGCATTGCGTCCCACTCCCGAGCTTTCGTTTGCCGTGCGCCACTTCGGCTGCCAGACGGGTGTGATGGTGACGGCCAGCCACAACCCCAAGGAGTACAACGGCTACAAGGCCTACTGGGACGACGGCTGCCAGCTGGTGGCCCCGCACGACACCAATGTGATTGACGAGGTGATGAAAATCAAGGGTCTCGAAGATGTGAAGATGAGCGGCGGCGAAGCCAACATCGAGATAATCGGGGAGAATGTCGATAGCGTCTATCTGGACCGCATCGAGAAGAACTCCCTGCATCCCGAACTGATTAAGAAACACCACGACCTGAAGATTGTCTATACTCCGCTGCACGGCACGGGCATCACCCTCATCCCGCGCATGCTGGAGAAACTGGGCTTCACGAATGTGAACATTGTGAAGGAACAGGCCACTCCCGACGGCAATTTCCCCACAACCCCCAGCCCCAACCCCGAGGAGAAGGCTGCCATGAAGATGGCCGTAGAGCTGGCCAAGAACATCGACGCCGACATCGTCTTTGCCAGCGACCCCGACGCCGACCGCGTGGGTGTGGCCGTGAAGCGCCCCGATGGCGAGTGGATGCTGCTCAACGGCAACCAGACCATGAGTGTGCTGATCTACTATCTGCTGAAAGAATGGAAAGAGACCGGCCGCCTGACCGGCAAGGAGTTTATCGTCAAGACCATCGTCACCAGCGAGCTGCCCGCCGACATTGCCAAGCGCGTGGGCGTGAAGGTGTATGATGTGCTGACGGGCTTCAAGTTCATCGGCGACAAGATTCGCGAGCTTGAGGGCAAGGAAGTCTTCATCGGCGGCGGCGAAGAGAGCTACGGCTACATGATTGGCGACTTTGTGCGCGACAAGGACGCTGTGGCCGCTTGCTCGATGATAGCCGAGATAGCCGCCTGGGCTGCCGAGCAGGGCAAGACCTTCTTCGACGTGCTGGTTGACCTCTACACCGAGTACGGCTTCTACAAAGAGGGCGGCCTGAGTGTGGTGCGCAAGGGCAAGAGCGGCGCCGAGGAAATCCAACAGATGATGAAAGACTACCGCGAGAACCCGCCCAAGGAGATTGACGGCGAGAAAGTGGTCTGCATCAAGGACTACAAGCTGCACGAGAGCATCGACACCGTGACCGGCAAGAAAGAGACCATCGACCTGCCCGCCAGCAATGTGCTGCAATACTTTACCGACAAGGGCAACAAGGTGACCGTGCGCCCCAGCGGCACAGAACCCAAGATTAAGTTCTACTTTGGCGTGAAAGGCGAGCTTCCCAATAAGGAGGGCTTCGACAAGACCAATGCCGCACTCGATGCCAAGATTGAGGAAATCAAGAAATCGATGAATCTGGGTTAATATCCAGTTAACACAATAACAATAACCCGCACTGAGGCACTCTCCACAGTGCGGGTTATATCAATAACCATGAATATAGAGGAATATCGGGACTTCTGCCTGTCGCTGGGCGACGATGTGGAGGAGAAGATGCCCTTCGGGGCGTTCAACTATGCTGCGGGCGTCCTGGTGTTCTACGTGAACGGCCACATGTTCTCATTCTTCGATACCGACAGCTTCGGTGTGGTGACACTGAAATGCCGACCGGAGCATATAGAGGAACTGAAGGAACGACACAGCGAGATAGGCAAGCCCCATAATCTTTCGCCCAAACACTGGATAGGCGTAGATGCACGACTGGCTGACGCTCATCTCTTGCAGACATTGACACGCGAGTCATACGAAATTGTGAAGACAAAGTACAGCAAAAAGAAATAGCCTATGGATATTAACTTGGAAACAGTTCTCTTGGTATTGCTTATCATACTCCCAGTAGCCTATTTTCTGTGGAGGAACAGACGTTTAGAACCTCAGGTGCAACAGTCTTTGGATGAACGCCGCGAGGAGTATGTGCATAAGATGACGGCACAATATGGCGAGCCGGAGCAATCGTTGTGGACCGCCGAGATGCCCTTGCTCATCTATGATGGCTTTATGGTGATGGAGGGTGTCCGTGTGCCATACGACAGCATTGAGAATGTCACATGGAACAATTCATCCGATTATCCCACAGGAGGCGGAATCTATCAGGTGATAGTGCGCACTCATCTGCCCGGCCATGAATTCCTCTACGCTCAGATGGGAGAAGACAGTGAGGAAGCACGCAGCATGTCGGAACACCTATTCAGCCTTATACATAAATGAGAAGGGCGTTCATAGCTGTTGTGACAGGACTTCTCCTGCTTACGGGAACCACCCACGCACAGGAAGAATGGCGGTGGACGATGGCTTTCTGGAACGTGGAGAATCTCTTCGACACGTGGCACGACACGCTGAAAGACGACTGCGCCTTCACCCCCGAGGGCGACAACCATTGGACGTCCAAGCGTTATCAAGACAAGCAGAACAAGATTTTCAAGACTATCGCCGCCATGCAATGGCCGGTGGTGATAGGTATGGCCGAAGTGGAGAACGACCACGTGCTGCGCGACCTCTGCCGCAACACTCCGCTGCGCAAGCTGGGTTACGACTTTGTGCATTTCGAGTCGCCCGACCAGCGCGGCATCGACTGTGCATTGCTATTCCGCAAAGGGCTCTTCGACGTGTTTGAGTCAATGAACATCTATGTCTCCGACACCGCCGAGGGCTTCTATACACGCGACATCCTCCTTGTGGGCGGAGTACTGCGGGACACAGTCTCTCGCGGCGACACATGCTATATTTTGGTAAACCACTGGCCTTCGAAACGGGGCGGTGCCGAAGCCGAGAGGCACAGGATGGAGATAGCACGACTGCTGCTCCACACGATGGACAGCCTGCAGCGCAGCCATCCGGCCGCCTTGGTGCTGGCTATGGGCGACTTCAACGCCTCCAGCGACGAGGAGACCATCCGGCAAGGATTGGGCTTTGCCGGAGGGGAAAGGAATGCCGAAGGCTTCTACAACCTGATGCACCATATCCCCCAAGGAAAGGGAAGCTACAAGTATAAGGACACGTGGTCGTGCATCGACCAGGTGATAGCCAACAGGAAACTAATGGTGGAACTGTTTGCCCCCGACTTCCTGCTGGTGGACGACGAGAAATATATGGGCAGGAAGCCTTTCCGCACCTATACGGGCATGAACTATCTGGGCGGCTACAGCGACCACCTGCCGGTAATGATTCGGATTCCATGAAGAGAGGGGTTGTTGCGGTAATGCTGTTGTGGCTGCTGTGGCCACTGGCGGGCGCGGCGCAGGAGCTGATGCCCTCCGCCTGGCAGTACTACATAGAGCAGCTGTCCGACGAGGGCGACGACGAGACGGTGGAGGAGATGCTGGAACTCTACGAGGCCTTGCACGACAGCCCCGTCAACCTGAACGACACGAGCGACCTGCTCTCGGCTATCCCTTTTGTGAGCGACCTGCAGCGCGAGCGGCTGCGAGCCTACATTATGCTGTCGGGTGCGCTGCTCAGCGTTGAAGAGCTGTATGTCATCAACGGCTTCGACAGCCTGACGGTGGAGCTGCTGCGCCCCATTGTGAAGGCGGAACCGCTGGAGTCTTCGCAACGCCTCACTTGGAAGGAACTGCTGACCCGAGGCAGAAGCAATCTGGTGACGGGCATAGGCGGCACCATAGAACGGGCGCGCGGCTATCGCGAAAACAAATACGAAGGCGATAACCTGCGGCTTATGTGGCGGTATCGCTACAAGTACAAAGACCGCATCCAGATCCAGCTCTCAGGCGACAAAGACCCCGGCGAGGCGTTCTTCAGCGGCAGTCAGCGGAAGGGCTTCGACTTCTACGGCTACAGCCTGCTGGCAAACGACATCGGGCGATGGCGTAAAGACGGAGGAGAAAGTCGCGTATATGTGAAGCGTGTGGTGGTTGGGCAGTATCACCTGCAATTCGGGCAGGGGCTGACGCTGTGGTCAGGCTTCGGGCCGAGGATGTCTATCACCACAAGCCTCAACCGCAGTGCCCAAGGGCTGCGCCCCAACGGTGCCTTTACTGAGTACGGCTATATGCAGGGCGCCGCCGCCACCATAGCGTTAGGGCGGCATTGGAGCGCGACACTCTTCGCCTCGTATGTGGAGCGCGATGCCACCCTTCCGCGCAAGGACGACAGCATAGCGGACACGATGCAGAGCATCTACAACTCAGGCTACCACCGCACACCAACGGAGATAGGCAAGCGGCACCAGCTGGGAGAACTGCTGTATGGCGGACATGTGGAGTACAGGAACAGCAACCTGCGTGTGGGAATGACGGGTGTGGCCACCCGGCTGGACAAGGCCATCGTGCCGGCCACGTATGTCTATAACGACAATGCCTTCAGGGGCAGGGAGAACTGCAACGCGGGGATTGACTTTGCCTATCGTCACCGCCGGATGCTCTGGTTCGGAGAAATGGCGGTGAGCGCCAATCATGCCTTCGACAGCACGACGACGCAGGTCAGCCCCGCCGCACTGATAGGAGGGGAATTCATCTTTAACAATAGCCACCGGCTCAGCGGCTATGCAAGGTATTACTCCCCCACCTACCACAACCTCCACGCCAACGCCGAGGGGCAGAACAGCACCCCGCAGAACGAGGCGGGCGTGGGTCTCAACTATCAGGGAAGGCTGCTGTGGGGGATAGATGCCGCCGCACGGGCCGACTGGTTCTATTTCCCTCACATGAAGTACTTGGCCTATGCCCCCACCCACGGGCAGGAGTACAACCTGATGCTTTCGCGGGCGGCACGCTATGTGAAGGGGCTTGCCTTCAACGTGCGCTACCGCTACAAGGAGCGCGGCCGGAACATCACCCCTTCCACAATGGTGGATGGGCACTACCTGCTGGAGCAGACCTACCGACACCAAGTGCTGGCCGATGTGGAGTACAAAACTGGCTCGTGGAGGCTTGTATCGCGGGTGGGGTACGCTCATTATCATGGCGATGAGACCGAGGCCGACAGAGGGCTTCTTTTCTACCAAGACGTGCAATACAGCCCGCGGGCGATACCCCTCACTATGGCGGCGCGGATTGCCCTCTTCGATGTGAATGACTACGAAGCCCGCATGTATGCTGCCGAAAGCGACTTCATCTACAATTACAGCAGCACCCTCTACCAGAACGAAGGCTGCCGCTTCTACCTCCTGCTGCGGTACGACATCACGCCCAACTGGAATATCGGCTTCAAATACGGCATCACCGCCTACGGCGACAAAGAGACCTTCGGCTCAAGCTACGAACAGATAGACGCCAACCACCGCCAGCAATGGAGGATACAGATGAGGTTGAAATGGTAACCCTTTTTCTGTACGACAGAACAAAATCAGCATAATCCTAACCCCGTCCAATAGAAATATAACACACAAAATATTGCCGAATAAGAAAAAAATCGTACCTTTGCACCATCAAAACAAATATTTTTGTCCTGTAGAAAGAAGGGGTTGTTAACAATTGTTGAAAACTTTTTGGGCAAAATGGCCGATGTTGAAGAAACCTCTTCGTATTAATATAGTAGAGGCCCTCCTTATTGAAGAGGTCTTGCAGGAAAGCTGAAAACTGCATCAAAGAGTAGGCATAACAAATTAATAAACAAGTATTATGGCAAAAATGGCATTAGGTTATGGCAGCGAATATCAACTGCTGCGTTATTTAGGACATCACCGCAATTTCCTTGATTCCAAAATCAAAGAGGCTACAAAGAGTGATTCTCCAATCGAGTGGATGGACTATCCAGTTGATAATAGCAGGTATTCTCATGACAGCGAGTGGACGGATATTAATTTTCTTAAACACCTTCCTCAATTTGACTTTGGTCAAATTAGTAAAGAATGGGTCGAGTTTTGGCCCAAAAGAGGTCAAAGTTGGGATGGGATTTTCCTGCAAGATGGTGTAGTATATGTTGTTGAGGCGAAAGCACACACCAAGGAAATGGAGCAGAAATGCTCTGCTACAAGTAAGGAAAGCAGAGATAAAATCGAAAAAGCATTTATTGATGTAACCGGTGATGAGTCAAAGGGTAAAAGATGGATAAATTCTAAACACTATCAGCTCGCCAATCGACTAGCATTTGTTCATTTTCTAAATAAAAAATTTGGCATTAAAGCCAAAATTTGCTATCTGTTCTTTTTGAATGGCTATTGGATAAATGGCAACAAGAATGTGAAAGATGTGAGTGTGTTTTATAAGGTTTTAGAAGATGAATGTAATGCATTAGAGCTTACAACTGAAGAGAAAGACTACATTGTGCCCGTTGTGATTAACGCAAAAGAAGACGGTTTTGCGACTAAATAGTCTGTGTGTGGCCATCCCAATAAAACAACTAAGCTAAACACCGAATTATAATAGTTGAACTATTAGTTTTATGAAACGTAATATTCACATTACACCGAAAGAACCAGCATGGAGGGGGGCTCTGATGAATTCACCTGTTTTGACGGCCAAGCCCGATGAGAAAGGCTACCTACCGAGCTACTTAGACGGTATCTATCCTGGGGGTCGTGAGGCGATGATGCCTGACGGAAAGTTTTATCGTATGTTCAATGTTGGCGAAAAAAGTGTATTTAATCCAACAGAGATAGCAGGGAATGAGATTCCGCCAAAAGCCTATGCCGTTGACTCGTCAGCGATATTGGCCTACAACTTCTTCCATTGGGTAAGCCCCGAACACCCGCTGCACTTCTCAGACGGCAAAACATACGATAAGGTTTACTTTATGGTAAGGATGCCTGTGTTGAAGTCAAACCCCGACTCCCCAGAGCAGATGGAAGTGGTCCTGGTAAACGATGATTGCCACAGTGTACTGTGCTTCAAATCAACAATGACAGAATACACCGATTTTGGAACTGCCAAATTTGCAGAAGCATACACAAAGCACGAGAATTATTACAATAACCATTTTGAGGATGACTTCATTGAATACATCAAGAACTATCGGAATGTTGAACATGCATATAACAAAGGCGTAGCACAGATGGTGAAACATTTAATCGCTGTCACTAACTTGCAACAAAGCAATTATGCTATGACCGAAATGCTAACCCTCAACGAATTCATCGAGCCAGAAGTGGCACAACAATTGCAGAAAGCGGTGTTGAACATCAAGTATTCCAATCTCCTTTACATCCTTGGTTCAGACCTTGAGGCCAGTACTGCTCCCAGTATCAAGACGATGAGCTATATAAACTTGTTGGCACACTTCCGCTCGACTGCCAGTTTCGATGAAATGATTTGGCAGTACTTTGTGTTGCCGAACTATGCCTACAACTACAATGATATGCTGGCCATCATGCGCAGCCAGATGCCCGACGGTCTCGCGGAATACCTCGAAGCGCGCTACCCCGATTTGTTTTCATCCCAAATCGGTCGTTAGGGTTTATGCCAGATTAGTATTTGTTTCGAGCAGAATGGCCTCATCGCTGGTGAACGTTGCGTAAAGCGAGAGCAGAGAAAGCTCGCTTGCTCTGCCGAGCCCAAGTAACGTCATGGAACATAAAGAAATGCTAATATGGCATAAACAGACCTGAAAAAGACGAGATTGATTGAAAAGTCGGCCTAATGACCGATTTGGGTTTAATAATAATTGGAGGTTGCCACTTGAAAATAACGTTGCTCCCATTCGGTCGCGACGTTATTTTGCGTAACATTCGGCATCTTGTCCACATCGCTGTTGTGCAATAACTATAGCATCTCTGCCGCCTAAAACTATTCTTTCGGTCTTTCTTCCTTATTCCTTCGTTCTTCCTTATAAAAGGAAAACAAAAGGAAGAAGAAGGGGTAAAGAGTCGGATAATGAGCGATGTAGCATAGAGCCTACACAGGTGTTGGGGACGTGGGGAACGTTTATCGGTATTATTGCGAAAGGTGGAGAATGGTGGCGTAGGATGCGGTTCGGGTCAAGACGAAGCTTTGTAATTTTGCAGCCGAAACAAAATTAACCCAAATCGGTCATTAGGGTTTATGGCAGATTAGTAAATGTTGATATGGCATAAACAGACCTGAAAAAGCGTGAAAGGGTATAAAAGTCGGCCTAATGACCGATTTGGGTTCATGGGAAGACAAGACATGTCCGATATTCAGGCTGTGATAAAGCACCAAGGAAGAAATTGCTGAATAAGAAAACCGAAGTCCCTGCCTGCTTGGCGGGGATTTTGGTTTGTATGTGACTAAAGTATGACACTATGAGGATTTTATAAACCAAGACTTAAAGACGGTAGAATCACTATTCCCTGTTGCACGGTCATTCGTCTCTATAATAGAGAACTGTGTGAGCCAGTGGTTGACTAATCAAGTTTGATTGATTCACTGGCTGTTTGTTTTGCCAGATTTCATGTTAAACCCTAACGACCGATTTAGGTTAAAATGGGGTGAGAACGGTGGGAGGATTGCACCGATGTGTATTGTGAACGGATATGTGTGTGGGGGATGATGCCTTTGTGAGGCGGCGGATCAGGGTTGGTCGGTGTGGGGCGGGATGATGCCCTGTTCCTGATATTTTTTGTAGGTCTTTTCGGCTGCGAGCTGTTCGGCGGCTTTGATGGAGTATTCGATGGCGTGCTCTTCTGCGGTGTCATCAACTTTGACGCGGACGTCGTATTGGCGGCGGGCTTCCTTGCCTTGATAGAATACCCGTTCGACCTCGAAGCTGATTTTGCGGTGGTTTTTCTGCCCCCAGTCGATGAGTTTGCTCTTGAAATTCCAGTCGGTATGGGCCATTGCATCTACATCGAGGTGGAGGTTGATGATTTTGTCGATGACGATGTGGCGGGTGAATTTGTAGCCTTTTTCGAGGTAGATGGCTCCGATAAGTGCTTCGAAGGTGTCACCGTCGATGGACTTGAAGATACCTTGTGATGCACGGTTGTATTGCACCAGTTGTGAGAGTCCGATTTTTTGTGCCAGTTTGTTGAGGCTGGCACGGCTTACGATTTTGGAGCGCATTTCGGTCAGGTAGCCTTCGCCTTGGTTGGGGTATTTTTTGTAGAGGAATTCAGCCACGATGGCGCTGAGGACGGCGTCGCCGAGGTATTCGAGCCGCTCGTTGTTGACTTTGTGGCCTTGGCCCATGTCGAGCGACTTGGATTTGTGAATGAAGGCAATCTGGTACAGCTGAGTGTTGCGGGGTGTGAAACCCAGCGTGTTTTTGAAGAAAAGGTAAAATTCTTTGTGTTCTCCTTTATAGCGTCGCAGGTGAAACATGGCTTATATTTTGCGGAAAGCCAGTGTGGCGTTGTGTCCACCGAAGCCGAAGGTGTTGCTTAGTGCAAAGTCGACGCGACGGTGGGTGGGGTGGTTGAAGGAGAAGTCGAGGGGTGCGATGTCGGGGTCGTCGGTGAAGTGGTTGATTGTTGGCGGGATGACATCGTTTTTTACAGCCAGGATGGTTGCAATGGCCTCCACAGCACCGGCGGCACCGAGAAGGTGCCCGGTCATGGACTTGGTGGAGTTGAGGGTGATTTTGTCGGCATGTTCTCCGAAGAGGGCGACGATGGCACGGGGTTCGGAGATGTCGCCAACGGGGGTCGATGTGCCGTGGGTGTTAATGTGATCTACGTCGGTGAGTTGCATGCCAGAGTCTTCGACGGCCTGTTTCATGGAGAGCATGGCTCCGAGACCTTCGGGGTGTGAGGCGGCGATGTGGTAGGCGTCGGCGGTGAGACCGCAGCCTGTGATTTCAGCGTAGATTTTGGCTCCGCGAGCTTTGGCGTGCTCGTATTCCTCAAGGATAAGGGCTCCGGCTCCTTCGCCCAGCACGAAACCATCGCGGTCTTTGTCAAAGGGACGTGAGGCGGTGGCGGGGTCATCATTGCGGAGGGAGAGAGCTCTCATAGAGGCAAACCCACCTATACCTACGGGGATGATAGCAGCTTCGCTGCCGCCGGTGATCATGATGTCGGCTTTGCCTAATTGGAGCATCATGAAAGAATCGGCAATGGACATGGCCGAGGAGGCGCAGGCAGCTGTGGTACAGTAGTTGGGTCCGCGGAAACCGTATTTGATGGATATTTGTCCGGCACAGATGTCCCCGATGGTCTTTGTGATGAAGAATGGACTGAATCGGGGTACATAATTCCCTTCCACGAAGGAGAACAGTTCGTCCTGAAAGGACTTGCAGCCGCCCATGCCTGTGCCGAAGACAACACCGATGCGGTTGCGGTCTGTTTTATCAAGGTCAAGCCCCGCATCCTTGATGGCCTCATCGACGACTACCAAGCCGTATTGGGTGAAGAGGTCTAGGGTGCGGACTTCTTTTCGGTCGAAATGTTGTGTGTAGTCATAGCCCTTCACCTCGGCAGCAATACGGCATTTGAGGCTTGAGGCATCGAAATGTGTAATCAGGCCGGCACCACTTACTCCTTTTAATAATGAGTCCCAGAATTGGGGTACGTTATTTCCAATAGGGGTAAGTGTGCCGAGACCAGTGACTACAACACGTTTCAGATTCATTACTGAAGCGGGAGAATTTAATTATTTCTGAGCGTTTTCAATGAAGGAAACAGCATCATCGGGAATCTGGATTTCAAATTCCTTCTCAAGTTCCATAATCAATTCAACAGTGTCCAAAGAGTCAGCGCCGAGATCATTAGTGAAGCTGGCTTCGAGCGTAACATCTTTTTCATCAACACCGAGCTTATCAACAATGATAGCTTTTACTTTCGTTGCAATTTCAGACATTTTATTTAATTTTTAAGTTTAACAGGTTGCAAAGAAACGAAAAAAAATCCATATAACCATGACTTTTAACTTTTTTCTTGCCCATTAAAAATACAATGTGTTAGAAACCATTGCTTTGAGTATTTGGAAAATGGCATATAATTCATTGGTTTATTACCTTTTTTTCTGTGCAAAAACATGAAAAACGCGTGCTGAAATGTTAAATTTGCGCTTTTTTGAATTGATTTATGTTAATTTTGATGGAAACACAACAATTTGAGAGTTTTAGCGTTATTTAAGCATTATTTTAAACAGAAATGATATGATAAAGTTAGCAATATTGGCTTCGGGAAACGGCACCAATGCCCAGCGTATCAGCGAGTATTTCCACGGGAACGACAAAATTGGCGTGGATTGCATTATATATAATAAGAAGGATGCATACGTTGCCAAGCGGGCACAGGCATTGGGTGTGCCTGCCCAGTATTTCGGCCGTGCCGATTTCTATGAGAACGGTGCTGTGCTGCGTTTTCTGCAGGAGCGTAAAATCGATTGGGTAATCCTTGCGGGATTCCTGTGGCTGGTGCCGGAAGATTTGTTAAAGGCATACCCCAACAGGATTATCAATATTCACCCTGCGCTGCTCCCCAAGTATGGAGGCAAGGGTATGTATGGCCATCATGTGCATGAGGCTGTTGTCGCCAACAAGGAGAAGGAGAGCGGCATCACCATTCACATTGTCGACCAATATTATGACAAGGGTACTACCCTCTTCCAGGCCAAGTGCGAGCTGTCGGATGAGGACACTCCCGACACTGTTGCAGAGAAGATACACGTGCTGGAGCAGGAGTATTTCCCAAAAGTAATAGAGAAAGCCGTTTTGGGATGAGGATAGCTGTTAATACACGCCTGCTTTTACCCGGACGGTTAGACGGGATTGGCTGGTTCACTGCGGAGACATTGCAACGGATTGTGACATCCCACCCGGAGCATGATTTCTTCTTTTTTTTCGACAGGAAGTATGATTCCCGTTTTATATACGGGTCGAATGTTCACCCAGTTGTTTTGTGCCCGCAGGCACGGCATCCGGTGCTGTGGTATCTGTTTTTTCAGGTGGCGGTGCGCAGGGCGCTAAAGAAATACAAGATAGACCTTTTTGTCTCCCCTGACGGATTTATTCCGTTGGACACTAAGTTTCCTACTGTGTCGGTCATTCATGACATTAATTTTGAGCACAACAAAGACTATTTGAGGCCTTCGCATCAGCGCTACATGACCTATTTCTTTCCTCAGTTTGCCCGCTACAGCACCCGTGTTGCCACAGTCTCCGAGTTTTCGAAGCAGGATATTGCAAGCATTTACCATATAGAGCCGGAAAAGATAGATGTTGTGTATGACGGAGCACATAACGGTTATCGTCCTTTGGATGATGAGGCTCGTAGAGATGTGATGCAAAAGTACACGGGAGGAAGAAGGTATTTTATCTTTGTCAGTACTATCCTTAAACGAAAGAATCTTGCCACGCTGTTGACCGCGTTCGACAGGTTCAGAGAGCGCGACAAGGAGAATATGATGCTGCTTGTGGTAGGGCAGAAGGTGTGGTGGCAGGATGAGCTGAAGGCTGCTTATGACGGCATGCAGCACAAAGAGGATGTGCTGTTCTGGGGCAGGGCTGAGGCCGAAATACTGGCTAATCTAATGGGTGCGGCCACGGCATTGGTCTATCCCTCATTCTTTGAGGGCTTCGGAATTCCGATAATCGAGGCTTTCCAGGCGGATGTACCGGTTATTACATCCAACACTACCTCGATGCCTGAGGTGGCCGGAGACGCAGCGTTGTTGATTGATCCAAGAAATGCTGATGAGTTGTCGGACGCATTGTACCGCATGGCGACTGATGCAGTGATGAGGGATGAACTGATAAACAGAGGCCGCGTGAGAAGGGAAATCTTTAGCTGGGACATTACTGCAGAGAAGTTATGGGATAGTATGATGAAAACTGTGAACAATAGATGAAAAGAGAGGGATTGTTTTGTTGCATAATGCTGCTGGCGGCAAGCTTGCAGTCTCAGCAAGTGGACTCTGTTTACGACAGTGCCACCCATACCAATCTGGTGTATAACGGGTCGTTTGAGGAATATAGGTCGTGTCCTAAAAGGATAGACGCTGTGGGGGTGTTGTCTATTGTCGACTGCTGGTATCAACCCACCCGGGGCAGCGCAGATTACTATAACGTGTGTGGCAGTAAGGAGTGTGGTGTGCCTGTCAATAAATTGGGGAAGCAGATGCCATTTGACGGTGACGGGTACTGCGGGATATATTGCAGCAGGAACGACTATAGAGAGTATCTCCAGACTCGCCTTAGACGCACTTTGCGCAAGGGTGACAGTATCCGCCTGACGTTTTATGCCAGCCTGTCCGAAGAGTCCACAGGTGCTGTGGCAACGCTTGGCGGTCTATTCACCAAGGAGAGGATTGACGATACTGTCCGCAGTCTTTTTCTGCACAAGGAACAGGAGTTTCTGTCCGAGAATGTGTCGCAGACTATTGCCACGCTATATGAACCGCAGGTTGTCAATCCTGTTGACAGGCCTATTGTGAATACCCAAGGATGGGATTGCATTACGGGCGTTTTTGTGGCTCAGGGAGGAGAACAATACATTACGCTGGGGAATTTTTATACGGCAGAGCGGTCTGGCTTTACAGAGCCCGACACACTGACGCGGCTGTTGCCCGGTGCTTATTATTATATTGATAATGTGAAAGTGGAATGTCTGAATTGTCCCCCGCCAGAGGCAGACGACCTAAACGTAGATTCCACATACCTGACCGAGGAGCAGCCTGCCTTTTCCGTCGGGAGCACTTTTGTTTTGAAAGAGATTTTCTTTGAGTTTGACAAAAGTACTCTGCTGCAGCAGTCTTTTTTCGAGCTAATGAAATTAATGGCACTGCTGGATAACTATCCCAACATGTGCATCCAGATTAGCGGTCATACTGATGCAAAAGGCTCGGATTCCTACAATCAGAGGCTGTCGGAGAACAGAGCCAAAGCAGTTGTGGATTATTTGGTGTCAAAGGGTGTGGATGGGAAACGGCTGCAATATAAAGGCTACGGGAAGAGCATGCCCCTTGAGACAAATGATACGGAAGAGGGTCGTGCTAAGAACAGGAGGGTTGAATTCAAGATTATCTCCATGTGATCTTTGGTTATACCGCAAAAGTAAAAGGGAGTCTTCCTTGAGGAAAACTCCCTTTTGCTATATAGTGTACGATGACTATTCAATCACGCGGTAGAAGGAAACGCGGCGGTTGAGAGAGTACTGGATGTCGCCGAAGGCAACAGTCTTACCCTTCCAATCAACAGTGAGGCGGTCAGCGTCAACACCGTATTTGTCGACCATGAGACGTTTAACCTCTTTAGCACGTTTCTCGGAGAGTTTCATGTTGTACTCGTCGGAAGCGGTGTAGTCGCAGAAACCAACGATGGTGAGTTTCAGATCGGGGTTGTCTTTCATCACACGGGAGATGGCTTTAACCTTGATCATCTCGTAGGAAGAGACGTGCCAATCATCGTTAGCATAGAGAACCGAGAAAGGAATAGCGTAGTAGTTGAGCTGGTCGGCTTTGAGTTTGCCAATCACGTTGTTCAGGCTGTCGGAAACACGCTGTGCACGAGCCAGAGCTTCCTGGCTGACATTGTTGTTATTGTTGTTGAGCTGCTGAATCTGATCCTTAAGTTTCTTTTCATTCTCTTTAGCTTGAGCCAGTTCTTCTTTTACTTCCTCGTTCTCAGCAGTCAGAGCATCGAGATGCTCTTTGGTGAGGAGAGCGCGCTGAGCAATGAGTTCCTTGTCAGCAGAGGTAACACCAAGGTGGAACAGGTAGCCAAAAGTAGCCAGCACATTGGTGTGGTGGAAACCAACGCCTTTTTGCCAGAAAGCAGGAGCATCGGCAATGACATCGCCCTCAACTTCGAGGAAGAGGGTGCTGCGCTCGCAAACTCTGTAGCTGAAACCAAGACCAGCGTCGAACTGAATACCGGCATTGTACATACCACGGGCATTGTTGTGGCTAAAAGCAAGACCACCACCGGCGAATACATACAGGTTGCCACGGCGTTCAGGATTCCAGTTGTGGAAGGAGTTGTTCAAAGAAAGGACAAACTCGCCTGTAACAGCACTGTGTCTATCCATCGTGATGGAATCGTTTGTAACACCCCATCCCCTATTACCGGTTTGGTTCTCGTGAGGACCTTTGTTGCATTTGGTGAACCATGTGGGATGGTTATAGCGGAAACGGATATAGGTTCCACGGTCGACTTCTTTCTGAAGAACGATACCGGTACCAGCATTGAATCCACCGCCCCAGAAAGGTTTCTCTACGCCATAGAAGAATTTCACATCGGGCTGATAGTCGAAGGAGATAGTCGGACCTATGCTCCAATTGCTCCAGAATCCGTATTGAGGATACTCAGGAACCTCGTTCTGGGCAAAGGCACTGCCTGCAAAAACCAGCATGCAGAACAGTACCGTGAGTTTTGATACTTTTTTCAACATAATGATATACTTTTTGTTACTATAAATATTTGCCTATATTTCAAAATGCAAAGATACGCATTTTTTTTAAACCCAACACTTTTTTAAAAAAATATTGTGTTTTTTCTTGAATTAAGTGGCACCATATTATAGGTATTTGGATACGTTTTAATAGTATTCTTTGTTTTAGATAGTGGTTGATTAATGAATAAAAGACTTTGCTATTAATAATCGTATTGTTTTGTATGTTAATTATTTAATAGCTGTTCCCCAATGTACTTTCAGGATAATTGAATGCTGTATCCCAGCGTCGGATAATTCTTAAAACTTGTTATTTTATTTTTTTTGTGTATATTTGCACTCTCATTAATAAAACAATATAAAATGAAAACAATCGGATTAAATACGGAACATTTGCAGCATTTCATAGGGAATACTGATATTGCTGCAATCGAAAATGAGGTTATTTCGGCCAAGAAAACGTTGTTGGACGGTTCAGGTAAAGGCAACGACTTTTTGGGATGGGTGAATCTTCCGGCCGAAATCTCCCAGGATGAAATCAATAATATAAAGAAAGATGTGGAACGGTTGGCCGACAAGGTGAGATTGTTTGTGGTTGTGGGTATCGGAGGCAGCTACTTGGGTGCACGTGCAGTGATTGAGGCATTGCAGTCGGAGTTTGCCATGCAGGATACTGGACGCAAATTCCCATATATTGTATATGCGGGTCATACGCTGAGTGAAGATTATTATTGCCAGTTGATGCAGGTATTGGACAAACAGGACTACGCAGTCGCCGTTATCTCAAAATCCGGCACCACTACAGAACCTGCTGTTGCTTTCCGGCTCATAAAGTCTCACATCGAAAAGAAGTATGGCAAGGCGGAGGCCGCAAAACGAATCATAGCCATTACAGATGCTCGTCGAGGCGCATTGCATGATATCGCAGTTCAGGAGGGCTACCAGATGTATGTCATTCCTGACAACGTAGGTGGCCGCTTCTCAGTCTTGACGCCAGTTGGCCTGTTGCCTATTGCCATGTCCGGGTATGATATCGACAAGTTGTTGCAGGGTGCCTGTGATATGCGCGAAGAGTGCATTCGGAATGATAAGGTGGAAGAGAATCCTGCATTGCTGTATGCCGCAATACGCAATCTTCTGTACCGCAAGGGTCGCAAGGTCGAGATACTGGAGAACTTTGTCCCCCAGTTGAAATATATCAGTGAGTGGTGGAAACAGCTGTACGGTGAGAGCGAAGGCAAGGAAGGCAAAGGTATTCTTCCGCACAGCCTTAGTTTCACTACTGACCTGCATTCCATGGGGCAGTATGTCCAGGAGGGAGAACGCCTCATGTTTGAGACCGTGTTAAGTGTTGAGCGCCCCCAGCAGAGAATAGAAATCCCCTCCGATGAAAAGAATCTTGACGGAATCAACTATTTAGTGGGTAAGACTCTCACGGAAATCAATCACAATGCAGAGCTCGGAACCATCCTTGCACACTGCGACGGGGGTGTTCCCGTGCTCCGTATCCTCATTCCCGAAGTCAACGAGTATGTGCTGGGGCAGTTGATTTACTTCTTCGAGTTCGCATGCGGCGTGAGCGGATACGTCCTTCAGGTCAATCCTTTCGACCAGCCAGGTGTCGAAGCATATAAAAAGAATATGTTCCGGCTGCTGGGCAAACCGGGTTATGCCGATAAATAATGGACTTTGTCCTTAGATGCAAATGCCGGCACTGCTCCCAGTACCGGCATTTGTTGTTATTGGCCGTTAGAAAGGCAAATCTCCAATCGGTTCAGTGTCGTTGTTAAGGATAGAGGAAAGCGGGTCAGGTTCGTGCGAGGCTGTCTCGTCCTGCCGGTTTCTGTTGGCGATGACAATAAAGTTGTCGGCAACGACCTCGGTTATATATCTCTTGTTGCCGTCTTTGTCCTCCCAAAAACGGGTTTGAAGTTTCCCCTCGACAAATATCTGAGTGCCTTTGCGCAGGATTTTCTCTGCTATCTCGGCCAGTGAACGCCAGCACACCACATTGTGCCATTCGGTTTGTTCTATTCGCTCACCGTCTTTGTTCCTTCGGTATTCTGTGGTGGCAAGTGGGAATGAAGCTTTCTTTACCAGATTGGAGGTTTCGTTATTGCGTTCTTGGGGAAAGGCTACGACATCCGGGTTCTTTCCCAGATTGCCTAATAGAATTACTTTGTTTACTCCTACCATAGTACTTTATATTAGCTTTTTTGAGTGTTTTACGTGTGACGTATTCCTTTTATTTCTGTTGCAAAGATAGTATTTTTTAGTGAACTAAACTAATAAAAATATTCACATTTCCGACAAATATCTGTCAATCAAACGTGAAACAGGAAGATATTTCAATTCGTCGGGATGTATTTGAAGCAGGGTTTCCGGGATTTTAGAAGGGGCGTAATCATAATTTACCGTTACAAACCGGGCGATTATTGTTCGATGTGTCAATTGATGTGTAATGCAGGGTCCCACCTTGATGTGAGACGGCTTTTCCCCGAACCACTCAATCATGCGTTCATCACACACCCATCGCAGCGACTTGTCCGCTACAGGCGTTTGCGCCTCGTATAAGGGGAGTTCGTATAGTCCATGCCAAATGTCCTTTTCGTTCCGCAGATGAACCAGCCGGGTGTCGGCAGGGTGCGACCACCGGATATCGAAATAGTAGAAGTAGCGTTCTGCTGTCTTCGGAGGGCTTTGCTTGACGGGAAGCAGCGTCTCTTTCCCGGTTTGCCGGGCTACACATTCATTATGGAAGATACAGTTGTCGCAGTCGCATCCTGACGGCTTGCAATACATCGACCCGAAATCCATAATAGCCTGGTTGAAGAGGTCGGGTCTTTGGGTGTCGATAAGTTTCCCGAGCAGCTGTTCAAATTCCCTGTATGCGCGGGCAGTCCCAATGGGTGTATAAATGCCGTAAAGGCGGGAGATAAGTCGGTAGACATTCCCGTCAATCACGGGGTAAGGGAGCCTGAATGCAAATGAAGCTATGGCGGCAGCGGTATACCGTCCGACACCTTTGAGAGCCAGTATATCCTTATAGGTGCATGGGAAAGCCCCGCCCAGGTCATGGGCGATATGTCGGGCCGTGGCGTGCAGGTTGCGCGCACGGGAATAATACCCCAACCCCTGCCAGCTTTTCAGCACCTGCTGCTCCGTGGCGTCGGCCAGATGGCGAATGGTCGGATACTCTTTGACGAAGTGCTCATAATATTTTGTCCCCTGTTCAATACGGGTCTGTTGCAGGATAATCTCGGATAGCCAGATGTAGTACGGATTGTCGATGCCTCGCCACGGGAGCGATCTGCCGTTTTCCTGATACCAGTTTATTATCTTTTGTGAGAACATCGGAGTGGCAATTTTTAGTTTATTTCACTTTTCCGGACGAGTTATGAACAGGTCTTTTCGGTGTAACTTAGTGATAATAGAATGTTAAATATTGCTTTTGCGAAATGTATAAATATTTGTAATATACGATATTGAAAAACATGATATGTTAAAAATATCTCTTATCCGGGTTCAAGGCATTGTTAATTCAAAAAAAAGTCCGACTTTTGCACCCGCTTTTCTCGAAAAAGAAAGCACGCTTAAATAACGTAGAAAACACAAAAAAAGTATAGAAATTATGTCAAAGATTTGTGAAATCACTGGAAAAAAAGTAATCCGCGGAAACAACGTGTCTCATTCGCGTATCCACACCAAACGCACTTTCTCCCCCAACCTGCAAACCAAGAAGTTCTACATTCCCGAGGAGGATATGTGGATTACCCTGAAGGTGAGTGCCAAGGGTATGAGAATTATCAATAAGAAAGGCATTCTCGCCGCGTTGAACGATGCAGCCGCCCAAGGTCACCTGCAGTTCTAACACAAACGGAAAATTAAAGTAAACATATTTATCAATCCCTAACAAGAAAGAGGTATCAACAATGATCGTAGTTCCTATCAAAGAAGGTGAAAACATCGAAAAAGCCCTGAAAAAACTCAAGAGAAAATTCGAAAAAACAGGTGTCGTGAAAGAACTTCGCGAGCGCCAGAAATTCACTAAACCTTCCGTTATCAACCGGGAACGCAGACAAAAAGCCATATACGTTCAGCACCTGCGCCAGCAGGAGCTTGACAAATAGTCATAGTCTGCACGAATCGAGTTAAGGGCAGGTTTTCCATAACATGCCCTTTTCATTTATTAGACAACAAGGTATGCCAATCACAATGTTGAAGGAAAAGACAAAAGAGGTTCCGGGACTTCTTTTTGTAACCGACAGTATGGAGTTTATGTCGTCTGCCGGACGCAGGCGTATGCTCGAGCAGTCCTGGCTGAACGATGCCGAATCCCTGTCGCGCGAACAGCAGACGGTTCAAGTCATGCAGTCTGCCATCTCGGACGCAGCACATGACAAACAGGTAAATGTTCTCAGGCACCAGCTCATGCAGCTCCACGACATACGAACCACCCTTCACAGCCTCGACACGCATGTTTTGTTGGACGAAGTGGAGCTGTTCGAGATAAAAAACCTGGCTTATCTATGCAATATCAGCCGGAATGCCCTGTGTGGCATGCAGCTGCAGGAGACCTTCCCATTGCCCGACCTTCACGAGGTGTTCTCCATCCTTGACCCCGATGCAACGGGCGTTCCGAACTTCTATATCTACGACAGCTACGACAACCGACTGGCTCCGCTGCGTCAGTCGATGAAATCGGCCGACGAGGACAGGATGGGCGAACTGATAGCCGAGCAGAATGAAATTCAGCAGCAGGTGATAGCCGGACTGTGCAACCGGCTGCAGCCTCTTGCCCCGGCACTCATGTCTGCGCTGGAGGAAATGGCATATATTGACTTTACCATGGCCCGCGCGGCCCTCTCACGGGAATGGCACCTGCAATGCCCCTCGCAGGGCGACGAAATGTGCCTAAACGGGCTGTACAACCCCCGCCTGAAGCTGCACAACGAGTCCGTCGGCCTCAGATACCAGTCGGTGGATATAGAATTGCATCCCGGCGTGACCCTTGTCACCGGAGCCAACATGGCGGGCAAAACCGTACTGCTCAAAAGCATCGGACTGGCACAGCTGATGTATCAGTTCGGTTTCCCCGTGCCGGCCGCAAGCTGCTGCCTTGAGCCCGTCGATGACGTGGTGTTCTGCATAGGCGACGAACAAAACGAGATGAACGGCTTGAGCAGTTTCGCCTCCGAGATTACCCGTATCAGCGAAATACTCTACCGCAGCCAGACTGAACATCTGCTCGTGCTGATTGACGAGCCTGCGCGCACCACAAACCCCGTCGAGGGCAAAGCATTGGTGCAGGCCCTTGCCACAATACTCAATACCCGGAAATCCGTCACACTAATCACAACCCACTACAGCCAGCTGGGCGTGCCCTGCCGCCGCTTGCGGGTGAAGGGGTTTGTAGAGGAACTTGTCGACAAGCAGCTCACCGCCCAAAACATCAACCGCTTTATCGACTACTCTCTTGTTGCTGACGACAGCGACGAGGCTCCCCGCGAGGCACTCCGTATTGCCGAAATGCTTTCGTGCCATCCCGGACTCCTCAGCACAGCCCGCGAATTCCTCGGCAAATAGCACAACCCAAGTCCGTGCAGGCAACAAGCCGGAGACGCACATGTTCCGACCTTGTAGGGTCGTTCCTTATTCGATCGTTTTCCCATTCATATTCGCTCGTTTTCCCTTTTAAAAGGGAAAACGAGCGAATATGAATGGTATATCAAAGGGAAAAGGAACGACGCTACAACGACTCTTCAACGAGGTGTGATGGGGAGGTGAGGCGGTTTCCGGCGTGGGGAAAAAGAAGAAGGTGCCTTCGATGACGGAGGCACCTTCTTCTTTGTTGTGTGCAGAATCAATAGTCTCTGACAAGGCGGACGGAGCAGCCTGTGGAATAGGTTACAGAGTTCTGCATGATATTCTGGTTGGCCTCGATATGGAACGAGTAGCCGGTGGTACCGTTCACATGGCTGGCGGTCCAGTAGTTGCCGAGGATTCCAATGTCGGAGGTGGCACTGCTTACGCGGACACCGGCAGCGGGCAGGAAGACTGCACCGGCGGCTTCCATGGTAGCCCAAGAAGCGGCATTGTAGACATTCACAGTGTAGCTGGATGTGGTGTTGACAAAGGAGAGGCCGGCGGGGCAGACCCAGTCATCGGGAAGGATGATGTAGCCCGTGGTGCTCTCGACGGTGGCCATGCCTTGCAGCTGGCTGGCGTTGGGGCGCTGGGTGAGCAGGTAGGTCCACTCGCTATAGGTGAGGGTGCGCCACAGTGCGGTCTGGTTGCCGCCGTTGATAATGGGGTTGTAGAATCCCCAGTCGGCGTTGGCGTAGAAGTCTACGAGGTCGTTGCCGTCGGTGGCTTCGGTATATTCAGTGTTGTTCGTGGTGGTTTCATAGGGCATGAAGCGTCCTGCACCGCCGTCCCAGCCGCTGGTGCCGTAGCCGAACAGGTCGACCCATGAGGAACAGTAGGCCTGCATGTAGACATTGTTGTTGTCGCTGCCGGCGATGTCGTACTGGTTGACGGCGAAACGCCAGGTTTTGATACGGGGTCTGTATTGCAGGTTGCCTTGCGAGAAGTTGACTTTCTTGGTGGCACTTACGCTGAAGATGCCGGGCAGTGCGCCTTTGATTCTGGGGTGCTCCAGTTCAAAGACCCGGTTGGTGATGCTGTCGATGCGCTGCTCGTACACATTGGTAATGCTGTCGATGCGGTCGTTGATTGCGGCCACTTGGGCGGCTACCAGCGAGTCGACGTAGGCTTTGTTGGTGGCATCGCCCGGATCGGTGGGTGTGCTGAGGTTTTTAATCTGGCCGTTGGCATTGTTGTTGATGGCGATTACATCGCTCAGACCTTGGGTCTCGGAGGTGATGAAGCCTAAGTCGTTGTAGAACTGGCTGAGGAGTGTGGGGTGGTTGAGCACGCTGTCCCATTCGATAGTTGTGGGGCCGGTGGGCGGCAGGATGATGTAGGTGTTGTCGCCAAAGAAGAGAGTGTCGCCGCTAACAGAGAGCTGCAGGTCGTTGATGAACTGGCTGAGGTAGGTGGGGTGGTTGAGCACGCTGTCCCATTCAATGGTTGTGGGGCCGGTGGGCGGCAGGATGATGTAGGTGTTGTCGCCAAGGAAGAGGGTGTCGCCGCTTACACGGAACTGCAGGTCGTTGATGAACTGGCTGAGGTAGGTGGGATGGTTGAGCACGCTGTCCCATTCAATGGTTGTGGCGCCGCCGGAGGTGCTGGGGGGCAGGATGACATAGGTGCTGTCGTTGAAGTAGAGGGTGTCGCCGCTGACACGGGGGTTGAGGTCGATTGTGGAGTGGTTGGGCAGGACGACGTAGGTGCTGTTGTTGAGGAACAGGGTGTCGCCGTGCAGGGTGAGGTTGAGGTCACCGGCTGTGAGGAAGTTCAGGTCGTTGATAAACTGGCTCAGGCGGGTGGGTGCGTTGCGCAGGCTGTCGTAGAGGAATCCCCATGCACGGAAGCGCGGGTCTTGCTCGTCGTAGGAGAAGTTCTCGCTTACATGGTCAGCTTCGGTGGCGTGGAGGGCGTAAGGCACTGCCAGAATCTTCTGGGAAGTGGAGAGGGTGTAGTTGGTGCCGCCATTGGGGTCGATTTCGCTGACAATATAGTAGGGGCCGTGTGACCAGTTGATATTGTCAAAGTCAGCCGAGTTTTCGCCTACAACAAGGGAGAACAGGCCATTGGCGTTGGTGGTTACATTGTCAGTTTGGTGATAGACGGCAGTGCCGCTGGGTGAGCCTTGAAGTATGCTGATGCGTACACTGACCATTCTATTGGCCATCAGCTGGCCGGCGGAGTTTCTGACAACGGCTTGATAATTGAATCCTTTAGGTGTCTGGGCATACAGTGCGCCAGCGAGAAGGATAAATGATAACAGGGAGAAGATAATCTTTTTCATGACTATTTGGCCTTTATTATTTTATAAATATTCATTTTTGTTTTGTCTGTTGAAGAGACTTTAAGCATATAGTTTCCTGCAACGTATTGTTCCAGGTCGATGAGTTGCTGGCCGCCATTATAGGTGCCTTGTTGCAACACTTGTCCGGCAGTGTTGTAGAGTGTGTAGGTCAATTGTCCGGCTGCAGGGTCGCATTCCATCACCACATTGTCGGCTGTGGGGTTGGGATAGATTAACAAGTTGACAGCGAGACTCTCAATGCCCTGCGACTGCCTGTCTCTCTCAGTGAAGGGTTGTTGTACTCCTTCCGAGATGGACTCGGTAACGTTTACCACAGTGATGGCGCGTGCCGTGGCGTATCTGACGGCTACCTCACCCCCGCTGTAACTCACGCTCCCGGTGCTTCCTGACATGTCGCCGCCGAAACAGGTGATGGCCTGTTGGGCGAAGGAAATGCCCGCACTGAACAACATGATGACCAATGTCGCAAAGCTTACTTTTGTCATTGTGTTTCTGAGCATGGTAGTGTGTATTTATTGTTAATACTTTATTGAATTATTCTGTTTCTTCTTTTTTCCCGTCATCGGTGATGCGTACTCCGATATTGACTACCTCGATTTCCACACGGCGGTTTCTGAAACGGCCTTGCTCGGTTTCGTTGGTGTCGATGGGATATTTCTTGCCGAATCCCTCGGGTTCCATGCGGTCGCCTTCAATGCCTTGTGATTTGAGGTATTTGATGACGGCGTTGGCTCTTTGCAGCGAGAGGTTGTAGTTGTAGTTTTCAGAGCCGAGGCTGTCGGTGTGTCCAAAGACTTTGATGCGCATTTCGGGATAGGCTTTCATCATCATGGCTACGTCGTTGAGGGGTTTCAGCGATTCGGGACGCAGTCTGTAGGAGTCGAAGTCGAAGTTGATGTTGAACAGGCAAATGCGCTTGTCGCTGATGTCTACACCCAGAGTGATGAAGGCATACATTTCGCTGAATGAGTAGCAGTCTTTCTTGATATAGGTGATGCCGTCGCTGGTGTCGGGTGTGCCCACTTGTACATAAACGGTGTCGGGTACATGGGGTGTGGTGTCTTCCACTATGACGAATACGGTGTCGGGTGTCTTGGGTGTGGTGTCAATTACCTGTTCGATGGGCTTGGGTTTCTTCTTCCAGCTGTTGTCCAAGGGCATGGCCAGCCGCATGGCAACCTCGATTCCACGGTTGTTGCGGGTTTCCTGCCACAGTTCTGCACCAAAGAAGTTGTTGGCTATGATGGAGCGGTTGTCGGCCACCACATCGGGGTTATCCTTTATTTCGCGTTGAGCAAAGGTGTTCAGCAGCCCCATATTGTAGCCGCCCTCGAAAGAGAGGAGGAAGGGCATTCCGCCGGTCTTGACAAGGATGTCCATGCCGAGACCGAACATCACACCGGCATCATAGTCGTTGATGTCGGCACGGGTTATCTTGGCGGTCACCCCGTTGGGGAAGTCCTCGGCGTGGTAGTTGATTTTGCCGCCGTAGGCCATGCCGAATTCAGGCACTACCATCAGGTAGGGCGACCAGCAGCTGTTGCGGAAGCGGAAGTTGTACACGATTGGGAGGCGGAAGTCGACATAGTGGGCTTTCATACGGTATTCCACGTCTTTCCACACCAAGGAGTCGGCACGGCCTATGAGGGTCACTTCCGGACGCAGGGAGAGGTTGCTCTCGCCCAGTTGGAAATGACCGAACAGACCCACCATCCCTTGCGGCTGCCACACGTGTTTGTAGCGGTTGACAGGTTTGTGGGAGTAGACCATGTCGGACATGTTCAGGCCTCCACGGACACCTATCAGGCAGCGGGGGAAGATTACCTCGTCCTCTTCTTGCCCGGCGGCAGCCACTGTGGCGGAGTCTCCATTGTTTGCCACAGTGTCGTTATTCGTCTGTGCCCAGGTGTAGCCTGTAATCAATGCAATAACCAGTGCAAAAGATAATATATGTTTCATGAGTCGTTGCCTTTAAGTTATTTCGTTAATCTTGTTGCGAGGCTGTCGCCGTCGTACCAGATGCGGTAGGTGCCCGGTGCCGACAGCGGCGAGGCGTAGAAGTCGTTAAGTGCCCATGTGTCGAGTACGATATGGGCATACTGGCAGTCTTTGATGCCCTCTTCGGATATGGTGCCGGAGACCACAGTGGCTGTTTTGCTTCTCCACAGGGTGTCGCCGTCGCTGTTGCATTCAAAGACATTCTGGAAACAATACATGGTGACATCTTTCCCTTCGCCAATTACATTGGCCATGATTGACTGGCCGTCGATGTCCTCCCTCTTCTGGGTTTCGTAGTATTTTATCATACCACGTCGTGTTTGACCTGAGAACGACATGTACAGGTCGTAGAAGGCTTCCTGGTAGTTGTCGGAGGCGTAGTGAAGCACCATTGGTGCGGATACGAAACGTCCGTTGATGGTGTCGGGGTTCAGACCTTCATTGATGGTAAGGCCCCGCAGCCGTAACGAATCTTGCAGGTTTTCCGGGATGACCGAATAGGGGATTTTTCCATCGGGAAGAGGCAGCACAATAGTATCATTGCCCTCTTTCATGCATCCCGAAAGCATGAATATCGGGAAAACAAGAATCCCCGCGATAATGGCTAAATGTTTAATACGCTTTGACATAGGATGTGCATTTATTAATTACTCAGTACACCAAAGATACATCTTTTTTTTTAATTAACAACATTTTGTTGAAATATTTTTATTTCAAATCATCATTATGTCCGCTTTTCTGTTATGTGCGGACGGTTTGCGGGGGATAAAATTTAACAATTGGACTGGGTGTTCAGGCGGTTTGACTGCATCGCATCACATCATATACGGGGCACATGAGAGCATCGGAAAGTTGGCGGCAGGCCTCGTCGGAGTTGACGGTGTAGCCTTGGGGGGAGGTGGGGTTGAGGCATACGGCGGTGAGGTGCGAGCGTTGCAGTACCAGGATGGTTCCGCCACGGCGGGTGTAATCGGTGTAGGCATCGGGGGTGATGAAGAGTTTGGTAAAGTCGCGGACGATAAGTACGATGTCTTTGATATTGGGCTGTGTGGCAAGAAATTTAAGCAGACGGTTGCTAACTGCTCCTGACACAAAGAGGGTGTTGCCTTGGGAGAAAAGGCTCTTGCTGTCGGAGTTGAGCATAAAGACGGATTGAATGCCGAGGTTGTGTATTTCCATATCGCTATCGACAATCCACAGGCCGCTGTCGGCAGTGGAGAGTTTTTGGCGTAATGTTTCGGACACCTCAGGCAGGTTGATGAGTCGAAAGACAAAACGGGTGCGGGAGATGAGCTGCTGAAGATTGGGCGACACGGCAGCCCCGGTGGCAAGAATCATGGCATCGGTAACGGTAGGGGAAGCCAGACTGAGGCGAGAGAGGGCGCCGTCGACGATAGACAATTGCACACCATTGCCGCGGAATTGTGCCAGTTGCTGTTTGAGCAGTCCTGTGGTGGCGGCGCCGCTGAGGATAATGCGTCCAGGATTGAGCACCTGGGCAGTGACCAGCTGTCCGAGCGCTGTGCGCCGCTCGTCAACAGAGAGTATCTTGGACACCAACCGCCGCTGGAGATAATGTTTGTGAGAGGTGATGAACTGCATGTCCTCATAGAGCGTGATTTCGGGTTTTGCAGTGGCGTAGACGGAATCCACCTGCTCGCCGTCAACACCGATGGAGGTGACGGCGGTGGAGACACCCAACTGGTGCAGCCGGCCTAAAATATAGTTTAGGCAGACGGTTTTGCCAGTGTTTTTCTCAAGCCCTACAATGGACAGGCTCCGATAGTTGCGTAAGTTCTCTACGAATGGCATAGCGGATGCAAAGTTACGAAAAAATGTCGTATGTAAAAGTTTTTTTGTACCTTTGCAGTCGGTTGGAAGAAAGCAATTCGTATTAATTTATAATTAAAAAACTCATATCAAGATGATTACAAAATTAGATGATCTTCTGGAACTGGTTAAGACCAAGGGAAAGAAAAGACTGGTGGCCGCCTATGCCAATGACGACCATACCGTTTGCGCTGTCAGCGCTGCTGTAGATAAAGGTATTGTAGACGCCACCCTTGTGGGCGACATTGATACAATCAAAAAAATCTGTGCTGCCGAAGGTATCAATCCCGACAAGTTCGAGTTGGTGCAGGAAGCCGACGAGAACAAGGCCGGTGTGAAGGCCGTCAGCCTGATTCGCGAAGGCAAGGGCGACATCCTGATGAAGGGTCTGCTCTCGACCGACAAGTATATGCGTGCCATCCTGAACAAGGAGACCGGCTTGATGCCCGGCAAGAAAAACGACATGCTCACCCACATGGCCGTGTTTGAAATCCCGCGCTACCACAAACTGCTTGTGTGCAGTGATGTGGCCATTGTCCCTGCTCCCGACATGAAGCAGAAACAGCAAATCCTCAGCTATCTTATCAGCACTGCAAAGAGCCTTGAGATCGAGAAACCAAAGGTGGCTTTGATTGCTGCCACCGAACAGGTGTCCACCGGGATGCCCGCCTGTGTCGAGGCTGCCATTATCAGCAAGATGGGTGACCGCGGCCAGATTAAGGGTGCTGTGCTCGACGGTCCCCTGGCACTCGATGTGGCTATTGATGAGGAGAGCGCCAAGACCAAGAAAGTGGGTGGCGAAGTGGCCGGCAACGCCGACTGCCTGTTGTTCCCCAACATCGAGAGCGGCAACGTATTCTACAAGTGCTGCACCAAGTTCGGCGGTGCCGAGCTGGCCTGCATGGTTGTTGGTGCCAAAGTGCCCTGCATCCTCACCAGCCGTGGCGACAGTGCCAAGACGAAGCTCTACAGCATCGCTTTGGCTGCTATCAACGCCAAATAAGGCAGCATAACAGAAGATTATTGGCTACGGATACGGAGTGTCCATAGCCAATAATCTGTTTTTTGGGATTAGGAGTTATAGCGTATTAATAATTGTTCAAGAAATGGATAAGTATTTTGAAGGTTTAAAAAATATGGCAGTCACCGTATGTGACAAGGAAGGCAACATTTTAGACATGAACCAATGTTCAGCCGATGTGAACAGCCATGGGAATAAGATAATCGGAAACAATCTTTTTGACTGTCATCCCCCTCGTGCGGTAGCCATCCTGAAGGACTTGCTCGACAACGAGAAACTGAATGCCTACACAATCGAGAAGAACGGCATCAAGAAGTTAATCTACCAGGTGCCATGGTACGACAATGGGGAGTTCGGTGGACTTATCGAGTTCTCGCTGCCCATTCCCTTCGACATGCCCCACTATGTACGGCAGCCAGCCGCCCAGCAATAAGTAAACAGATAGCATATGAGACTGAGATTGTTTTTATTGGTGTGTGGCATGCTCTGCATGGCAGGCAGCGTCATGGCGCAAGGGAAAATCAGCGGCAGGGTGTATGACAGCAAGTCGGGCCAGCCGATAGAGTATGCAACTATTGCGGTACTAAAAGTGCAGGATTCCGCTTTGGTGACAGGCACGGTTTCGGAGTCGAATGGCTCTTTCGAGGTTACCGCACCTTATGGCAAGTACTTGGTAAGGGTGTCGTTTATGGGCTACAAGCCTTATGTCCATCCCGAGACAGTGACACTGGGCGAGAGACATGCCACAGTCAAACTCGGCAAGATACAGATTTCACCCAGCGCCGTGATGATGGAGGAGGTGCAGGTGAGGGCTGAGCGCACCATGGTGGAGTACCAGCTGGACAAGCGCGTGGTGAACGTGGACAAAAACCTTGTGTCGAGTGGCGGCACAGCCACCGATGTGTTGGAAACGGTGCCGAGTGTCTCTGTTGACAACGACGGAACAGTGACGCTGCGTGGCTCTTCAAGCGTCAAGGTGCTGATTAACGGCCGCCCATACGAGATGATGGGGAACGATTTGGAGACACTGCTGGAGCAGATACCGGCCAGTTCGGTGGAGAGTGTGGAGGTAATTACCAACCCTTCGGCCAAGTACGACCCCGAAGGCATGTCGGGCATCATCAATATCAAGCTAAAAGAGAAAACCTCGGGTGCTTTGGGCTTAAACGGCGTTGCCAATCTGAACATCGGCGGACCGCTGCCCTTTATGGTGCCGGATCCACTTCCCAAGATTATCCCCACTGCCATGGGCAGCATTAGCCTGAACTACACCACAGAGAAATACAATCTCTTTTTCTCGGCCGACGGTGGACGGCGCAGCCGTGGCAGTCAGGGCCACTCCAATATAGAACGTCTCCGTCAGGGCAGCGCCTGGTCCCACGACACGATAGACCAGTATAGCATACGCGGCAACTACATGGGCAGTATAAAAGTGGGTGGAGAGTATTATTTCGACAGTAAGAACAGCCTCCTGCTCTCCTACCAGCTCCGTGGCGGAAAGCGGCACAGGACAAGCAATATCTTCTCCCACGACCTGCTCACAGACGGCATCCTGGACTACACCCAGCTTGACACCAACGATAACGCAAATGTCAATCATGTGTTCAACCTGAGTTATATCAAGAAGTTCGACGAGAAAGACCGCGAACTTACGGCCGATGTCACCTACTCCATGCGCCATGTCAAGGGCAATGGATGGCAGGAGCAGTCTTTCCGCGACACACTCATTAATGGAATATACAACCCCATGTGGGATAGATATTACCTTCGGCAGACAGAGTCCGAAAACCACCACAAGGCTTTGAATATAAAGGTTAATTATGTTCATCCCTTTGCCGAGACGTGGAAACTGGAAACCGGCTATGAGGGACGTATGGACTGGCCCGACCAGAATGCAGTGTATTTCCGCACAGAATACGACGACCTCACACACACCATCTTCCGCTACCACGACACAATCTCGTCCACGCATTTCAATTACACCCAGCAAACGCACGGCCTTTACGCCACCGTTGGCGGCAAATTCAACGACCACCTTTCCGCACAGGCAGGACTTCGGGTGGAGTATTCCTATCTGCTCGGCTACGATGTGAACCATCCTGCCACCGACTCGGTCAGGAAAAGCTACTGGGAACCCTATCCCACCCTGCACCTGTCGTATGAGATAAACAAATCCAACAGCATGCAGCTCAGCTATAGTCGCCGCGTGCGCCGTCCTCACATGTGGGACTTGAACCCCTATCTTGATGTACGCGAGGGACAGGAAATGTCATTCGGCAACCCCAACTTGGACCCTGAATTCACCAATGCCTTCGAGTTCTCCTACAACTTGAGCCTCGACAAGTGGAATATCTACACCTGTGCCTATTACCGTCAAACCAACAACATGATGACCCGCTATGGCTATGTGTGGGACTCGGTGAGCCATCAGCGCTATTCCTGGTGGATGCCCTACAGCTCTCAGTACGACGGCTACTGGGCCAGCACATGGCAGAACTTGGACAAGGGCTACAACTTCGGTCTGGAACTGATTGTGGACTGGCAGGTGCTCAAATGGTGGAAGATTAATGCCAGCATCAACCTCTATCGCAGCACGATTGAGGGCACTGCCCTGCTCGACAACAAGTCGCAGTCAGCCACTCAGGCCAGTGGCAAATTCACTTCGTTCATGACCCTGCCCAATGACTGGACAATCCAGTTCTCCGGACAGTATTTCGCACCGTGGCTCGACTTGCAGACTACCATGTTTCCGGCATACTGGTGCGACCTGGCTGTGAAGAAGGATGTGCTGCAGAAACGCGGCACCATCAACCTCCGCATCGGCGACATCTTTGCCACCGGCGGCTGGGGACATGAGACCTACACCGAGCAGCTGAACCGTGTGGTGCGTTCACGCCGCATATCACCCACCATCACCATTGGTTTCTCCTATAAGATTAACAACGGCCTCAAACAGAAACCCCAAAACGAGGAGGAAGAAGACAGCGGGTCGGAGAATGTCTATTAAACTGCGCGAAACCGACGGCCGCCGCGAAGTCTTTGACATGGTGCGCAACCGCTTTGTGGCACTGACCCCCGAGGAATGGGTACGGCAGCACTTCATCCAATATCTGCACGAAGTACTGCTGTACCCCATTGAACTGATGCAGGTGGAAGGTGCCATCTCTCTCAACGGCATGACCCGCCGGTGCGACATCGTTGTCTACGACGAGGAAGTCAAGCCTCTCATTATTGTCGAATGCAAGAAAGAGACCGTCCCCCTCTCCCAAAAAGTCATCGACCAGGCATGCCGTTACAATCTCGTGCTTCAAGTCCCCTATCTCTGCATCACCAACGGCAGACAACAACTCTGTTGCAAGGTCGATTTCGGGAAGAAATGCCTAATTTCTATCCCAGAACTCCCAAAATATCATAAAAAAAGTTAAATATTGGGGGCATGGGGGTATCCAAAACAGACGTAATGACTCTTATATGTACAACACTTGAAATTTCAACATGCGGGAAAGTGACAAACAGATGCTGGCCGACCATTATCTGGACTTCTACCAGATGGCCTATTCTGTATTGCACAACAAAGAGGATGTTGAAGATGTGGTGCAGGAGTCTTTGGCCGTCACCATGGCGCATACCTGGGTCAAAAACCCCTACAACTATTGTGTGAAAGTGTTGCGGCACAACTGCTACAAGATGCTCAAGAAAAGCGATTATGTGTTGGTGGAGCATCTGCCTGACATGCCTGTCATCGAAGAGGGAGTTGATGAAAAACGGCTCCAGACCATTTGGAGACTCAAAAACCAGCTCCCGGAACGCATCAGCAAACTCTTCGACCTCTACTATGTCAAAGGCTATACTCACGAGGAAATATCCGAAATGACCGGCACCTCGTTACCAATGTTGAAGAAACTATTCCGCAAAGGGCACAACCGTTTGCGGAAACAACTGCAGGAAATAGAAAACAAAGAAAAAGATTAACTAATAATATAAAGCATTATGAACCAGTTAGAGACTCTTCTTCACCGATACAAGGAGGGTGTCATAACCCCGGAGGAACAGGCCGAACTCGACCAGCTCACACATCGCCACGAGGTGTTCAATGCTGCCAAGGAACAGGCCTCCTCCATACGCAGACGGCAGTACTCCATCGTCTCATCCGTTGCATCGGTATTGATTGTTGTGGGTGTAATCGTTGCAATGTGGTCGCGCCAAGGCTCTGCCATGCCCGACACACCTCTGATGGCGCAGTCGGGCGAGGTGCAAATTCCCGCTGTGCTGGACACCGCCGTCCCACAGACTCCTGCCCGCATACAGACCGAGGCCATGCCCAATGCGAATGCCCGCATGTCCACCGAGGAGACGGTTGAGCACCGGGAAACTGCTGCTGTCGCCGAGCCGTCCAAGTCTGCTCCCGCACGACGTGAGCCTACACCAGCCGTGCAAGATATCGCTGCGGCGGACCCCTCCTCATACTCCGTATCCGAACCTGTGGTGGCGTGCAACACCCAATGCTCTCCCGACTCTGTAATCAACGACATCTGGAACTTCCTCAAGGCATAAGCCTCCAAGCTGCGATATACCATGACAAACATCAAGCACATAATTCTGCTTTGCCTAACCCTTCTGTCTCTGTCGGCCACTGCCCAGACCGACCTTTATAAACGCTACGCCTCGCGCTCCGACATCCGTGTAGCCAGTGTCACCAACTTCACTCTCGACACCGGTATTACGGCCGATGTCACCCTCCTCGAGGCTGTGGACGACGAGGGATGGCTTTGGCTCTGCAAAGAATTTAATCTCGCCACTCCCACACAGGAACAGAAACAACAGATGCAGGAAGGCTGGGATGTGGCTATGTTCACCCAACGCGACCGGCGCGACCCCACCAAGCCCGCTCCTGTGGTCAATGAACAAATCGACCAAAACTGCTCATGCTATGTAGGCGTCTCCTACCTTTCCCGAACCTTGTATATCTTTTGCTGCAACACCGACCGACAGTCGGACGTTGTTGTAAACTATCTTATTGAAAAAATGCGGCGTTCCATGCACGCCAAGGAATAGCCCTCAGATTGCTTGATTGTCTGATTGCTTGATTGTTTGAGTGATTTGACCGCGCCAGCCACTCAAGCATTTACACATTCAAGCATTTAAGCAATATATCAGTTCCTTTAGCTGGCACACAAGTTTGTCGCCCTCCGTTGTCACCAATTCCAGATGCCCGAAGCGGTTTACCCCGGTGATAACGGCTCTTATTTTTTTGTCGTGATACAAATAAGCACACTCCTTGCCAAGGTTCAGCAAGTATGACAAATACTCCCTGTCCATTTCTTCCCAACACTCCGTCGTTGCCCTTTGCAGTTGCCCGTAACGTTTGGCAATAGCTTCGACCACGCCTGTCAACACCTCCTCCAGTGCAAACTCCCTGCCCGTGACAAGCAACACCGACGTTGGGTTGGGCACCCAATCGGGAAAGACCGTCTGGTTCACATTCAGCCCCACACCCACAATGGAGGCCGCCATACAGCTCCCCTTCACGCGATTCGAAATCAGCACTCCGCAAATCTTCTTGTCGCCCACGTAGATGTCATTCGGCCATTTGATGTGCACCCGCTGCCCCTTCGGCAAAATCTCGGACAGCCAGTCGGCAATGCCCAGCGACACGGCTTTCGTGAGCATAAACTGATCTTCCATCGGCAGGAAAACAGGCTTGAGCACAAGGCTGAACGTGACGTTTTTGCCCGGCTCGGCATTCCAGCAGTTCCCCCGCTGTCCGATGCCGGCAGTCTGCTCCCGTGTGCTAATGACAGTGAACTCCTCAACCGTCGCAAGGTCGAGGAGTTCGCAATACTGATTGGTTGATTCTAACGAATCAAAGCAACGCAAATACATAGTCTTAAAATTGAAAAGTGAAAATTGAAAAGTGAAAAATATCCGGGTGCGGCAGCAACTTTCAATTTTCAATTTTCAACTTTCAATTACGCTACACCGTCATTATCTCTTTTTCCTTGGCGGTGTAGATTTTGTCACACTCGGCAATAAACTTGTCGGTAATGTCCTGTATCTCTTTCTCCACCTGTTTCACCTCGTCCTCAGGCACCGACTTGTCCTTCAGTTTCTTCACCTTGTCCATCACATTGCGGCGGGCGTTGCGGATATTCACCTTGCTGTTCTCCACCTCTGTCTTGGCGGCTTTCGACAGCTCTTTGCGGCGTTCCTCCGTCAGCGGCGGGATGACGATGCGCAGAATGTCGCCCTCGTGGCGCGGCGTGAAGCCCAGGTTGGCGTCGAGAATGGCCTTGTTGATGGCTCCGATGATGGTCTTTTCCCAGGGCTGGATGATGATGGTGCGCGGGTCGGGGGTGTTGATGTTGGCGGTCTGACTGATTTCGGTGGGGGTACCGTAATAGTCAATCTTCACACCGTCGAGCATTCCTGGGTTGGCCTTCCCGGCACGGATTTTTTCAAGTTCCTTTTCGAGGAAATGAATGGCGGACTGCATGCTGTTGTTCGCCTCGGTGATGCAGGCTTTCGATAGGTCGTTCATATTGTTGTGTTTTAAATGTTATTCTTCGATGTTTGTTTGAGAGTTCAAGGGTCTAAAGGTTTAAGGGTTCAAGGGTTTGAGGGTTAAAAACTCTTTCTCCCCTAAAACCTTATAACTTTTCAACCTTAAAACCATAAAACCTTCCTCCCTTAAAACCATAAAACCTTCCTCCCCTAAAACCTTTCAACTTTCAATTCTCCCCTTTTGTCACCTCGGTGCCTATGGGCTCGCCCGTCACCACCTTCAGCAGGTTGCCGGGCTGGTTCATGTCAAACACATAGATGGGCAGGTTGTTCTCCTCGCACAGGGCAAAAGCCGTCAGGTCCATAATCTTCAGCTTCTTGCCAAGAGCTTCCTGGAACGTGAGACGGTCGTACTTGGTGGCGGTGGGGTCTTTCTCCGGGTCAGCTGTATAAACACCGTCCACACGTGTACCCTTCAATATCACGTCGGCTTTGATTTCTATGGCGCGCAGCGTCGAGGCGGTATCGGTGGTGAAGAACGGGTTGCCCGTGCCGCCGCCGATGACAACCACACGACCCTCCTGCATGGCCTCGATGGCGCGTCGGCGCGACATCTCCTTGCAGATCGGCTCTATGGCCAGGCCGCCCAGCAGCTCGGTCTTCATGCCCTGCTTCTCCAGTTCGGCCTGCAAGGCCATGCTGTTGATAAGCGTGGCCAGCATGCCCATATAGTCACCCTGCACCCGGTCCATGCCCTTCGATGCACCGCTCAGCCCGCGGAAAATATTGCCGCCGCCAATCACGATGGCCACCTCCACACCGTGGTCGACAGCCTCCTTAATATCCTTGGCATATTGCTCCAGCATCTCCGGCGCAATACCGTAACTCTGCTTTCCCATGAGCGATTCACCGCTCAATTTCAAAAGAACACGATTGTATTTCATGGTGTATCGTTTTTGTATTGTATTCTATATAAGGTCGCTATGCCAAAGCGGCACAACCGAAACAGAATACTAAAATACCAAAAAAAACTAAAATGGCAAGTTTTTTTTTCAAAAACACCCCCCCGACACCCCGTCGAAGAGACAATGCAGCGTCGCAGTAACGTCGCTCCCCTTCCCTTATAGCAGGGGAGAAGGAACGAATACAAAGTGGAAAAGAACCGGATACTGTTGGTCGCTACACAGAGAGGTAATTCTATTAATTGCTTGCAATTATAGTCTTATATTCTTAATAGAATCAAAATGTGCAATCTACAAATTCTTAATAAATAGAAATCCCCTATACTGGAATGTATGAAATCGTCTCACCCCAATGTGTCGGCTATCTTGTCCACGTTCATGCTGCGGGCGGAGGCGTCGAATATCTCCTTGTACAGCCCACCTTGCCGATAGACCTCTGTCGGTGTGCCGTGCTGCACGGCGTGGCCGGTATCGAGCACGTAGAGCGCGTCGGAGTCGATAATCTGCCCAATGTTGTGGCTGATGACAATCACCGTGCGGCCCTGCTTGATGGCATCGATGGAAGACTTTATCTGCTCCGTCGCGATGGCGTCGAGGCTGGCCGTCGGCTCGTCCAGGAATATGATGGGGGGATTCTTCAGGAACATGCGTGCAATGGCAATCCGTTGCTGCTGACCGCCGCTCAGCTGCAGGGCATTGGCCTCGAACCCGCCGGGCAGTGCCACAATCTGGTCGTAGATATACGCCTGCCGTGCAGCCTGTTCCACCTCTTCGCGTGTGGCCGAAGGGTTGCCGTAGCGGATATTCTCCTCGATGGTGCCGCTGAAGATATGGTTCTTCTGCAACACCAGCCCGATGTTGTCGCGAAGCACCTGCGTGTCCCATTCCTTCAGCGGCACGCCATCCAGTGTGATGCTGCCGCTGTCGGGAGCATAGAACTTGTCCAACAGGTTGACAATGGTGGTCTTGCCCGCACCGCTTAACCCCACCAAAGCGGTGGTCTTGCCCGGCTCGATGGTCATGCTGAGGTCGCGGATGGCATGGGTGCCGTTGCTGTAGGTAAACTCCACGTGTTGAAGTTCAAAAGCACCCTTTACCACAGCGGGGCGATGGCTACCGGTCGGCTCCACCTCGCTGTCGGCCTCCAGTATGCCGAAGAAGCCCTCGGCATATATCAGTGCGTCGTTCAGGTCGTCGTAGATGCGGTGCAGCTGACGTATCGGTGCGCTGACGTTGCTGAACAGCAGCACGTGGTACATAATCTTACCGATGGTCATGCCCGGGTAGTCAATCAGCACCAGGTAGGCGGTGAGAATGATTATCAGCACTGTGCCAATCTGCTCCACAAAGGTCTTCAACCCCTCGAAGAGGAAGCTGATGCGCCGTGTGGCCATCTGCTGGTCGGTGGAATCGTTTTGTAACTTTGCCTGCCGGTCGGCCTCCAGCCGCTCGCGGTTGAACGACTTGATGACACCCATGCTCTCAATGATGTTCATGATGCCGTGGTTCAACGCCTGGTGTGTGCCGAACACGCGCCTGCGCCACCCCTTCATCCGCACCCCTTGGCGGGCGGTGATGAAGAAGTATATCGGTATAATGGCCAACGCCACAAGCCCCACATACACGTTGGCGGCAAACATCAGCACCAACGCCATCACCGCGCTGGTGAACAGGGGCAGAATGTCGATAAAGAAGTTCTTGACCGTATTGCTCAGGCTCATCACGCCGCGGTCGATGCGGGTCTGCAGCTTGCCCGGCTCGTTGCCCTCGTTGCTGAAGAAAGCCATGCGGAACTGCAGGATGCGGTCCACTACCCGCAGCGACAGGTCGCGGCTGACGTTGATTCGTATCTTCTCGCCAAAGATGCGCTGTCCAAAGGTAATCACCGCAGCCAGCACCTCTTTGCCTAGCAGTACCGCGCTGACGATAAGCAGCAGCCGTGCTGCCTCACCCCACTCGAAGCCCCCTTCCACATGCATCAAGGCATTGATGGCGTCCACCGCGCGGTCGAGCACCACTGCATTCACCTGCGCCATCAGTGACCCCACAAAAGTGAGTATCAGAGTCAATATCAGCAGCCACCTGTATGGTAGCACAAAGGGCAGCAGCTTCTTCAACAAGCCGCCAACACCCATCTTTGAAGTCGAAGTGTCCATTTACTATCACCTTTCAAATTCGGTGCAAATATACGCAAATTCCCTGACATATACACAGGTATATGGATTATAAAGTTTTAGTGTATTGTGAATTAGTGAATTGTAAATTGAGCAATCCCTAACCCTTTTTATCCCTAAAACACTAAAACCCTTTAACCTCAAACCTTCAATCAATAGCATCCCGCCAGAAAATAGGTAATAAAAGATATCCTTTGCACAATAAACAAAGCACCGGTTCGTTTTATTGGCATGAAAAGAACACTCCACCATATTATGGTCAAGCTACATATCCCGGTGCACATTGCATGGGTGGTGCTGTTGTTCTTTTTGGCCTCGGAAGCCTTTGCCCAGACTCCGGCACCAAACACCTCCTCCCGTTCTGATAACAACTTACATCAAACCCATGACAACCGTCCCCAGTGGCAAGACGTTGGTTTGAAAGACATCCTGATGGTGGAAGGACAATCCACTGTAACGGCTCCCAATCCTGTGCGTCCGTTGCACGACGGAGCAGGTCAAGGTGGCTCTCACGGTCTCGTGGACCCCATACTCCACCACCGTAGTACCCTTTATGCCGTATCGCCAAAAGGCACAACAAGGGTTTCTCTATATCTTTGGCATTTTCTACGACTCTGATTCCGTTTTCCATCCTATCGTGACAACCTATATAGGGGTTGTATGTTTGCTACCAGCCGACAGCAACACTGTCGATTGATAGCCATTTAATAATATAGTGGCTCTGCCACATACATAAACAAATCAACTTTACACAATGGAAAACATCAAAAAACAAATATACACCTTGCCCGAGATACGCCGCATTATAAAACCTCTTTGGACAGGATGGATTGTCACCGCCATAGGTGCGGTGTGCGGCTTTGTAAGTGCATTCTGTGAAAACATCTCATCCGACTTGATATACGTCGCAATCGTGGGTGCGATGAGCCTCATCCTCACGCTGTGCTACTATTTATTTGGCGATAGCCGCCGACCATACCACAAAGAGCTGCACGCAGTGCTCGAACCAGAAGTCTTTTACTATGATTATTCCGAGCAGCAACCCCTACTCGACGCACTGGAATCTGGCGACGAGAAGGCTCTCGCATCAATCAAAAGAGTTTCCCAACCCCAGCTCATTCTGATACGCTACAGCGACAAGGCTGAAACCATCTACTACTCGCAACTGCTCCGTTCTACCTCCAATGGGGAAAACGAGCCTCTCACGGATATCTTTGTCAACAATCTAAACAAGTAATCATCATGGAAATAAACGAATATATATCTACCCAGATGTCTGGGAAAATAGAACGACGCTCCAACTCAATATTGGTGCCAGTTATAGTCTGCGCCGTTGGAGTCATCTGTTTGGTTTTGGCATATACTGCACATCCATCCGATGCATTGCAAATCACTCTGCTTACCCTTGGGTCTATCCTTTCCTTTACCGGGCTCGTATGGGCGATACTCTGTGCCACCCATACTTTATGGCACTACCACTACCTTCCCACCAACTCTCCCATGCGAGACAGAACACTATACCTGTCCGCAGAAGACTTTCGATACTGCTCCGAGGTGCTCAATAGCGGCAAAACCGACGCATTGAAAACCCTCTGTCCAATACCGAGTTCCAACTCAGTACTCCGTATAGTCTATAGTAGAGACATGGACTTTGCCCTGCTACAATCCGGACACCGGGACACCTCCCAAATGGAGCCCACCAGTCCCGTGGTCACACTTACTGGCAATGAGGTCGCCAGCATCTCTTCATTGCTGCGGTAAACACTACCATAGGGCTTTGTGCCTTCTCTTTTGGGAAACACAAAGCCCTTTTTGCATCCCTCCGATTGAGTCTCTCTATATAACACAATAAAACACGACAATATGCGTTATAAATCAAGATATTCTTACATTATGAAGAAATTATTTATTCTCAGCACCATTGTGTGCGCCATCGGGTTGACAACTGCCTGCAAAAATGGGGCACAACGTCTCACTGCAATCGATTTTGCCAATGTCCAAGAGTACATTGCAGCCGATGACGAGAACTTCAAGGTGGACTCTATCAACGGCTATTCCACCTTCTCCGCCGACAACCGCATAGCCATCATCCCCGAGCAAATCACGCAAAAGCAGTATGAGCAACTGCTAACTGACCGCTATACCCTACAGCCCATCCCCGTGGACACCAACAGCACTCTGTATGCCGAACTATACGAACTATCCAATCCCGCCTCAAGGCGGTATGATATAATAAGAGGCTACGACTACGACAGCAGCGAAATACTACAGGAGATGCGCAAATCTTGCCGCCCCATCTACCACTTCCCCCAAACCAAGCAATACGAGTTTGTCATGTACGCCCCCTTGACCAACGAGTCGTTCATGATGACCGAAGACCACCTCATCGACACCACTTTCATGCAGTCCGAGACTCGCACCTATGGGACAAACCGCATATTCGTCGGGCAGGAGGGACACGACTGTGACTTCCACGGCTCGCTGTGGTTCTATTACTATAACAGTTCGGCACACCACATGATTCCGCTGTGCCACTATCTCGACTATCGCTGGAATGAAGACTGCGACTTCAACCTCTGCTGGATAAGCGACAACGAACTGCTTGTCAAAGCCGTTTCCAATGGCAACAGCCAATGGGGATGGGTAGGTGGCTACAAACCCACAACCCTTGCCCCACGCGGCACACCCGTATATTACAAACTGACAATCACCATTCAATAAACAATACATCCTATGGAACCCCTATACAGCGTAAAGACAGCTCTCACCGAAGAGGAATTTGTGCGGTTCAGCCGCTTTGTCGCTCACAGCAACAAGAAGAACATGGCCATCATCATTGTGTGCGGCTTGCTTATACTGGCATATGCCATCAACGACTTTGTGACAGGCACCAATGTACCCAGAGCCGTGGGCTTTTTAGTGGGAATGCTCGTCTGCGTATGGCTGTTCACATTCGGCGTTGGCCGCACGGCCAAAAGATACTACCGTCAATATGTCGTAAAAGAAGGCTCTGAGCAGACCATCCTTTTCTTCGACGACCACTACGAGCAATCGACTTCCAACGCAAATGCCAACATCGCCTACAAACAGCTAACAGCCATCCATTTCACCAAGACCAACATCTACCTGATGCGCTCGCCAAGAGTCGGTGTTGTCCTGCCTCTCGCCTCCTGCCCCCAAGGCTTGCCCGAATTCCTGCAAGACATCAAAAAGCAAAACAACCTGTAATCGGCTTGGAAATACTGTCCATCAATAAACCCAAACCGGCCTAATGACCGATTTGGGGATAATCAGTCGTTGATGCAACCATCAAGCGTCGTCATTTATTCGATCGTTATTCGATCGTTTTCCACTCGTTTTCCCTTTCACAAAGGGAAAAATGAGGGAAACATATCGGAAAACGATAAGATATAGAACGACGCAACATCGAGTCCGGAAGGTACACAGAGGAACGTTGGGGTAAATATGCAACACCTTTCGGAACGTTGGAGTAAGGTGACGAAAGGTGGCGTAATCCCTCACAGGATAAAAAGTAAATTACGCGCGAAGCGGCAAGCGTCTCACTAAAAGAAGTTGCCTCAAAAGTAACGTTCGGCAGCTGTATTGGACGGAATTATTTCATCTGACGGCCACCATCAGTTGTCCCATCTATCAAATATGGAACTGGGTTCTTCCACCCAGTTTTCCTGACTCTGGTCGTTGTATCCAGCTTCCAATTCTTCACTGAAGAGGGACAGTCTCAGTTCTCCCGAGCCGGCAAAACCGTGTTCTACCTGGAAGGCCACCACCTTCACTACGGGTGTTGTATATGGTTTCATCTTTTTCATGGCTTAGTTGATTTGGATAGTTGGAATGGGGTACATGTGGTTGCGCGCGATGGGCTGGGCTGTGGCGAGCGTCATGGTCTTGGAGAAAAGCGGTGTGCCAGTAGCATTATAGCCGATTACGACAAGCCGCTTCACAGAGCTGACTGTCACCGGCACGCAGAATGTGAGGCCTCCTCCGGTGGTGGGGACTTCCATACCCGGGGTGCCATTGTCCATCATAGAGAAATTCATCTCGCTGCAGTACTTGACATCGTAGTCGCCCTCTATCTGACCCACGCCTCCGGTGGGGACATTCGGCCCCTGAGCGGCCCAGCGGGTGGCAACGGTGATGTTTTCGTTCAAGGTGACGGGATCTATGGGGCCTGTGCCATAGGTGATGACTTTGATGGTGGTCAGGGTGGTTGCGGTGGCGTTGGTCAGATGCAGTTTCAACCCGCCGGTGAGATGCTGTAAAAGCAGCTTGTTGCTGCCGGGGGATGCGTATGTCGCCATCGGGAAGACTATGTCGTGACCGCTATTATTGAAATTGACAGCAAGACTGTTTATTGTCACCGTGCGTGATGTGCCGCTGTTTTCCACTGTCACGTTGTTTCCGTTGCTGCTAATCGTAGCTGGATAGACGGCGTACAGTGCAGCCTCAAGGGGCACTGTGGTGTTGGCGACATAGAAGCCGTTGTTGTCGGAGGCAATGGTGTATACGTCGCCGTTGAGGTTGATGGTTTCGCCTGTTATCCAAGTGGCGCCGTTGACGTCGGTGGGGTCAACCCACACTTTGCTTTCGCCAGCCATGTTTTCGGCAAGGATTCTGATGCGGCTGTTGTCCTTCTTGCAGCCGACGGCGAGCAGCATCAGCAGTAGCGAGGGGATGAGGATTATTGTGTTTTTCATGATTCTGTATATTTGTGCTTGGCTATCGTACTATTAGTTTCTGTGCTTTGTGTTCTTTGCCGATGAGGCGGAGAAGATAGACACCGCTGTGCTGTATTCCGAGGTCTGCTCGGTCACAGGTGCGGGAACCATCCAGATGCAGGGAGGAAAGCCTGCGGCCTGCAACGTCGAAGACCTGTAATTCGCCCTCACCGTTGACGACGATGCTGTTGCCGTTCTGGTATGCAAAAGTGGCATTGCCGCTGCCAGGGCTCAGTTTGACAAGGAATCTGTTGGGGATGGCGTTACTGCCCGAATGCGTGAATGTATAAGTGGGTTGGTCCAGCATGTCAATGTCTTTCCCAATGGCATTGTCTATCAGATGACAGTAGCTTACAGGTCCTGTTGGATTAAGTGTAACAGTGTATTCGCCGTTGGCGGCGTGAAGATTGAGGGGGAAGACCTCGGTGGTGCCGTCGAGAGAGGCTATGGCATAATCAATGTCATCCATTGGGATGCTGAGGGCGGGAGCCTTGTCGTTGAGATGCGCTATCTTGCGGAGGCCGTCGCCACGGTCGAACAGGGCATAGGCCACATCCTCATATTCGCCATTGGTGACGGTGATGGCAATGGCAGGCGGATTGTCCTTGGCCGGTGCGGGTAATTGGTCGCTGAAAGACAGGATATCAGGCTCGGAAGTCTGCACAAGAGCGGCCTGCCCTGCTGAGAGAACGGTGTTAGTTTGTGCAAGCCATGTGCCGTTGGGCTGGAGTGTAAAGCCGGGCCTGGATACTTGCACATTGTGGGGATATGGGTTGCCGATGAGGTTGAAACCCTTGATGGAGAGGTCCTCGCAGCTGGCGGAGAGGGTGACGTTGACTGGGCTGGAGTTGACGGAGCCTGTAAAAGCAAGGGTGCAAGCATCGGCACGGCGGTAGATGTAGCCGTGGCCACGTTCGAGGACATTGAAACCAGTCCCGCTTGACTTTTGGTTTTCCCACGTTCCCGTGCTTTCGTTGTAGCGGAAGAGGTCATAGCTGCCGTTGGTAAGGTTGATAATGTTGCTGATGGACTCGTGGCTCTGTTCGTCGTCGTGCAAGGGTGGGGCTATGGCGTACCAACTGTTGGCATCGACATTGATGGCTACGCCGGGGAAGACTGTGACATCGGCGGCGGGCATGGTGAGGGAATAGGCTCCGCTTGTTTGATTGACCGCGACGATTTCGAGAGGGTCGGTACCGTCATTTACGGCGACAGGGCTGAGGGCGCTCCCGCTGGGAGCTGAGATGCCGAGACTGACGGCGGCGTTGGCCACGCAGTATTTTTTGCTGTCGTGAGTGATACTTTCTCCAGAGGCTGTAATGTTGTCGGAGAGAGTCAGCTTGAACACTTCCACAGCACCGTTGTTGGCGGTAATGTCGCAACGATTCCCACTGTTCCAGTCGCCTCCAAGGCCTATGCCCGATGTAATGGTGGAATTGCCTTGGGAGTATTGCAGTTCGCTGTGGTAATAGTAGTTGTTGGCGAGGTTCTGTGTACCGATACTGGCTCCAATAATAGCTCCGGAGAACGTATCGTCGCTGTTGGTCTGCATTACGACCCCTTTGGCAAAGCAGCCGCTCACCGTTGCCTGTTCGTCGTTGGAACCCACTATGCCGCCACGTGCAGTGGCCACTGTCCCGACGGCCTCTGTTATTGACACCGACGAGATACAGCTGCTTACGGTGCCTGCATTGAAGCCTACAACGCCGCCGTGAGCCATTGCATTGCTCCCGGTGGCAACCACAGTCACACCACTCGCTACTGTGCAGCCGCTCACTGTGCCCGCGTTGCTCCCCGCAACGGCTCCCACATACCGACAGCCTGTAAACGTACTGCCTGCCACCTTGAGGTTCGTCACACTTCCCGCAGCACCCACATAGCCGAACACTCCCTGGTAGGTGTCGCAATCCGAGGATGAACTGGCAACGATTCCGCTTATGGTGTGACCGTTGCCGTCGAAAGAAGCTGCAAATGCATAGGCGGGATTGCCTGATGCATCGCCATAGCCAATGGGGGTGTAGTTGTTGGGTGTGGAGTTATAGGCTATGTCGTTTGCCAGACGGAAATATTTGCCCGCATAGTCGTTGCCGCAGTTGACGCTGTTGGCCAGCCAGTCCATCTCGTCGGTAGTGCGGATGAGATAGGGGTTTTGCTCGGTGCCGTTGCCCTGCCATACGGGTAAGACATAGCCCAGGGCATTGATTTTGCCGTTGCCGAAATGACTGGCATAGGCTCCCGTAGTAGTATAGTCGTCGTTGATGGCAGAGCATCGCATGATGTTCTTCACATCGCTCGTGGTAAGGCTTTGTCCGTGTGCATTGGCCTGCTGGAGCCATAATGCCACAATGCCCGCCGCCACGGGTGTGGCCATCGAAGTGCCTTCCATCATCGCGTATGGGCTGGTGGCGCTGTTCACCACCAAGTTATAGCTATATCTGTTATAGTAGCTGTAGTTGTCCACATTTGCTGTATGGTAATGGTTCACTCCTGCTGCCAGTCGTGCGCCGGGGGCGGTAATCCAGGGATACTGCAGCCCTGTGGGGCTTGCTTCGGGTGTGGCATAGCTCGAGAAAGGGGCTATGTCGCCCATAGTGTAGGTGCTTGGTGCGTCATAATACGTGCCTTGATAGTTACTATGGATGGTTTTCGACACATAGGCACCCACCGATATCACGTTGGCGATTGTAGCATTGTCGCTGACGCACATGTCGTCAGACCCATCCGTCCATGTGTGGTCGGCTGTTGTCAGATGATTGGTGAAGTAGCCACGGTCCCCTCCCCATATGTCAACAGGCACTGTGGCATTGGTGCTGATGGGGTATACTTCGATGGCAAGGGTGTAGTTGCTACGGTAATAATCCTCGCCGTTCACCGTTGTGGGATAAATGCTTCGAGATATAATGCCGTCTTCGGAGTAAAGAATCAGCTGTGTCTTATTTGAACTTATTTGGTCGAAATACACATACAGGTTGTCCTGATTATTGTCGTCCGAATAATAGTTGCTTAGTCCCGTTACAAGGCCATTCGAGTTCATGGTCACACTTGTAATTACATCCCCTGTGCTTGAGTTCAGCACATAGATTTTCACTCCCAGATGGCCAGTAATGGGTGTGCGCACAAATGCGTTTGCTATGAGTCCTTGATAAAAACATCCTCCATCGGCATCGATGTAGGAGTGGGAGCGCAAAACGGTGCCCAGTGGGTTTGCTGAAGAGGCGTTTCCGAACACATGATAGCCGCCGCCCTCTCCGTCCTTGCTATTACCGGCATCGTTGCCGGCAGAAAAGAGGGCTATGCGATTGGGATGGTTGTCAGAGAAGAGATTATTATACACATTTGCCACACTGCCGGTGCCGTCGTGGGGTCCCCACTGCGAGCCCCAGCTGTTGCTCACCACCAGCGGCTTATTGTTATCATCAGCGTACTGCACCATCGCGCGCACTGCATTGGACAGATAAGTGCTATATAACCCTTTGACACCTGCCAGGAAAAGGCTTGCTCCGGGAGCCATGCCGCCGTAGGTGGCCTGAGCGTGGTTGTCGGTCACGGTCACATTGTTGCCACTTACTATCACGGAGCTACCCCCGGCGGTGGTGGCGGTGTGGGTGCCGTGGTCCCCGGTATTGTCGTCTGTTGTTGGACTGCTGTTACTCACAGAGGTGTACGTTGTTGGCCTACCACTGCCGTCATAGACATACGCCCGGCAGATGCGCGACGTGCCATCGCTCTTTTTGAAGGCAATATGCTGGAAGTCGATGCCGCAGTCGATAATGCCCAGCACCACTCCCGAGCCGTCGTAAGCTGCATCGAGCCCCTGCCGCTGGGCATCGGCTGAGTATATCAGCACATCATCTACATGTGTCTGCTGCCGAGCCTGGTCGGTGGCGGGAGTCATCAGATGTGCCACCTCGATACGCTTGACATTTTCTATCTCTGCCACATCCAGCACCCGGTCGACAGGGATAAGCGCAGTCAGCAGTCCGCTCTCTTTGAAAAGGCTTTGCACCTCTACGCCCAAAGCTTTGAGCGCGTCCAAGTCATCAATATTGTTGAGGTAGATGAACGCAGAGATATAGGCCTGTCCGTCGATGGTGTCGGGCGAGGCGATAAGTCGCTGGGGAGGTCTGCCCTGCCATTTCAGCTCTACACCATCAATGAAGCGGGGTTTGCCCAAATTATCGTGGGACAGTTTGCCGCTCATTTCATCGAGAAATATCTGCGTTGTAATCGACAGTTTCCCGATGTTTTGTTCCTGTGCCCAACCTCCTTGGGTCAGGGCTATCAGCAGAATGATAGTGAGTAGATACCTTTTAGGATTCATATGTGTTAAAGTGTTTTTTATTTGCTTATCGTTATTCCACCATTATAGTAAGAGGAGAGGAGGGGTGACAGTCAGCGTGTTATGTAAACAGATGCCCACCTTGGGAAGTGTATTATGCAGTGAATTATAGTGCTTATTTCACTTGCAAATATACACATTTTTTCCCAATATACAAATTAATATTTCTCTAAAGGGCCTGGAAAGAGGGATGAAAATGGCCGGAAATAGTTACCGTTATTATGTTTTGGATTTTTTTAGTTCACCCCGTAGCCGAAGAGGGCGAAGTCGCCCTTTAGCGGGTCGTCGGGGAATATTTCTAACATCTGTTGTGTTAGGCGGCGGGCGGTGGACATTGTGGCAGAGTTGCTGGTGAGAAGCCTTAACCTCTGCGCTTCGGTCAGCACGTGGGTGTCCAGCGGCATGATGAGCGTGCGGCAGTCGATACAGTCAGCCCATAGGCCTAAGTCCACTGGCGAGCCACTGCGCACCATCCACCGCAGGAACATGCACACCCGCTTGCAGGCCGACTGCGCATTCTGCGGCACAATGCCGCTCGCCCCTTCCTGCCCAAAGACCCGGCAGATGGATTCTATGGCCGCAAGGCCGTCGCGTGCATTGTTGATGACATATTCTCCGAGCGAGCCGTACTCCAGTATTACGCGGCGGTATGCCTGCAGGAACCGGTGCATCTGCCCAACGGTATAGAGTCTGTAGAAACAGCGGCTGTCGCCTGCGGGCAGGTCATCGGCAAAGGCACCGCTGCGCACCCATGCGTCCACTTTGCCCTCAGCACGCTCTACCATCCACTGTATCTTGGGCATAAACTGCTTGCGGCTGCCATAGCTGAGGCATGCAGCCAGAAATGCTGTCGCTTCCTGATTAGAGGCACCCGCCACCTGGTGCATAAACCACGACGGGTCGCCCTCGAGGAAGGCGACCGTCTCGTATTTGGCGGCATATTGCCGCAAGAGTTGTTTTGTTGCCTTGCTAATCATTTTTCTGCAGCATGGCCTCTACCTCTTCTTTGTGCTCGAAGAGCGTGCAGCCGCCGGTATGCTCCCATCCCAAGGCGCGGGCATCGCGTATGCGGCGGAAAAGAGGCGACTGCAAGGCACAGCGAAGGCCTGTCTGCAGCACATTGCTGTCGGAGTAGGGGGAGAAGGGGCAAGGCTCTGCGGCTCCGTCGGGGCCTATGTGGAAGAATCCCCGTCCCGCAGCCAGACAGCCGCCCAGCGCCTTTTCGTCGCCGGGGAAGGAAAGCAGGATGATGCCCTCCACCTCGTTGCGCAACTGCTGGAGCCGCTGCTCCATCTCAGCAACGTGCTCGTCGGCAAAAGCCAGATGGGCAGTGGTTTCGTCGATGGGCACATATTCCACATAGAATACCAGCTTGCACCCCTTGTCGCGCAGTTGGCGCACATAGTCCATATCGGTCACAGCGTGGTAGTTCTCGGTGGTGACCGTTATGCTTGCGCCATAAAAGAGCTTGGCCTCCTTCATTTTCTGCATGGATTGCTCCACCAGGCGATAGACACCCTGTCCCCGCCGGTTGTCGGTCTGCAGGGCATCGCCCTCAAGGCTGAAGACGGGTATCATGCTCATGTGCTGCTTGAAGAAGTCCATATACGAGGCACCCACCATCGTGCCGTTGGTGAAGACGGGGAAAATCATGTTCTCGACCTGTGCAATCTGCTCCAGCAGGTCGCGGCGCGTGAGGGGTTCGCCACCCGCTATGAGGGCGAAATTCACCCCGAGGTCGGCGGCTTCGTCGAAGATGGTGCGCCATTGGTCGGGGGCAAGGGTCTGCCTGCGGGGCTGGTTGTCGGGGGCAGCAATGCCGTTTTTGCGGGCATAGCAGCCCTTGCACTGCAGGTTGCAGGTGGTGGCGATGCTGGCAATGAGGAACGGCGGCACTTCGATGCCGTTCTCTTTCAATAGTTGGGTTCGGCGTTGCGAAGAGGCGGAGAACTGCCGCTGCATGCGGTGGATGAAACGGGCTTGGCGCGGGTTGGACAGCACATTGAGGTAGGCCTTGGCCATGATGTCGTAAATGCTGTCGGTCATGTATTTGGCTAAATCCATGTGTGAAGGTTTTGTTTTTAAGTGTTGGGGGTTGATGCCTTGTGGCGTCACACTATCGCATGCCATTAATCAGCGTGTCGATGCCGTTCACCATACTGTTTAGTTGGTCGTTGCTCATCGTGTCTCCATGCCAGTTCTGCGACATGCAGGCGGGTATGTCTTTGGCCTTTTCCTCCAAGTGTATGCCTTTCTTGGTGAGGCTCACCAGCGTCTGGCGGCCGTCGCTGATGCCGTGAGTGCGCACCAGCAGGCCCTCACGCTCCATGCGTTGCAGCATGGGCGTGAGGGTGTTGGTGTCGAGCATTAGGCGGCGACCGATGTCGCCCACCGTCTGGTTATCCTGTTCCCACAGCACCATCATCACCAGATATTGCGGGTAGGTAAGCCCCAACGGATCCAGCAGCGGGCGGTATGCCTGCGTGATAAGCCGTGTGACGGTGTAGAGCCTAAAGCACAGCTGGTTGCTTAATTTTAGCTGTTCGTGCATTACAACATTGCTTCGATGGCCTTCTCAATGTCTTTCGGCTCGGTGGTGGGGGCGAAACGCTCAACACGCGTGCCGTCGCGGGAGACGAGGAATTTGGTAAAGTTCCATTTGATGTCGCTGTCTTTCTCCACCGACTTGCTCATCTTTGAGAAGATGGCGGCGGCAGCTTTAGCTTTCAGCCCCTTGAGTTCTTCCTTCGGAGCCTGCTCCTTGAGAAAGGTGAAAAGGGGATGCTCGTCCTTGCCGTTCACGTCAATCTTCTTCATGATCTGGAAGGTGACGCCGTAGTTAACGCGGCAGAACTCGGTGATTTCGCTGTCGGTGCCGGGGTCTTGGTTGGCAAACTGGTTGCAGGGGAATCCCAGCATCACCAATCCGCGGTCAGCATATTTCTCGTTGAGCTCCTCGAGACCGTCAAATTGGGGGGTGAAACCGCACTTGCTGGCGGTGTTGATAATCATCAGCACCTTGCCCTTGAAGTCGGCAAAGTCGATTTCCTTGCCATTGCTGGCGATTGCCTTGTAGTCGTATATCGTTGCCATAGCCGAAAGGTATTACATTTGACGCATGAGCCAGTTCTGCATACCGATTTTCTCGATGAGGTCGAGCTGTTCCTCGCTCCAGTAGAGGTCTTCCTCCTCGTCGGCGAGATAAGCCTTGGTGATATCATAGGTGGTGGGGTCGCAAGCCAGAGAGGGCATCATCTGATAAAGAGCCTCCACGCCTTCGCGCTGGATGCGGAGATCCTCTTCGATGTAGGCCTTGGCGTCCTCAATCAGTTTGCACTCCTTGTTGAGCTTCACCTGGGGCACGCAGCCGAGGTCGAGCATACGGTTGGTATATTTCTCCACCCATTCCATCTCCTCGGTGTAGTGGTCGATGTACTTCTGTCCGAGTTTCTCAAAGCCCTGCGATTTGAATAGCAGACCCTGCATTTTGTGCACAAAAGCACCTTCCGTGAGTTCGTTCACAATCAACTGTGAAACCTGAAGTGTAGCGTTAAAATCCATAATTGTAATATTTTAAATGATTAATAATTTATATCGTTCACGATGCAAAGATACAAACTTTTTCTGACGGTTAAACACAAAATGTTATTTTTATGATACTTTAACACTATATCGCACACGATATATCTTTGGTGCCTAAAGTAGGTCGAGACTCAAAAACCTTTGCTTTGGATGTTTTTCCGATTATCTCCAACCAGCAAATGGCGCCTTTCTAACTTCTCCCAACTGCCGTTCCTGGGAGCGAACTTAGAGCGAACCCAGAGCGAAGGCACAAATTCTAAAAAAAGGACAATACAGGAATGACAGTAACAATGTAACGCGTTACAGCGCTACAGTTCAAAATACCCCACGGAATCAGGGGAAAGACATTCAACCAGAACGGGACGTTTGTCAACCTATTTCAAGGAAAGTCAGGTGGCTTTTCGGCGGAAGCGGGCGGTGATGTCGGTGAAGGTGCCGTCGGGTTGGCGTTTTAGCATGTGCTGGTTGCAGTGGGATGACTGCAGGGGGCCGAGGTGGGCGATGTAGGGGCCTACCTTGATGTAGTCGAACTGCTGCTTGTCGATGTAATGGGGTATGTATTGCCGACCGCTGTACCAGGCCACCTTGTGGCGGGGATAGCGTTGGTGGACGTAAGCGGCCAAGTCGGCCACCTCGTGGGGTGCAGCGTCGCCGCCCATGAAGCAGATGCAGGTGATGCTCTTGCCATGCTCCGCCATCAGGCAATCTATGGCATTGGCATCGAGAGGTCTGCCAGTGTCCGCCCACAGATAGGGGCTGTGGCATCCCGGACACCGACAGGGACACCCCGTGATGTTGATGGCCAAAGAGGTTTCATCGGGCACCTCTTGGAAGACAATATCCGAGTTGAGATATTTAAGCATTGTGGTAATAGCGGCGGTGCGCTTCTTCCTGACGACCTTGCGAGAAATTGCTTATGCGCTTCAGGTAACCGATGATACGGGTCATGTAGTCCACATTCTTGCTATGGCACACGGGACACTCTTTCAAGTAGCGTTTGTCGATATGGCCACAGTCGTTGCAGATGGTGTTCGGAACATTAAAGGTGAAATAGTTGCACCCCTCTGTAGCCGCCACACGAAGCAGTTGACGATACTGCTCTTTGGACAGATGCTCGTCCAGATTGAGGTGCAGGGCGCTGCCGCCGGTGAGGTGCTGGATATAGGGAGTGCCGTGCAGTTTGAACTTGTCGAGAATGGTGAGCGAATCGTCCTCGACGATGTAGAAATAGCTGTTGTAGCAGTCGCGGGGCACAAAATAGCCGTCCTCCTTGTCCCATTTGGAGTGCTTGATGCCCACGTTCTCGGCGGGTATCATCTCGCAGTTGAACATCAGCTCGTCGGTGCGGTACTGCTTGTTGTACTTCTCCACCACACCGAGCACCGACTGCACATACTCGCGGTACTGGTCGTTGTCGTTGATGGGGATGCCGAGGAACTCGGCGCCTTCCACCAAGCCGTTGACGCCGATGGTGAGATACTGGCGGTTGATGTTGATATAGCCGGCGTCGAAAAGGGGCAGCATGCCGTGACTCTGCAGTTCCTTGAGGTTCTCGTTGTAGGCTATTTGCACCTTGTGGCAAAGGTCAACGATGTCGGAGAGGTATTTGATGTAAGGGATATTGTTGTTGACGGCATACTGGATGCAGCGGTTGAGGTTGACGGTGAGAACGCTCTTGGAGCCCGTCGATACACCGCCGGCACCGAGAGTATAGCTGAACTCGTTGTCGGTAATCTCGTTGCGCAGACGGCAGCAGGAGGAGAGCGAGTCGGCGTTGTCGCTCAGATAAGTGAAGAAGGAGTGCCCTTCGGCGTACATCTCGGCCGTGAAGTCGGCCCACTCTTGGTCGCGGCATTCGCCGTTCTCGGTCAGCAGCGCCATCGTCTCGACGGGGAAGGTGAGCAGCGACTTGGTGCGCTCCTTATTGAACCATTTCATAAACCGCTTCTGCAGCCAGGAGAGACCCTCCCAGTCGGGCTTGCTGCCGTCGGGGAAGACGAAATCGCCGAAAAGACTGTCGAAATAGTAGCGGTCGTAGTAGGAGATATTCCAAAACACGGCCTGATAGTTGCGGGCGCCTGTGGGCTGGTTCAGTGTATAGACAATCTGCTCGAAGCAGTCGGTAATCATCTTGTCGATGGAGCGCTGCTTGACGGAGAGGTCAACCACCCGGTCGGGTTCTTTCCAGTACTCCCGGCCATATTCCAGCCCGAGGAAATAGTTCAGATACATCAGGAACTCGGGTGTGGCGCAGGCGCCGCTCAGCATGCTGGAAACCATAAACACCATGTTGACAAAGCCGCCGCAGAAACTCTTGAGGTTGGTCGGGGCCTTGGAGTTGCCGCCTATGGAGGCGGTGCCGCCGATGAGCCAGGGATACATGGTGATGCTGGCGCAATAGTTGGCCAGCGAGGTCTCGTCGTTCTTGTAGATGAAATGGTGCGTGAGCAGGTCGAGATACTGTGTGGCCAGCTCCTTGCCGTACAGCTTCTTGATGCGGTCGGTGAGCAGACGGCGGTTGAGGCGGATGAAACCCGCCTTGGGCAGCTCGCCAATCAGCGTGGCGATATTCTTGTGTTCCACATTGGCATTGGCGTCGTACTTGCTGCCTGTGGCGGCATTGCCGGCCTTGCAGTAATCCACCAGGAAGTTGAGCTTCTCCAGCGTCTCGCGGTCTTCGGTGTGTTTCTGGCGGTAAAGCATGAACGACTTGGCCACGCGGTAGTGACCCTCTTTCATCAAGGCCACCTCCACCTGGTTCTGGATGTCCTCGACGGTGATGCCGTCGTGGATGTCAAGGTGCGTGATAATCTTGTTGAGGGTAGAGAGGTCAACCGGCTCTTCCACCGACTGGAATGCCTTGATGATGGCATTCATAATCTTGTCCAACGAGAAGCGCACCTGCTGGCCGTCGCGCTTGGTAATGCTAAAGGGAACTGTTTCCATGAGATGTATCTGTTATTGTGCTTGCTGTTGTTTTTCAAAAAATAAGCGGTCGCTCATGCGAGCGACCGCTCGGCATTAATGGTTGATAATGAGACTTTCTGTTTATTAGTGACGAACCACCAGTTTCTCCACGCCGGTGCCCATGCGCACCATATACACGCCGTCGGCCAAAGCTGCGGTGTTGAGGCTTATGGCGTTCACGCCAGCCTCCACGGGCATAGCCACAACCTTGCGGCCAGCCATATCATACACCACCACTTCGCTGCGGGTAGCCTGAGCCTCGAAGGTGAGGCGCACATTGCCGTTGGCGGGGTTGGGGTACATTCTCAGGGCAGTGGCTTCGGCATTGTGTATGCCCAGCATTTCGTTCAGCACAGCCACACCGTCGAGGTCGAAGCCGGCACTGTGGGTGATGGTGGGGAAGGGGTCGTTGATGATGTGGCCGAAGGCATCGTAGGTGCCATACTGCGGGTCGATGCTGCCCACCACATCAATCACACGCACATGGGTGATATGGTTGATGTCGATATTGGCGCTGTCGCGCAGCTCGTCAAGGTCAAACGGAGTGCCGTAGCCCACACGATATTTGCCAGCCAGATTGTCGATGAAAGTGGGGTCAACTCTCTCGGTGATTTGCGTATGGGTCTGTGTCAGAGAGGTGGCAGGGAAGCGGACAAAGTGCTCGCCGTCGGAGCTTACCTCCACAAAAGCCAGCTCGAGGAAGTAGTCGTTGAAGGGATTCTCAAACACGGCAAAGTCATACCCGTCGCCGTTGGCAATGGGGTTGGCAAAGGTCAAGGTGGCCATACCGCCGTCGCCCAGGCTCACCACATCCAGCGTACTGGTGGTGGCGGGGCCTACGGCATCCTCTGCTGCGCCGTAGCTGACAACAGCGGCTTCGGGGTCGGTCAGGTTGCTGGAGCCAAGCACCAGTGTGCAGCTGGTGGCCCAGCCTTTGATGCGCTCGTCGTCGAATTTCACAGCCGTGCAGCCCTCGGTACCCACAGCACCGCAGAAGGGTCCCACTTCGGGCTCCGGAGCGCTGACAGGATGGATGCGCTGGGGATAAACATAGGTGTAAATCCAGTCCCAGCCTTCGTAATAGAAGCTATCTACAGCCACACCGGCCACGGGGTCAGCCCAGCGGCTGAAGTCGCCGTCGTGCATCCACTGGCTCATGCCGGCCGAGCTGTAGCCATTGAGTGTGTGCTCCCACCAGCTGCCGGGAGTAACGCCCAGCGTGTCGCCGTTCTCCACAAAGAGAATGTCGCTCACATAGCCCTCGTTGACATAGCTGAAACGGGAATCGGCAGCAGCGATGTCGTCCATTACGGTGCTCAGCATCACGCTGTCGTCGGCAAAGCGGTAGCCCCAAGCCAGAGCGCTATCGGCCCAGTTAACAACAAACACCAGCTCGTTGTCGCCCTCGCCAATCCAGTACTCAATCTCGCTTGCGCTGATGCGGGCATCCACAGGAGCGGGCTCGCTGACAGGGGTGATAGTCTGCGGATAGACACGAGTGTACATCCAGTAGTTCCAGTTGGTGTCGTAGGTGCTGTCCACCACCACACCTGCGGTCGGGTCAGCCCAGCGGCTGAAATCGCCGGCGTTCAGCTGCTGGCTCAGTCCGCTCGACATGCTGCCATTGAGCATGTGCTCCCACCAGCTGCCTGCAGCCTTGCGCAGGGTGTCGCCGTTCTCGACAAAGAGGATGTCGTCGATGCCGAAGCTGCCGTTCACAAAGGTGATGCGGCTGTCGGCTTCGGCAATGTCGTGCATCACGTTCTGCAGATTGGTGCTGCGGGCGCTGAAGCGATAGCCCCAAGCCAGAGCGGTATCGGGCCAGTTGATAGCAAAGACAATCTCAAAGGGTCCTTCACCTACCCAGTAGGTGATGTCCTCGGGGGCAATGGTGGCATCAACAGGAGTGTCGTTTGGAGCGGGCACCGGAGTCGGAGTCTTCTCCCAGGCATATTCCATGAAATAAGTGCCCAGCGGGTCCCAGCCTGTGCCAACGCTCAGGTCGCCATACTTGAACACATCGCCGTCGTTCAACACAGTGGCGGCACCGCTGCCGGCACTGACACCGTTTTTATTCGTCCACCAGAAGTTATATCCCATCGGCGTGGAGGAGCCATCGACGAGGCCCAGCGTATCACCATTCGAGAGAACAAAGTGGATATCGCCATTGAGGGAAGGAGAACCCACCGTCCAGAAACGGGGGTCGGCGGCGGCAATGCTATCTACCATAGTCTGCGCCGTCACAGAGCCGTTGAAGCGGTATCCCCAGGCAAAGGCCGTATCGGGGTCGCCCCAGTTGACAATCAGTACAGCACGGTTGCTGCCGTTGCCAACCCAATAAAGGATGTCGTTTGTGTCAATTGTGGCATCCACCGGGTCGGTATTGTTGGGATTGGTGGCTGCCGTCGCCGAAGTCAGCGAGAAATTACAGCTGCTGCTAATCTCCATCACGTCGCCGTTGGTCATATTCTGAAAGGGATAGGCCGAAGCCATAGAATTATTGACATTGTAGCACCAATAGCTGAGAGCCGAACCCGACACCAGCGTACCGTCGTTGTACCACACACTATCAACAAAGCTGCCGTTAATCGTGTAGCCGAAACGGGTGTCGTAGGCCATGATGGTATCGAGCATATTCTGCGCCGTAGCGGTGCCGTTCCAACGCACACCCCAGGCCAATGCAAAGTTCGTGCCGCCGGAATTGTCGTCCCAACCGACTATAACCACAGCCTGATTGCTGCCCGTACCTGTCCAGAACTGGATGTTCGATGCAGGGAAAGTGATGGATTTGGCCCCGCCTTTCACAGCATGGCCATACATCTCGTTGTTGCCCGACTGGGCCCACAGGCCTGCCGTAAGCAGCAGACCCAAAGCAAATGTAGTAATCTTTTTAATCATCATATAACTATTTTGTTGTTCTCTACAAAATAGCTTTCTACATGAAATAAGTGAAAAGGGATGCCAAGCGTAAGCGCACACGCCGTGCTATCAATTTTCAGCTCTTTCCTCGAAAGCCTTAAATCAACGATTTGGCAGGTCTTCTGACTCGCTCTCCGCCGCCCTGCCTTCCCATGCGGCTATGGCGCTGCACAGTGGCTTTGTATTGGGGGCTGCGGTTCCGATGAGCTCACAGCAGCGGGACTGTTCAGGACTTTCACCTGATTCCCTTTTCACGCCTCGGGGATTGCTCCCGTCGGCGACCAAATCGGATGCAAAATTACAAATATTATCCGACATGGCAAATAAAAATTTGCCACGCCGTCATATCTATCTAATCTTTAGTGTCTTTCTTTGCCTCCACACCACACAGTTCCTCTAAAAACTCCTTGCCGGCCTTGTAGCCATATTCAAAAAACTCGTCAATCTTGCCGAAATCCAGCTTGCCCAAATCACCCACCTTGATGGCTATGCCATAGGTGCACAAATGCACGTGGTCCAGTGTGCAAAGGTTGGAATTCACCGCAAAAGCCCGCGAAGAAATGATGCTCGGGTCGTCGATGCGCTCCATGACTGTATCCCTCTGTATGTAAAGGCCGATGGTGACATTGCACCCCGCATCAATCAGCGGCTCGACAGGCAGGTTGTTGAATATATAGCCGTCAACATAATACACGCTGTCAATCATCACCGGTGCGAACACTCGAGGTACCGACGCCGACGCACTCACATACTCGCGCAGTTTGTCGCCCGTTGACACATACACCGGCTTCAGATGGTTCATATCCGACACACAGCAGTAGAACGGAATTTTCAGCGAGTCGAAACTGTTGTAGGGAATATACTTGGCCATCATCTTGCGCAGGTGGGTATAGTCGGCCATCCCGCCGTCGTGATGGAGATTGGGTTTAAAGATACGGGTCTTTCTCACCATGCGTTCTTTCTTGACAATATCTACAATCTCGCGCGGCGAATAGCCCGCGGCATAGAACATGCCCACTATGGCACCCATCGAAGTGCCGCTGACGCGGTCCACACGCACCCCGGCATCCTCCAAGGCCTGCAGAAAGCCCAGATGGGCGTAGCCGAAAGCCGACCCGCCGCACAATGCCACACCGAGCTGCACGCCCTCGGCGTTCAACTTGGCCAAAGCAGGGCTGTAGTCCGGCTCAGTATCCCGCACTGAATTCTGATTCTGCGCCACGAGGGACATGCCCAGCACCATCGTCGCAACTAAAAGAAAAACACGTTTCATACTATCAAATCATATATTATTTCCGGCTGCAAAAATACGAAAAAAAATCGAATCACATACATTTGCATGTTTGTATGTGCGAATAGTTACCTTAACCTTCAGATAAATGTACTCTCAGCTCCTTTCCCCCTCGCATCAACCCTGCAGTATCGTGCTGCATTTCCCTTCGTTCAAAGGAATCTCAATCGCACAACGAGTGAATAAAAGTCTGACAATCAATCTAAACCGTTTATTTTAGCCTGCCGTTTGAAAAGAATGCAGCAACGTACAAGCGTCGTCATTTATTCGCTCGTTATTCGATTCATATTCGCTCGTTTTCCCTTTTCAGAAGGGAAAAATGAGGTAAACAGAATGCAAATCAAGGGGAAAAGGAACGACGTTACAGGGAAGGCAGGTTGGTTAAACAAGAAGCACCGCCATGTGCCGGGTGAGCGACGTGGCGGTGTTTCTTGCTTTTTGCAACCGATTTTTATCGGACGACTATCTTTCGGGCCGGAAGGCCTTCGATATGCAGCAGATAGACTCCGGCGGCAGGCGTGCGAAGCGTCTCACTGGCGGTTGCCTTGACGGCAGAGGCTATGCGGCGCCCCATGATGTCGAACAGGCTGACGTTGCGTCCTTCTGCGCCCTGGACGATGATGTCACGCCCCTGTGTGAGGAGGGTTATTTCGGGGACAGAGAGGGTGTCTATGCCTACGAAAGGATCGCGGAAGACGGCTGTGAAGGAGGCATTATGCGTTACAATGATTGTGCGTTCGATGTCGGTGTTGCCGTCAACCCAACCGGCAAAAACCATGTCGGGGAAAGGACGGGCCAGCAGCGTGACCTCGGTGCCATAGGCATACTCGCCTCCGCCATAGACAACTCCCAGGTCGGGGTTGGAGGGATTGGCCGTAATGGTGAATGTCTGGGGCGTGAAGATGGCCGTGTAGGTGGCGTTTCTGATAACCCGTATGCGGCGTGGGTTGTCGGTGGAACCGTCGTCCCATTGCCGGAAGACGACGTGGCTGTTGGGAGTGGCTGTGAGAATGGCCGTGTCGCCGCTATAGTATATTCCGGAGCCCGTCACGGAGCCCATGTTGTTGCTGGCTTTCACGGTAATGGAATATTGTGCTTCGGGCTGGAATATGGCAACCAGTGCACTGTCGGAAGTGACGGTCAGGAAGCGCGGATTGGAGGTGACCCCGTCGCTCCATTGCTCAAAGTAGTGGTGTTCGGCGGGTATGGCCAGCATGGTGGCCTGGTCCATGTATTCAAAGATTCCGCCGCCTGAAACAGTGCCCATGAGGGTGTCGCAGCTGGAAACGGTTATCGTGTACACGTTAGAGCCAAAGAGGGCGGTGAATGTCGTGTCGCTGGTAATGGTGACCGGACGGGGGTTCTGGGTGTTGCCGTCGCTCCATGCAGTGAAATAGTAGCCATAGGCCGGCACGGCGGTGAGATATATCGAGGAGCCATAGGCCACGTTGCCTGAACCGGTCACATAGCCCTGGAGGGTGTCGGCGGCGGCAGCTGTGACAAGGTGAGAGTCGATTACAAAGATGGCAGTGAGCAGTGTGTCGGAAACAACCGTAAGACTGCGCGGATTCAGTGTAATGCCGTCGCTCCACTGCATGAAGTGGTGGTGAGGAGCGGGCAGGGCGGTAAGCGTTGCGGTGGAGAGGTAGTTGAAGCTGCCACCTCCCGCGACAATACCGGCCGATGTGGAGTTGGAGGCTCCGGTCACCAGATAGTTGTTGACTGCAAACTGGGCGGTATAGCCTGTGTTTTCGGTGACGACAACGGTGCGCGGATTGTCGGTGTTGCCGTCATTCCACTGCACAAAATGGTAGCCATAATATGGAGTGGCGGTGATGACAGCAGTTGTGTTGTAGTTGTAGATTCCGCTGCCGGTCACGGTGCCATAGGTGCTGTTTCCGCTGATTACGGTGAGGGTGTAGGTGTTGAAGTCGAATTGTGCGGTATAGGTGGCATTGGCAGTCATGGTGACAAGGCGGGGATTATCGGTGACGCTGTCCATCCATTGCACGAAGTGATAGCCATGATTGGGCATAGCGGTGATGTAGACGGGAGTGTTGTGTGGATAGGTGCCCCCGCCTAAAACGGTACCCATTGTGCTGTTGTTGCTCAAAGCGGTGAGGGTATAGGTGTTGAGAGCAAACTGGGCGGTGTATGTGGCATTCGTTGTGACAGTGAGGATTCGTGGGTTATCGGTGTTGCCGTCGCTCCACTGCACGAAATGATAGCCGTAGGCTGCGGTGGCAGAAAGGGTGGCAGTGGCGCCGTGGTTATAGGTGCCGCCTCCGAATACGCTGCCCATATTGGTGTCGTTGGAGACAACGGTGACGGTATAGGTATTCGGGATGAAGTAGGCAGTGAAGGCTGTGTCGCTGACCACCTGAAGCGTGCGGGGATTGACTGTTGAGCCGTCGCTCCATTGAACAAAGCGGTGTCCATAGTAGGCCGTTGCCGACAATTCGGCTGTGGCCAGGTAGGGGTAGGTGCCTCCGCCGGTGACCATGCCCATGGAGGCGTTGTTGCTGGTGGCCGTAACCGTATAGATATTAACAGCAAAGTTGGCTGAGAACACGGAGTCCTGGGACACGATTACCGTGCGCGGATTTGTGGACACGCCGTCGTTCCATGCTGTGAAATGGTGGCCTGTGAATGGAGTGGCCGAGATGATAGCGGGGTTTTGATAGTAATATGTGCCGCCACCGCTGACTGTGCCCATGGTGGGGTTGTTGTTGATGACAGTGATGGTGGAATAGTTGGAGAGGAAAATGGCAGTGAAGACCGAATCCTGGATGGCATTCAGGTATCGCGGGTTATCGGTGTTTCCGTCGCTCCAGCATTGGAAATGGTAGTTGGCGAAAGCTGTTGCAGTCAGAACAACAGGTGCATTGTAGCTATAGAGACCGGAACCCGTGACTATTCCACGGGTGGAGTCGTTGCAGGTGACAGTGATGTATGAGTTGTCGGGCGCGAAAATGGCTGTAAATGCACTGTCGGATGTCATAAGCAGGGTTCGTGGATTGGAGCTGTTGCCATCGTTCCAGCGAATAAAATGGTAGTCGGTGTTGGCATATGCCTGTATGCGGGCTATGGGACTGCTGCAGGTGGGCAGCTGTGTGACGGAGGCAGAACCCATGAGACTGTTGTTCACGGATAGCGTAATCCGATAGGGAGAGCCCTCGGTGAGATTGCCAAAGTCGCTCCAGTGGTCTGCCATGTAATAGGAGAGAACCGCGCCACAGGGTACGCGCAAAATGGTTGATGCGGTGGCAGAGGCAAAGGTGCTGTCGTAGATGACCGGAGGTTGACTGCCAAGCATTTCGATAAGTGATAGGGGAGTGGTATTGGCAAATGCGTTGTTGCCGATGCTTGTTATGGCTGCGGGGAACGATAGTTGTCCGCCCAACTGTGCACAGCCTTGGAAAGCTCCGGTGCCAATGGTTGAGAGAGCATTGGGGAACGTTGGAGCCACAAGCCGTATGCAACCTGAGAAAGCATGGTTGCCAATGGTGGCAACAGATGACCCCAGAGCTATCGACGCGAGACGGATGCATCCCTGGAATGCTGAATCGGAAATGGCAGGGGTGTTGTTCCCTACCGAGACCTGGTACAGCCTGTCGCAGTTCATGAATGCCCCGGCGGGAATGGCGGCCGGGGATAGCCCCGTGTTGAGGAAAAGGATGCTGTCGCAATCCCTGAAAGCTTCGGTTCCCACAGAAAGGAGTGTGGCAGGGAAGGACAGATATGCTCCGATGCTGGTACAACCATGGAAGGCGTGACTGCCGATGGATTGCAGGGAGTCGGGAAGAGAAATTGTGGACGAGATGCTGCCACAACCAAAGAATGCATAAGAGGGTATGTGCTGCACGGCATCGCCAATTATCAGTGTGGATAGTTGGGTGAAAGGCCGGAACCCGTGGACGGTGTCGGCACCGGAGAATGACAAATCAGAGCAGTTGCGGGCATTGTAATGCAGTGTGTGTACCCCGCTGCAGCCAGAGAATGTGTTGATTCCGATAGTTGATACATTCGTCCCAAGGGTAACCTCGGCGAGACTTGCGGCACCCACAAAGGTGTAGGGGTTGAGCGTTTGCACGCTGTCGCCAATGACAAGTTCCTGAAGCGAGGCTACGGGCAAGGAGGTGCGGTAACCGCCCGTGGTCATGTAGTTGCAAATGGCATTTCGGGCATTGTAGTGGATGTAGTGAACATTGTTGCATCCGGCAAATACATTGTGCACAATCTGTGTGAGGGAGGTGCCGATTATGAGCGTATCGAGCGATGTGCAGTTGCAGAACGCCCAGTTGCCCATGGTGAGGACTGAATTGGGGATGGTGAGAGACTGGAGACTGCTGCATCCCTCAAAAGCCACGTTGCCGATGGAAGTCACAGAGGAACCTATCTGCACCGTCAGCAGACCGCTACAGCTTTGAAAAGCACCCACACCGATAGAGAGTACTGAGGCAGGGATAGTAATTGACGAGAGACCGCTGCAAGATTCGAAAGCACGGTCCTCAATGGCTGTGACAGAAGTGGGAATGGTGACCGATGTCAGCTGATTGCAGGAATGGAAGGCGTTGCTGCCGATAGAGACAACCCGATAGACTGTGCCGCCATGATAGACAATAGAGGGAATCTGAAGTGCTCCGGTGGGCTTGGTATAGCCTTGGTAGTAAGAGCTGCCGGAGTTGTTCGGATAGGTTACCGCCACGGTGGAGTCGGACAGGATGTTGTAATATAAGGTGTGTCCTGTGCTACAGGTGGCAGAGAAGCTATAGGCATAGGCAGTATACTGGGTTGCAGTAAGAAAACACAGGAGTATGAGTTTCAGTATTGCTTTGTTCTTCATCATAGGAATTTCCTCTTTTATCTCGTTATAACGTGGTTTAAGTAAGCAGTATTTACCCCATTACAATTAATGAGTTACAAATACCGATTGTTCACCATATACGGTACCTATGGCATTGGTGGCATAGGCACGATAGTAGTAGGTAGTGCCTGGGGTAAGACCAGACAGATAGCTGACAAAGGTGCCTGTTCCGGCGCCATCGGTAGTATGCATGTCTGTGACTTGAGGATAGGGTGAGGTGCTGAAGCATACGCCCCTTTGCGTAACGGTGAAGCCGCCATCGTTGCTGACCCGACCGCCAGCAGTGGCAGTTGTGGTGGTGATGTTGGTGACTGTAGTCGTGGAGACAGTGGGTAACCCGTCGAGTGTGGTGAAGATAATCTGTTCGCCATAGGCAACGCCCATGCTGTTCCCCGCATAAGCCCGTACGTAGTAGGAGGTGCCGGGTTGGAGGTTGGTCAGTGTGCAATTATAATTGCCCGAACCATAGCCTTCGAGGGTATGGGTATTGTTGATGTCAGGGTCTGGCATGGTGCTCCAGCAAACACCGCGATATGTATCGGGGAACATATCGTTGCCATTGACATTCGCAGCGCAAACTGCAGTAGTGGATGTGATATTGTAAACACCGTTGGTGGTGACTTCAGGCAGACCACTAAGAGTGGAGAATTCAATCTGGTCGCCATAGCTTAATCCCAAGCCATTGCGGGCGAATGCCCTGACATAGTATGTGGTGTTGGGCTTCAGGCTGAGTATGGCATCGAAGGTCTTATTCGCAGTTTCCACGACAACTTTGTTATCTTCCACTGTGGGATATTGTACCTCTGCATAAACAAAACCGCGCTCGGTAATTGCAGAATGCCCGTCTTCCAAGATTTCCCCATAGCAGTGAGCCGAGTTGATAGTGATGTCGGTGACATTGTCGGTGTAAATGATTGGTTCAAAAGGGCCTTCAATTACTATAGAACCTAAGTCGTAGTTTTGCAAGCCCAAAGGCATTCCGTCAAGCTTGATATCGAGGGTTTGGTATAAAGAGTCTGGCAGGACAGAGAGGTAGCAGCCGCGGTGCAGTTGTTCCAGACTGATGTTGATGGAGAAAGAACCGTCATCCTGTGTATATACCTTTTCTTCTATTTTTTTCCCGTCAGTGGATGCAATCATTATTCCGGGAATGGGCTGCATGGTTTGCTGGTCATAAACAATGCCGTAGCAGCGGGTGGTTACATATATTCCTTCATCCTCGAGATTTTTAATGCAAGAGGTGAATAGCGATGTGAACATCAGCACTGCAGGGAAGAGAATCAAGAGAAAACGTCGCATGGCATTAAAATCTTAAAGTTATACCTACAGAGGGAGAAACATAATATGGAGTGGTAATAAAGGAGGGCTGAAAAGTCAGGTCGTAGCTGCTTTTGGGTTGAACCCTGTAGGCACGGATTAGATTGACAATATACAGAGCACCCGCCATTCCCCATGTGAGATAGGAGACTGTCTGAGCGGTTGAATACTTGCGGCTTGCCTCATAATAGTCGTTAGCATTGGCAGTAGGGGTCATAATCTTTAATTGATTCTGTGCTATATTGTAACATGCAATCCCCCCCCCGACCAGAGCGCCTTCGCCCAACAAGGTGAAGAGTCCTTCGGTAAAATGGTCTTTGCCCATTTGACCCAGGCCTGGCAATACGGCTGATTTGATTACTGCAACCCAGTTGGCTGTGCCACTGTTCATGCCAACACGATCCCATACCGGTTCCACATTACTCATGGCAGCCACTTGGCACAAGACATAGACCCAGTAGGTCCCTTCTTTAAGCTGGGTAGAGTATACTCCTACCCGGTTCACCGGAATGTCATATTGTTGGGATATGGTTTTATAATCTGTACCCGAGACAAGCGCAGTTTTTACTTTCTGGGAATCGAAGGGCTGTCCCAAACGGTTGGCAGTGCTTTGGAATACCCTGACCATGGCATGTGCCAAAGCCTCTTCGATGGTTGCACCCTCACCTGATTCGCGCACATATATGTATGTCTCATTGCCCGGCTTGGGGAGCTCTCTCATCCACGAAGGCTCCCTTTTTGCCTGACAGCAGAGGGTTGTTGTCAACAGGAACAGTAGTAATATATATGACTTGACTTTCACGATAGTATAAAATAATTAAAAACTATTTTCTTATTCTTTAACCAGAACGTCTTCGGATACAAGGTGGTATCGGCGGCCACAGGAGCACTGAAGAGTGTCGTCGAGACGGTGACCACACTCGCACACCCATCCAATACGACGAGCAGGGACTCCTGCCATCAATGCATAATCCGGGACGTTGTGCGTCACTACAGCTCCTGCGGCAATGAGTGCACTACGTCCGACATCATGTCCACACACAATGGTGCTATTGGCCCCGAGAGAGGCACCTTCTTTGACAACGGTCTTGGCGTATACTCCATGGGCAGGGAAGTGTGAACGCGGAGTGGTGACATTGGTGAATACACAACTGGGTCCACAGAATACATTATCCTCTATCTCCACGCCTTCATATACCGATACATTGTTCTGGATTCGGACTCCATTGCCTACCTTGACATTATTGCCAATGTTTACATTCTGCCCCAACGAGCAATGGGAACCTATCCGGGCTCCACGCTGGACATGGCAGAAATGCCATATTTTGGTATCGTCGCCAATAATAACATCATCGTCGATGTAACTGCTTTCATGTATAAACGGTTTGCTCATTGGATATCTATTTTATGGTTTATTAATATATTACAATGCACCCAGGTTGCGCAAACAGACCGTAAGGCTGTCTGTCCAGTAGGGCACATTAAGTCCAAATGTCTTTTTGAATTTAGTCTTGTCCAGCACGGAATAGCTTGGGCGGACTACGGGACTGGGATATTCGCTACTATGGCACGGCATAATGATACAGTCTTTGTGTCCAGACTGCCGGGCTATCTCTTTGGTGAAGTCATACCAGCTGCATACGCCTTCATTGCTGAAATGATATAAACCCTCATTACCTGACACAAGGTCTTTCTCAATAATTGAACATACTGCCTGAGCAAGGTCGCCTGCATAAGTCGGGGTTCCAACCTGGTCAAAGACGACATTTAATGTCGGTTTTGTTTTTGTCAGCTCCAGCATTGTTTTGCAGAAGTTTTTACCATATTCACTGTACAACCATGATGTACGGATAATTATATGGCGACATCCTGATGCGAGGATAACCTGTTCTCCAGACAACTTTGTACGCCCATAGGCACCAGTGGGATTAACGGGCTCCTCTTCTGTGCATGGGGTATTATTTCTATTTCCTCCAAACACATAGTCTGTTGAGAAATGAACTAATAGACCTCCCACTTGCGCCATTGTGTCAGCGAGATACCCTACTGCCACATGGTTAATCTTATCGGCCAGCTCTTCTTCCGACTCTGCCTTGTCGACATTGACGTATGCAGCACAGTTGATAATAGCGTCTATCTTGTTTTTGCTCACGAAACACTGAACAGCAGCGAGGTCTGTAATGTCCAATTCTTCCACGTCGGTAAAATGGAATGTGTGCACAGAATCTGCACTGCACCGTCTAACATGGCGACCCAGTTGACCATTGGCTCCTGTTACTAATATATTCATAATGGCTATTCTCTAATAGTTGAAAGGAGATTCGAATTCGCGCAACAATGGATGGTGCATGTCTTTTTCGGAAAGTAAAACCTGATTCATTGGGATATTCCAGTCTATCGCAAGATCGGGATCATTCCATGCTATGGCACCTTCACTTTGAGGTGCATAGAACGCATCACATTTGTATTGAAAAATTGCTTCTTCACTTAGGACGGAGAATCCATGGGCAAAACCTTTGGCCATGAAGAATTGGCGGTGGTTCTCTTCCGATAGTTCAACTGCTACGTGCTTCCCAAAAGTGGGAGACCCCTTGCGGATGTCAACCGCCACATCAAGCACTTTTCCCTTCACTACCCGCACCAGCTTGCTTTGGGCATATGGTGGACATTGGAAATGCAGCCCTCTTAACACCCCGTAATGCGACATTGATTCGTTGTCTTGAACGAATGTAATCTGCAATCCGGTTTTTTCAGCAAACTCGCAGGCATTGAAACTTTCGAAGAAATAGCCTCGTTTGTCACCAAAAACACGGGGTTCAATGATAAGGACGCCTTCTATGGGGGTTTTAATGACTTCCATCTTGTGCTTTAATCTTTAATCAAATTCAATAAATATTGGCCATATTGATTCTTTGACATTGGCTGGGCAATGCGTCTTAGTTCATCAGCGGTAATCCAACCTTTCTCATACGCAATGCTCTCAAGACAGGCCACTTTCAATCCCTGACGTTTCTCAATCACTTCAATGAATGTAGATGCCTCAGATAAAGAATCATGTGTACCTGTATCAAGCCAAGCAAAGCCTCTGCCCAATAACTGTACTTTTAGTTCGCCATCTTCGAGAAAACGCTGATTGACAGATGTTATTTCAAGCTCTCCACGAGCAGAGGGTTTGATGCCCTTTGCCACAGAGACCACCTTGTTGGGATAGAAATACAATCCTACTACTGCATAATTTGACTTGGGCTCTTTGGGCTTTTCCTCGATAGACAGGACATTACCCTCATTATCAAATTCGGCAACACCATAACGCTCTGGGTCGGCAACCCAGTAGCCGAAAACTGTGGCCTTTTGATCCTGTTCAGCCGAGGCAACAGCCTCACGCAGCATTTTTCCAAAGCCGTTTCCTTGGAATATATTGTCGCCAAGTACTAAACAGACCGAGTCGTTTCCTATAAATTCCTCGCCAATAAGAAATGCCTGTGCCAAACCGTCCGGTGAGGGTTGCTCGGCATACGAGAAGTGTACACCATAGTCTGACCCGTCACCCAACAGGCGTTGGAAACCAGGCAAATCATGTGGCGTAGATATGATTAAGATATCACGAATGCCCGCCAGCATCAAAGCGGATATTGGATAATACACCATCGGTTTATCATAGATGGGCAACAGCTGTTTACTTACCCCTTTTGTAATGGGATACAGGCGGGTACCAGACCCGCCTGCTAATACAATTCCCTTCATATATTAAGAATGTTTATATGAATCATTAATTATTATTAGTCTTTCTTCTTTTTATTGTCGGAATCTCCTCCATCGCCATAGCCATAGCCATAACCATAGCCGTAGCCATAGCCGTAACCATAGCCATAACCATAGCCGTAACCATAGCCGTAACCATAGCCATAACCATAGCCACCATAACGACGTTTGATTACAGGCACGTCAGTCATGATGATAGCCATGTTTTTGAATTTGCTCTTATCGCACAATTCCTGGATGAAGGGGAATGAACTCTTATTCAGGTAGCCGACACGCATTATATAAGTGGTAAGGTCTGCGCAATGGTTGATTATTGATGCATCAGCGACAATCTGAGCCGGTGTGGAGTCAAGAATGATATAATCATAATGCTCTCGCAAATATGCAACCAGATTTTCCATCTTATTATCAAGAAGAAGCTGTGTGGCATTCGGGGGAGTCTTCTCACAGACGATATAATCGAGGTTGGGAGAGGTTTCACTATGCATTATTATCTTAGTGAAATCATCCTCTTTGCCTAACATATAATGAATTAGGCCAGTGCGGTTGTGACGGTCAATTGTCTTGGAAAGGCTTCTCTTTCGCAGGTCGCAGTCCAGCAAGATTGTTTTCTTTCCTAAATATGCCAATGATAACGCAAGGTTAAGGGCTACAAATGATTTACCCTCACCAGGGATAGTAGAAACGGTCTGGATAACCTTCTGCCCCTCCTTCAAGAAGAATGGGATATTTGAATGCAATATTCGGAACGCTTCTGTGACCACATCAGTACCATTGGCTGTCACGATGATTTCATCATTTGCACGGCCTTCAGGTTTCTGGGGTATCTCACCCATAACAGGAATAGTCAGGGCTTTTTCGATTTCCATCTTCGAGCGTACCTTCACATTAAAGAAGTTCATGCCAAACATAATCAGTGCAGGCAGTGCAACTCCGCAGATCAAACCTACAAGGATATGCATTGACAGGTGAGGACCCATATTGGAGCGTATGGCAGGTTCCACCACTTTTGCATTGTCGGCTGTGACTGCAAGATTCATTGCATTCTCTTCACGTTTACTCAGCAAGTACAGATACAACTCTTCCTTGATTTTCTGTTGACGGGTAACTTCATTAACAGCCTTTGTTTGGGTAGGCATAGCCGAAATCTGTCCTCTTGTACGCATCTCCTGAGCCCTTGCACTCTGTAATCGTATATTAACAGAATTAATCAAATTGTCGATGGCTGCTAAAATGGCATTACGGTTCGATTCCATCTGCTGCAGCAAGTTACGTACTCCGGGGTTGTTGCGTCCTGCAGTGTTGAGGAGCTTCTTGTATTGAAGCAACTGGTTATTATACTGGTTTATCTGGCTCTGGACACCAGCATTGGATATACCTACATTACCAGGAAGCAGCTCTTCTTTGTTTGCAGGATCGTTCATGTACGATTTGATAGAACGAATATTTGAAAGTTCAGCTTCCAAATCAACTACCTCGTCTGTATAACGGGTTCCTGTTTGAAGCAGCATGCCTGAAGCACTTGAGAAATCTGTCAGACCGGAGCTTTTCTTTATTTGCTCAACCTGAGAGTCCACATCGGTAAGCTCACCTGAAATAAGTGCAATACGATCCGACACAAACTGCTCAGTCTTCTCTGCTATTAGTTTCTTGTCGTTGATGGCTTCCGCATTGTACACAACAACCATAACATCGGCAACTTCTTTTGCTCTCTGCTCATTATTATCTGAATATGTAATGGCAAGAACCGAGGCATTTTTATTAACACGATTTACAGACAGCCTCCGTACCATCTGATATGCTTTTGTTAGCACCGGGCATTCAGCCAAAACATATGTGACGTTGATGTTCTTATTGGAGAAGTATTGTGTCTTGTCCACAGAGAATGTAACGTAATTGTTAACCTCTACCTTTTCAGTGTATTTTGCAACGCCTTTCTTTTTGGAAACACCACCACTGGCTGAGTTGACATTGTATTGGTATCGGTTCATGTCCAATGGTGTCACACTGACATTAAGGCTGGCTTCCTTTACATCCGTGTTGTGCAATGTCACCTCCATGTCCAATGGACGGTCATGGTAGTATGAAATCTTTGTGAAAAGACCTGTGCGGTCGCACGTCTTATTCAGATTCAGTTGCTCCACTACATTAACCATCAATGGCGATGACTTGATGATGAAAATCTCGTCATCCAACGAGCGTGAGCCGAAATCGTCACCTGCATTACTTAAAATGGCATCTACATTACGATAAGTAGCTCGCCGGTCGCTCTCGTCGCGAATCATGATTCTGGATGTATACTCAAAGTCCTTGGGTTTGGTTTTGAAAACTATACCAGCTATCACAAGACAGACAAACAGTGATATGGCAAACCAATACCAATTGTTAATGACTAAGAATACAATATCTTTCAAAGAAATTGAACTTTCGGCTTCCTGCTGATGAGCATTCTGCTGATTCTGTGTGTTACTTATTTGTTGCTGATTTTCCATACTCTTCTTATTTGAAATTGAAAAAGTAACTTAAATGCAATCCAATATGGTGGGTAACTATTGCAGATAACGTTTAGACAAGATGTAGTAGTAGAACATCGACGAGAGAACCGATACAATTGATACCGCACTTGAGATATATGTCATAATCATAGGATCTCTTTCTGCATTCTTCTTCTTTCTCATGTTCGGCTCCACATAGATTACGTCATTCTGATGCAAATAATAATATGGGGAATCGAATACAGTCTTCGAGGAAAGGTCAATCTCACCGATTGTGCGAAGCCCATTTTCTTCACGAATGATTGTGACATTATGGCGTTGTCCAAATATGGTAAGGTCTCCAACCATACTCAGTGCTTCGAAGATTGTCAAACGTTCACCTGCGACAACCAGCTGTCCGGGACGAACCACATCGCCCAACACACACACTTTGAAATTCATCAATTTGACTGTCACAACAGGGTCTATGATATGTCCTTCCGATACCAGTCTGCTTTCAATCAATGCAGCCAATTCGTTATGGGTTAAACCTACAACATGGATTTTGCCCAAAACAGGGAAAATGATATCGCCATCGTGATTAACAAGATACCCTGTCACTGCGGAACTTCCCGGATTCATCACGGTGCCGTTGAAGATGGCTATCTTGTTTGTTTCCTGGTTGAATTGAATGGTTGACTCTGGGGTCTCGCTCTCTACGTATATCCCAAGCAAGTCATTGGCTTGGATACCGCCAGAGAATTGCCCCTTTAGTGCAAATGCTGAGTCGCGTTGCGCATCATGCACATAAGCTAGCTCAGCAGTGGGGCCACATGAGACAATCAATAGTGAAAAAAACACTAATCCTAAAGACAATTTACATATTTTCATATACAAGTTATTTTTTTGTCATTATTAAGTATCAATACATTAAAAAGCGCTTCTTTAATAAAGGCACTTTGTTCATGATTTGCAAAGATACTATTTTTTTTTGTTTCTGAACACTTTTAAATAAAAATAATTATTTTCTTTGTATTTTAGCATAGAAGTCTTGCTCAAATACAGTTTATGTGGTTGTCTTCATCCCTTCCTCAAACATCACTGTCAAGATACGAATGACTTCCAAAATCAGGGTTGCCTCCGATACTCTTTTTGCTCGACAGGACCGACCAACTGTGAAAGGGATGAGGTGTGCAACTTTTTTCTACAAAGTAAAAAAAAAACTGTAATTTTGCATTCTAAACGTTTTACTACAATGCAAGCCTTTATTCTTGCCGCTGGACTCGGTACTCGCCTACAACCGTTGACCAATCATTGCCCCAAAGCACTGGTTGAAATCAATGGTATCCCGATATTACGGATACAAATTGAAAATCTTATCCAGCAAGGGGTCAAGTACATGGTTGTTAATGTCCACCATCTTGCCGACATGATTTGCAATTATATCAAGAGTAATAACTGGGATGCAGAAATTGTCATCTCCGATGAACGGGAAAGCCTTCTTGACACAGGAGGTGCACTAAAGAAAGCCGAATCCCTTTTCAATGAAAAAGAACCCATCATTGTCCATAATGTTGACATCTTGTCGCGCATCAATCTCCGCGAAATGATTTCGTACCATCAGACAGAAGGAAACATGTCCACACTTGCGGTTTGCCATCGTAAGACTTCCCGCTATCTGCTGTTCGACAATCAGAAACAACTCATTGGCTGGAGAAATCAATCCAGCGGCGAGGCTAAATGGGTAAATGGTCCCACGGCAGAGTATACGGAACTCGCATTCAGTGGCATTTCTGTCGTCGAGCCCTCCCTTCTTCGTCTCCTTCCTCCTGCCACGCAACCCTATCCCATTATCCCGGAGTATCTATCCGTTGCCAAATATCATAGAATAAGCTACTTCTTGCATACTGAAACCAATTGGATTGATGTGGGAACCCCTCAAAAATTAAACATGGCACAACAATGGAATCCTTCCTCTCCGAAATAGCTCATATTCTACAAAAAGAATATCCTGACTCGTTAGACCAGGTGACGGTGGTGTTCAACAATCGCCGTTCTGGTCTTTTCCTGCGTCAACAGTTCCTCAAACAGGCGGAGAAACCCCTGTTTCTGCCTCGTACTATCGGTATGGACACCTTGGTTTCTGAACTGAGTGATATGGAAATAATCCCTAACGAACTACTCCTGTTTGAGCTTTTCGATATTCATCGCAATTTGCTTGGGGAGAATCGCAGATACGACACCTTCGAGGAGTTCATCTCTTTCGGCGATATGATGCTTGCCGACTTCTCGGAAGTGGATCTCTATTGCATTGATGCCAAACAGTTGTTCGCAAACCTGCACGACATCAAATCAATTGGGGAATGGGATATTGAATCCGGCCATCTCACCTCATTCCAAGAGAGATACCTTGTCTTTTACCGTACACTTTACCAGTATTACAATCTTCTGCACCAGAGGCTGCAATCGCAACATAAAGCATATGCAGGTATGGCCTACCGCCATGTGGCGGAGAATATAGAGTCTCTTTTATCTCAATACAAAGAGCAACAGCTCTGTTTCGTTGGATTCAATGCCTTGTCAACCAGTGAGGAGCGCATCATCCAACATTGCATTGCGTGCGGCAGAGGCAGTCTATACACCGATGGCGACAGCTATTATTTTGACAACGAACAGCAAGAGGCTGGCCGTTTCCTACGAAAAAACTGTAATCGATTCCCAACCATTGGTCAATATTCTAATCATTTTGCCGAGGGGAAGAAAAATATCACAATCGTTAATTGTCCGGAAAACACCCTGCAATGCAAGTATGCTGGCGGCATAATTGAAACTGAATTGCAGCAACATCCTGGCGACAACCTTAACCAAACCGCCATAGTCTTGTCCGATGAGTCCCTATTGTTGCCCGTGCTCAACTCTCTTCCTCAAAAGGTCAAGACGGCAAACATCACAATGGGCTTTCCATTTTCAAACACGGATACATATGCGTTGTCACTAAAACTGTTCTCACTGCAACAACGACGGCGTGGGAACACATTCTACCACCAGGATATCCAGTCCATACTTTCCGACCAGCTGTTTTCTACTTTCCTTGGAACAAGCAATATACATTCAAAAATAGAGAAAGTCCTTTATGCAGAGCATATCATCTATGCACCCTACGACACGATTTCCTCTCTTGGACAAAAGATTGGTATTGATTTGTCTTCCATAGGTTTTATCTTCGATGAGACAAATCCTACCCCTGATGATTTCCTGCAAATGATGCACAGGATTATTCAGTTGCTATACGATTCAAATGTTTTGGAATCAGATAATAAGGAGAGAGAGGCGCTGGCTTGTTTTCTGGAAATAGTTAATCATTTACTGCAGATACAGCAGCAATATCATTTTATTGAAAACCTGAGCGTTCTCCTCAAAATATATACGCGCTTGGCTCAACGTCGTTCCGTTGCATTCTACGGAGAACCCCTGAGTGGCCTGCAGATACTCGGCGTTTTGGAGACTCGAAACCTTGACTTTAAACGGGTTATTCTCCTTTCGGCAAACGAGGGGGTCCTTCCGTCTGGAAGAAGCTTTAACTCGTTGATTCCATACAATCTGAAGACTGCTTTCGGCCTTCCCACTTTCCATGAGAAAGATGCTGTCTATGCATACAACTTCTATCGGCTTCTGCAGCGCGCTGAGGACATCTATCTTCTCTACAGCACCGAAACCGACATGATGGGCAAGGGTGAACCAAGCCGCTTTATTCATCAGTTGCGCAGGGAACTCGTGCCACAATACCCTAAGAATATAACGATTACAGAAAAAGTTCTTGTTGCGGACAATGCCTCTCCCCTCGGCAAAACACAGGATGTCGGCCAAAAAAACAGAGAAGTCCTTGACCGCATTAATGAACTGATAATCCGTGGGCTGTCTCCATCTGGACTGAATAAGTACAGGGCTTGTCCGCTAAAGTTCTACTACGAGAATATCCTTCATATTGATGAACCTGACCGGGTAAGCGAGGACTTGGAGCAAAACGAGTTAGGAAGCTGCATCCACTCTGTGCTGGAAACCATTTATTCCAGCTCAAAGGACAATATTGTCAACCCCGACACCTTGCAGCAGGCGTTAGGCAGGATAGATGAAATCATTGACGATGCACTGGCCGAGCAGTTCCAGCATGGACGGAATCTCTATGGTCGGAACCACTTTCTCCGAGCTGTTGCCCGAACACAGATAACAGACTTCCTGAAATCCGAAATCAAACATCTGCAAACAGACGGGTCCATTGAAATTGTTGGCTTGGAGAAGGAGCTATCCCATGGATTTGATGTCACGGTGGGTGCTGACACTCGCCATGTTGTCGTCAAAGGAGTAGCTGATAGAATCGATATCGCCAATGGTACATTACGCATTATTGACTACAAATCAGGTAAAGTGGACCCTCGCGACCTCAAGGTTGCTTCTGCGGATCCTGACTGGAATACGGTTTCCGACAAATGGTTCCAACTAATGACATATGAATGGTTATATAGCAACACCCAAAGCAGCAGTCTGCCTCACGTGTCGGGAATCTTTCCATTGGGTCATCTCCATTCGAATCTTCTTACTGCCTCATGGGAAGGGAAGGAGACAATCACCCGTCAGCATTTGGACACCTTTGAAACAATGCTACATCAAATAGCCGAAGAAATGCTGAATCCAGATATTCCTTTCGCCGCAAACCACAATAGCAAAATGTGCCTCTACTGCCCGTTTGAGGAGGCCTGCAAGCTAAAAGTCAACTAGTCATACGGCTACTGCCGTCTGTTTCAGTGTGGCGTTTGCCGCTTCGCGCGGAATTTACAATGTATTCTGTGAAGGATTACGCTAACGTTCCTCAACGTTCCGAAAGATGTTGCATATTTACCCCAATGTACATCTGTGTGCCTTCCGGGCTCGCTGTTGCGTCGTTCTTTATCATATCGTTTTTCGATATGTTTCCCTCATTTTTCCCTCTCTGAAACGGAAAACGATGGGAAAACGATCGAATAACGAGCGAATAAATGACGACGCTTGATAGTTAAATCAAAGACTAATCATACTTTTCAAACTTTAGAAAGTAGTATAAAATTGAAAAGTCGGTCTATTGACCGATTGGGGTTAAACTAGCGGGATATTCCGTCTGTGCAGTTTCTTCCCTGCAATCAATCCATATGATTGAAAAAATAATTATCCAATCAAAAAAAAATTGTATCTTTGCAGATTGATACTGAAGTGTCCTCCGATGCGATAAGGCAACCTAATTGCATCAGGAACATGTCGTTATGATAATAAAAATATATAAATATACAATGAGAAAAACGCTATTAACACTCCTCATGGCCGCAGCTGTCCTCTTGACAGGATGCAGTGGATTGTCAAAAATGAAGTCCAATAGCAAAAAAATCCGCTATCAGGCCAACCCAGATCCCGTCGAAGTCCGCGACGATAAAGTGGTGGTGAATTTCACCGCTTCGGTTCCCGCCAAATACTTTGACAAGGGCGTCGCCTTATTTATCCAGCCAGTCTTTACTTGGGAAGGCGGCACCACACCGCTCGATCCAATCACTGTCAAAGGCGAATCCGTCTCCGGTCCGGGTACCACCATTAACTACGCTACGGGTGGTCGTTTTACCTATAGCGATGCATTGGACTATAAGCCCGGCATGGAAACCGGCAAAGTGCTCCTTGCTCCTGTGGGATACAAAACCAAATCTGTCGATGACGAAGCACTCTTTGCCGACCAGATTGTAGAGCAGCATCGGGGTGTTGTGTTCCCCACCGTCCTCATTTCCGATGGTGTCAATATCACCTCCGAATGGATTGATATTCGTGGAAACATTTCCATCGCACCCCTCAACTATAACAAGAAACAGGGTGTGGTGGAGACTGCCGACATCTATTTCCCCAATGGAACATCTGTCCTTGACTGGGGATGCGAGATGAACGTGCGTTTCAATGCTCAATACACGGTCAACGACCTCAAGCGCGTCATGCTTGAAAACGGTCTGCCCAAGCAGATCACCATCACCGGATGGGCTTCTCCCGAGGGTGAAGAGACTGCCAATGTGGGTGTGTCCAAGAACCGTGCCGACATCGCCACAGCCGAGTTGCGCCGAGTACTGGACGACGTGCTCACCACCATGGCCCGCCGTGCCAAAGTGAAACCTCAGGATATTGAATACTACAAGCACAACCAGCTGAAGAAAATGGTCATCACCACCCGTGCGGCCGGTGAGGACTGGGTGCATTTTGTAGTCATGGTTGAAGAGAGTTCTATCCAGGACCGCCATGCTATCGTCAATGTCGTTGAGACCCAGCAGAACCTCGTCAAGCGCGAGCAGATGGTCAAGAACTACTCGGAGACCTATCCTCAACTCGAGCGCGACATTTTCCCCAGCCTGCGTCGTGCACAAATTGCTCTCTACTATTCCGAAGCCCGTCAGACCGATGTGGAATTGGCCAAGCAGGCCACGCTCAACCCCTCCAAGCTCTCCTTTGACGAACTTATGTATGCTGCATACATCAACTACAATTATGACACCAAGATGAAATACTACAAGTGGGCCACAGAAAACCACAGTGCAGAATGGGGCGCTTGGAACAATGCCGGTGCCATTGCTTTCTACCTTGGCGATTTCTCCGAAGCCGAGCGCTACCTGAAGGTGGCCCGCGACCTCAACCCCCACAACCCCGATGTACTCAACAACACTGGATTGCTCTGCCTCGCTCAGAAGGACTACACCCTTGCCAAATACTACTTTGAGGAGGCTCAGCGCCAAGGAAGCTCCGATGCTGTAACCAACATTCCGCTCCTCAACCTCAAGCGTGGTAACTACGAAGAGGCACAGAAGCTCCTCAAAGGCTCTTCCTGCAATTATAACCTTGCCTTCGCCCAACTCATGAATGACGAGACTGAGAACTGCATACGTACTCTCAACTGCTGTCTCGACCAGTCCGCCGAGGTCTACTACCTCCGCGCCGTGGCCTATGCCCGCCTTGGCGACCGCGAGAATTGCCTTAAAAACCTCCAGGGTTCCGTTGATCAGGAATACGAATACAAACGCAAAGCTGCTGTCGACACAGAGTTCCGTGCTTATTGGAACGACCCCGACTTCAAGCTGGTTATTAAACTGTACTGATAAGAAAGAATTTTGTTTTCATGGCGGATGTAGGAATACTTGTTTGTTCCTACATCCTTTTTTTCAACACACTCACACAATGAAACTTTTCACCGCCGTAAAACGGCAAATACCTAATCTCATCACCCTTGGCAACCTCCTGTGTGGCGTGCTTGCCTGTATCTACACCTATGAAGAAACCCTGCACCTTGCCGCACTCTTCATTTGCTTAGGCATATTCCTCGATTTCTTCGATGGCCTCACGGCACGCCTCCTTGGAGTATCCTCCCCCATGGGCAAGGAGTTGGATTCGCTTGCCGACGTCGTCACCAGCGGCGTGGCTCCAGGCATGATGCTTTACGTAATTCTCATCCAGCTGTCAAGCCTGACATGGCTATGTTATCTGGCACTTCTCATCCCCCTCTTCGCTGCCTATCGTCTCGCAAAATTCAACCTCGATACACGGCAAAGCCATTCTTTCCTCGGACTCCCCGTCCCTTCCAACGCCCTGATATGGGTCGGCATTGCACTCTATTTCAGTCTCCCCCAGTACAACCACAGCCCTCAATTCGGCACAGAATATCCTATCCTTGCCTTCTTGCTGGTAGCCGTCTCGCTCGTCACCGACATTCTCATGGTCAGTGAACTCCCCATGTTCTCACTCAAGTTCAATTTCAAAGACCTCTCGTGGAAAACCAATAGCGTCCAGTATATCTTCCTTATCGGCTGTGCCATCATCATTGGCCTCACCCGCCAATGGTATGCCATATCTCTCATCATCCTGTGGTATATCATCTTCTCCATCATCTCCCAACGCAAACACCCTGCCCATGACTAACCCCCAATCCATCGCCATTGCCGACTACGACTATCCACTGCCCGACGACCGCATAGCTAAGTTCCCGCTTGACCGGCGCGACCAGTCCAAACTCCTCATCTATCGCAAGGGCATCATATCCGAAAGCCTGTTCTGCAACATTCCCGACCTTCTGCCGCCTGACACACTGCTCATCTTTAATAACACCAAGGTCATCCATGCGCGGCTCTTTTTCCGCAAACCTACAGGCTCCACCATCGAGGTCTTCTGCCTTGAGCCCTACCAAATGCCCGTGGCGCAATCCTTCGAGCAGCGGGAACGGTGCACCTGGACCTGTTTTATCGGCAACAACAAGAAATGGAAGGACGGTGTCCTGGCTCGCACCCTCGACATCAATGGCCAGCAAATCACTCTCTCGGCCTCCCGCCGCCAAGCAGTAGGTAATGCCTGGATAGTGGACTTTGTATGGGACGGCGGCATCTCGTTTGCCGAACTCATTGAACACGCAGGGGTCATCCCCTTGCCCCCCTACCTCCACCGCGAAGCTGTAAATAGCGACAACGAGCGCTACCAGACCGTCTATGCCCTTCACCAAGGCTCTGTGGCCGCACCCACTGCCGGACTCCATTTCTCTCCCGAAGTGTTCGACAACCTCAAAACCCGAGGCATCGCCACTGATTTCATTACCCTCCACGTGGGGGCCGGTACCTTTAAGCCCGTCAACACCGACACCATAGGCGAGCATGAAATGCATGTCGAACAGATTGAAATCTCACTACAAAACATCCAGCACATCCTCAACCACGCAGGCCATCCCCTCATCCCCGTAGGCACAACCACCGTGCGCACCATCGAATCAGTCTATTGGTTCGGGGTTCAGCTCAGCCAAAATCCCGCCCTCGACACAATGCACATCCACCAATGGGACCCCTACAGTCTGGAAAGCCTCAACATCTCCACTGCCGAAGCCTACAGCAATGTACTGCACTGGATGGAGCGGCACGACACCGAGCATCTGCACGGCGACACACAACTGATGATAGCACCCGGCTACAAATACCATGTAATCGACGGACTCATCACCAATTTCCACCAACCCAAGAGCACTCTCCTGCTATTGGTTTCTGCCCTCATAGGCGATGACTGGAAAGAATGCTACCGCTATGCTCTCGACCACCAGTTCCGTTTTCTCAGCTACGGCGACAGCTGCCTTTTCTTGCCCTGACACCAATGCAACGCTTGCACTTCAAACCCCTGCACGAACTCTTGCAGCTCATCTTTCCGGATGTCTGCTGCCACTGCGGGGAACCCCTCGTGGGTGACGAGCGGCATCTCTGTACCCACTGCCTGGCACAGATACCATGGGCACGTCATGCGTTCTTCCCAGGCAATGAAGTGGAACAACGCCTTGTCGGCCGCATACCCTGTCAGGCGGGTGCCGCACTGCTCCTTTTCAGACAGGGCAACATAGCACAGACCATAGTCCATCAAATCAAATACGAAGGCAACCTTGCCATGGCAAAGCAATACGGTCGTCTGTTGGGTGCCGAACTACAGTCGTCGGGACGTTTCAGCGATATCGACTGTCTTGTCCCTGTGCCACTGCATCGCCGTCGTAAACGCCAGCGTGGATACAATCAGAGCGAACTGCTTTGCGAGGCTATGGCCGAGATTATGCACCGTCCTGTTGTGACAGACAACCTATACCGCCAACGCTATACCGATACCCAGACCCATAAGGACCGGCAGGCACGTATGGACAACATGAAGGAGGTCTTTGCTGTGCGGCATCCGGAATACTTCGAGAACAAACACATCCTTCTTGTGGACGACATCATCACCACCGGTGCCACTACCGAGAATTGCTACCACGCTCTTTGCGCTGTTCCCAACCTGCGCATCAGCATAGCGTCCCTAGCGGTTACTTCTTCATAGCCAATACAACCTCCTGTCAACTTGCCGGCGGTCAGCTTCCGCGTACCATTCCGTTGTCGTAGCCGCCATTTTGGAGGGTTTTCTCCCCTTTGTGGAATTTGCGGCCGAAGTCCATCTGCCAGGTGAGGCCAAGGACAACCAAATTGCCGTTGTTGGCAGTCCAGTGGGTATGATGATAAGGATGCACGGCGCTGAGGCCGATGGTTTCATAGCGGTAGCCTTCTTTGTTGAACGGGCAATGCCAGGCAAGCATGGCGGTGAGACTCTTGTAGCGGTACTGCACATAGAGGCTCTGTGCCATTTCGCTCATGATGTACCTTTCGGCGTTAAGCGTCCATTGGGGCAGGAGGGTGAAGTTGGCTCCAGCCACAAAGTTGTTCCAATAGAACTGGGCATTGGCATTGGCAGTGAAGTTGTTGCGGGTGTGGGAAAATTCCGACCCTTTTGAGACATAGTGGTAATAGGTGCCGTCCAGCGATAGGTTCAGGTGGCTCCACAGTCCTCTGACACCTACCTCTGCATAGGCGTATGGGACATACCAAAGGTCGGCATTCTGGTAGGTGAGGATGAAGAGGTCACGGTCGGCATCGTAGTGATAGACATCGAAATAGGTATGGAAGATGCGCATGGCACCGATGGATGAAAAGGCATAGAAACCACTGGAGTGGTTGTAGCGCAACAGAAGTGCGTCGCGGAGTTGCTCGCTGGGTTTGAGGTTGGGATTGCCGATGGTGCCTTCGACATCGTCGGTCTGCTGGAATACTGGTGAAAGGGAGGCGAGTGTGGGCAGCATGGGCGTATATTGCACTATGGCGGTGAGGCTAAAGCAGTCTAATGGATGCCAGTTGAGGCGGGCTGTGCTGAGGTTTCGGAGGTAGGACTGGCTGTTTGTGCCGTCGGTGACGTTTAGCAGTTTGGCTCCTGTGCCTACGGAGTAGCTCATGTCGCTGCTTATGATGCCTTGTAGTTCGGCGTAGAGGTAGGCGTTGTCCTTGGTCATGGCGGAGGTGGTGTTATAGAGAGTGTACTCGTTCTCGGCGAAGTTGTGCTGGTATTGGAGGCCGGTGCGGAGGGTTGTCTTGCCGAAGGATTTGCTGTAAACGCCTTCGCCGCTGAGGGCATAGCCGTGTCCATCAACATGGGTGGCATAGGTTCCGGAGGTGTAGGTAAGGGTGTTTTCGTATAGGTCAGTGGCGTACTCGCCCACCACGTTCAACTCTAACTTTTGGTCGTTGGGCATCTTGTGGGTGTAGAAGAGGTCGAGTTTCGGCAGGTTGTCCTTCTGGTAGCTGTGCTGCTGCATGGTTTGCTCGGTGGTCACACCGCGGTCGGTTTCGGTCATTGTGCCGATGGCGTCAAGCGTCTTGGTGAGGAAGTTATCCTGTAGCGAGGCGACAAACATGGTGCTGTCATCGTGCTGATAGGTATACTCCGCGTTGAGCGTGTGTGTGATGTACCAGAAAGGCATATTGGTGCGCTGGCTGCGGGTTACGGTGCGGGCTGGGTCGATGTATCTGTCCTCCAGTTCGTAGGGAACATTGTCGTAGTTACGGTAGCCGAGAGTGTATTCCAACGCGAACTCGCTTTTGCCTTTGTGGTAGCTGCCGAGCAGGTAGCCGTCGACAAAACCTGTAGTGAGTGCCGACTGCCCTTGTGCCACGATGCTGCCGCCGTCCTCGCGTTCCTTGAGTATGATGTTGATGATGCCCGAAGCGCCGCGGTCAAGGTAGCGAGTGCCGGGGTTGTTGCTGTATTCCACACGCTTGATTTGGTCGGCTTTGAGGTTTGCCAACCGTGCCAGTGGCACCTCCTTGCCATTGATTTGCAGGATGGCGGTGCCACCGTCCACAGTGATTTGCTGCAACGCCACATTGACGTTCAGCCCAGGCAACTTCAGCATATCGAGCAACACCAATGTACGTCCGGCGGCCTGTACCTCTTCCTGCTTGGGTAGTACCACAAAGCGGTCTACCTCTTCGGTGGTGCGGTTGGCGGTGACGGTGACAGCCTCTAACTGTTTGGCGTTCATGGTTAGGGTGCCGAGGTCTCCTGGGTTGCAACGTACCACCAGCCTCTCATATCCCACAAACGTAGCCGTGAGGTAATAGGTGCCTTCGTCGGCGGCAATGGAAAAAGAGCCATCCTCTCCTGTGGTGGCACTGCCGATGAGGCTGTCACCCGTTGCTGTTTTCAAGACAATGTTGGCGTACGCCACAGGGTTGCCGTCGCCGTCCGCCAAGCGTCCGGCGACAAACCCCGTCTGTGCAAAGAGTGGACAAACAACAAAAGCCACCCAATAAACGATAGTAAGAAATCTTTTCATTGTGTCGTGTGTTTATTTTTACCCTAATAATCGCGCGAGAAGGCAAAATATTACAGCAGGACATAAATTTTTTTGCAACTTAATGTGCAACAATTAGTATTGTGAAATAGATTGTGCCGTAGCGGAAATGGGCATTCAAGGCTTGCCAATATGTTGTGTCTCGTGCGACAGTAGCCATTGCTTTCGGTCAAGGCCGTATGCGTAGCCCGTCAGTTGTCCGTTAGAGCCAATCACGCGGTGGCAGGGGATAATCAGTGCGATGGGGTTACGTCCTACGGCACCTCCCACTGCCTGTGCCGAGCGGCAGCGGAGTCGCTGGGCAATGTAGCCGTATGAGACCGTATGCCCGTAAGGAATGGCGAGTAACTCACGCCATACCGACTGCTGGAAGGGTGTCCCCTGAGGGGAAAGCCGTGGGGTGAAATCGGGCATGGCTCCACCAAAATAAAGGTCGAGCCAACGGCAGGCATCCTCCAAGGAAGGGATGTCCTGTGCCTGCTCCCCGTTTGTGGCTTCAGCAAACCGCAACCCCGTCAACGCCAACCCATCACTGGTCAGCACGATGTCGCCTAGCGGAGAGCAGTACACCCCCGTCAGCTCCTGCATTGTCCTGTCTATAGTCATGACGCTTCGTTATGTCGTTCGGCCTGCAAAATTACACAAATTCCCCGACATAAACGCAAACATGTACTCAAAAAATGCGTTCTCAATCCAGTAGTGCCTCTATTGGCACGGTGCTGTCCATCAATCCGACACGGGTGTCCGCTGCATGGCGGTTCACTCCTGTGTAGGCCAACGAGGCATCCTCATAGCGACGGAATTTCAGAATGGCGTCGTTCATCTGAGCGCGGTTGAATACCCCGATGCGCAGCAATAGGTCGAAGTCGTCAATGGTCAGTCCTGTAACCCGCTCGAAAAGCTTCGGCTCCAGCTTGCGAATGACATCCTCAAGGCTCTCTTCGCGATAGTCTGTCAGGTACATGAAGATGGGGATACGTGTGGCAAACTTCATCAGCTTTTCCTGCACTTCGCGACGTTTGCTGCGGTACTCCTTCTCTTCGGCAGTGAGTTCCTTTTTCTTCTTTGGGTCGGGATTGTCCCCAGCTTCGCGCTTCAGTTTCTTTATCTTCTCGGCACGGTTGACGATGTTCTCGATGATGTCGCTGCCCAAGGCACGGAACCCTTCTATCTTCATGATGGTGGCCAAGGCTTCGGGATTGTCGAGCACCCGCTGTAGGGTGGCGTTGTCCACATTCACCAGCTGGGCACTGTTCCAGCGTCGTGCCAGCAGGGTACCGCTGGTGCCGTTGTCCACAAAGTCGAGTATCTCGGTGGCATCCACCCGTTTCATCGAACTGCCGTCGAACTGCAAGATGGGCAGGAAATTGATGAAATCGTTTACTTTGTCGGTGATACGGCGGTTGCTGTCTACGTCCAACTGATTGGCGTAGGTCACCACTTCACGCAGGGCACGGTTGGGGGCAAAGTCGAAGACATAGCAAGTGGGCTTCAAGATGGTCTTCTTTGTGGGGTCGTCCTTGTCGGTGGATGTCCAAGGGCTTTGCACGCGGAAGACAGTCTGGAAATAGGTCTCAGGGCTGGAGCAGTTGCGAAGCATCAGCAGACCGCCCAATGGCCGCAGAGTTACGCCTGTTGTCAGCTTGCCGCATGTCAGCGTGATGGTGCGTGTAGTTAGTGGGTTGTCGCCCATAGCCGTGCGTACTGGTCCCAGTGCATCTACACCGATCCCGGCCTTCGTACCGCTACAGTTGATGATTTGATATGTCTGATAGAAACCGTTGGCTGGACGGTGCAACAACGCCTCCATAGCGTCGCATGAGGACACATTGGGCAGGAACCACATGGTGTGGGCACAAAGGTCGAGCAGGCGGGTGTCCTCGAAAGGCAGTGCCGGTCGCACATTGAGTGGCGAGCTGCCGTCGCCGAAGATGGGTGCTTTGCCGCGGATGATGTCGAGCCACTTCTGCACTGCTTTCTCATGGACAAAGGTGGCAGCCTCTTTGCCCTTAGCAGGCTCCGCACGGAAGAACTCGTTGAGGTCGAAGCCGTCCATGTCCCACTGCTCTATCATGGCTCCGAGGTCCTGCGGCATCTGGTAGGTCATCATCACCATGGTGGGCATTTCCAGATAGGGGCCACCAATAGCCTCTTTCCGTGCCTGCTCATCCTGATAGGTCCAGTTGAATATCTGATTCTCCATAAACTCGCCCGTAGCAAGTGCACGGAAGGGTGTGCCGCTGAGGTATAGGTAATGTTTGCCTGTAATGGGCACATTGTCATCATCCCATGCGCGGCCGCTCTCCACGTCGATACCGCTCTCGCTCATCACCTCGTCTTCTTCTGCCTGTCGCCTCTTGGCATCGGCATCACCAAGGTCGAGCAGACTCTTGGCGTTGTCGTTCCATGCACCGAAGTGGTACTCGTCCAACACGATTAAGTCCCAGTTGATGCTGTGCACCCATTCGTTCTTGGGCTTGATGTTGCCGTAGCGGTCACGCCCAAGATAGTCTTGGAAAGACCCAAAGACAACTAATGGGAATGCGTTATTGTGTGAATGTGTGAATGAGTTAGTGCCTTCTGCCTCACGGCTGCTGTAATATCGCCACCCTTCAAAGTCGCGATGTCGCAGCAGGTCGTCCCTCCACGAGTCCTCCACAGCGGGCTTGAAGGTAAGCACCAGCACCCGCTTTGCCTTCATCCTCTTGGCCAGCTGGTAGGTGGCAAAGGTCTTGCCGAAACGCATCTTGGCATTCCACAGATAGTGGCTCGGGCGGTCAGGCTCCTCTTCGTCCATCTTGGCGAAGTAGTCGGCGGTGTCTTTTACAGCTTTCTCCTGCTCTGGTCGCATCGTGTAGTCGAGGTCGCGCACTGTCTCCACGTGCGTCTCGCGATGTCGCACCGCCACGTATGCGGCCTGTGCCTCGCGTAGTGAGCAACGGCACCACTCACCGATTAGTTCCTTACCCATGCGGCGCAACACCTCATGCAGGTCGTGGTCGGAAAAGCTCTCGCCGCTGCCGTCAGCATAGAAAGCGTTGTCGTGCCACAGCAGGTGGTAAGTCTTGTGTGGCTCGGTGATAGGGTGCTGCTCGTCGATGCGCTTCCGCACGTCTGCACGTGTCGTCTGCCCAATCTTAATCCAGCCGGGGAACGACGTGTCGTCGTACATGTATATCTGCGGCACCGTGCGCCGCATCGTGGGGAGTATCTGTTCTGTTGTCTGCATAATATGTCAGTTGTTCGTTATCGTTTTTAATAACAAACGCCCTTATGCAGAAATAAAAGGTAGGAAGTTAATGATACAGGCTTCCGTGAACCACGTCGCGGACCCATACAAAATGCTCACCGGTTGCTTCGTCGAAACAAACTTCGTAGGCGAATACAAATTCCTCGCAAATAAACTCATGCCAGCCCTGCGCAATCCAGTCTTGCTTCAGCCAAGCCATACGGAAACCTTGCATCTGACTCAGTGTCTGCAAACCTCGCTCCATCCGCCAAATTTTTCTATCCACAGTTTCCTTTGTGAGGGTAATATGGTTTTGCATTGCCGCATAGTAGAAGTTATTTACCTTCTCAAAAACCAAATTGTCAATAAATACCCTCATTCCTTCGAACTATAGAACTTTTCGACAGTAGCATACAGTTTGGTAGAGAACTGCTCAATCGTCATACTTCTGCGACTTACCTCTTCGATGGAGCATTTCCGAGGCACGACAGGAGTATGTTCTACGCATCCCGTAGCATGGTTGTGTGTACTCTCAATCATATCTTCCATGCTTTTGCGCCATTCCTCTAGAGTATAGCATTGTGCTATTTCCTCCTCGGTAACGATACGAGGTTCGTGTGGGATAGACTGAAATACCTCGCGGTGTTTGCCGACAGTCCCATACTGGACACCGGGCTCACTGGCCCCATTGTTATCTTCTATTGCGTCGTGATTTTCCATATTTTTATAACGACATTCAACCCCAATTATTGTATTGGGCAACCTTTTTCCAACCTATTTATTTCAAAGAGCGCTCGGTTTATCTTTTTGCCGAGGGCATCCCTCGGTGTGGGTTCTTCGATCCTTCTTCGGTCTCTCGGCTCTGTCAGCCTACTCCATCGGTCGAATCATGCTCTCAATAAATGCAATCTCGTCCTTGTCCAAGCCGTATTTCTCATACAACATCTCGTCTGTCCATGGGTGGGAGAAGTCTTGAAGGGGGACGAATTGATAAACATCCCTAGCTGCATCTTGAGTCTTTTTCTTTACTGAAACCAAATATCTGAAGAAGCATGTGCGTATGTATGAAATAATATTCATACACTGTTTTTTACTGTAGTTATGCCTCTGAGGGTCGTATCCAATACAGAGGTATGTATATGAACAAACACTATTCGGTTCACCATAAAAAGGATTACCTAATATTATCGAATCTGTTCCCGACCCACCTGCTTTGGGAATATAAACTTTGTGTAATGGTAACGTTCCAATGTTCTTTGGGACATCGCTTTCCTTTATCCACCCATATCCACAACTTTCTAGTTTACGGTTCACATATAATTTTACCTTATGATTTTCATCCTGCTGAACATTATAACCTTTCCAATTGGAACCCAATACATCATCCCTATCAAAGAAGTGTTTTGGACTAACAGCACTTGAAAAAGAATTGTTCAAGAAATAATCACCCTCAATTGATACTACTTTTTGAAGAATGTTTATTGCCATAGCATCCCTAATTACCACACCTGCACCAATCATATCTAAATAGTCGTTTCTTTCGACTACTATTTCATTTTGATGTAGAACATACTTGCATTTTCCTTCATATTTTTCGCTGTATATAAAATAATTCACTCCACCTTTTATTTCCACACCCGCAAAACATTGTGTCGAATCAAGATAATCATGCAGCTCCATAATGTGATTCCCCTTAATCATTTTATCCACCCATTCGTCAGATATTCCTTGTCCAGTGCGTGTCATCCATCGGCTTGGAACAATCATTATCAGATATTGAGGATGAATTGCAATGGCCTGCTCTATAAACAATGGATATATGGCAGAAGCAAAAGCGCCATTATTTGTTGTTTTCTCTGTAGCTTTGCTGAGTTGGTAAGGCGGGTTGCCAATGATTACGTCGAATTGCATATCTTTATGGAATATTTCTTTGATTGAATTGTGGATAAAGGGATAGGCGTAGGTCTCGCGGCTGTCGGTGCGGAGGTACTCGCCTTTGCTGGCTCCGCAGTGTTCACAGCGGCCTTGAGCGTTCCATGTGTGGTGACATCGCTCGTACAATAGGTTTCCCTGTACGTCATGGAAGGCGGTGCTGACGCTGTACTCTCCATTGGCCTGCTTGGAGCAATAGAGCGTCCTGCGGCTCATCTCGGCAGTGAGGTCGGTACAGGCAATGCCAAAAACCTGTTGGGTCATCACATGGTCAATACGCTCTTGTAAGTCGGGTATCTGCCCTTCAAGGCCTTCAAGCAGACGTTTGGTAATTTCGCGCAGAAAGACCCCACTCTTGCTGCAAGGGTCTAAGAACCGCGTCTTCGGACTCTGGAACAACTCTTGCGGCAACAGGTCAAGCATACGGTTTGCCAACTCCGGCGAGGTGAAGACCTCGTCACTGCTGAGGTTGGCCAAACAGTTCAGAATGTCAGGACTATATTTCATATAGAATGTGTTAATGCGTTAACGTGTTAATGTGTTAGTGGCTGACGCTGTTATTCTTGGGTGGATAGCTGAGTGTAGTGGATGGGTGGATATGACTTAATGGGTTCGTCGAAGCTCTGTGCCTCGCCCTGCTCGTCGAAAAGGGAGTACTGATGCGTCTGGTTGACAAGAAAGTCAAACTGGAAGTCGCGTCGTGAGAACTGCATACTACCCGCAATGGGTGTCCATTCGCAGAAGGTGATAGGCTTGCCGTCGGCAGTGCGATAGGTCAATGCATCGCCACAGACGATGTTTTTCTTTAGCATATAGCGTAGGCTCTCCTCGTAGCCCTGAGTGCAGTTCTTTTTTCCCATCTGTTCCCTCACCTCGGTAAACAGTCGCAGTCGGCAAGCCTCGGCATTGTCCTCCAATAGTTCAATGCCATAGCAAGAGCCGACGGCAATAAGGCTCTGAAACTCCCATTCCGTAGGGGATTTGATGTCTCTTAATAGGGATAATTTGCGACGCAGAATCTCGATAAGGAAATTCCCGTCGCCACAGGCGGGCTCAAGGAAACGGCTGTCGAGCCGGAACGACTCGTCCCGCACCAAGTCGAGCATAGCATTCACCTCACGCGGATTAGTGAACACCTCGCCATGCTGAGCCACCCGCTGGCGACTCTTGATTTGTGATTTTGTGTTTTCGTTGCTTGGCATAAAAAAATCGTGGAACTTTTCTTACGCCTACTAAGGTGTTCCACGACCTGCCAAGCATGTAAGTAAAGCCCACGATTTCTCGTGAGCGTTTACCTCATTACTATGCTTGGCTTGTTTGTGGAACTTCAAGTAGGCAAGTTAGAGCGAAAACGCTTTATAATATGTTATTTATCTTCTCTTTTCTTCTTTCGATATATTGTCTTTTTAGTTGTTATTTCGTTTGCAAAGATACGAATTTTATTGGAGTGGGAATATATTTCTATTACGATTTTTATTTCTTAATAATTGTTCGAAAAGCTATTCTCCATATTTATACTTAATAATATTTGTATCTCTCTTAAGTATCATTACGAAAGACTACCATTCCAACAAATGGTCTTTCAACTCTATTTTTTTTAATTCTGGAATATTGTAGTCATAGATTGATGCAATAATAATCTGATGTTCAGAGAAGTCACGGTTTAAAATATTAATCATTAGTTCAACGTTTGTGGCATTGACTTCTTTCCCCGTAGGAGAATCCATTATAATAGGCAATTTGACACCCAATAACCTTTTTACCTCTAAAATATATGCCAACCTAAATGCAAAAACAGTTTTATGAAGAATAGCCCCGGAAAGAACTTTCAGATTTGAAGTGAAAAGATAGTTTAACTGCATTGTGTTTCCGTTACCGATTCCTAATTCCTCCGCATATTTAATAACGTTCCCATAGAGAGATGTTACTACCTCATTGTTATACATGGTTCTTTCAGAAATCTGATCTCTAACTTGTTTTAGCTGTTTTTTTAAACTGTCTTTTATCTGCTCAATTTTAACATATCCGTAGGGGAACTTTTGCACCATCTCGTCAAATGCATCAGATATTGATTCAACTGTGAAAAAAGACGTGTCTTTTTGTTTTTTAATAGCCTTTAGATGGTCGATTGTACTTGCAAGTTTTTTTACCGTCAACGCTTGAATCCCTCGTTTAGCTATCAAATAATCCAAACTATCATTGAAATCCAAAAGATTATCAGTCGTAACACGTACAATCTCACCTTGTGGTGTTTTAACCATTAATTTCATCTCATTTATAAATGATCTGAATTGTTTATTACTCTTCAATACACTATCAATTCGAGACAGTTCCTTTTTGGCATAATTTAGTTCGATTTGCTTAAGATCAATTTGTGAATTAAGATCATCATCAGAATTCTCTGCTAATAGCGAACCGTCTGCTTTTTCTATAGCCTCCTTATATTTTGTGAAATTTGATATTTGTTCATATTTACCAAGTTCCTTTTCCAATGCTATTTCTTCCCGTTTTAGCTCACTACAATCCCTTCCAGACAACCCTTGAATAAACTCTTCCAAATTAAAATGTATGCTTCCTATTACAACTCCGCGATTAAGCAGAGTCCACCCTTTCTCTTGGTCGAGATAAAAAGTTCCAAGGATGTTGTCAAGGATATTTACATCTTCGGTGTTAAACAATATAGAGTGTAATTGATCTAATTGGTCAGGTAAACAATAGGTCTCAAGGTCATCTTGCTGCTTTTTTTCTTTACGAACAATATAATTAATAGACTCTCTTATTAATATGATTTCACGCCCTGTGTCAGTAATAATTTGTGTTTTATATTTGTATTTCTCGATAGGAAATAGTTTTGTTCCTGGAATTTTAAAACCAAGCGAATAGAGAATAATTCGAAGTAGTGTTGTTTTACCAACACTATTTTCATTACTGAAAATCAGTGTATTTTTGTTTGAGAAATCAAACTTTTTCTCAAATATGCCCGTACTGATTAAAAGATACTCTATTCTCATAAATTGACGATACGTTTTATCTTGTTTATGTCAAAGCGTTTTTTTAGCACAGTGTACATGATTATTTTCATCAGATTGCTTCTAATGTCTGTTTCTAATGTATATATTCCTAAATCACTTTGATAATCTTCCCAATGTTCGTTGATGAAGGATGTTATTGCATCACGCCCATTTCTTTCTGATGCCGTGAAGTCTGCAATGATTTTTGAGGCAACATCATATCTTTCGCTATAGTAATCAATAAGTTCCCCATATTTTCGATTCACCTCATCAAATATAGCATCGTCAAGAAAATTGCAATATTGAGCTTCCCTATTCAATTCTCCTTTACCTGTAACAAAAACAATAACAGGCCAGATAACATCTTTCTTGTTAATTTTTAGGGACTCATCTTTTCGAGTCCCATTTTTAGTGAGAATAGATGACCATACTTCATGTAACCTTTTTCTCAAACCATCCGCTGAAATATCAAGTTCCCCTATGAAGTCCGATATCTCTTCTAATACAACTCTATACCGCTGCCTGTCATCATCAGATTCAAAAGGTAATACTTGTATTTCAAATTTTCTGGTATCTAATGGCATTTTTATATCTGAGAGGAAACTTGTTATAATATCCTTTGTGGATTGTGGAAGTTCATCATATTTTTTATGAGCACGACCATAAAAATCCGGCTTTGAAGAATCATCCTTAAATGGATTGGGGGAATTCGTGATATATATCAAATCGCGTACATTAATTCCCTGTGCAGATTCAGATAGAGTTTTGATGGCTTTTTTGGCATTGGCTCGCACATTGTTAAAGTCTGTACTGCTTTTCTCTACAGACTTGGCCTGAGCTAATACATACGATTCATCGTTTAATTGAATTTCTATATCTTCTTTGCCCTCCACCCTTACAGTTTCCATTTCTGCCATATTCTCAAGCATAAGAACTATGGCCGCATTTGTTTGGAAATTGAATCCAAATTGTACCGAAGTAGCAGGACGTGACATATAGAATGGAATATATTAGAAAAACACTGTTAAACTACATTTTTTTTATTTTCACGCTGCAAAGATACGAATCTTTTTTTGTTTGGTAAAATAATCTTTAAGGTTAAACCTCTGTACAATTCTCCCAACGCTGGCGGGCGGCTTCCAGGCCTTTGTGTATCTGGCGTTGCAGCAGCTCCTTGGAGGGCAACTCGGTCATGTACTGTGCCACCTTGATGCCTGACTTGTCGAGTTGCAGCAGCTCTATCTGCTCGTCGCCGCCTTCGGTACAGAGCAACAGACCGAGGGGCTGCTCCTCGTCAGGCTCCATCTCGTGGGCTTCGAGCCAACGTAGATACAACTCCATTTGGCCTTTATACTGCGCCTTGAACTTGCCGAGCTTCAAGTCAATGGCTATCAGTCGGTGCAACCTGCGATGGTAGAAAAGCAGGTCAAGGTAGAAGTCCTCGCCGTCGATAATCATCCGTTTCTGCCGCTCGACGAAGGTGAATCCATTGCCCAACTCCAATATAAACTGCTCCAAGTGCGCCACAAGGCTATCCTCCAAGCTCTTCTCGCTATACATCCCCTTGAGGCCTGTAAACTCGAGGAAATAGGGGTTTTTGAAGACCAAGTCGGGAGTAAGGACATTGTTTTCCCTCAGTTCCGTCAGCTCCTGCTTGATTAGCTCGTCGGGCTTTGTCGCAACGGCAGTGCGCTCATACAGCATGCCGTCAATCTTTGCCTCAAGGGTTCGCTTGCTCCATCGTTCGTTAGCCGCCATAGTTAAATAGAATTCACGAGCCAAAGGGTCTTTGATAGGCATAACAAGCAGGAAATGAGTCCATGACAATTGTGTCACCAGTGGTGTCACAATCTGTATATCAGGAAATAAGGAGGCAAATTGCATCATTCTTCGAATAGTTCGTGGCTCGAATCCTTTGTCGCCATATTCCGATTGTAATTGTCGCGACACTGTCGCAACAATTTGTTTGCCGTATTCAGCACGCTCGTTTACAAGTACTTCTCGATTGATGCGCTCGCCGATATGCCAATACATCAAGGTGAGTTCGGCATTGACATTGACGGCAACGCGGTTGCGTGTCTAGTTGATTATCTGCCGCAAGTCGTCAACCAACGGCATAATATTGTTGTTCTGTATAGTTATGCTGTCTGCCATTAGATAGTAGTTAGCTAATATTTTCCTATGCAAATTTACGAATTAAATCCGAATCACCCAAATCTTATTCTGAAATTAGCCGTCAGTGTGACTCCCTCCTTAGGTTCTACTCTTCGTCATACTAATGCTAGTTTATTTTGCTTTGGTATTGTTAGTTTTTGACGCTGCAAGGCTAAACAAATCTGTCGACATGTTTAGCAAAATGTCGATTTTTTCGCACAATTCAAAGAAAAGGCGTATTTTTGCAAAAAAAATTTGACGATGGATAAGAAACAAGATATAGCCTATTTCTTGTCATTCTGTATTGAGCAATACAAGAACGCAAAACACTTGTCGGGCAGTAAGGCGATGGAGGTGCTGAACGTATATGGTGTGCTGGAATATCTTGCTCAGCACTATGAGACATTGCACACCCAAAGTCACCATTGGCTGATAGAAGACATTGACGAGTACATATCACTCCGTAAAAACAAGGTGTCATGAAACTGTACCATGGAAGTCTTGAAATAGTCAAACAGCCTGTAATACGTCAATCGAATCGAACATTGGATTATGGGCAGGGATTTTATACTACAACTTCGGAGAAACAGGCTGAAGATTGGGTGAAGCGTCGCCTTAAAGAAGCAGGTGCTACAAGAGGGTATGTCAATGTTTATGAATTTGACGAGCTGATGTGTTCCTCTCTCAACTGCCTCATGTTCGATGCCCCAACGGAGGAATGGGTCGACTTTGTGATGCATAATCGCACAGAGCGAGGCTTTACTCATGACTATGACATTGTCTATGGCCCTGTTGCCAACGACCGTGTCTATGCTGCTTTTGCCCTTTATGAGGGCAGGCTGCTTGACAAGGAGAATCTGATAGCCGAGCTGAAGACCTACAAGCTCGTTGATCAGTATTTGTTCCATACGAAAGCTGCGTTACAAGCATTGAGATTCTTCAACGCAAAGGAGGCGACATTATGAATCTTGACATTACCCAGGATAATCTTTATTTGATACTCCCCTCGAAGGTGAGCCGAATGGCGGAAATGCTGGCCGACGACAATGATATTAGTATCATTGATGCCGTGAAGCAGGTCTATGCTTCCGAAGTCTACCAACGCTTAGAACAGGAGTCCACCAAGCAGTGGCACCTTGGCCCAGTGGCTTTGTATCAAGAGATGCGAGGGTGATTTCATTTTTTTCAGAACGAACTATTTCGTTATATCTCGCCGCAAAGCTAAACAAATCTATTGACATGTTTAGCTAAATGTCGATTTTTCGTACAATTCAAAGAAAAGGCGTGGAAAAGCCGATTCTGTCCCTATTTGATGCAATTCCTCAAATTTGCCAGCAACGAGGACGAGCAACTCTGTGCCACCATCCGTCAGCAGAATGTTCTCCTGATAGATGATGTGGCAACCAGTGGCTCTACCATCAATGAGATTCTCCGTACCTTACGCATCCTCAATGAGGACAACGACATTACCATCTTCAGCCTTATCGGTCGCAAAGACCTGATGGCCGACGCAAACTAGGTTTTTATAGAGCGGCAACGGTGAAGCCTATCTGGATGCGGTGGGTCTCTTTCTCTTTGGGGTATTTGAGTTCGGTCATGACGGGTAGTACTATTGAGAAGGGCTTACCTTCTCCAATGGTGATACTCTGCTCGTCGTAAGGCTCGTAGAACATATTGTCGCGGATGGAATACAACATTGTGTAGTCATCGCTGCCGGGGATTCGTATCTCGACCATATCGTCGCTGCCGACGATCTGCACATGCATGAATCCCGACTCTCCCTCTCCACCTCCATATGACAGACCGCCACGCTGCAAGGTGATGCTCTTGCCCATAGGGACGGAATCTTCAAGCATGATAAAGGTGTTCTTTACTAGTTTTCCATCGGCATCGAGCAGGTTCTTTGATTCTACTTGAGCCACCTTCACGGTGCCGTAATTGCCAGTCGCTGTCACCTGTATCGTGCTGTCGTGGTCGGCGGTGAAGTGAACAGTGTAGTCGATGATGTATTCACGCTTGTCGTTATTGTCCCAGTCGAACGAGGCGGACTTGTCTTCCACGGGGTTCTGCTTGCAGCCTGTCAATGCCATTAATGAGGCTAACGTAATAAGAATGATTCTGTTTTTCATCTTGTTGTTTTATTGAATGACGATGCAAAGATACACCTTTTTTTCGCTTACGTTGCGAATCGTATTTTTAGCACAAAGAAACTCCACACAGCCATTGGCCGTGTGGAGGTGTTCTCAACAAGAAAAAAACAAATTAATATGCGGCACCTTGGCGGCCTTTGCTTACATTCTTCTTTTTGGGCAATTTGACAAAATACCATATTACAATCCAAAAGATGATTATGCAAATGACAGCAACAAGGTATGTGGTATCGGAAAGTAGCCCTCTCTTCGAGAAGTTCACGATGCCATGAAATGCCGAGCATAAAAGAAGCGAATGGGTGTCGGTTGCGATTTTTCCTATTCCCCATGTGGCGAAAAGCAGAAGTACGAGAAAAGGCAATATGTTTCGCTGCCCTATGTCCAAATGCCATAGGAACCACATGCCCGTGATGATAAGGACATACTGCCACACGGGTAGTCTTCTGAGTTCGTATTGCAGGAATCCTCGCCAGCCGTATTCCTCCAATAGACCATAGGCAAATGCCAATAGGCATAATACGCCCATTTTTACCCCTCCGACAATACCGAACGCGATGCAGGGAATCGCTATGGTCACAATTGATTTCCAAACAGACTTGCCGGTGATGGTATATTCTGTTTTGCGTTTGAAAACCGCCATAGCAACAAGAGCACCAATGGCTGGTCCTAAACCAGTGGAAAGCTGGAATGCGTAGCTCTCCCTAATGGTTGGATAGTTCTTGCCAATAACCAGTGTTATCAAGCGCAGAGATATGGCTATCACGTAAAACGTGGCTATTGCGCCGAGGTGTATTTCTTTATACGTTGTTTTCATCGTTCAATTTGGGATTTTAGTATGCGGCACCTTGTCGGCCTTTGCTTTCGAGGTCCATCTTGCCGATGCGCCAGGTGAGGCCGAGGCTGACGAAGCGGCTGTTGTAGCTCCAACGGTAGTCTTCGGCGTAGTAGGGGTTGGTGGAGACGGTGTGCGTGTTGGAGGACTGGAAGAGGTCGTTGACCTTGAAGTAGAGCGAGAGGTGGCGGTCGAAGAGGTCGGTACTGAGGCCGAAGTCTACATTGAAGTACGGTTCATTACGACTCAGCAATTCTATCTGCTGACCGAAGAACTTGCCGTTAACGAACACATCCACTTTGCCCCACAGTTTTGCATTCATATTGAGACGCACAATGTAGCTCCAAACTTCGTCTTCCACCCACTTGCCGGGACGCACCTGCATACGGTACCAGACTTCTCCGCCGTTGACATAGAGCCGGATGTTCATAAACTTGCGCGGTCGCCAAGTGAGGTTCATTTCGGCACCGCTCATGCGCACGTTGCCTGCATTGACGGCGGTGTCCATCTGCACAACTCTTCCGAAGAAAGGACTATAGGACACATCGCTGACGTTGTCGATATTGCCAGTGCTAAGGTTAAGGTATCCTTCAACCCCGACGGAACCCCAGTCGGTGTAGTGAGTCCAACCCGCCTCGGCTTTATGGGTGTAGTCTAAACACAGGTCGGGGTTGCCGACGGTGTAGCTGTCGTCGGCGTAGATGATGAATGGGCTGAGTTTGGCAATGTCAGGTGTGTCGAAACGGCGCGTGTAGCTCAGGGTGAAGTTGTGGTTCTTCTCGGTGGCATAGCTGGCGTGGATGGAGGGGACAAGGCCGAAATAGTACTTGTCGAAGTCGCACGACGCGATGTTGTGTTTGCGTTGCAGCCACTGGTTCTCGCCACGCAAGCCGCCTTTGAGTGTCAGCCGACCAATCTTCTGCTGGACGGTGATATAGAAAGTCAGGTCGGTCTCGCGGTCGTTAAAGATGTAGCTGCGCAGGGAATCGCGCTGATAGATGCCACCTACAAGGGTATCAAGGTGATGGGTTCGGTTCTGCGGCTTATAATGAAATTCCGCGCCAGCCTCAATCTTGCCGTTCTTACTATAGGGGTGAGTGTAGTCGACGTAAAGGTCGTTTCTACTTCCCCACTGGTCAAGATTGCTATGACGAGTGAAGTCCAATGCTGGGAAGTTGACATATTGACGTTGCCGGATGCGGTCGTTGAGCCCGCTGGTCAGGCCACCGTTCCAGTTTGCTGATAGTAGGCACCCACGTTGCCGCTGATGTAATGCTGATGCGCTTCCACATTGGAGCGGTAGCTGTAGTCGCCGGGATGGCTTATGTACTCTATTCGGCTCACGTCAAAGTCCACATCCATATTGAAGAACGAGGGATAGAACCACGCCCACGTAGAGAAGGTGTTGTGGTCGTTGAAATGATAGTCGAGTTTGCCACCGATGTTGTAGTTTCTTGACCGTTGCAACTCGTTGCCTGTGTAGTCATTTGTTGCGGAGAGCAGGCTGTCGTCGGTCAGCAGTAGCGAGTGCATCTGCGTAGCAACCTTGAAGTCGTTGAAATAGGCGCTGCCATAGAGGTTGAGGCTCAGTTTGTCGTTGTTGTAAACATAGCTCACCCACGGCGAGAAGCGGGGACCTGTGCTGACTTTGAAGCCGACGGACAGCAGCTGGTTAAGGGGATTGCGGCCGTCGGTGACAATATTGATGATGCTGCCGCTGGTGCCGTAGCGTGCCGAGGGGTTGCTCAGCACCTCGATGCGCTTGATACTGGAGGCTGGCAACGTCTTAATGTACTGCTTCAGTGCCTCGCCGTCCATATTAGAAGGGCGGTTATTAATCCAAACCTCCACAGCGGTCTTGCCGCGATAGGTGATGTTGCCCTCGGCATCCACCTCCACGCCCGGGGCGTTCTGTAGGGCGTCGCTGGCTGTGCCGGTCTGTACGCTGGGGTCATCCTCCACGTGATAGAATGTCTTTTCGCCGTCGGCGCTGTAGAGCGGACGCTGGGCGGTGACGCTCACTGCCTGCAAGTTAGTGGCGCTATGGAATAGGCTGATTGTGCCCAATGCCGTGTCGGGTGGCAGGCTGATTTGCTGCCAATAGGGTTCATAGCCGATGGCGGAGATACGCAGCAGATAGCTGCCCGTGTCCACAGGACTGAAACGGAATAGTCCCGAGGCATCGGTGGTGGTCCCTTGAACAAAGGTGCTGTCCTGTTGTCGTAGCAGCACACAGTTGGTGAAGGGCAGTACCTCGCCCGAAGTGGCATCTTGCAGGGTTCCTTTAGTAGTCAGCTGTTGGGCTTCTGCCCCACCGATGGCACATGCCATCAGAATAGTCATCAGAATCGTTCTTTTCGTCATAGTATATCTTGTTTTGATTTATCGTATAATCGCTTAAGTCGGCAAAATATTACAGCATTACAGGAAGACAGTATTTCCGAATTGGCGTTGCAAAAGTACTAACACCTTTACAATCAACCCCTACCCAAAAGGGTGAAAAGAAAATGCCTGATGAAAAACTACCCGAAAGGGTAGGGCAAAAAACACAAGAAAGACGAGCGACAACACAATAAAAATGGCTCGCTGGCGTTAATCCTTCAAAAAGAATAATAATGGAAACAGTCCCAACTCCAAACATTAATAAATCTGGTAAAGTATCCGTCACCGATGCACTTTGGTCACTGATAGAAGGGCAGTCTAAAAGCACGCGCCGCGCTTTAACTGAAAGGCTACTGGCAGAAGACATTGAATTGGCCGAGCAGCTGCTGCTGAAAGCGAGCATCGAGCGTGGCTGGCAGCAAGTGAAGTCCATGCAGGCTGACGGTAGCAAGGGTTGCTCACTACAGGATTTGATTGATGAAATGAAGGAGTCTTGACCATGTTGAGTGTCAGCATTATTCCTTCCGATGAGTTTGTCCGTCAAGCCAAGCGTCTATTGAAGAAGCACAAGACGCTGATTGATGACCTTGAAGAGCTGCAACAATTATTGCTTACAAACCCATTTATTGGGACAGACCTAGGTGGTGGCAAGCGTAAAATAAGGCTTAAAGTCAGTTCCAAGAACAAAGGAAAAAGTGGTGGATTCCGCGTTATCACTTTCAATGTAGTAGAGACCGAAGCGGCCGTATTGGTTTATCTTGTCACGCTATACGATAAGTCAGAGTACGCCTCCGTCTCTGATCGATATGTTGACCAAATCATCAAAGGCCTTAACTGAATCATGCCTCAGATTGACGACTTCTTTATAGACAAAAACCGTGTGGACGGCATCACCGAGGAGGATTACGAGCGGGTGCAGCCCAAGATAGAGGCCGTGGCTGCTGCCGCACGGACAACTACCAACAGCATCTACATTATTGATTACCACAAGCGCAACTTTCTTTACTCATCGGAGAACCCGATGCTCGCTCCTGTGGAGCTGAAGGATATGGGTTATTCCCTCTACCTTGACTATGTGCCAAAGGAGGAACAGGCGATGTTGCTCGAAATCAACCGTGCGGGTTTTGAGGAGTTCTCGCGGATAGACTTGGCAAACAAGATGGAGTTTGTCATCAGTTACGACTTCCACTTTATCCAAAATGGCCGCAGCCGTATGGTCAACCACCGTCTTACGCCGCTGGCGCTCAACTCCAAAGGGCAGCTATGGCTTGCCTTCGCCTCCTTCTCGCTTTCGCCTCGCAAACATCGATGTGCGAGAGTACTCATTGGTTGATGGGAAATGGCACGACAGCACACCCATCGTCCTTACCGAAACAGAACAGCAATTGCTGATGATGTCGGCGCAAGGCTACACCACCGAGGAGATTGCCTCCCGCCTTTTCCGCACAGCCGATACGATGAAATACCACCGCAAGAAACTCTTCCGCAAGCTGGGTGTGGAGACCATCAGCGAAGCCCTCGCCACCGTGATGTGCAGCAATGTGATGTAATGAAAAAAAGCCCCGACTACTCAACGGTCGGGGCTTTCTTTTTATTAAGTCGTCGCATTACGGCTGATGGCCGAGGCACTTGAACTGGTAGGAGGTTTCTTTTAGTGCGTGTACCAAGTGATACGACTATTTACGAGGTCTGTGCCACTTTGCAATTCGGTTTGTACGGCTGTGGAACAGGTGATGGCGCAGGCACCAGATATAGAAGCGAGACCTGAACACATCTGGTCTTTCCCACCGTAAACAGTAAGAATATTACTCATATCGAAGTTATAAAGATTGAGACTTGTTAGTCTGCTACAATTGCAGAACATGTACTGCATATATTTTACATTGGCAGTGTTGAAGTTAGAGAGGTTGAGGCTGGTTAGGCTACTGCAACTATCGAACATCTCAGACATATTCCTGACATTGGAAGTGTTGAAGCTGGAGAGGTTGAGGCTGGTTAGGCTACTGCAACTATAGAACATACACCCCATAGATATCACATTCTCCGTATTGAAGTTGGAGAGATCGAGGCCGGTCAGACTGGTGCAACTAAAGAACATACTATACATATCTCTGACATTGGCGGTATTGAAGCTGGAGAGGTTGAGGCTGGTTAGGCTATTGCATTTGGAGAACATATTTGACATATTCGTGACATTGGAAGTGTTGAAGCTGGAGAGGTTGAGGCTGGTTAGGCTACTGCATTTGGAGAACATGTACTGCATATCATTTACATTGGAAGTGTTGAAGCTGGAGAGGTTGAGGCTGGTTAGGCTACTGCATTTGTAGAACATCTTATACATATTCGTGACATTGGAAGTGTTGAAGCTGGAGAGGTTGAGGCTGGTTAAGCTAATGCAACTATCAAACATAAACCCCATATATATCACATTCTCCGTATTGAAGTTGGAGAGATCGAGGCCGGTCAGACTGGTGCAACCCCAGAACATACCATCCATATCTCTGACATTGGCGGTATTGAAGTTGGAGAGATTGAGACTGGTTAGGTTGTAGCAACCATAGAACATAGAAGACATATTTGTAACATTGGCGGTGTTGAAGTTTTCACCAAAATCAATACTGGTGATGTTGGGTACCATCCACAAGCCAAACATTCTTTTACAGTCAGCATTGGCATTCATTCTTTTGGCTGGAGTGGAAACCACCCAAATGGTGCCGTCCATATTGCCATAAATTGGATAAGGAGAACTATCAGTGGAAAGAGTGGTACCCGATGCAACAGAGACTTTATTGTATTCAAAACGTATCGCTGTGGCATTTGTGGGGATAGCATTTCGGAACTTCTCGCCATCCACAAGTTCGGCGCTGGATTGGGACAATTCATCCACATTGACGGTAACGGTGGTGATAGTGTTGTGAGCCACAACGGCATCTTCGATGGTTATAGATTTAACGCCTGTGGGAGTAAAGACGGTTACGGTCAAGTCATCTCGTACGGAGAATTCTGGGATTACCACATCGAAGTACACAGTTTTCAAAGGCTCGACAGTCTTAATCGTGCTGTTGTCAGTATTGCAAAGGCTAACCGAATGTGAACCATTAGCAGAAGAGATGACAATGGCATCCGTGCTGTCGCCCATGATAGTGGCGGTACCTGTCCCGCTGAGGTAGGCATGCCCGGCAGTGAGGGAAATGCTCGTGATAGGTAGCTGGGCATTGGTGGCATTGCTGACATACACCCTCACCACTGAGCAAAGATTGTGAAACTGTAGGGTGTTACCACTGTCGAAATAGGCACCCATGGGGACATCCACCCGCTGAAAAGGACCCACCTTTTTAAATACCTGTGCTGCCGGCAAGGTTACGGCAACAGAGCTGCTGCTGTTGATATCAGCATCGCTATTGGTGAGGATACCGGCTGGGAAGAGGGCACGGTAACCTGTTGCGCAGATTGCCACATTATGTATTGGGGCAGGGTTCTCCGTTGCCGCATAAATCGGGTAGTCGGCACCGTTGATTCTTATCCGGTCACCATTCTGCCAGTAGGGTGTGTGGTCGTTGATATAGACTTTTGAGTCATTGTTGAAGTCTTGGGTGACCGCATGGAGGGTGACGGTGGTGATGGGAATCAGTTCTTCTTGGCAGCTGACGGCACAAAGGGCCAACAGGGCTGCAATGAAAGAGATGATGATATGTTGCTTTTTCATAATGGTATATTTTTTTTTCATATTGATTTGACATCTCACTTTTTTACGCTGCAAAGATAAACAAAAAAAATCGACAAGTCGTTTTTTTTTACTGAAAAAAAGAAAATCGTTGGGGAAAGCAACGGATTACTATCTGTGGCAGAGAAAGAAAAAGGAGTTGGGTGACGTGGTGCCGCCCAACTCCTTGGTGTTTCGGATTAGAAGTGTTATTAACCGAGACGCTTGAACTGGCAGGTGAAGTGGCGCATCAGTTCGGCTTCCCAGGTGATTTCAAGACCGCGTTTGATTTCGTTGCGGCGGTCGTAAACGTTCTTCAGGGCAGCGGCGATGACGTCCATGTGGTTGTTGGTATAGACGCGGCGCGGGATGCAGAGGCGGACGAAGTCGTTGCCACCGAAGCGGTTCTCGCGGGTCACGGGGTCGCGGTCGGCCAGAACGTAGCCAATCTCGCAGGCGCGGATACCGGCCTCAAGATAGAGCTCGCAGGTCAAGGTCTGGGCGGGGAATTCCTCTTTGGGGATGTTGGTAAGCACCTTGTCGGCATCGACAAAGATGGCGTGGCCACCGGCGGGACGCTGATAGGGGATACCATACTCATCAAGTTTGGCAGCGAGGTAGTGGACCTGCTTGATGCGGGTCTCGACCATCTCGAACTCGATGTTCTCTTTCAGACCAACGGCGAGAGCGTCCATATCGCGGCCGTTCATACCACCGTATGTGAGGAAGCCTTCGAAGGGGATGCAGAACATCTTGGCTCCTTCGTACCACTCTTTCTTATTGGTAGCGATAAAACCGCCCATGTTCACGAGGCCGTCCTTCTTGGCGCTCATGGTCATGCTGTCGGCATAGGAGAACATCTCCTTGCAGATCTCGCGCAGGGTCTTGTCGGCATAGCCTTCCTCGCGGGTCTTGATGAAGTAGGCGTTCTCGATGAAACGGGCGCTATCGACGTTGACGGGCACACCGTATTTGTGGCAAAGTTCGCAAGTCTCGCGAATGTTCTTCATGCTGACGGGCTGGCCACCCACGGTGTTGTTGGTAACGGTAAGCACCATGAAAGGTACGTTGCCCTTGTTCTCCTGCAGAATCTTCTCCAGTTTCTCCAAATCGACATTGCCTTTGAAGGGGACTTCAAGCTGGGTGTCGTAAGCCTCGCGGACGGTAACGTCGATGGCGAAAGCCTTGCGGCTCTCGATGTGGCCCTTGGTGGTGTCGAAGTGGGCGTTGCCGGGCACAATCATGCCGGGTTTCACGAGGTAGCTGAACAGCACGTTCTCGGCTGCACGGCCCTGGTGGGTGGGGATGACATAGTCAAAGCCGGTGATGTCGGTGATGGTGTCCTTCATGTGATAGAAGCTGCGGGCACCGCCGTAGCTCTCGTCGCCCATCATCATGGCTGCCCACTGGCGGTCGCTCATGGCGCCGGTGCCGGAGTCGGTCAGAAGGTCGATGTAAACATAGTCGCTCTTCAGCATAAACACGTTCTGGTGTGCTTCGTTGAGCCATTTTTCGCGTTGTTCGCGGGTGGATTTCTTAATGGGTTCTACCATCTTGATTTTCCACGCTTC
>CADAQX010000002.1 GCA_902790215.1 uncultured Bacteroidota bacterium | reverse complement strand
GACACTTTGGACAATTACCTTGTCTTTTCCGACAGACTCTTGCCGCCGCCTCACAATCCCGGTGACAGTGGAATAACTGCCCTGGCTCTATAAAAAAAAAGAGGGTGCCTTTTGGGACACCCTCCTTATATATTTGCTCTTTGCGAGCACACGGTGGCTTAGTACATTCCGCCCATGCCGCCCATGCCGGGGTTGGCGGGCATCGGGGGTTCGGGTTCCTTGATGTCGCACATGACGCACTCGGTGGTCAGCAGCATGCCGGCGATGGAGGCGGCGTTCTGCAAGGCAACACGGGCAACCTTGGCGGGGTCGATGACACCGCTCTTGAACAGGTTCTCGTAGTTCTCGGTGCGGGCGTTGTAGCCATAGTCGCCCTTACCGTTCTTCACCTCGTTGACAACAACCGAACCTTCCAGACCGGCGTTCTCAACAATGATGCGGATGGGCTCTTCGATGGCGCGACGGATAATCTCGATACCAAGTTTCTCGTCCTCGTTGGCGGGCTTGATGGCATTGAGCTTCTCGGCAGCGCGGATGAAAGCGGTGCCGCCGCCGGGGATGATACCCTCTTCGACAGCTGCGCGGGTGGCGTGCAGAGCATCGTCGAAGCGGTCTTTCTTCTCTTTCATTTCCACTTCGGAGGCTGCGCCGACGTAGATGACTGCCACGCCGCCGGCCAACTTGGCCAGACGCTCCTGCAGTTTCTCGCGGTCGTAGTCGCTGGTGGTCTTTTCAATCTGAGCCTTGATCTGGTTGACACGAGCCTTGATCATATCGCTGTTGCCAGCACCGTTCACGATGGTGGTGTTGTCCTTATCGATGGTAATCTTCTCGCAGGTACCCAGCATGTCGAGGGTAGCGTCTTCCAGTTTGTAGCCTTTCTCCTCGCTCACGACGGTGCCGCCGGTGAGGATGGCGATGTCTTCGAGCATCTCTTTGCGGCGGTCGCCGAAACCAGGAGCCTTCACGGCTACAACCTTCAGGCCGCCACGCAGACGGTTGACAACGAGGGTTGCCATGGCCTCGGTCTCCACATCCTCAGCGACAATCAACAGGGCGCGGCCGCTCTTGGCCACCTGTTCCAGGATAGGCAGAAGGGTCTGCAGGGTGCTGATTTTCTTGTCATAGATAAGAATCAACGGGCTGTCGTAGGTGCACTCCATCTTCTCCGTGTCGGTGACGAAGTAGGGGCTGATATAGCCGCGGTCGAACTGCATACCTTCAACCACCTTGACACTGGTCTCGATGCCCTTGGCTTCCTCAATGGTGATGACGCCGTCCTTTGACACTTTCTCCATGGCCTCGGCGATGATGTCGCCAATCTGGCTGTCGTTGTTTGCGGAGATGGTGGCAACCTGACGAATCTTCTCGATGTCGCCGCCCACTTCAACCGACTGAGCCTTGATGTCGTCAACGATGGCTGCAACAGCCTTGTCGATGCCGCGTTTCAAATCCATGGGGTTGGCACCGGCGGTGACGTTCTTCAGACCGGTGTTGACAATAGCCTGAGCAAGCACAGTAGCGGTGGTGGTACCGTCACCGGCCTGGTCATTGGTCTTGGAGGCAACCTCCTTCACCATCTGGGCACCCATGTTCTCGATGCCGTTCTCCAGCTCAATCTCCTTGGCAACGGTCACACCGTCTTTGGTGATGTGGGGAGCACCGAATTTCTTGTCGATAACCACATTGCGGCCTTTGGGGCCGAGGGTCACTTTCACTGCGTTTGCCAAAGCGTCAACACCTTTGCGGAGCTGCTCGCGGGCGTCATTGTTGTAAATTATCTCTTTTGCCATGATGTATTTTCCTTTCTTGAGTTTTTTTTCTGAAAATTCGGAATTATCTGATTATTCAGAATTCTCTGATTTAATTAAATAATAGCGTACACGTCGCTTTCTTTCATAATCATATACTTGACACCGTCGATTTCGACCTCAGTGCCACTGTATTTGCCATACAGCACATTGTCGCCCACCTTCAGGGTCATCTCGTGGTCCTTGGTGCCTTTGCCAACGGCAATTACTTTGCCTCTTTGGGGTTTTTCTTTTGCGGTGTCGGGGATGATGATGCCCGAAGCTGTCTTTTGCTCGGCTTCAGCCGGCTGAATCAGAACGCGGTCTGCTAAAGGTTGAATGTTCATAATGATATACTTTTTTAGTTTATTTTTTCATTTTTTTAATTGCACAAATCCTTCTGCATAAACCATGCCAAAGCCGAAAATGGCACACGGGACTGACAATATGTCGCGCCTCCGACTTTCTGACACCAACGAAACGACCATGTAGCGTCGTTATTTATTCGATCGTTTTCCCTTCCTTATTCGATCGATATTCGTTCTGAGAAGGGAAAAATGAGGGAAACCTGACAAATAGACATGGAAGAAAGAACGACCCTACAACGACCTTACAAAAAACAAACAATTCCGCCACAGTGCCAAACAATAAATCACAGCGGGATGCGTTATCGAAACAAAAAATCACATCGAACCCATGATACTATCCGACATTATTCAATTTCTTGACAGCGAACTACACCCTGAATACCAGGAAGATTACGACAACGCCGGATTCCTGCTGGGCGACCCTGCAGCGGAATGCACCGGGGCGCTGGTGGCGGTAGATCTAACCCCTGCCGTCATCAATGAGGCTGCCGGACTCGGCGCCAACCTCATCGTAACCCACCACCCGTTTATCTTCGGCGGCATCCGTCGGATAACGCCCAACGACACCTGTGGAAGAATGATTTACTCGCTCATACGCAACAATATAGCAGTATATGCCGCCCATACCAACCTCGACAACATGAAGGAAGGCATCAACGGCATCCTTGCCGACCGACTGGGACTGACAGATTGTCACATCCTGCGTCCCCAGCCGTCAGTGCCGTCGGGCGACGTGGGCGCCGGCATGATAGGCTCACTCCCCTACCCCATTCCCACTGAGGCATTTCTCGAGCAGGTGAAAGCCAGCCTTGGGCTGCCGATGCTGCGCGTCAGCGACATAGCCTCGCCGATAGTGAGCCGCGTGGCCGTCTGCGGCGGTTCGGGCAGTTTCCTGATAGGCGACGCCATCCGTCAAAATGCCGACATCTACCTGACAGGCGACATGAAATACCACGATTTCCAACGCGCCGAAGGCTGTATCACCCTTGCCGACATAGGGCACTACGAAAGCGAGCAATTCGGCAAAGAAATATTTTATTCCATTATATCAAAAAAATTTAGTAATTTTGCATGTTTTATCAGCCGGCAAGGCAAAAGCTTTGTAAGCTATATCTAATTGTCATTTAGATACTAATAAATATATACATATAATACACAATGGCGAAGAAAGTCACATCACCCGAAACAGCAGAACAGGCTCCCGTGCAGCCCGTACAGCAAATGTTAGACGTGGATGTCGCCACCGAGCGGCGCCTCGTTGCCCTTTACACCCTGCAGTTGGTGGATTCCGAGATTGATAAAATCCAGACCATCCGCGGCGAACTGCCCCAGGCCATCCAAGACTTGGAGGACGAGATTGCCGGATTGCAGACACGCATAAGCAACTTCAAAGAGAACATCGCAGAACAGAACAGCAACATCGCCAAGCGCACCAATGAGATTGCCGAACACGAAGCGATGATTAAGAAATATGAGAAACAGCAGGACAATGTGCGCAACAACCGCGAGTTCGAGGCCATCAACAAGGAGATAGAATTCCAGAACCTCGAAATCCAGCTCTGCGAGCGCCGGAACCGCGATGCCAACAACAAGATAAAAGAACTTGACCAGCACATTTCCGCTGCCGAGCTCCTTATCAAAGGCCGTCAGGCTGAACTCGACTCCAAGAAGGAGGAACTGGATGGCATCATCGAAGAGACCCGCAAGGATGAGATACGCTACCGCGAGAAATCAGCCGAGCAGGAGAAGTTTATCGACGAGCACTATCTGACTGCATACAAGCGCATCCGCAAGCAGGCCCGCAACGGCCTTGCCGTCGTCACCATCGACCGTGATGCCTGTGGCGGCTGCTTCAGCAAGATACCGCCCCAACGCCAGAGCGAAATCAAGATGCACAAAAAAGTCATTGTCTGTGAACACTGCGGACGAATGCTTGTCGACGACGACATTGCGCAGAAAGCTCATGAACAATTGAACAAATAAGCTTCCACAGCTTCATTATTTCACCTTTAAACAACAATGTTATGATTCACTATATCAACCCCGATGAACGTCTCACCATCTCCAAGGTACGTGAGATTGTCGACAACCACATGGAGCTGGCTCTCAGCGACGAAGCAAAGCGCCGTATTCAGAAATGCCGCGACTACCTCAACAAAAAGATGGAAACTCAGAAAGAGCCCATCTACGGTGTCACCACCGGATTCGGTTCGCTGTGCAACATCTCCATCAGCAAAGAACAGCTCAGCCAGTTACAAAAGAATTTGGTGATGAGCCACGCCTGTGGCGTGGGTGACGAAGTGCCTCAGGAAGTGGTGCGCCTCATGCTGTTGCTCAAGGCCCAGAACTTCTGCTTCGGCTACAGCGGCGCCCAGCTGCAGACCGTGCAGCGCCTTATCGATTGCTACAACAACGATGTTCTGCCTATCGTCTATCAGCAGGGCAGCCTTGGCGCCAGCGGCGACCTCTGCCCGTTGGCCAACCTGATGCTCCCCTCCATCCTCGGTTTGGGCGAAGTGTATTGGAAAGGTCGTCGCTGCGACGTGAAGGAAGTGTATGACGCTTTCGGCTGGCAGCCCATAGAGCTGCAGAGCAAGGAAGGCCTTGCCCTGTTGAACGGCACCCAGTTCATGAGCAGTTACGCCGTGTGGAGCGTGATGAAAGCGCAGCGCCTCAGTCGTCAAGCCGATATGCTTCTGTCTTTGAGCCTCGACGCTTTCGACGGTCGCATAGAGCCCTTCTACGAGAGCCTCCACATGGTGCGCCCGCATAAAGGCCAGCTCGAGACAGCAGCCGCCGTGCGTCGCTACACCGAGGGCAGCGAGATAATCCGCCGCCACAAAGAGCATGTGCAAGACCCCTACAGTTTCCGCTGCGCCCCACAAGTGCACGGTGCCTCCAAAGACACCATTGCCTACGTGGCTTCGGTGGTTGAAACCGAAATCAACTCCACCACCGACAACCCCATCGTCCTCCCCGACGAGGATATGGTCATCAGCGGTGGTCACTTCCACGGCGAGCCCATGGCCATGGTGCTTGACTTCCTGGCCATTGCCGTGGCTGAACTTGGCAGCATCAGCGAGCGCCGCACCTATCAGCTTATCGATGCCAAACGCGGACTGCCCAGTTTCCTCGTTGCCAAGCCCGGCCTGAACAGCGGATTCATGATTCCGCAGTATGCCGCAGCCTCTATCGTCAGCCAGAGCAAACAGCTCTGCAGCCCCTGCAGTGTTGACAGCATCCCCAGCAGCCAGAACCAGGAAGACCTCGTCAGCATGGGTGGCAATGCCGCCACCAAGTGCTACAAGGTGATGGAGAACACCGAAAGGGTGATGGCCATCGAGCTGTTCGACGCTGCCCAGGCACTCGACTTCCGTCATCAGGAGGGATTGAAGAGCAGCCCCTTCATCGAGAAACTGGTTGCAGACTACCGCAAGTATGTCAACTTCGTGGACATCGACCAGATCATGTACAAGCACATCCACGCCAGCGTGCGTTTCCTGCAAGAGATGAAACTCGACTGATAGAGTTTTCCAATAACAACAAACAAAGAGATACATTCCTCTGCGGGATGTATCTCTTTTTATTTACACAATCATCCCCGTCAGTAAGAACTGGCGGGGATGGATGTTTTTTTTGCAAATGCTTTCGGCTCTATGCCGTCACATTTCGAGGATGGTGTACTGTCCCCAGATATATGATGCCTTGTAGGCGGGGAAATTCTGCTTGATGACGTAGATGGGTATTTCGCGGCCGAAGGCGGGCTCGCAGTCGGGTTCCGGCGGCACGGGACCGAAGAATGTGACATACTTCAGTTGTTCATACCCGTCAAAAGCATGGCACCCAAAGTACTGCACCGAAGCAGGAATCAGGTAGTCGGTGACAGAACGGCAGTTCATAAACGCCCCTTCGGGTATTTCGGTGAGGCCATGCGAAATGACAATGTGGCGCATCTCGCTGCAATCCTTGAAAGCGTTGGCGCCCATCTCGGTGACAGAGTTGGGCATCACAACATCGATGAGCGATGTGCAGCCCTCGAAGGCACTTGCCCCGATAGAGGTGAGGGTTTTGGGCATCTCGATGATGCGAAGGTCCGTACAGCGGTAGAAGGCGCGCTCACCAATATAGAACATCGTGGTGGGCAGTTCCACACCCTGGATGCGGATACAGTTGGAAAAGGCCTCGTCGGCAATTCCAGTGACCACAAAGTTCTGGTCGTTATACTTCACCGTGCGGGGAATCTTGATATGTCCACCCAGCAGTTCGGGGTTCTGAAGATTGTAGCACACGTTAACTTCACCGTAGTCAATGATTTTGTAATAAAGCACCTGCCCCGTTGGGCAGACGGCAGAAAAATCGGCCTTTTCATCGGCTTGGGAGAATGCGGGGCTGGCCAAGAGGACAAGCAGCAGGATGTAAATTATCTTTTTCATCTTTTATGTATTTTTTTTGTTTATTATTCACGATTGGATTAGTGGGCTTCGAGCCAGTTGGTACCGGCGTCGATGCTTATTTCTACAGGAATGGAAAGCGGCAAGGCATTGAGCATGGCATCCTCCACGATGGCACGCACCTGCTGTTCTTCGCTCTTGTAGCAGTCGAAAACCAATTCGTCGTGTACCTGGAGTATCATCTTCGACTTAAGGCCAAGCCGTTGAAACTCTTTGTAGATGCGTATCATGGCTATCTTTATCATATCGGCCGAAGTGCCTTGGATGGGCATATTCACAGCGTTGCGCTCGGCAAAACTGCGTGCCGAGGCATTGCGTGAATTGATATCGGCAAGGTAGCGGCGACGACCCAGCAAAGTCTGGGCATAGCCATGCTCTCGGGCAAAAGCGATATTCTTGTCAATATAGTTTTTGATATCGGGATACTGCGAGAAATACTCGTCAATCAGCGCTGCAGCCTCTTTGCGCGAAATGCCCAGCTGTTCGCTTAACCCGAAGGCACTTATTCCATAGATAATGCCGAAGTTGACCGACTTGGCGTTGCGACGCAAGTCCTTCGACACCTTCTCCATGGGCATGCCGTAGATTCTGGCGGCTGTGGCGGCATGGATGTCGTAGTGGTTGGCAAACGCCTCAATCATGTGGCGGTCGCCCGCCAACGAGGCAATGATGCGAAGCTCTATCTGGGAATAGTCGGCGGCAAGGAGGATATAGTCGTCGTTGCGCGCCACAAAGGCTCTGCGGATCTCGCGCCCCCGTTCCGTGCGTATGGGGATATTCTGCAGATTAGGGTTGCTTGAGGAGAGCCGGCCTGTAGCCGTGACGGTTTGATTATATACAGTATGCAGACGTCCTGTAACGGGATTGATTAGTTTAGGGAAACTGTCGAGATAAGTCCCTATCAGTTTCGTCAGGGAACGGTATTCAAGTATCAGGCCAATAATGGGATGCTTGTCTTTGAGTTTTACTAGAACATCCTCGGCTGTGGAATACTGCTTCGTGGCGGTGCGCGGCGGTTTGTCTGTCACGTTGAGCCGCTCGTACAACACCTCGCCCAACTGTTTGGGCGAAGAAATATTGAATGTGCCGCCAGCCAATTGGTAAATCTGCTGTTCAAGCGAATCCCGCTCGACAGAGAGCCTGTTGGAATAATCGCGCAGTGCATCCACATCAATGCGCACTCCCTCCTCCTCCATGCCGATAAGAACATCCACAAGCGGCAGCTCCACGTCGGTGTACAGCTTGCCCAGCCCGGCATCGGAGAGACGCGCCGCCATAAGGGGATAGAGCTGCCACAACGAGGCGGCCGCCTCGGCATCGGTGGCGGGTTCGGTACCAAGAATGCCTGAAGAGATGCTGTTGAACGCATGGCGCGCCTCGGCATCGATGAGGTAATGAACAAGCTGTACATCGAATATCTCACCGGAAATATTAATGTCAAGCTCTTTCAATATATACTTGAGGGCTTTCAAGTCGTAGCAAAGCTTCAGCGTGTCGCCACGCTGCAGCAAACGGCGCAGGCGCTCTGTGTCAATATCGCCCACCAGAGAAACGAAAACCTCGTCAGCACTGAACGCCAAAGCAATAGTGGCACCGTTCACCATGATGGCCACATCGCTGTCGTCTGGAAATTGCTGAAGCAGATGGATGTCGGTTGCACGGGTCTCGTCGACAGGAGCACTGTCGAACAGCGTAGGCTGGTCAAAAAGCGACGGCTGCCCACTCTTGTCGACTGGCGGCTTTGCCGGTGCTGCAGAGGCTTTGGCAAAACGCTGTGCCTCGGCCGGGTCGGAAATGGAAAGGTCCGTGTACATGCGCTTGGCAAGATTACGGAATTCCAATTCAGAAAAAAGCTTTTGCAGCTCGGAATAATCCGGCTTCCGCAGGGCCAGCTCATCCTCGTCGAGTTGGAGCGGTGCATCCAGGACAATCGTCGCCAGCTGTTTGCTAAAAAGAGCCTGCTGGGAGTACTGCTCCACCAGCCCCCTGATTTTGTCATTCTTTATCTCGTCGGCGCGGGACACCATTTCCTCTATCGACCCAAACTGGGCGATAAGCTTCTTGGCCGTCTTCTCCCCCACTCCGGGAATGCCGGGGATGTTGTCGGATGAGTCACCCCAGAGGCCCAGCAGATCCTTCACCTGTTCACACCTGTCCACGCCGAACTTCTCCTTCACCTCGTCGATGCCGAGAATCTGGTCGGGTCTGCCCATGCGGCCGAAACGGTAGATATGGACATGCTCCGTGACAAGCTGTGCAAAATCCTTGTCGGGGGTCACCATGACAACATCGTCGAACCCTTGCTGCTCGGCCCAGTGGGAGGCCGTGCCTATCACATCGTCGGCCTCGTATCCCTCGCATGTAAGGACAGGGATGTTAAAAGCCGCAATGATACTCCGGATATAGGGCAGACCCACCTGGATTGCCTCCGGCATTGCCTCGCGGTTCGCCTTATACTCGGCATACATCTCATGACGGAACGTGGGCTTCTGCAAATCGAAAGCCACTGCCATGTGGGTTGGCTGCAGTTTCTTGGCAAGGTCGTATAGCGTGGTGGTGAACCCCAGCACAGCGGAAGTGTTCACGCCTTTGGAGTTCATCCTGTTGGAACCGCTCAAAGCGTAATAGGCACGATACACGATGGCCATGCCGTCAAAAAGAACCAGCCTTTTCATCAACGCAACGGGTCGGCGGTTAATTCATCGTATTCTTTCCTGTTGCGGAGAATCTTGCAGGCAAGATACACCGCGCTGCGGAACGACTGCTCGCTGGCCTTGTCCTTTCCGGCTATGTCGAAGGCAGTGCCGTGGGCGGGAGAAGTGCGCACATATGGCAGTCCTGCCGTGTAGTTCACGCCCTCGGTAAACGACATCAGTTTGAACGGGATGAGCCCCTGGTCGTGATAGAGGGCCAGCACACCGTCGAACTTGTTGAACTCGCTGCTGCCGAAGAAACCGTCGGAGGGATAGGGGCCGTAGGCCAGCACACCCTTGCCCTGCACCTCGTCGATGACCGGCTTGACCACCGTCTGGTCTTGGTCGCCGATAACACCGTTGTCGCCGGCATGGGGGTCCAAAGCAAGCACCGCAATCTTGGGCATGGGGATGCCGAAATCGCGCTTCAGCGACTCGTTCATCAGCATAATCTTGTCGAAAAGGAGGTTGTGTGTAATGGCCGTGGGGACATCCTTCAGGGCAAGATGGTTGGTGACGATGCCGATGCGAATGCGGTCGCACACCATAATCATCAAGCTGCTGCAGCCAAACTGGTGCGAGAGGTATTCGGTGTGTCCAGGAAAGTCGAAATCTGCCGACTGGATGTTTTTCTTGCTGATGGGAGCTGTGACAAGCACATCGACACTCCCCTTCTTCAGGTCGTCGCATGCACGCGAGAGCGACAGGCGCGACTGTTCGCCCGCCACATCGGTCAGCTTGCCCATGTCAATCTTGATTTCCTCGCCGGTAAGGTTCACCACATTGAATTTGCGGTCCACGGCCTCGGAGGCATCGCGGATGCCCGTAAAGGTCATGTCCTGATGCAGGGCCAGGAGTTTCTTGTGGTACGAAGCCACCTTGGTGGAGCCGTAAAGGATGGGGGTGCAGATGTCATACATGCGGCTGTCGCTGAAAGTCTTCAGTATAACCTCGTAGCTGATGCCGTTGATGTCGCCCTGAGTAATGGCTACGCGTATGCGGTTGTTTTCTTTTTTCTCTTCCATAATATTTTTTTGTTGATATGTTGATACGTTGATATGTTGATACGTTGTGCGGCGACAACTTTCAATTTTCAATTTAATTCTCCCTTTCAAACATTCTTGTGAATCATATCATATGTTTGCAAAAATGCATAGAGCAGGCGTATTCCGTAGCCCGACGCACCGGGGTTATAGTAAAACTGCTTCTTGGAGAAGAAAGCCACGCCTGCAATGTCAAGGTGAATGTAAGGAGTCATTTGGGCAAAATGGGCAAGGAACTTGCCGGCCGTGATGGCTCCCGCCTGGGCGGTGCCGCAGTTCTTCAAGTCGGCCACCTCCGACTTGAGAATCTCGTCATATTCCTCCCAGAAGGGGAACTCCACCAGGCGCTCGTACACTTGCTTGCCGAGGATAGAGAGCAGATTGAACGGGTTGTCTGCATCCTTGTGCATGGCGGCAATGCCATATGTGCCGATAGCCCGGACAGCGGCACCCGTCAAGGTGGCCGCGTCGATGACCAGCTCCGGTCTGTACTTGTCCACGGCATAGGCTATGGCGTCGGCCAAAATGATACGCCCTTCGGCGTCGGTATTGACCACCTCCACCGTCGTGCCGTCGTACATCCGGATTACATCGTCGGCCGCATAGGCATTAAAGCCCGGACGGCTGTCCGTCAAAGGCAGCAGCGCGACGACATGCACGGGCAGAATGTTTGCCGCAGCGGCAAAAACAACTGCCGCCATCGTGGCCGCGCCCGCCATGTCAGACTTCATCTCCTGCATATAGTCTTCGGGCTTCAGGTTCAGCCCTCCCGTGTCATACATGACACCCTTGCCTACCAAGGCAAGCGGACGTTCGTTCACAGGGTTCTCCGGCTTGTATTCCAGGGCCACAAAACGCGGCTCGTCCACACTTCCCTTGTTCACAGCCAGCAGGCCATTCATCCGCAAAGCCTCGATACGTTTCTTGTCCAACACCGTGCAGCCGACACCCCACCGGCGAGCCTGCTCCTGCAACTCGTCTGCAAAGTGCTCGGCATTCAAGTCTGCCACCGGTGTATTGACCCAGTCCCGACACTGGCTTATCAACCTCCAGAGCCTTACGTTCCGTTCCAACTCCTCCGCATTCAGGAACGACTCCTCCACAACAACATGTGACAGGTGCGGCATGTTTTTGGTCTTATACCTGTCGAAAGTATAGTCCGACAGAAACATACCCTCTACAAAAGCCACAACCTCCTCGGGAATGACACCCTCGCCCACGACAGCAGCCTCGTGCTGACCGTCGGACTTCAGCATCGACACAACCCTGTCGGCACTGCGGCGAAGTCTCTCATGGCATACCCCTGCCTGGCACTCGCTGTCGAAATTCACCACATACAGGCGATACGGCAGCCTGTCAAAAACCACAACAGAGTCGCCCTCGGTCCTGCGGCGCCGTTTCAGACAATCCAGTTCCTTCTTTCCCAAAGGCAGACTGCGGTCGGCCACCTCATTCCCATACAAAAAAATCAGGTTGCCCTTATAAACTTTCGGATCAATTTGTTCTATCTTAAATTGCATAATATTTATGTTTTTTTATTGCTTGAATGCTTGATTGTGTTTTGTTGATATGTTGATACGTTGATATGTTGATATGTTTTGCGTTGATATGTTGATATGTTGATATGATGCGAGCCGTATAAACTTATCAACTTATCAACGGACAACGTTTTCCACAATCAAGCAATCTTTTCAATTTTCACTTTTCAATTTTCAATTCTCTACACATGTTTAATCAATATTATCACCCTCCCGGCCTCCTTCAACTCCTCCAGCGTGCGGTAGAAGCGGTCGCGCGAGGGCACATCCATCCAGGCCGTGGGCTCGTCGAAAATCAGCACAGGAGCATCGCTGTACAGCTGGCGTGCCAAGGCTATGCGCTGCCACTGTCCCATGCTCAGTTCCTCGCCGCCGTCGAACATGCGCCCCAGCATCGTGTCATACCCCTGGGGCAGCCTCTCAATATATCCGTCCATCCCTGCCAATGCCGCCGCCCGTTTCACCCTGTCGCGGTCCACAACCCTTATATCGCCGAAAGCGATATTCTCCTCGGCAGTGCAATAGAAACGCACATAGTCCTGGAAAATCGCGCCGATACCATGCCGCAGCCCCTTCAGGTCATACAGCCTCACATCCACCCCGTCAACCAGCACTGCGCCCTCGTCGGTATCATACAGCCTCAACAGCAGCTTCAGCAGCGTAGTCTTGCCAAAACCGTTTTCCCCCTCAATCTGCGTCACCTCGCCTGCCCTCGCCGTAAGGTTGAAATGGCTCAGCACATCCCTGTCCATCTTCGGATAGCGGAAAGTGATGTCGCGGAACTCCACCGTGTGCACCCTCTCCGGGAACGGCACCGGATGGGCAGGATTGACAATAGAGGGATTCATGTCAAGAAACTCAAACAGGTTTCCTATAAACAGGCGATTGTCATACAACCCCGTAATACTGCTAACCAAAGTGGACAACTGAGACTGCCCACGACGAAATGCTTCAAAAAGCACAACAAACGAACTCAGCGAAATAGAACCATCCTTTGTACTCATAATAAGAAACATCGTCACAAAGAACAGAGCAAAAGTCTCGACCACTGCGCAAACAGAATCATACACACCCAACCGTTTCGATATCTTGAGCAGACTCTTCACCAAAGCCTTACGGACTGATACGAACCGTTCCCGGAAAAAAGGAGCCAGACCGAAAGTCCGCATCTCCTTGGCAAAATCCCTGCCCCCAAGCAGAGTGGTGTAATAACTCGTGCGGCGGTAGTTCTGGGTATTGTTACGTCTGAAAGCGTAAATCTTGCGTGCCTTAATCACCCTCACCACAAACGACGGGACCACTGCCGCAACCATCACGACAATAATCCATCCCGAAACCGACGTAAGCATCACCATAATCACCGTAATGGAAATCAACGACCCCAGCAAGCCCATAAAACCGTTCAGAATCTGAATGGGTCGATACGAAGCCTCCTGTTGCGCACGGTGATATGTGTCGTGATATTCAGGATTGTCAAAATAGCTCATATCCAATCTTGCCGACTGCGCCTGCATCCGCTCGCTGATATAGTCTATCAGGCGTTGCTGCATGATGTCGTTGTTCACACTGTTCAGGACTGCCACAATCCTGTCCAGCAGGAAAATGAAGCTGAACAAACCCAACGAAACCCATGTATTCATCTCCACCCCCAGCAAGACGGAAGGCTCGCCGTTCGAGACAGCGTCGATAAGAAACTTCAAGACATAGAGATTCACCAATGGCAAAACATGCATGATGACCACATATACTATACGCAGCCAAAACGCCCGGTTGTCGCACTGGCGTATCATGTCAAGGGCTTTGAATATCTGTTTCATAAGACTATCCTTCTTTTACACTACACACTGTTGTTTGTTCACATAAAGACAATTTTTTTCACCACGGTTTTCCCTACAATATCGTTTATCCTTCCTGCAAGCGACTCCCGCCGCTGCCACAACTCCTGCCGCAGCGCGGCAGATGCCAACGACACCGTCATCGTCCCGTCCGCAAAACGCACCGACCGGGTCAGCCTGTTAATCAAGTCCCCCACCACGCTCACATATGCGCACTTCACATCTATCTCCATCACCGTCTCATCCATGTCCAGACGGCGATAGGCTTTCTTGAGCAAGTCTTGCAGTGTATGTTCGTTACTGTACATTTCTTTATGATTTATCGTTGTCCGTTGATAAGTTGATAAGTTTATACGGCTCGCATCATATCAACATATCAACGTATCAACATATCAACAAATTTTCACTTTTCACTTTTCAATTTAATTCATTTTTCAACTTTCCATTCTCAACTCTCAAAATTATGTGTTCCACTTGCGGTATCTCTTCAAAGACCCGTTCCACACGTCCGGGCTGAGTGTCGGTCAGAAACACCTGTCCGAACCTGTCGCTCCCCACCAGTTTCACCAACTGAGTCACCCTCAGCATATCCAACTTGTCAAAAATGTCATCCAACAGCAATATGGGTTTCACTCCTCCATGCCGATAGATATACTCAAACTGCGCCAGCTTCAAAGCCAGCACAAACGTCTTCTGCTGCCCCTGCGAGCCGAACCGTCTCACCGCCATGTCACCCACCTCCAGCTCCACGTCGTCCTTATGGGGACCCACCGTGGTATACTGGGCATACCTGTCCTGCTGACGAGCCCTTGCCAGCTGGTCGCCTATCGGTTCCGTCGACTGACGGACATATTTCACCATCCCCTTCTCACCCCCGTCGGTAATCCATGCGAAATACTCGTCAAACAGAGGCTTGAAACCACTGAAGAAATCCTCCCGGCCGCTGTACAGCAACTCGCCATGACGCACCAGCTGTTCATCCCAGATGGCAATCGACTGCTCGTCCCAGTCCCTGTCCTCGTAAAAACGCTTCAGCAAACGATTGCGCTGCTCCAAGGCTTTCTGGTATTGCAACAAATGATCAAGATAGCCCTTATCCGTTTGCGAAATAACACCATCGACAAACTTGCGGCGCGCATCACTCCCTCCGAGTATGATATTCTGGTCATTAGGGGAAACCATCACCAACGGCACCCGTCCGATATGCTCACCAAGCGTCCTACACACCTTCTTGTTCCATCTCATCTGCTTGGGTTGTCCCATGCGTTGGATACAGGAAACCGGCACCGACTCTCCATTCACCTCATACTGGCCGTGGATTGCAAAGAACTCCTCTCCACGACGGATATTCTGCGAATCGACACTATTAAAGCAACTTTTGCAAAACGAAAGGTAATAGACTGCATCCAACAGATTCGTCTTACCCACACCGTTGTTTCCAACCAGGCAGTTGACATTGGGGCAGAAGTCCACATCAACATCGGTGTAGGTTTTAAAATTGCTCAGTTTAAGATTCGTCAAATACATAATTATACCTCGTATTGTTTGATTGTCTGATTGCTTGATTGTTTGAGTGATTTGACCGCGCCAGCCACTCAGGAATTAACACAATCAAACATTCAAGCAATAATTCAACTCTCAACTTTCAACTCTCAACTTTCCATATACTTTCTCCTTTACCGCCTCCATCAGCCATCGCGGTGTGCTTGTGGCTCCGGTTATTCCCACGCGCTCCACCATCTTGGCATCCTTACCGAGAAACCAGCTACGGTCAATATCCTCCACACCGTATACAAGCTTCGTGTTCGGCTGGACACTCTTGCAATAATCGTACAGGTAGTGTCCGTTAGAACTGCCTTGTCCACTCACAAACAGGACCAAATCCACTCCGCGGGCAAACTCCTCCAATCTCGTTGCCCTGTTGGCCATCCTGCTGCAAATGGTGTTGTATGCCACAAAATGGTTATCCCCCACAGCAAGACCGCACGAAGCAATGCCTTTTTTCACATTCTCGATCAGCCGTTGATACTCCTCCTTGTTTTTCGTCGTCTGCGAATACAGCCTGATTGGCCTTGTGAAATCTATCCCTTCAACGTCGTCCGGGCTGCTCACTACCACTGCCTCCCCCTCTGTCTGTCCACACAGCCCTACCACCTCGGCATGGCCGGGCTTGCCGAAAATCACCACTTGTCCCTTAGGTTCAAGACGGCTCATCTCTTCATATCCCCGGCGGATGCGCTGCTGCAGCGCTAAGACAATAGGGCATGTGGCATCTATCAATTCAAGTCCCAGATTGTCAATCAACCGGTAGGTAGCCGGTGGCTCGCCATGGGCACGAATCATCACCTTCGACCCTCCCGGCGCAAGGTTGCGCAATTCCCCGTGGTCAATCACCTGCAGTCCTTTGGCCTTGAGGCGAGCCACCTCGGCGGTATTGTGCACAATATCGCCAAGACAATAAAGGCTGCCGCTGTGCGACAACTCCTCCTCGGCGGTGCCGATAGCTTTCACCACTCCGAAACAGAAGCCTGCGTTGTCGTCGATGATAATCTGCATATTTTCAACTTTAATTGTCAGCCGGACACCGGCCAACTTTCAACTTTCAAATTCAACTAAGGCATTGGTTCTCGATATAGGATGCCTCCAGCACCTCATCATACTCAGCCGGTGTCAAGTCGTTGAAGAAGTAGTATACAGGGTTAACCTTGTTACCATTCTGAATCACCTCATAGTGGAGGTGATAGCCCTGTGCAAGCCCCGTCCTGCCCACCTTGCCGACCACCGTCCCGCGCGACACACGGTCACCCTGGCTCACCGTCACCTCCGACAAGTGGGCATACAGAGTCTTGAAACCGAATCCATGGTCAACAACCACGCATATGCCGTAGCCGCCCATGTCAGCACCACGTCCGGCAACCGTCACCCGGCCGTCACCCGTGGCATGGACAGGCGTGCCCGGCTGTGCCGACAGGTCGACACCAGTGTGCATCCGGCGGTAGTGCAAAATCGGATGGTACCTCATGCCAAAACCCGACACAATATGGCAGTCGTTCTTCTTTATCGGCATAATGGCCGGCATCGTGGCCATGCGTTGCTGCTTGGTGCCGGCCATACGGTAGATTTCGTCCAACGAGACCGATTGGGAATAGAGCCGCTGTTCCAACGAGTCCACACGCAAGTGGGTCTTCACTATCAGAGCACTCGATGCACGTCCTTCCCATCCACTGTAGTCCTGCATGACTGGAGTGCGGCGGCCTTCGGCCACAGGATTGGCGCCAAAGATGGTACGATACACAGCACTGTCGCGTTCTTCGATGTCGGCCAGCACTCGTCCCATCCTGTCCATCCGCTGGTTCAGCCCCTCCAAGGCCTGGCGGTACTGGTAGATGTCGCCCTTTAGCATCCGTTCCTCTGGCGAGTCAATCAACTTCACAGCCAAAAAGGTGAAAATCACACCCAGCACTACACCCAGCAACGCCGTTGTAGAAATCCGTTTCAGTCGGTCCTTCAACGTCGCCTCCACCCGTTCATACGACAAAGTATGGGGGTTGAACCTGTAGATGTACCTCTTCTTCATGCCACTATCAAGGAGAGTTGAAAATTGAAAATTGAAAATTGAAATATTGCTTGAATGCTTGATTGTGTAAATGCTTGAGTGCTAGCGCAGTCAAATTACTCAAACAATCAAGCAATCAGACAATCAAGCAATCTTCTAAACTCTCAACTCTCAACTTTCAACTTTCAATTTACAAATCGCTCTTGTAATTGTTAATAATCTTCACAAAGGTTTTCAAAGCCTTGAAGTCACGGACATAATAGCGCATGTTCATCTCCGGCACATACAACTCTCCCACCACACGCTCACGCAGTTTGTTCTCTTCCTCCATTTCGTTCAATGCTTTTGTGTCCTTGTTCACCAGCAGTCCGTCACCGAATTGCTCATAGTTGCGGCGGTGGACGTGGGTCGTCACTTCCTGGGTGTTCTCCCGGTCGTAATAGCTGTCGATAACCATATTCGACACCATGTCATAAGGCACCTCGCGGAAGAGGAAGTTGAGATCCTTGAGTTCAAAGACTTCGAAATCGACTGCGTCGTACGAGCGGACAATGAAGTCGGGGTAGATGAAACAGCGTCTTCCCTCGGCATCGCGCATCAACGGGGTCATCAGCGGAGCCTGTATAAAATCGAAAATGCCAAGGTCAAAATAGACTTGCGCAAACGACGACTCCAGACCGCTTAAACTCTCCCGCACACTCCATATGCGGTGGCATGCAGCCAGCTGCGAGAAAGAAATCACCACGTCCTCGAATCCTTTCATCCGCTCTTCATTGCAGAGATTGGTGATGTTCAACTGAATGTCACGAACATCGTGTCCCAGACGCGCCACACGGCTTTTGAAGCTCGACATGACATGGGTCTGGTATGAGGACAGATGGTGGCGGCGGTGCGACAGCTCCTTGATGGCTGCTACGATGCGCTCTGCCTCCTCGGCCTCCTTGGCCAAAGGCAGCACATTCACATACGACTCCAATATAATTTCCTTGTATTTGTTCAAACCGCCTTGGGACTGAACAGCCTCAACACGGGCAATCTCCTTGTCAAACGAGAACTCTTTACCCCGTACCAAATCGAAGTAATTGGGTGTCAGTTTTGCCCGCTCACCCTGGCAGAAAGCCTTATAGGTGCGGCTTGAACTGTTGCGGACAAAGAATCCCGTTCCAGGGCTGCCGCATTCGACATATTGGCCCGACTTATACGACGACTCATATTTCCCACGGATTCCGAACAGCGTGGGAGTATAGTGGTTGGACACCCATACCGACAGACCCTTTGCAACTTTCTTGCGGCTTTTAGGTAACAGTTTCATGTTTTTCGTATTAAGATTATAGAAATATGTTGATATGTTGATATGTTTTTGTTGATATGTTGATACGTTGATATGATGCGAGTCGGATAAACTTTTCATCTTATCAACGTATCAACGGATAACGATATCAGCCGTGGATGGCACATCCGTAGGCAGCCTCGATAGCCTCCATAACCGCTTCGCTCATGGTGGGGTGCGGATGCACGGCTCCTGCAACCTGTTTAGCAGTGAGGCCGTTCTCTCGGGCGGTCACGATTCCGGCAATCATCTCCGTGACATTGTCGCCGCACATATGGCAGCCGACAATCTCGTCGGTATTCTTGTCGATAATCATCTTGATGAAGCCGTCGGTGTTACCCGCTGCCGTCGCCTTTCCGCTGGCCTTGAAGAAGAATTTGCCCACAAGCACCTCCTTGCCGGCCTCGGCGGCTTTCTTCTCGGTCAGACCCACACTGGCCACCTCGGGTGTGGTGTAGGTGCAGCCGGGAATATTGGTGTAATTCACCTTCTTGGGCTCGTGTCCGGCAATATGCTCCACACAGCAAATGGCCTCTGCGCTGGCCACATGTGCCAGGGCGGGGCCGTGCACCACGTCGCCGATGGCGTAGTAGCCCGGCACGTTGGTCTGGTAGTAGTCGTCAACCGTGATTTTTCCACGCTCAAAGGCGATGCCGGTCTCTTCAAGGCCGATATTCTCCAAGTTGGTGACCACGCCCACAGCGCTCAGCACTACGTCGCAGTCGACAACGGTCTCGGTGTTGCGTTTCATGTCCTTGATAGTCACATGGCACACATCGCCTTCCACATCCACTTTCTCCACGCTGGAGCTGGCCATCACCTTCATGCCCATCTTGCGGAAGCTGCGGCTCATCTGCGAGGCAGTGTCCTCGTCCTCGTTGGGCAGAATCTGCGGCATAAACTCCACCAATGTAACTTGCACGCCGATGCTCTGGTAGAAGAAGGCAAACTCGCTGCCGATGGCACCGCTGCCGCAAACAACCATGCTCTTGGGTTTGAAAGGCAGGGTCATGGCCTCGCGGTAGCCGATGATGCGCTTGCCGTCCTGAGGCATATTGGGCATCACCTTGCTGCGTGCGCCCGTGGCAATGATGATATGCGGGGCTTCATACACCTCGGTGTTGCCTTCGGCATTGGTGACTTCGACACAGTGGCCGGGTTTTACACGGCCTGTGCCCATGATGACATCCACGTTGTTCTTCTTCAACAGGAACTGTACGCCCTTGCTCATGGTCTCGGCCACACCGCGCGACCGCTGCACCATAGCCGCCATGTCGGCCTCGACAGGCTGTGCCGCCACTCCATATGCAGCCGAATGGTTAATATAGTTGAACACCTGTGCGCTCTTCAGCAAAGCCTTTGTGGGGATGCAACCCCAGTTCAGACATATCCCGCCGAGGTTTTCGCGCTCGACAACAGCAGTCTTCATGCCTAACTGTGCAGCCTTCACCGCTGCCACATAGCCGCCAGGGCCACTTCCGATGACAATAAGGTCGTAGTTCATATCTTTCAATGTTAGTGTATAATATATATTAATTTATTCAACAAAAAATGAAGTTTACAATCTGCAAAGATACGATTTTTTTTTAAATTAAGAATTAAAAATCTAAAAATATCCGAGCGAAACAGCCATTTGATTGCTTGATTGTCTGATTGCTTGATTGATAAATGGTTTAAAGGTTAAAAGGTTTAAGGGTTTGAGGGTTTGATACACTAAAACCTTAAAACCTTTCTCCCATAACACCTTAAAGCATTTACACATTGACTCACTTTATTAACTTATTTCAGCGGTGTTCGCGGCCTTCGGCTCAAGCATTAAAATTCAGTCGTTGATGCAACCATCAAGGGTCGTCATTTATTCGATCGTTATTCGATCGTTTTCCCATCGTTTTCCGTTTCACAAAGGGAAAAATGAGGGAAACATATCGAAAATCGATAAGATAAAGAACGACGCAACACAGGGACCGGAAGGCACACTGAGGAACGCTGGGGACAAATATGCGACACTATCGGAACGTTGAGGAAAGGCGACGTAATTTCTCACAAAATAAAAAGTAACTTTCGCGCGAGGCGGCAGAAAGCAAAGTAAGAGGTAAGAGATAAGAACCAGGATTGTATGCCACAGTTCCTGGCTCATAGTTCTTACCTCTAAACTCGTGCGAATCAATCTTCCCGACACAAATACTAATCTGGCATAAATCCTAATGACCGATTTGGGAATATTGGAGGTTGTCTTAATCTAAAATTAAAACTAAAAAATCGATTGCTTGAAAGTTGAAGATTGAAAGTTGCTTGGGAATTGAAAATTGAAAATTGAAAATTAAAAGTTGCTGCCGCACCACAGGTCAACAAATTTTCACTTTTCACTTTTCACTTTTAAATTTAATTCACTTTTTTTTCGTTGAACCGAATATTATTCGTATCTTTGCAATTTGCTGTGGAGTGTGTCCGCAGCATGAAATTGTATGGTTTGAACATGCCGAAGAAGCTGTATCTGTTGCTGTTGTTGCTGCCGTCCGTGACCGTGGGCGTGCAGTGTCTCCGGCTCACCCCTTACCGGGCGACGGCGGCAGGGTGGCGACGTTTGTTCTTGACATGCAGAAGAAGATTTATAAATTAAAATTTCGAACATCTTAAACTACTATCAATAAATGAAAAAAACACTTCTTTCTCTACTGTTGCTTGCAGTGCTTGTGCCAGTGGCGCAGGCTCAGAAATACGAGATGAAGTTTGTTATCCCGAATGCCGGACAGACTGACAGCGTGATGTATATCGGCCAGCATTTTCGCGACGGCTTTGTCACGCTGGACAGCGCCGTGGCGGACAAGAACGACACTTACGTTTTCAAGGGTCGGCGCAAATGGGCCACAGGCATGTATGCCCTTTACGGCAAAGAGGCCAAGAAGGCGCGACTGGAGTTCACCATCGACGGCAGCCAGCGGTTTGCGTTCCGGCTCTCCCCAACAAACGAGGTGGTTGACCCAGAGCACGACATTGTCGGTTCTCCGGCCAACCAGGCTATGCATTCCTATATCAATCGCGAGGAACAGGCCAAGCGACAGGCACGTGACATCAACCAGCGAAAGAAGAGCGACGATGCTAAAGTGAAAGATGAAGCCGACAGGGAGATGGAGCTGTTGTCCAATGAGATGATACAATACGAGAAGGAGATGTTCGAGAAATACAAGGGCTACCGTTTCTTCCAGCTGACTAAGATGTTCAGCGGCCCCGAGGTGCCGGATGAGGTGGAGGACAAGCCCCTCTACTACCGCACTCACTATTGGGACGACGTGGACTTTTCGGATCACAGCCTGGTCTATACTCCCGACTTGTTCAACAAGATGAATGTCTTCTTCTTCGGCATACTATACCATTCGGAGACCGACACGGTGTGCAGGTATGCTGACATGCTTTTCCATAAGATTGAGAACGACTCGCTTATGATGCGTTACTTCATGGACTTCATTATGCCGAAATATTACCGCTCCACCAAGAATATCGGATGGGATGCCACATGGTGCTATTTGGTGAGGGAATACTATTTAAAAGGTAAATGTCCCTGGGCTTCGCAGGGTGAGATTTCCAACAAGCGGCAGACGGCGGAGTTCCTTGAGCAATCGCTTATCGGAGCCATGGGACAGGAACTATACATGGCCGACACAAACCAGTCGCCCGACCCCAAGGACTGGATTTCGTCGCACAGGTTTCCTCAGAGGTATGTCATCCTGTGGTTCTGGGACCCCGACTGCCACCACTGCCAGGAGCAGACTGCCTCACTGAAAGCCCTCTACGACTCGCTCTCGGCTGTGGGCAACAAGGTGTTTGAGGTGTATGCCGTGGGCTACGAGGCCGATGTGGCCAAGTGGAAGAGGTATGTGCGCGAACACGAGCTGCCGTTTGTCAATGTGGGTGGAAGCAACGTCAACATCGACTATCAGGTGGCCTACAATGTCCACGGTGCGCCCACTATGATTATCCTCAACGAGGAACGGAGGATTATCATGAACAAGGTCATCGCCACCAAGGAGATTCTGCCTTTCCTCAAACGCTACGAGGAACAACGTAAATTGAAAAGTGAAAAGTGAAAATTGAAAAGATTGCTTGATTGTCTGATTGCTTGATTGTTTGAGTAATTTGACTGCGCCAGCACTCAAGCATTTACACAATCAAGCATTCAAGCAATAAAAAAACATAAACAATAAAACTTATATCATCATGAGAAAACACATTGTTGCAGGAAACTGGAAGATGAACAAGACGTTCCAGGAGGCTGACGACCTGGTCAGCGGTATTATGGACGAGATGGAGAAAACCACTCTCGACTCCAACACTCAAGTGGTTATCTGCCCGCCATTCCCCTATCTGGAGATGGTTTCGGACTATGGCGACGACTCATACTTCATGGTCGGTGCACAGAATGTGAGCGACCAGGAGAGCGGCGCCTACACCGGCGAAGTGTCGGCCGCCATGCTGGAGTCTATGGATATTGACTACTGCATTGTGGGACACAGCGAGCGCCGCGCCTATTATCATGAGACCGACGAGATTGTAGCCCGCAAGGTGGACCAGCTTCTGAAATATGGCATCAAGCCTATCGTGTGCTGCGGCGAGGTGCTGGAGGAGCGCGAGGCCGGCCGCCAGTTCGATGTGGTGAAGAGACAGATTACCGACGGTTTGTTCCACCTCACTGCCGAGCAGTTTGGCGAGGTTGTGATTGCCTACGAACCCGTCTGGGCTATCGGTACCGGAAAGACCGCCACACCAGAGCAGGCTCAGGAGATCCACGCTTTTATCCGTGGCCTGATTGTGGAGAAATACGGCAAGGAAGTGGCCGACGAGACCAGCATCCTGTATGGCGGCAGCTGCAAGCCCGGCAACGCCAAGGAGCTGTTTGCCAATCCCGATGTGGACGGCGGCCTGATTGGCGGTGCATCGCTTAAGGCCGAAGACTTTATGGGCATTGCAACAGCTTTTTGAAAATTGAAATTCGAAATTCAACTTTGATTAGATTTGAACGGTTTATAGCCAAGCGTTTTCTTCCGAGGGGGCGGAACAGGACGTCCGGGGGCATCAGCTATTCCCGGAACGGTGCGATGTCTGCCCCCTTGGTGAAAATAGCCACTTGCAGCATCGCGCTGGGGGTGGTGGTGATGGTGGTGTCGATTTGTGTGCTGCGCGGCTTCCAGGGCGAGATACGCCGCAAGGCCGTGGGCTTCGGCGCGCACATGGTGGTGACCAACTATGCGATGGGCAACACCTACGAAGTGACCCCCATCCTGACCGACCGCCCCGAGGTGCAGCGCATTCTGGGCACCAAGGGGGTGAAGCACCTGCAGTTTGTTGCCAGCAAGGGCGGCATGGTGAAGACCGAAGACCAGATTCACGGCATCATCCTGAAGGGTGTGTGCCCCGAAGCAGGGGTGCCGGGCAGCGGCGGTTATGATTCGTCGTTTTTCGCCGAATGCCTGGTGGAGGGTCGGTTGGTGCAGTTCCCCGACAGCGTGCCTTCAAACGAGGTGCTGGTGTCGCAGACCGTGGCAAACAAGCTGCGGCTGAAAGTGGGCGACAAAATGCGCACTTATTTCTGGCAGGGCGACAACTACCGCGCCCGTGCCTTTACCGTGTGCGGCATTTACAACACCGACCTGACCGATTTCGACGAGCATTTTGTTGTCGGCGACCTGCGGCAGGTGCAGAATCTGAACGGATGGGACAGCAACCAGGTGGCCGGATATGAGGTGATGGTGGAGGATTTCTCCCGTCTCGACGAGGTGTCTGCGGCGGTGCTTCCGCTGCTGGGCTATGACCTGAACATGACAACGATTGTGGAGCAGTACCCCGCCCTGTTCTCGTGGCTCGAACTGCTGGACAGCAATATCTTCCTCATTATCGCCATCATGCTGCTGGTGGGTGTGGTGAGTGTGGTGTCGGCATTGCTGATTATCATCTTTGAGAAGACTTCCACCATCGGAGTGCTGAAAGCCTTGGGCGCCACCAACGGCAGCATACGGCGCATTTTCCTGATAAAGGCTGTCGACATGGTTGTGGTCGGCATTGCGATTGGCTGCGCTGTGGCGTGGCTGCTGTGCTGGATTCAGCACCGGTTTGCGCTGGTGCAGCTCGACAGCGAGAGCTATTCGATGAGCTCGGTACCGATTGACCTGAACGGCTGGATTTTCTTTGCCGTGAGCGCCGGCACGCTGGCAGTGTGCATGGCTGCCATGCTGCTGCCCGCCGCCTATATCTCGAATGTGGAACCCGCCAAGACCATTAAGTTTGACTAAATCCGCCCGTCACGATGAAGAATGTTAAATGGATTATACTGGCCATCACGGTGCTTCTGGCAGCGTTTGCCTTGTTTGAAATCAACAATCTGTCCAACCAGATTCGCAAGGCCGAGCAGGAGAAGGTGAAGCTGTGGGCCAATGCCATCAGCCAGAAGGCGCAGCTGGTGAACTATTCGGAGCAGTTCTTCGCCAGCGTGGCCCTCGACGAGCACCGGAAGATGGAGATGTACACGAATATCCTGCGCTCGTTTGACCGGACGGAGATGGGCGCCGATGCCGACTTCAGTCTGGACTATGTGCATTATATCGTGGACAGCTGCGAAACGGCCATTGTCATCACCAACCGCGACTCTGTCATCACGGTGCCCAGCGAGCTGGCCGGCACAAGACTGGAGGGCGAGCTGCTGGAGGAGTTTTCGCACAACGAGCCTTTCCACTACAGGATTTGGGGCATGCCGATGACGCTGTACTACAAGGAGTCGAAGGTCTATACCGACCTGCGGCATGTGCTGGACGGTTTCAATGAGTCTTTCCTTTCAGAGATCACCAACAACTCGGTGTTCGTGCCCGTGCTCGTGGTGGACAGTCTGCAGGGCGAGGTGCTGGGCAGCGGCAATATCCCGCAGCGCGAGTTCGCCACCGCCGACCGTCTGGCCGAGAAGCTCTGCGAGATGGAGGAGGAGAACGACCCCATCGAATTCCGGCTGCCCGACCACCGCAGAGCCTATCTGTTCTACGAGAACACCCCGATGCTGAAGGCCCTGCGCTGGGTTCCGCTGCTGTATCTCTTCGTCTTCGGTGTGCTGATGCTGGTGTCGTACTACCTCATTCGCACCGCCCGCACCATGGAGCAGAACCGCATATGGGTGGGCATGGCCAAGGAGACGGCTCACCAGCTGGGCACACCCATCTCCTCGCTGATGGCCTGGACCCAATACCTCGAAGGAAAGACTTTCGATGCCAACTACGCCGCCGAGATCAACAAGGACCTGAAACGGCTGGAGACGGTGACACACCGTTTCTCGAAGATTGGGTCGGTGCCGGAGCTGGAATACCAGGGCGTGTGTTCCGTCATCGGGAACGCCATCACCTACCTGCAGACCCGCAGTTCGCGCAAGGTGAAGTTTGTCACCAACTTCCCCGACGAGGACATCCAGGTGCCGCTTAACAGCTATCTGTTCGAGTGGGTGATAGAGAACATATGCAAGAACGCCATCGACGCCATGGACGGCGTGGGGACATTCACCGTCATTGTGTCGTCGGACAGCCGCCATGTGTTTGTCGACCTGTGCGATACCGGCAAGGGCATGTCGGCTTCCATCCAGAAGAAAATCTTCGACTCGGGCTTCTCAACCAAGCAGAGAGGCTGGGGCTTGGGGCTGTCGCTGGCCAAGCGCATTATCAACGACTACCACCAGGGTCGCATCTTTGTGAAATATTCCGTTGAGGGACAAGGCACCGTGTTCCGCATCGTACTGAACCGTTAAACAAATAATAAAGAATAAAATAGTAACACCATGTACACAATCCTGAAGAAAGAGCTGCTGAACAGCAACGAGATTTACCTGATGGAGATCCACGCTCCGTGGATTGCCCTGGGCGGTCAGCCCGGTCAGTTCGTCATCGTCATCCCTCACGACAAGGGCGAGCGCGTGCCGCTCACCATCTGCGACATCCATCCCGAAAGGGAAAGTATTGACATCGTTTATCAAGTTGTGGGGGACAGCACCCGGAGGCTCAGCCTGATGGCCGAGGGCGAAAGGCTCTACTCCATCGTCGGCCCCCTCGGCTGCCGCAGCGAACTCCTTGCCATCCCCGAAGAGGAACGGCAAAACATGCGCCTGCTCTTCGTGGCGGGAGGCGTGGGCATCGCCCCTGTCTATCCGCAAGTGAAATGGGCCTACAGCCTCGGCATACCGACCGACGTCATCATCGGCGCCCGTAACAAGGAGCTTCTTTTCTTTGAGGACAAGATGCGCAAGGTGTGCAACAATCTCTACATCATGACCGACGACGGGTCGTATGGCGAAAAAGGACTGGTGACAGAAAAAATCAAGAGTCTCTGCACCAACAGCGAAGGCACCTACTCAAGCCCCTACTCCCACTGCGTAGCCATCGGTCCCCTGCCGATGATGAAGTTCGTGTCGCTGCTGACCAAGGAAATTGGCTTGAAGACGATTGTGAGCATGAACTGCATGATGGTCGATGGCACAGGCATGTGCGGAGCCTGCCGCGTCACCGTGGGGGGAAAGGTGAAGTTCACCTGCGTTGACGGTCCCGAGTTCGACGGCCACCAGGTGGATTTCGACGAGGCTGGCCGACGCCTCAAGACCCCCGACGCGCAGAGATACCGTATAGCCACCGTCGGCGACGATGCCCCCTCCGGACACCGCTGCAACCTTAGCCAGGCCGTAGCGCAAGCCGTCACACGCCAGAAACCGCAGGAGCAAGACCCTCTGGAGCGTGCACGCAACTTCGACGAGGTCTCCTTCGGTTTCACCCCCGAACAGGCTGTGGCCGAAGCCCGGCGCTGTCTGCATTGCAAGAAGCCCATGTGCGTAACCCAATGCCCCGTAAGTATCAAGATACCCGACTTTATTGCCGCCGTGGCCCGCGAAGACTTTGCCGAGGCTGCCAGAATCATTGCCGAAGACTCCTCGCTCCCCGCCGTGTGCGGACGGGTGTGCCCGCAGGAGAACCAGTGCGAGGGCAGCTGCATACTCGGACACAAGGGCGAGCCCATCGCCATCGGTGCCCTTGAGCGTTTCGTGGCCGACTGGAAAAGAGAACAGAAATCAGATTTTTCTGAATATTCAGAATATTCAGAAAATTCTGAAAAAGAGAAAGTGGCCATTATAGGCTCCGGTCCCTCAGGGCTGACCTGTGCCGGCGACCTGGCCAAGAAGGGCTATCACGTCACCATCTTCGAGGCTCTGCACCACGCCGGAGGCGTGCTGGTGTACGGCATACCCGAGTTCCGCCTGCCCAAGCAGAAAGTCGTGGAGCCCGAAATAGCGAACCTGCGGCATCTCGGCGTGGAAATCAAAACCAATGTCATTGTGGGCAAGAGCATCACCATCGACGATCTTTTCGACCGCGAAGGCTACAAAGCAGTCTATATCGCCAGCGGTGCCGGACTGCCCAAGTTCATGGGCATACCCGGCGAAACCCTTGTAGGTGTCATCTCCGCCAACGAACTGCTCACGCGCACCAACCTCATGCACGGCTACGACAAGACCTACGACACGCCCATCTACCTCGGCCGACGAGTGGCCGTGATAGGCGGGGGCAATGTTGCAATGGATGCCGCCCGCACTGCCAAACGGCTGGGCAGTGACGTGACAGTCATCTACCGTCGCGAGGAAGCCGACATGCCGGCACGCCGCGAGGAGGTGCACCACGCCAAGGAAGAGGGTATCCAGTTCAACTTCCTCACCAACCCGGTCGAGTTTGTCGACGACGGCAAAGGCAACGTCTGCGGAATGCGGTGCGTGCGCATGGCCATGGGCGAAAAGGACGAGAAAGGCCGCCGCAAATTCACGGTAGTCGAGGGAAGCGAATTCGACATGGAGATTGATACCGTCGTCGTCGCCCTCGGCACCAGTCCCAACCCGCTCATCAAGACCACCACTCCCGGCCTCGACACTGAGCCTTGGGGCGGTCTCAAGGCTGATGCCAACGGGCAGACCACCCGTCCGGGCGTCTTTGCCGGGGGCGATGCCGTCACCGGCGCCGCCACGGTCATCCTCGCCATGGGTGCCGGCCGCGTGGCTGCCAAGGCCATCGACGAATACCTGAGCAGAAATTGAACAGCCTTCACTGAACTCTGCATTAACCCAAATCGGTCGTTCGGCCGATTTGGGTTAATCAATCATTGATGTTACCTTCAAGCGTCGTCATTTATTCGCTCGTTATTCGCTCGTTTTCCCTTTTGTTTCCGTTTCACAAAGGGAAAAATGAGGGAAAAGAAGGGGATAGTGATAGAAAAAGGAACGACGTTACCTCGGTTATTCGACAGGGTATGAAGGATGGAAACTGCTATTGCATCCTGACCCGGGGGTCGAGCAGGCCGTAGAGGATGTCGGTGAGGATGTTGATGACGATGAGCAGGACACAGATGAAGAGTATGGAGCCCATGACGACAGGGAAGTCGTACTTGTCCAACCCGTCGACGATGACGATGCCCATGCCTTTCCAGTCGAAGACGTATTCCACAAAGACAGCACCCGCCAGAAGTCCCGCCAGCCAGCCCGAAGCTGAGGTTACAACAGGGTTCATGGCATTACGCAGTGCGTGGTGGAAGATAATACGGCTGCGCGACAACCCTTTGGCCCGCGCGGTGCGGATATAGTCCTGCGAGAGGACTTCGAGCATGCTGTTTTTGGTGAGCTGGGTGAGCGTGGCCAACGGACGGATGCCCAGCGTGAGTGCCGGGAGGATGAGATTTTTCAGGTCAAGATATTCGCCTGTGCCGTAGTCATCCACCGTGTAGAGGTTGCCGAACATGTTGAGGTGAGTCCAGTCGGACAGGACATAAGCGAATAGCCACGCTATCAAGATGGCGGCAAAGAAAGAGGGCAGCGACATGCCGAGGGTGGAGAGCACAAGAGTAATGCGGTCTATCCACGTGTCTTTGTATAAGGCTGAAAGGATGCCCAGCAGCACGCCGAGTACCAGGGCGAAGGAGAGCGCCACGACGGCAAGCAGGGCGGTCTGGGGGAAGGCTGTTGCGATGATGTCGGAGACTTTGCGCTTGGACTGGTAGCTGCGCCGCAGGTAAGGGGCTTTGAGCACTATGGAGGTGCTGCCCGCCTTGAGCAGTGTGGTGTAGGGTGCGTATTTGTCGTCGGACAGGTAGAAGTAGTTCTCTGCATCGGCATTGTTGTGGACCGACACAGGCAGCAGGTCGTTGAGATAGTTGAGGTACTGCATGCCGACGGGTTTGTCGCGTCCCAGGTCGCGGTTGATTATCTCGATGCTTTCGGCATCGGCCCGCTCTCCCAGCATCATGCGGGCTGGGTCGCCGGGCAGAATATTGAAGAGGAAGAAGACCAGCGTGACCACCCCGAGCAGGACGAGGATGCCGTAGAGAAGCCGTTTCAGAGTGTAGCGCAGCACTTTTTAAATTGAAAATTGAAATTATCGAGTTTAGATGGCATATGTTTTAATGTAATCCGCGGACTACCGATTTCTTGGCCACAAAATCCTTGAGGTAATAGGGCTCGAAGTAGGCCACGTCCTCGTAGTGTCCGGCTTTCATCTTCTCGAGGGCTACCGTCAGCAGACCTGTTGCCGAATGAACAAAGTCGGAGGAGTAATGCGCATGGGGGTGTACGGAGAGTATCGGGCGTGTTTTCTCGGCTCCGTCGCCGATGAAAGTCACCTCTCCCCTATCCAAGTATTGGTCGTAGATGCCCTCGGTGATGATATCGGCAGAGACTGGCTTCAGCTCTTCTACAGGCGAGGCAAAGACGGCAGTGTAGCACTCCATGCGGCGGGCATCGATCATCGGGCAGACCATTCCTTTGTAATCTGGGTTCTGGGTGTAATACTGAGCCGCCATGCCCTGAAGGGTGGGCACAGCCAGCAGCGGACGGTCGAGGGCGTAGCACATGCCCTTGGCTGTGCTGACACCAATGCGCAGACCCGTGTAGCTGCCGGGACCGGAGGAGACACACACCGCGTCGAGCTGTGCCGGGACGAGGCCGCACCGGTCGAACAGCTGCCCGATAAAGGGCGACAGCTGCGACGAGTGGGCATTGGGCTCGTCGGAATGGAGTTCCATCAATATTTCATCCTCGCGCGCCAAGGCTACAGAACACACAGGAGTGGCAGTTTCAATAAGTAAAAGGGTGGTCATAACAAAGGACTGAAAGTATTTTTAGGAGATTTAGAGAATTGAAAGCTATTGAGACAATAACGAAGTTTCGTATATGATTTTTTCAACTTACCGCATATCCACCACCTCTACTCCGGGATGGGCCTTGGTGTTGAAGGTGAAGTCGGAGTCTGCAGCCTTGGTGTTCTTGAAGTTGGAGAGGGTGTATTCGCCGCGAGAAGAGTCGAAGTTGTGCTGTTCCAATTTCTTGAGCATGCCGGTTTTGGCATTGATGAACAGGCGTATCTTATGGTAGGAACGGGCCTTGTTGGGCTGCAGGTCGATGATGGCTGTGCCGTCGTTTTCTTCACGGATATACTTGGCACGGAAAGACTTGTCGTAGTTGGCCAGCAGCCGTGCGGGATTGGTAATGTCGTCGTCGGAGTCTGTCATGGGCGACACAACCACCTCTTTGTTGGGCTGGTTGTACTGCCACACGGCTTTGCCGTCGCAGTAGATTTCCATGCTGCCCGCCTTGACACGGTAGCGTGGTGCGTTGTAGAGTATTTCGACTTTCTGGCGGAAGGTCTCTTTCTTGTTGCTGTCGTAGTTGACCACGGTGACCGAGAAACTGACAGTGCCGGACATCTTGGCCGACGCCTTCTTGAGGATGGCTTTGGCAGTCTCGTCCACTGCGCCTTTGGCGGTGTGTGTAAGTTGTGCAAAGGCACCGGTAGCGGAGAAGATTACGGCTATTGCCAACAAAAGGAGTCTTTTCATAAATCTGTTGTCTTGATGGTTTATTAATGCAGTTGTACACCGATAATGTGCATGAACTCCTCACGTGTCTTGGGGTCATTCATAAAGGCGCCGGTGAAGTCGCTGGTGGTGGTGACGCTGTTCTGCTTCTGCACGCCGCGCATGGACATGCACATGTGCTGCGCCTCGATGACCACAGCCACGCCCAGCGGGTTGAGCGTTTTCTGTATGCAGTCTTTAATCTGCTTGGTGAGGCGTTCCTGTACTTGCAACCTGCGGGCAAAAGCATCCACCACACGGGGTATCTTGCTCAAGCCGACAATGGTTCCATTCGGAATATACGCCACATGCGCCTTGCCTACAAAGGGCACCATATGGTGCTCGCAGAGGGAGTAAAGCTCAATGTCCTTGACGACAACCATCTGCTTGTAGTCTTCGTGGAACATGGCAGAGCGGAGTATCTCCTCCGGGTCGAGGTCGTAGCCGTTGGTGAAGAACAGCATGGCCTTGGCAATGCGCTCGGGCGACTTGAGCAGTCCCTCGCGGTCAGGGTCTTCGCCCAAAAGCTTCAGAATTGCTTTGTAGTGGGTGGCCATTTGCGCCACGCACTCTTCATCGTATTTGTCTATTTTCTGGTATCCGAGTTCCATAGTCTTTTTATTTTGTATTGGTTAACGCAGAAATATTGCTTAAAGTATATGTGTTTGTGTTTTTTTACCAATACCAGTATTTGGAGGCATAGTCGGCATCGACACCCGCCAACTGAATAAGGTAGGAATAGAGAGCGCCGTACTTCTCGCCTGCTATATTGGTAAAGCTGGCCTTGAAAGTGTCAGCGGTACGTCGTTCGATAACCCACTGGGCACCGTCTGTCATTGGCCAATATTCTCGTCGAGGCTTGTTGTCGAAGTTGAGCGCGGCAAAGAGGCTCATCAGTTTGCGGTATTCGCGCTTACTCAGTTTTTGATTGCCCTGAATAGGATAATATGTGGCGGACAGGGTATGTTCATCAATGGTATAGTCGAGCTTAGTCCAATAGAGCATTGCCTTGTTTCCGCTACGCTCTACACGGAAGCAAAGTGGCGGATGGAAAGAGGGGTAAAAGGCAAAACGGAAGACAGTGTCACCGGGTGTGAGGGTGATGTCGTACAGTACTGGCTCGAACATTGCGGTGAGATATTGCGAGAATGCTTCCACCCAGAAATAGGAACTGCTTAAGGATACATTAATTGTATAATCCTCAGTCGAGTCAAGGTGTCCATCGGCGGGAAGGTCAATGAAGTATGAATAGGGATAGTGGATTCCGGGCACAGTGTCATAGGGCAACTTGTTCAAGGGATTGTATGGCAGACCAAGATACTCTTCAAGTTGTCGGATGGGCAGATACATATCGATGATTCTTTCATCATCGACACTTTGGGTAGCCGTGAGGGCACGGTAGAAATAGCGCAAGGCACTGTCGGCTGCACCTTCAACTACCGGTGTATTGTCAAGAATAGATTCCCAAGTTTCTCCGCCCCATTCATTCTTTATGGAGTCGAAAGCAGTAGGTACCCGAGCTTCCATCGGCAAAAGGAACTCCCCATAGTATTGCCGAGCCAACCAATAGCAGTGTTCTTGGCTCTGCGGATTGCCCAACAGGCGTCGGTAATTTGCATAGATGGTTTTCCACTTGTTGGTGTCGCGCGCAGTCTCAAGTATCGGGGAGCCATAGACAGGCTGCAGGCTGTCGGGGAGAGTGAACCGGATAGGGAGTGTGACCATGCTCCGCACAGGTCTGCCCATGTCCATAGCAGGTTGCCAGTGCGGCATAAGGTCATAGAGACGCTTGGCCTCGTCGCAGAAACCAAACTTGTCCTTACATCCTTCAATGAAATACAAGCTACCGTCGCGCTCCACAATAAAATTCAGTGTCCCCACACCCTCCTCAAGGGCTTCAAGGGCTTGCTTGGGATAGCGCAGGTTTTCGGCAAGGAAAGCATTGTATGCCGAGTCACCGCCGGGGAATTGCGCAGGGGGATTGCCATTGTGCAGATTGAGATAATATATCTCATTATCTACTGTGTCGGACAGAAAGACAAGATAGTTGACCAAAGTGCCAAGCGATGCCTCATAGCACTCGTCATAGACTGCATTATATGTCTTGTCATGACTGTACTCAATCACATAGGCTGGTTGAAAACCCGTGCATTTTGTATAATGGGGATAGTGTGGAAGGTCAACCTCGGCGAGAAGTCTGTTCAGAGAATCCATCTGTTTAGTGGTAATATACCTCTCTTGGGTTTCCATTATTCCTTCGGTCCACTGGTTACCCTTATAATGTTCCTCCGTAGCATCATATAAGCCTGTGTCGCCAAACTCCAAATAGGTGAAATGCTCCACATAGCCGCAAATGGCCTTGCCCCGTCTAAAACTGATTTTTCCGTCCCCGTCATCAGAAATAGCCACCTCGATAAACATAGGGTGGGAATACTTTGGCAGCATGGATACACGAATTAAGGTGAGACCCTCCTCACGCGAGATGTCTTTCCATGGCGGAAGCCCTGCCAACCGCATATAGAATGCCACCTCACCCGCCATGTCTGCAATGCGGATGCTGTCCCATTGGGTTTTGGCGTTAGGCGGCACAAAATGGTGTTCCGGGAAATAGTCCGTAGCCTTCCAACGCTCGCGGTGCTGCTGCGCCTGCATGGAGGTGAGGCAGAAGAGTGTCAAGACAAGAAGGACTCCGATGCGTTTCATTTCTATTCTATTTCAAGAAGCAGTCCCTTCAGGTATTCCCCTTCGGGATGATAGATGCTGACGGGGTGGTCCATGGCATGGGGCAGACGCCTCACTATACGCACCTGCTTATGAGCCACGGCGGCAGCCGTGAAGCACATGGTCTGAAAGTCTTCGTTGGACACAGCCTGGCTGCAGCTGAATGTCATCAACAATCCGCCGCGCTTGATCTTCTCCATGGCACGCTGGTTGATGCTGCGATAGCCTTTCAGTCCCTGCTGCAGGTTGCGGTGGTTCTTGGCAAAGGCCGGCGGGTCGAGGATGATAAAGTCAAAACTGTCATCCACGGTGTCGAGGTATTTCAGCACATCTGCCACCACACCTCGGTGCCGGGCCTCATCCCCGAAATTGAGGACGACATTACGGTTACACAGCTCTATCGCCTTCTTTGAGATATCAACCGTCTCCACATACTGTGCGCCGCCGCGAAGGGCTGCCAAAGAGAAGCCTCCGGTGTAGCCGAAACAATTGAGCACTCTTCTGCCCGTGGCCATCCGGGACACCAGTTCCCTGTTTTCCCGCTGGTCAATAAAAAAGCCCGTCTTCTGCCCTTCGTAGAAGTTTATCAGCAGACGGTAGCCATGTTCGACAATCTCCCACTCTTCCGGTTCAATCCCCCATAGGTAGCCGTCTTCACAACCGCCCGGCACCGTGGCACTGCTTTTATCAAACACAGACTTGATGCCATGGCTGCCAAGCAGTTCAACAAACAGCTCGGTAAAAAGGGGGAACAGTCTGTGCATACCCACGCTGTGCGCCTGCATCACCAGCACACCGTTGTACCAGTCGCACACCAGCCCCGGCAGGAAATCTCCTTCGGCATGCACTAGCCGGAAGACATTAGTGGTTTGAGAATTGAGAATTGAGAATTGAAAATTGGCTGCCGCACCCGGATAATTCTCAATTCTCAATTCTCCATTCTCAATTCCAAAGAATCCCAGCCGCTCACGGTAGGCGATGGCGGACAGCAACCGCTGACGGAAAAAGTCGCGGTCGATGTCGGGGGTGTCGAACGAGAGCACTTTGCACACGATACTGTCGTTCTGATAGTGTCCCGTTGCCACCCATTGTCCATTGGCTGTGCATACATCGACAAGGTCTCCCTCCTGGGGGCCACCCACCATTCGTTTCACCGCCCCCGAGAATATCCAGGGGTGACGGCGCATGAGGGCCTTCTCTTTTCCTGCGGCGATAATCAGTTGCGGGCGTGTCATTGTTTCAAGTCGTGTATAGTCTTGACAGGGTCTGCCGACCTGAACACGGCGTTACCGGCCACCAGTACATCGGCACCTGCGGCGAAAAGCTTGGGGGCATTCTCCGTGTTGACACCGCCATCGACCTCAATAAGGCACTGCGGATTCTTCCTGTTGCATAAGGCGCGCAACTGCTCTACTTTGTTGTAGGTATTCTCGATTAACTTCTGTCCGCCGAAGCCGGGATTCACCGACATCAGCAGCACCACGTCGCACAACTGTATGGTATCCTCAAGCAGGGCAACAGACGTGCCGGGGTTTAACACCACACCGCACTGCATACCGGCATCCTTAATGGCGTGGAGTGTGCGGTCCAAATGTGTGCATGCCTCATAGTGCACCGTGAGAATATCGGCACCCGCCTCTTTGAAGTCGTTCACATAACGACCGGGGTCCACTATCATCAGATGTACATCCAGCGGCTTGCGGGCATGTTTTTTGATATGCTTCACGACGGGCTGCCCAAAACTGATATTCGGCACAAACACGCCGTCCATCACATCGACATGGAGCCAGTCGCACTCGCTCGCGTTGAGCATCTCAATGTCGCGTTGCAGATTGCCGAAGTCGGCACTGAGCAAAGAAGGAGAAATTAGTTTCATGTTTTAAATTGAAAAGTGAAAAGTGAAAATTGAAAATTGAGATTATCACCGTAGTGTTGATATGCTTTCCCCGGTGAGGTTTCAATTTTCAACTTTCAATTTTAAATTGTTATAGTTTCAGTTTTTCAAAGTTCTTGCCATATACGCCTTGTGCCTTCGACACAGAGATGAAGGCATTGCCGTCTATCCTGTGGATAATCTGCATCACGTGGGGCTTGTCGGTCTTGTGCACCATGACAATAAGCACCTTCAACTCCTGGTGGCTGTAACAGCCTTCGGCATCGAGCAGTGTGGCACCGCGTCCCACCTCAGATGTGATAGCCTCGCCAATCTCTTTGTTCTTCTGCGAGAAGACCAGTATCTGGTACGACTGCTTGTTGCCGTCCAGCACCATATCCAGCACATAAGTCATGGTGACCATCACAATGTAGCCGAACACCACATTCTCCAGTTTGTGCGACACAAAGAAGGAACTGCCAATGATGAATATGTCCAGATACATAATCACCTTGCCCGGCGAGATGTTATAGAACTTGCTAAGGATTAGGGCAATGATGTCTGTGCCGCCGCTATTACCGCCCATGGCGAAGGTCATGCCGATACCGCCGCCGCACAGAGCACCGCCGATGATGGCGCACATAAAGCCGCCAAACTGGCTCACGTCAAAGAGCGTCTCCACATGCAGCACCTGCTGCCAAAGAATGAAGCAAAGCGACGACATCACGATGCCATAGATGGTGTTGGCACCGAACTTCGACCCCAGCACCTTGAATCCTATCAACACCAAGACGGCATTAATCACCAAGTTCATGACACCAATGGGGATATGTAAACCCAAGGCATAATACAACACCGAGGAGATACCGCTCACGCCGCCGCCCACAATCTTGGCAGGCAGCATCACCGCCGCCCAGCCGAAAGTATAAATCAAAATACCCAATGTGATAACCAGATAGGAAATAATCACATGCTGTTTCTTTCTAAATATCTGCATATATTGTCCTCTTTAGATAATTGATAATAATCAACACTAACGAATTAACTCATTAACGAATTAACACATTCAAACATCATTGACAGGCACACCATAGTCGCGGGCACCGAAAATGGCGCTGCCTATGCGCACCAGCGTGCTCCCCTCTTCCATGGCGATGTCGTAGTCGTGGGTCATGCCCATCGAGATTTCCTTGAACTCGTCATGGCCTTTGAAATACTTTTCAGACAAAATGTCGCGATACTCCCGCAGCGTGCGGAACTCGCGGCGTACCAGGTCGCGGTTGTCGGTGTTCGTGGCCATGCCCATCACACCTACAATACGTACATTCTTCATCGCAGCGTATTCCGGCGACTGTAGAAGGGATTCCGCCTCTTCCATGTTCAGGCCGAACTTGGTCTCTTCGGTAGCAATGTGGAACTGCAGCAGGCAGTCAATCACCCGGTCGTGCTTCTTGGCCTCCTTGTCCACGCATTCCAACAGGTACAGGCTGTCGATGCTGTGAATCATTCGCACGTAAGCGGCGATATACTTGATTTTATTTGTCTGCAAGTGGCCGATGAAGTGCCACTCGATGTCCTCGGGCAGCACGGCGTGCTTGTCGCGCATCTCCAAGGCCTTGTTTTCGCCGAACAGACGCTGGCCTGCATCATAAGCCTCCTGCAGGTCTTCCACAGGCTTGGTCTTCGACACCGCTATCAGCCGCACACCGTCGGCAAGCGAAGCATTTATCTTAGCAAGATTTTCTTTAATCATAACATTTAAAATATCTATTATAACGCAGAATATATAATAATATTATTGCCCGACTATTTATTTTCTTTCCAAAACACAGGCATGACCGAGGTGTTGTTATACTATCCCAGTAAAGAAGTATACAACAAATCCACAAAAGCCTGACTTTTGTGGATTTGCTTTTAGGAGGACACTCTTCCCCAGCATCCACCTCTTTCATTATATACAGGAAAAGATGGCTGGCGGAGGCAAGGGGTTATTTCTGACGCACAGCACGGACAGGAAACCCGAAGTAGCGGGATTCTTCTTGCACCATCTGGTAGTCCGATTTGAAGTGGAAGCGCCACGCGTAGTACGGACTGTCCGTGTAGAGCGAACTCGACCAATAGTGGCCACGTCTCCCGTAGAAGTCGGGCGAATTACCATAGTGGTAGCCGGCGGCGGGAAGAAAGAGACTGTTGCCGTTAATGGCAGAGAAAAGTAGTCCATTCACCCCGTTCTGTGTGGTCCAGGTGGCTGTGGTGTTGTTCATCAACTCTTCCCACTCTTCTTTTGTCGGGGTACGGCCGCCAAAGTTGGCGGTGGCGGCATCGTCGCCAGGCTGCAGGATGTTCAGGTTGTCGGCGAAACCGTTATAGCCAAAAAGAGGATCGTTGCAGTATTTGGTGAGTTGAAAGCTGTGGTCGCCCCTTTCCATGTAGATGTAGGAGAACCCGTCATAAAACTGTTTATTAGACTGGGTCTCGCCCCAGGCAAAGTAGTCGCCGTAGTCCTCCGGCGAGGTGGCACCCACGTTTCTGGTTGCCCACAGCAAACCACTCGGCAAACCCAAATCCACCCAGTCGCTATTCCTAAATATTGTTTTTTCTTCCTTGTTACAGCTGACTGTAAACAGACCTAACAGCACACAGGCTGCAAGTCCAATCCATTTCATTTTGAAGCTCTTTTTCATTTTATTATTGAAGACAAAAAACACTTTCTCAATTACATACATACACCACCCATTTGGTGAATGCATATGCAAATATACATTTTATTTTCATACTCGCAATTTTTTTTCACTTTCCAAATCTCTCTGAGTGAGAAAATCCGTTGAAAGAGTTAATTTATATACAAATACACCTACAAACATGCTGTTTCATGCTCCGACACAATAAAAAGGGAACAACCTCGTTATTTAATTTACACTTTAATGATTAAACAGACGTTAAACAAACAATAATATAATCTATGATAGACAACACCGGTATTCCTTTCAACGCCGTTGCCGACGGCAAGCATCTCGGCATTATCCCTTCCATGGCCAACCGCCACGGTCTCATTGCCGGAGCCACTGGCACCGGCAAGACCTGTACGCTGCAGAACCTGGCCGAAACATTCAGCGCCATGGGCGTGCCTGTCTTCGCCACCGACATCAAGGGCGACCTGTCGGGAGTGGGCAAGGTAGGAGGCGGCAACGTGCATTTCGAGAAGAGCATTGCCGATAACAACCTGCAGGCTTGCGGCTTCGAATACAAGGAGTTCCCCGTATGTTTCTGGGATGTCTTCGGCGAGCAGGGTCACCCGCTGCGCACCACCGTCAGCGAGATGGGTCCCATCTTGCTGAGCCGCATCCTCGATTTGAACGACACGCAGAGCGATGTGCTATCCATGACGTTCCGCATTGCCGACGACCAGCAGCTGGCACTGCTTGATCTGAAAGACCTGCGCAAGATGCTGGAGGAGGTAGGCAACAACCGCGCCCAATACACCACGTCATACGGCACCATCACCACCGCCACAGTGGGCGCCATCCAGCGCAGCCTCCTGAGTCTGGAGGACCAGGGCGGCGACAAGTTCTTCGGCGAGCCGGCCATCGACATCTACGACTTCATGCAGACCCGCGCCGGACGCGGTGTCATCAACATCATGGCTTCGGACAAGATTGTCAATTCACCCAAAGTATATACCTCTTTCCTGCTCTATCTGCTCAGCGAACTCTACGAGCAGCTGCCCGAGGTTGGCGACCTGGACAAACCCAAGCTGGTCTTCTTCTTCGACGAAGCACACATGCTCTTCAACGGCATCAACAAGTCACTGTTGGAGAAGATTGAGCAGATGGTACGCCTGATACGCTCCAAAGGTGTGGGCATCTATTTCTGCACACAAAACCCCGATGATATCCCCGACACAGTTCTGGGGCAGCTGGGAAACCGCGTGCAGCACGCTCTGAGGGCCTACACCCCGCGCGACCAGAAGGCAGTGAGGGTGGCGGCACAGACGTTCCGCGCCAATCCGGCCTTCGACACGGCAGAGATGATAACCCAAATGGGCGTGGGCGAGGCGCTGGTGTCATTCCTTGATGCCAAGGGCGTACCGTCGATGGTGGAACGTGCCCGCATCCTGCCTCCGCAGGGACAAGCCGGTGCGCTGACCCCCGACGAGCGGCAACGTCTTATCAGCACCTCGATGGTGTTTGGCAAGTACGACAGGTTGAACGACCGTGTATCTGCCTACGAGATACTGAGCGAGCGCATGGAGAAAGCCCTTGAGGCGAAGGAACTGGCCTTGCAGCAGAAAGAGGAGGAGAAACGCCTGAAAGAAGAGGCCAAGCAGCAGCGCGAAGAAGAGCGACTGCAAGCCGCCGAAGAGCGCAAGCGCAAGGCCGAAGAGCGCGAGCGGCAGCGCGCCAAAGAGAAGAGCCTGGGCGGCAGCCTGCAGAAGATGGTGGTCACCAAGGCCAAGCGCGAACTGGTCAACGAGGCCTTCAAACTAGGCCGCGGCCTATTAGGCTCCCTGCTGAAAGGCAAGAAATGAGAAACAGCCTCGGAAACTCTCCGAGGCTGCTTCTTTTAGGAAATACTGTTATTTCTACGTGATCATTAGAAGTAGAGGTCGCGCTCGCCTTCGCCTATCTTGCAGAGGTTGCCCTCGACGCGTTTCTTGAGGTCTTCTTTGCTGAAGGTTTGCGTGAGTTCCTTGAGCAGGCGCAGGCCTTTTTCCTTGGTGGCGGGGCTAGCATAGTCCTCTAGGTATTCGCGGAAGGTGAACATGGCGTTGGGCTTACAGAACTCCTTGATGAGGCCGGGCTTGGCAAGATCCATGAAGTCGGCACCCACACGGCCTTTGCGGTAGCAGCCGGTGCAGAAGCTGGGGATGTAGCCGCCGTCAATCATCATGCTGATGACCTCGTCGAGGGAGCGGTGGTCGCCGAGGGTGAACTGGGCGCCGGTGTTGCCGGTCTTCTCGTAGGGCTTGGCAGCCGTGTTGTCGCCCTCCTCATCATAGCCGCCGGGGTTGGTCTCGGAGGCGGCACTGATTTGGCTGACGCCGTATTTCACCAGTTTGTCGCGCATCTCGGGCCGCTCACGGGTGGAGATAATGATGCCGGTGTAGGGCATGGCGATGCGGATGATGGCGATAATCTTCATAAAATCCTTGTCGCTGACAGGGTGCGGGATGTTCTCCGGCAGGCTGAAGGGAGTGCCTTCGGCGGGCTCGATGCGGGGGAAGCTGACGGTGTGGGGGCCGCAGCCATAGTCTTCTTCCAGATGGCGAGCATGCTCCATCAGGGCGAGAATCTCGAAACGGTAATCGACAAGACCGAAGAGAACACCGATGCCCACATCGTTGATGCCGCCCTCTTGGGCGCGGTCCATGCAGGTGAGACGGTAGAGATAGTCGGCCTTGGGGGTGCCTGCGGGATGGAACTTGGCGTACTCGATGGGGTCGTAGGTCTCCTGGAAGCAGACGTAGGTACCGATGCGCTCGGCCTTGAGCTTGGCGTAGTCTTCCACGCTCATGGGAGCCAACTCGACATTGATACGGCGGATGGTGCTGCCTTTCTCGTCCTTGGCGGCATAGCAGCGGCGGATGGCCTCAACCATGTAGTTGGCATCGTTGCGCGGGCTTTCGCCGCAGATGAGGAGTGCGCGCTTGTGACCCATGCGCAGCAGGTGGAGGGTCTCGGTCTCAATCTCGTCAAGGGTGAGGACCTTACGTTTCAGTGCCTTGTTGTCGCGGCGGAAACCGCAATAGACGCAGTTGTTCACACAGGCGTTGCCGGTGTAGATGGGTGCAAAGAGCACGAGGCGGCGGCCATAGATTTCGTCCTTGCAGTACTCGGCGGTGTCGAGAATCTTTTGTATGTCGGCTTCGTCCTCGACACAGAGGAGCTTGGCCACATCGTCGAGGTTGAGGCCTTTGAGCTTGCGTGCCTTGTTGAGGATGTCGTTGAGTTGCGACTCTGTCGGTGCGTTGTTGTCGAGCATGCCGTACAGCTTGTCGCGGTCGATGAAATTTTGATGTCTCATGGTATTTAGGATTTATTGTTTTGTCAATACAGCCTTTGAGTCAACGCCGGCAAGCCGTCCCAGACGGCCAGTAAGGGCGTTGATGCGGTCGGGTGTGCCCTCCACAATGAGAGAGATGACAGCCACAGGCCGCTCATGAAAAGGCAACCCCTGACGGCACAGGATAATATCGGAAAATTCGGAAATAAGTTGGTTGATTTCCGTCGATCGGGAACGGTCGAGTATGAGCACAGTTATTGTTCCTATTCTCTTCTCCATCAGGTGTTAGGCTTTTGGGTTAGACGAATATTGTTAATTCAAATGTGCTGCAAAGATACGAAGATTTATTGAATTAGCAAGAAAGTGCAACTTTTTTCTCACTATTCCGCAAAAAAAGTGTATATTTGCAAACTCAAATTATAACAAACAAAGCACCCTATGTACAACTATATTAAAATAGAAGAGAAAGAATCCGTGGTAGTGCTCACTATCTCGGCTCCCAAATCGCTCAACGCCCTCAACAGTGCCATACTGGCTGAAATGGACAGTTTCCTCAGCGGTTTCGACTGCAACAAATACCGCTGCCTGATTGTGACAGGCGACGGGGAGAAGTCGTTTGTGGCAGGCGCGGACATTAGTGAGATGGCCACCCTCAACGTGCCACAGGGGCAGACCTTCGGCATGCGCGGCGCAGGCGTGTTCCGCAAAATCGAGACTCTGCCCGTTCCCGTCATCGCTGCAGTGAACGGCTTTGCACTGGGAGGTGGATGCGAGCTGGCTATGGCATGCGACATACGCATCTGCTCCGAGAATGCCAAGTTCGGGCAACCGGAGGTAGGCCTTGGCATTATCCCCGGCTTCAGTGGCACGGTGCGCCTTGCCCGCCTGGTGGGCATGGGCATAGCCAAGCAACTCATCTATACAGGTAAACCCATCAAGGCCGACGAAGCCCTGCGCATTGGACTGGTGAACGCCGTGGTGCCGCAGGCCGAGCTGATGGACAAAGCCCTGGAACTTGCCAACCAGATAGCCGCCAACGCACCGTTAGCCGTCAGGGCAGCCAAGCAGTGCATCAATGCCGAATACGACATGCCCGTGGACGATGCCATCGTGAACGAGAGCAGAGCTTTCGGCAACTGCTTCGCCACCGAAGACCAGAAGAACGGCATGAAAGCCTTCCTGAACAAGGAAAAGTACGTCTTCCAAGGAAAATAACAGAAACAATCAGAATACTCAGAATATTCTGAATACTCAGAACACTCAGATAATTCAGAAAACAATTAACAACAATAAAAACACCTAAATCATGAAAATCTGTGTTATTGGAACCGGCACCATGGCAAAAGGCATCGTCAAGGCCTTTGCCGCTAAAATGCCCATTGTAATGAAGAGCAGAACCCAGGCCAGTATTGACAAGGCCATGGGCTCCATCGCCAAATCCTATGCCAAACTGGTTGAGAAAGGCAAGATGACCCAGGAGGCCGTCGACGCCCTGCTCGCCAACATCACCACCACCACCGACTATGCCACCTTCGCCGACGCCGACCTCGTCATCGAGGCCGCCGTCGAGGAGATGCAGCTGAAGAAAGACGTGTTTGTAGAGCTGGACAAGATCTGCAAGCCCGAGACCATCTTCGCCACCAACAGCTCCTCACTGAGCATCACCGAAATTGCCGCTTGCACCCAGCGTCCCGCACAGTTCATCGGCATGCACTTCTTCAACCCCGCCGACCGCATGGCTTTGGTGGAGGTAATCCGCGGACAGCTCACCAGCGACGAAGTGTGCAAATGCGTCATCGACCTGGCTACCTCTATCGGCAAACAGCCCGTCGAGGTGAAAGAGGCCCCCGGCTTCGTGGTCAACCGCATCCTCATCCCCATGATTAACGAGGCAGTAGGCATCCTGGCCGACGGCATCGCCACCGCCGAAGACATCGACAAGTGCATGATGCTCGGTGCCAACCATCCTATGGGGCCCCTTGCATTGGCCGACCTTATCGGCAACGATGTGAACCTGGCCATCATGGAGGTTCTCTACAAGGAATTCGGCGACCCCAAATACCGTCCCCATCCCCTGCTCCGCAAGATGGTCCGCGCCGGCCTCCTCGGCCGCAAAACCGGCGAAGGCTTCTACAAATATTGATTAGGCTCAACGTCTTAATAATGTCCTATCAACGAGAGAGCACCACAGTTGCGGTGCTCTCCGTTTTTTTACATGATAACGTGCTGAGGGTTATTCGATATAGTACTGCCGCTTCTCCTCGTCGGTCAGAGGATAGTCACCAAAGCGTTCCTCCGTCTCTTTCAGCATCTGCTCCAATGTTAGCACTTCCCAGAGGATAAGGGTCCCGTCTCCTGACCCCGAGACAATCTGGCTGCCGTCGGGGCTGAACGCAACAGCGTAAACATAGTCTGAATGCCCTTTCATAGGTTCACCGATGGGCTTACAACTCTTCGCATCCCAAAGAATAAGGGTTTTGTCCCATGACCCCGAGACAATCCGGCTGCCGTCGGGACTGAATGCCACAGAGGCGACATATCCTATATGCTTCCTCATGGGTTCGCCGATAGGCTTGCCGCTCTCCGCATCCCAAAGGATAAGGGTACCATCAGCTGACCCAGAGACTATCCGGCTGCCGTCGGGGCTGAATGCCACAGAGGTGACATATCCCATATGTCTCCTCATAGGTTCGCCGATGGGCTTGCCGCTTTCCGCATCCCAGAGGATAAGGGTGTTATCCCCTGACCCCGAGACTATCCTGCTGCCGTCGGGGTTGAACGCCACAGAGGTGACTCCGTCTGTATGCCCCTTCATGGGTTCGCCGATGGGCTTGCCGTTCTCCGCATCCCAGAGAATAAGAGTATTGTCATTTGACCCAGATACTATCCGGCTGCCGTCGGGGCTGAACGCCACAGAACTGACCATCCATGTATGCCCCATCATGAGTTTGCCAATGGGCTTACCGCTCTTCGCATCCCAGAGGATAAGGGTTCCTTCATCTGACCCAGATACAATCCGGCCGCCGTCTGGGCTGAACGCCACAGAAGTGACCACCCTTGTATGCCCCCTCATGGGTTCACCGATGGGCTTGCCGCTCTCCACATCCCATAGGATAAGGGTCTTGTCGTCCGACCCAGAGACTATCCGGCTGCCGTCGGGGTTGAACGCCACAGCGTTGACAGAACTTTCATGCCCCCTCATGGGTTTGCCGATGGGCTTGCCGCTCTCCACATTCCAGAGGATAAGGGTATTGTCCCATGACCCAGAGACTATCTGGTTGCCGTCGGGACTGAACGCCACAGCGTTGACAGTGCCTGTATGCCCCCTCATGGGTTCGCCGATGGACTTGCCACTCTTCACATCCCAGAGGATAAGGGTCTCATCCCATGAACCTGAGACAATCCGACTGCCGTCGGGGCTGAACGCCACAGATCTGACCCCCCATGTATGCCCCCTCATGGGTTCGCCGATGGGCTTGCCGCTCTCCGCATCCCAAAGGATAAGGGTACCATCAGCTGACCCAGAGACTATCCGGCTGCCGTCGGGGCTGAACGCCACAGAGGTGACTGGGCTTCTATGCCCCCTCAGGGGTTTGCCAATTTGCTTGCCGTTCTTCGCATCCCAGAGAATAAGGGTATTGTCATGCGACCCAGAGACTATCCGGCTGCCGTCGGGACTAAACGCCACAGCTCTGACCTCGCCTGTATGCCCCTTCATGGGTTCGCCGATGGTCTTGCCGTTCTCCGCATCCCAGAGGATAAGAGTCTTGTCGTCTGACCCAGAGACTATCCAGCTGCCGTTGGGACTGAACGCCAAAGCTCTGACCTTGTCTGTATGCCCCCTCATGGGATCGCCGAGGGGCTTGCCGCTCCTCGTATGCCAAAGAATAAGGGTCCCGTCACCCGACCCAGAGACTATCCGGCTGCCGTCCGGACTGAACGCCACAGAGAAGACCGTGCCTGTATGCCCCCTCATGGGTTCGACGTTGGGTTTGCCGCTCTTCGTATCCCAGAGAATAAGGGTATTGTCATGCGACCCAGAGACTATCCGGCTGCCGTCCGGACTGAACGCCACAGATAAGACAGAGCCTGTATGCCCCCTGAGTACGGCCGTTTCATGATTTCTGGCCTTTATCAAGGCCGATTCCGCCTCTACCGTATAGGGGCAGTTTTTCAGTACATGTAGGAGCAGCCGCCGTGCCATATAGGAATCACCTTCATCCACCAGCTGCAAAGCCTTCTCCGCCACATAGCGCGACTGGTTGGTAAGCATACGCTCCTGTATAGTACGCATCCGCTGGATGACTACGACCAAACCGAGGATGACCAAGAGGGCTGCACCCACGAGGCCAGCTAGCCGCCGAGCTTTCCGCTTTTGTGCCCGCTTCTGTTGCTCCAAGATCCATTCCTGCCTGGCCTCTTCCACCGCCGCAGCTATCTGGTCGTGGATGATTTCGACTTGCGGCTCACGGTTGGTGGCGGTGGTGTAGGTGCGCAACAGTCCCACACGGACCAGTTGGTCCAGTTTTTCCTTTGTGATAAGGCTGACCAGGAGGTTGTAGCCCGCCGATTGCCGACGCCCGTCACTGACCAGACGCTCTTCGAGCTGGTGCTGCTGCTGTGCGTCCAACCCTGTCTTGCGTATAGTATTGAGGTAGAAGTCCTTCAGGGTAGTGTCCTTTTCCTGTTCCAGCAAGACAGCCGTGATACGATGGGGGCCGTGGACTTCCCCGATGGGGTAGGCATTGTCGTAGAGCTGGGAGCAAAGCAGCGAGACCAGCTGCGGGTTGATCTCGGCATCGTCGGGGTTTCCTTTACGCAACCGGTCAGGGTTGATAAGCGACTGGTGAAGGATGGTGTCGGCGATGCGCTCGCTGTCGGCGAGGTTCAACACATCTCTGCCCGGCTTCAGAACGATGGCGCGGGCATCGCCATATCGGATTGGCAACAGGCGGTAGCGGCAGTTGCGCAAGTCCCAACAGCCGCCGGCGGTGATACAGTCTTCGAGGCAATAGAGGTAGTCCTCCCTCAGCGCGATGACGAAACGGAAGTTTAGCACAGCATTATATGCCTCGGAAGGGAAGCGGCGGCTGCGGCCTAAGAGTGCCTGCATTTGACGGAGCAGCAGTATGGCGGCCTCGCGGTTGGACATGATGGTCTCCTCAAACTGGTCCAAGACTAACACGGGATAGACCTCCTCAGCGGTCTCAGGGTCAGTGAAGGTGGTGGTGTGGAAGTAGTGCCACAGCATAGCCACTGGGTCTTCGGCTGCAATCTGGTTCAGATTCTCCCCAGACAGGCGGCAATGGGCAGCGCAATGGTTCTGTATGGTGGCAAGCATCGCCTCAGCCAAGTCCTGCTGTCCAGTGTCGGTGCCAAAGCGGACAGGCACAGGACGATAGCCATAGGTACGCAGCAGGGGGAACACGCCCGCATTGAGCAACGAGGTCTTTCCCAGGCCAGAGCGGCCATAGAGGGTTACGACGGGGTTGTGGTCAATCTCGCGGAAGAGCTCCTCACTCTCGCGGTCGCGGCCACAGAAGAGGTATTCTTGTTTGCTCACGGCGGGGTCCTCGTACGAGGAGAGCCCGCGCCACGGGTTGTGTATGCTCATTGTTGCCTTGTGTTGTTTCGTTCATGTACGCCTTCAATCTCTTTCATTATCCTGCTCATACAGTCTCGGTCGTTGGCAGAGAACTGGGTGGCGCCGAAGATGACAGGGAGCATTTTTAAATGGTAGTCGGTATTGCAATTATAGCCACCGATAGTGAAGGGAATCACCACAAAAGAGCGGCCTTTATCATTGCATTCCTGCGCATAGCTCCATTCTTTCATATAGTAATGGGCACCTTGGGGCCATTGGTCTTGTGGCTTGGAAAAATCGATGTCGGCCACCTTGCAGGACAGCGTCTCGAGGTCATGCCGCGTTTGGTCGGATAGGATGGGGATGAAGACATTGCACTGGTTGATGGCATTACGAATTCGGTTGTTGAAGTCGGTGCCTTTTCCGTCATGTCCTAGCCGTGCATCGTCAATCCACACGTTGTATTCCTTATCCTTAAGCAGTTGGTAGAGTTGGCTGGCCTCCACCCAGTCTTCATGGGCATAGGAGATGAAGATGTCTCCATCCTGACATAGCGGGTACTTATCGTTAATTGTATCGACCAGTTTGCACATGAATGCCCGCGAGTCAGGTTCAGTGTGAACTTTTCTCTTTTCCAAATAGTCCTTCAACTTTGTGTTCTCGTTCCAGGTCATCGCCACCACGCCTCCTTCGCTCTCATGGCTGGTCATATTTTCTCCACAGAGGACATACATAAAGAACCGGAATAGCCAGTTGTCGAAGTCGCAGCCCACACAGAGAAGCTGCCGCGGCTCGGGGCGCTGAGTGCCACGCCCCATCGGAGTGATGTAGTTGGTGAGTTCGTTCATGTTGCTGCGCTCTTCGTGAGATTGCTTATAGAGTTCTACGATGATGCGGAGCGCGTCGTCGTCGGTAAGATGGTAGAGGGATTGGGAGGTGTTGCCGGGGTGGATAGTGCCGAAGGCATAATAGAGGGTGGGCGGAACGTCGTGGAACTCGTTATACTCATAGTCGCCCAAAGAAGGACCGCGGCTCTCGGTGTCACAGATGTTGCAGACCCGCACATTGCCCTTGCCCCACACATCCTCCATTAGCCAAAGCACATAGGGGTCAATAGTGGTGGTGAGCACCACACGGAAACAGCGGGTGGCAATGAGGTCGCGCAACGTGGGCTCGGCAAGGTCGGTAGTTAGGGGTTGGTTACCGAAGAAACGGTTTTTGAATACCCATTCCACTGCCTCATGTAGGGATGCGGACTGCAGCTTGCGACCCAAGGGTTCGAAATCGGTGTACTGCCTGAACTTCTCGTTGACATCCTCCTCGTCGTCTATGAGATGGGCGGCAGTCAGCTTATAGAGCATGCGGTCGCTGTTGCCTCCGAAGGCTTTCAGCTGCGCATCGCCCTCGTCTTTCCGCAGTACGCACTCGCTGCCAACCACCAACACATACTCCCCACGGATGCATGATTCTGCAAAACTATGAATATCAAACGGCATAGTTGTTACTTATTATTACTTAGTTGTGTCGTTTATCTTATGAGGTTTAACCACCTATTTTACTTTTATTTACACATCACTTTTAATCCCCTTCATATTTGCAAATATACGTAAAATTATTGATTCGGCAGGACTCTTTAGCACATTTGTAGCACCCCTACCCTATGCAAGTGCAGGGTACAGCGTTCAACTGTTGTGCCCACCCACTGCACAACAGAGGGGTAAGCTGCTTATTGACAAGAGAAAACAAAAAACTCCCGCAACACGAGTGCTGCGGGAGTAGAGATTATATGAATCTCAACTAGTTTACTTAGTCCATGATGGTGTTCCAGTGGTGGACATCCTCGGCCTCGCCCAGCTGAATGGCGCGGAGGGCGTGGTACAGCTTGGTGCTCCAGGGACCGGGCTCCTTGCCAAAGTTGTAGCTCTTGCCGGTCTCGGGGTCGTCGAGGCGCTCGATGGGGCTGATAACAGCAGCGGTACCGCAGGCACCGGCTTCCTGGAAGTCGGCCAGCTCCTCAACGTCGATGGGACGACGTTCCACCTTCATGCCCATATCCTCGGCCAACTGCATGAGGCTCTTGTTGGTGATGGAGGGCAGGATGGAAGTGCTCTTAGGAGTGATATAGGTGTTGTCCTTGATGCCGAAGAAGTTGGCAGCACCGGCCTCGTCGACATACTTCTTTTCCTTTGCATCGAGATAGAACTCGCATGCATACTGGCCACCGTGGCAAGCCTCGACGTGTGCGCGCAGCGAAGCAGCGTAGTTGCCGCCGACCTTGTAGATACCGGTTCCGAGAGGAGCGGAACGGTCATACTTGCGGGTGATAACATAGGGGTTGGCCTTGAAACCGCCCTTGAAGTAAGGTCCAACGGGGGTGACAAAGATGAGGAACAGATACTCGTCGGCGGGTTTCACACCCACGGTGATGCCGGTACCGATGAGCAGCGGACGCAGATAGAGGCTGGCGCCGGTGCCGTAAGGCGGGATGAAACGCTCGTTGAGCTTGATAACCTTCTTGCACATTTCCACGAACTTCTCGGTGGAGAGCTCGGGCATCATGATGCCGCGGCAGGTGCTCTGCAGACGCTCAGCGTTGGCTTCGGGACGGAAGATGCGGATTTTGCCATCCTTGCAGCGGTAAGCTTTCAAACCTTCAAAAGCCTCCTGGCCGTAGTGAAGGCTCGAAGCAGCCATGTGCATCTCGATGTGCTCGGAAGAGGACACTTCAATTTCACCCCATTGACCATTGCGATAGTAGCAACGGACATTGTAGTCGGTCTTAACATAACCGAAGGGTAGGTTTTGCCAATCAATATTCATAGTGTGTGTTGTTTTTGTGTGATTAAAAAAAAGTGGTCCCACTTGGGCTCGAACCAAGGACCCACTGATTATGAGTCAGTTGCTCTAACCGACTGAGCTATGGGACCAGCTTTTCGTCTCTTGAAATCGGTTGCAAAGATACATCTTTTTTTTCATTCAGCAAAAAAAATGTTTCATTTCCCGAAAAAAAGGAGAAGCTTGACTTGGGTTAGATATAAAGAATGGAAGCAACGTTTTTTTTTGGCGAGACGCTTGCCGCTTCGCGCGGAAGTTACTATTTATTATGTGGGGTAGTACGCCAATTTTCGCCAACTTACTCCAACATTCCGAAAGTGTCGCATATTTGTCCCCAACGTTCCTCTGTGGACCTTCTGGCCTCGAGGTTGCGCCGTTCTTTATCCCATCGTTTTTCGATATGTTTCCCATCGTTCTCCCTTTGTGAAACGGAAAACGAGTGGAAAACGATCGAATAACGAGCGAATAAATGACGACGCTTGAGTGAATGCTTGAAGGCGTAAAAGTGAAAATTGAAAATTGAAAAATAGCCGGCACACCACTTGTCAAAATATTTCAATTTTCAATTTTCACCTTTCAATTTCAGACAATCAAGCAATCAAAGGCTGATTATACTTATCAAACTATTAGTAAAAATATCTTTAATTATTCAGGAAAAAGATGTACCTTTGCAAACTCAAAAAAGCATCTATCGAATGGGTAGAATCCTTGCAATAGACTATGGCATAAAGCGTTCCGGCATCGCAGTAACCGACCCGCAACGCATCATTGCCACCGGATTGACGACGGTGGCCACTCCCACCCTGCTCCAATTCCTGAAAGATTATTGCCAAAAGGAGCCCGTCGATATGTTTCTGGTGGGGCTGCCCAAACACATGGACAACACCCCATCGCAGTCGTCCGCCATCATCGAGCCGTTTGTACAGCAGCTGGCGGAGGCATTCCCCGACAAGGAGATTGCCCGCATCGACGAGCGTTTCACATCCAAGCTGGCATTCCAGGCCATGATTGACGGGGGCTTGAAGAAAAAGCAGCGGCAGGACAAGGCCATGATTGACCAGGTGAGCGCCACCATCATGCTGCAGGATTATATGAGAACGTTATAAAACACTACATCGCAAATGATATATCCCATCGTCGGCTTCGGCCATCCAACACTGCGCAAGGTTGCGCAACCCATTGACAAAGACTATCCCGGCCTCGACCAGCTTATCAAGGACATGTATGAAACCATGTACGCCGCCGACGGCGTAGGGCTTGCCGCGCCCCAGATTGACCTCAGCATCCGCTTAGTGGTCATCGGTTTCCGCCCCTACGACGAGAAAACCGACACCTACAGCGACCCCGTGGAGGAGCATACACTCATCAACCCCGAGATACTTGATTTCTGCGGTGAGAAGCAATACTTCAACGAAGGCTGCCTGAGCATCCCCGACATCCACGAGGACGTGCTGCGCCCCGAAGGCATTGTGATGCGCTGGTATGACGAGAATTGGCAGCTGCACGAGGAGGAGGTGCACGGCATGTTTGCCCGTGTCGCCCAGCACGAGATAGACCATCTGAACGGCAAGGTGTTCACCGACAGGCTGAGTCCTATACGCAAAACAATGATTAAGAGAAAACTGAATGATGTCGCCGCCGGAAAGGTGAGGACGGCATACCGCATGAAACCCGTAAAAACAAAAATAAGATGAAAAGAATCGCACTTATATTGATTATGGCGGCTATGGTGGCCGCCTGCGGCCCCTCCCGCGAAGAACGTATCGACCAGATAGAGGACTTCGAGGACTCTATCTTTGAGCTTGCCATTGCCGCAGACTCTGCCACTGCCGACGAGCTGACAGAGATGTATGTGGCTTTTGCCGACAAATACCCTGCCGACTCGCTTACACCCGAATTCCTGCTCAAGGCCGCCGAGGTGCAGAGCAATGTGCTGCACACCGACCGCGCCATCGAACTCTTCGACCGCGTCATTGACAACTACCCCGACTTCGAGGATGTGCCCATCTGCTATTTCCTCAAAGGCAAGGCCTATGAAGACAACTCGCAATACGAAGAGGCCAAGCAAGCCTACCAGACCTTTGTGGACAAGTATCCCGACCACTACATGGCTGAGCAGACCCGCCTGATGATTCCCTGCGTCGGCATGAGCCCCGAAGAGATGCTTTCCAACATCCTGGCCAACGCCAACGACACCCTCATCAGGCAACTTCACCAGTCCAGTCAAAGTGAGTGACATCATCAACATACTGCCCGACAGCGTTGCCAACCAGATTGCCGCAGGCGAAGTGGTTGACCGTCCCGCCTCGGCGGTAAAGGAGCTGCTGGAGAATGCCCACGACGCCGGTGCCAGCAAGATACAGCTCATTGTCAAGGATGCCGGACGCACACTCATACAAGTCATCGACAATGGGTGCGGCATGAGCGACAGCGACGCCCGCCTCTGTTTCGAGCGGCACGCCACATCCAAGATACACAAAGCCGACGATCTCTTTGCCATCCGCACCATGGGCTTCCGCGGCGAGGCGCTGGCCTCCATTGCCGCCATCGCCCAGGTGGAGATGAAGAGCAAACTGCACGACAGCGAGCTGGGCACACATATCATAATAGAGGGCAGCGACGTCAAGGAGCAGACGACCTGTGCCTGTCCCAACGGCACTTCGATATCGGTCAAGAACCTCTTCTTCAATGTGCCGGCACGGCGCAACTTCCTGAAGAAAGACAGCATAGAGCTCAGCCACATAGAGGAGATCTTCAAGCGTGTAGCTCTGATTAATTACCAGACCGACTACACCTTCCACAGCAATGGCAAACTGCTCTACGACCTGCATGCGGGCAACTTTGCCGAACGCATCAGCCAGATATTCGGCAACAGTCACCGCGAGCATCTCTGTCCCGTCAACGAGCAGACCGACATTGCCAATATTCAGGGCTATGTATCCAAGCCTGAATATGCCCGCAAGACACGCGGCGAGCAGTACCTCTTTGTCAACCACCGCTTCATCAAGCATCCCGCCCTCAACGCCGCCATCGAGAAGGCTTACGCCGATGTCATCCCCGAGCGGCATTACCCCAGCTATTTCATCCACATCAGTGTCGACCCGTCGCGCCTTGATGTGAACATCCACCCCACAAAGACAGAGGTGAAGTTCATCGACGAGAGTGCCCTGTTCTCCATCCTGCGTGCCGCCACCCGCAAGGCTATAGGCCAGTTCAGCCTTGCCACCGAGTTGCAGTTTAACCCCATCGAGGAAGTCGACTTTCCTCCCGCACCGAAAGGATACATTCCCAAGCCGCCACAGATTCACTACACCCCCGGCTACAATCCCTTCGGAAGCACCTCGTCCCACTCTCGCAGTGCCCAGGGCGCCCCGATAAAAAGTGCGGCTCCCGTCGACCCCAAGTGGACCTCATTCTTCGACATCAAGTCCCAAACAGAGAGCAAGCCTGACACCCTTGCCGACAAGCAGACAACAATAGAGAGTCCTGCCGTCCTGCCATCAGAGGAAAAACCCTCCCCCATCAGCCAGCAGACCCCGTGCCTGCAGCTCAACAACAGCTATATCGTCAGCGTGATGCCCTCCGGCCTTTTGGTGGTTGACCAGCAGGCCGCCCACGAGCGCATCCTATTCGAGCGGCTCACCAACCGCAAAAGCCCTGCCCATTCTCAGCAGCTGCTCTTCCCAGTCAACTGCCAGTTCACGCCCGCCGACGCCGAGGTGCTCAACGAGCTGCTTCCCGACCTCAAGGAATACGGCTTCGAGATTGGCTCTATCGGGCAGACTACCTTTGTGGTCACCGCCACCCCCACCGATGTCAAGGAGAGCGAGCTGCAGCCCTTTTTCGACCAAATTCTCGTGGATTATAAAAGCTCCATGATTCAGAAGTTCAACAATCGCGCCCAGAGCCTGTGCCGCTCGCTGGCGCACCAGATGGCAGTAAAGAAAGGCACCGCCCTCCAGCAGACCGAAATGCAGCAACTTGTCGCCGACCTGTTCTGCTGCCAGATGCCCACTGTCAGCCCATCGGGGAAGAAGACAATGGCCATTCTTTCCCCCGAACAATTGCTAAGTTAAACCCATTCTTACAAAAACATTATGTCCGACTACAGCCCCCAAGGATTCCGCATGTTGCCCACCGTGGTGAAGAACCTGCTTATCATCAACATCATCATTTTCCTTGCCACCATGGTACTGGAGAAATACGGCTACAACAACATCACCTCCATGTGTGCCCTCAACGCCATCCCCACCGGACGGTTCCGCCTGTGGCAGCTTGTCACCTACATGTTCATGCACGCCAACTGGAGCCACATCCTCTTCAATATGTTCGCCCTTTGGATGTTTGGATATGTACTTGAGAACTACTGGGGTTCACGCCGGTTTCTCTTCTACTATCTGTTCTGCGGCATTGGCGCGGGATTGTGCAACCTGCTTGTCCCCGGCTGGTACCTCACCGTGGGTGCGTCGGGAGCCGTTTATGGCATCCTGCTGGCCTTTGGCATGATGTTTCCCAACGAGCGCATCTATCTCTATTTCCTCATGCCTATCAAAGCCAAGTGGTTTGTGATAGGGTATGCAGCCATCGAACTATTCGAGGGCTTTTTCCATGCCGACGGCGTAGCGCATTTTGCACACCTCGGCGGCATGCTTTTCGGGTTGCTGCTCATCCTTTACTGGCGCAAGCATCCGTTCTCCAGATTCTGAAAAGCTACCAGCGCGGCATCTGCTGCGAGAGGCAGTGGAAGGAGCCCAGACCCCACACAATGTCGGTGCTGTCTATTCCCACAATCTCCCTGTCAGGGAAGCAGGCCTCGAGGATATAGGCCGCCTCGTTGTCGGTCAGGCAGCGGTAGGTGGGGAAAATCACCTTGTTATTGGCAATATAGAAGTTGGCATAGCTGGCGGGCAGCCGCTGGTTGTCGTAAAACACCATGTCGGGCATGGGCAGCTCCACAATCGTAGGCTGTTTGCCATTGGCCAGACGGCACTTCTTTAATGTCTTCAGGTTGTCCTGCAACATCTCGTAGTTCTCGTCCCAGCGGTTTTCTTCCACCGCCGTGATAATGGTGTCCTCGGAGATAAAGCGGCTCAGGTCGTCCACGTGGCCGTCGGTGTCGTCGCCCACAATGCCGTCGCCCAGCCATATTATATTCTCCACACCGTAGTAGCTGCGCAGGTATTCCTCAATCTGTTCCTGTTTGAGGTGGGGGTTGCGGTTAGGATTGAGTAGGCAGGAAGTGGTGGTCAACAGGTCTCCCACCCCGTTCACGTCAATGCTGCCGCCTTCCATTACAATGCCCGGCTCGAACAGCTGCAGGGCCTTGTCCTGCTGCGAGAGGTATTCGTATATGCGCACGGGTATCTGTGTGTCCAACTCATAGGGGTACTTGCCGCCCCAGGCGTTGTGGTTCCAGTTCACCATGGCGTGCTTGCCGCTCTCCTGCCTGTTGAGCAGGAAAGCCGGGCCATGGTCGCGGCACCAGGCGTCATTTGTGGGGAACTGGTGGAAGAAGATGCGTTTCATATCCGTGCCAGCGGCAGTCAAAGCCGCTGTCACAATGTCCTGCATTTTCTGGTCATCCACATTGATATGCACGTCCTCGGCCTCGGCCAGTGTCTTGATAAAGATGTGGTACGACGGGAAGATGGTCTCAATCTTGCCCGGCCAGGAATCCTCGTTGTGGGGATAGCTGAGCCAGGTAGCCTGGTGCTCTGCCCATTCGGCGGGCATATAGTAGCCTTGATCTTTTGGAGTCATGATTGTTATTTTCTGAGTAATCGGATTATTCAGATTATTCTGAGAATTCGGAATATTCCGAAAATTCCTACTAATTAGTCAATATATCGTTTCAGTATGGGGGCGTAGCTGTCTATGCGGCGGTCGCGGTAGTAGGGCCAGTGGCGGCGGTAATGGTCGCTCTCGTCCAAGTCGAGTTCCTCGACGTGCAGCGCCTCCTCCAGATGTGGGGCCTGATACAGCACACGCCCGAAGGCATTGGTGATGAAACTGCCGCCCCAAAACTGCATGCCGCCTTCCCGGCCGGTGCGGTTCACACTGATAACAGGCACCCCGTTGGCCACAGCGTGGCTCCGCTGTATGGTCTGCCAAGCCTCGTACTGTTCCCGGTTGTCGTGCTCGTTCTGCCGCACGTCCCAGCCGATGGCTGTGGGGAAAAACAGCATCTGGGCACCCATCAGGCTGGTGATACGTGCAGCCTCGGGATACCACTGGTCCCAGCATATCAGCACACCCAGTGTGCCATATCGGGTCTTGAACACCTTATAGCCCAAGTCGCCGGGAGTGAAATAGAACTTCTCGTAATAGCCCGGGTCGTCGGGTATATGCATCTTGCGGTACTTGCCCAAATACGAGCCGTCCGCGTCAATCACAGCCGTGGTATTGTGGTAAAGCCCTTCGGCACGTTTTTCAAACAGGGAACACACCAACACAATGCCCAGCTCCTTGGCCAAAGCCATGAAGTGTTGGCATGTGGGGCCCTCGGGTATGGGCTCCGCCAACTGGAAGTTCTGGTAACGCTCCTCGTCGCAGAAATACAACGAGGCAAAAAGTTCCTGCAAACAGACAATCTGAGCACCCATGGATGCCAGCTCACGCACCTTCTCCGTGTAGCGTGCAATGTTCTCCTGCTTGTCAGCCACACACGACATCTGGGCTATACCGACTTTGACTTTCATAAAGATAATAGTTTTTTACGTTACTTTTCAATTTGCAAATATACGCTTTTTTTTCAAATGATGTTATTATTTTGAACAATCTTTCTAAAAAAAATCAATAATCAAAAAAAAAAAGTATCTTTGCAAAAAAATTAAACATGAAAAGAGGCATTATAACCATAGGTGTTCTGACCCTGTTATTCCTCAACAGTACTTGGGGACAGCCGACATCACGATAAGTCCTCTCGAAGACTAACACAATAGAGACATGAAAAACATAGCAACCTTCGCCATCGTCCTGCTTGCCATGTTCATCCACGCCAGAGCACAGTCATACGACACTGTCACTGGCCCGAACGGCAGACTTCCCGGCTACCATTACACCGAATGGTTCGACACGTGCGATGTCTATTTCGACACCAATTATTCACCTTCCCACTATCCTGCTTGGTATGAGCATGGGGCATTATTTCTACATAGACATTGTACCCACGGAAGTATTTGGTGGGTTCGGCCCGAATACGTTAACCATCCCGCTGCCATCACCGGTGTCGGTGTTTGGCAGACCGACACCTTCCTTGATCCAACCTTCCATCCTTTGCCGAACCACGGCAATCCTCGCGTACCTGAATATATAAACATCCTCAAACCTGTCAACGACACTATTCTATTGTTTGATTCCATCCGATGGGACACCGCCACTCCAAAACTATACAAAATCCCTTACAACATCGACACCGTCACCTATGGATTCAAATACTGCCTCCTCTACGAAGCCCATCTAAAAAACCCCATCTATGTCGACTCGCTCTTCTATCTGGCTGGCACCTTTAACAATAATGATGTGGATGACATGTTTATGTACAATTCAAAACCGACTTGTTACACCGATCTATGTGTGATTAATTCCTTTGCATGTGGCGATCCTTTAGTCGTTACGTGGTTTCGTCCAGAGGATTCATTATGGATAATTAATCCTTGGCATGATAAAGAATTCGGCTTTTTCCAACCCATGATCGACTACGCCATGGTGCACACCCTCTCTGCCGACAGCACCATGGGCACCGCCTACCCCAACTGTGAACTGTCCATGCATATCAACCAAACAATTTACGCCACCCCTGCAAGAGGATACAAATTCGTCTGGTGGAACGACGGCGACACCTCCAACCCCCGCACCGTCTTCGTCACACAGGACACTACCTTCATCGCCTACTTCTCCGACAGAGACTACTACCACGTCACCGCAAAGCCCGACTATCCCGTCCGCGGACACGTTGACGGCAGCGGCACCTACTTCGAGGGCGATACGGTCACCCTCACCGCCATTCCTAACAACACCTACCGATTCCTCCGTTGGAACGACGGCGACACCTCCAATCCCCGACAATTCATCATCACGCAAGACTCCTCTTTCACCGCCCACTTCGACTGGCATACCGAAGGCATCTCCTCCCCCGACAACCAAAACACCCTCTTCACCCTCACCCCCAACCCCGCACACAACTCCGTTACCATAACAATCAACTCTCAAATCTCAATTCCCAAATCTCAATTCTCAATTACCATGACCGATGCCTCTGGCCGCGAACTCCTCACACTCAAAGTCCACCAACCGCAATTCACCATCCCCCTCGACAAATATCCTGCCGGCACATACTTCGTCACACTCTACTCACCACAAGGCACCTCTATCCAAAAGCTAACCATCTACTAACCCTTATCCCGACAAAAACCGACCCCGCAATGCACTGCACTGCGGGGCCTCTTTTATGTCTTCAAACCAGACAATGCTTATACTCGCAAACACTATTATCTACGAATCACTGCCGTGGTGCCCTGGGCGTTGGTAAGGGTCACTGTCGTGGCATGGGTCTTGCCGTTGCGGTAGTATGTGATATCTACATGGTCGCCGGGGGCATGACGACCCACCTCCTCCATCATCTCGGCAAAGCTGTTCACCTGAACACCGGCAATCGACAGCAGCAGGTCGCCCTTCTGCAAACCGGCCCTGGAAGCGGCACCATCAGGCACCACAAGCGCTACAAGCACACCCTTCACCGCATTCAACCCCATCTGCGTGGCCATGTCCGAAGTCATCTCCACCACCTGCACGCCCAGATATCCGCGCTGCACATGCCCGTAGCGCTTCAAGTCATCGGTCACCTTCTGCGCCAGATTGGCAGGAATGGCGAAACTGTAGCCCGTATAATATCCGTCGGCGGAAGCTATGGCCGTGACAATGCCTATCAAGCGCGCCTGTGCGTCCACCAGCGCACCGCCCGAATTGCCGGGGTTTACCGCCGCGTCGGTCTGGATGAACGACTCTATCGGGCTCTCCATGCCACGGTTGTTGTCGATAATGCCCACATTCCTTGCCTTGGCACTGATAATGCCCGCCGTGACGGTGGATGTGAGATTAAACGGGTTGCCGATAGCCAAAACAGGCTGCCCGACACGCGCACTGTCCGAATTGCCGAAAGGGATAGCCTTCAAATCCTTGGCATCCACCTTAATGACTGCCAAATCCGTGGCCGGGTCATTGCCCACCAGTGTGGCAGGCAGCACACGCTTGTCGTTCAGCGTGACAGAAATGCGCTCCGCATCCTGGACAACGTGGTTATTAGTCACAATATAGCCGTCGTCGCTGATAATCACTCCCGAGCCGTAGGCGCTGTATTCCCTGCGCTGCACTCCCTGATTAATGATAAAACCGAAAAATGACTGGTACAACGGCGTGAGACGGGTCTGCACGGTGCGTATATGCACCACGCCGTCTATCGTCTGAGCCGCCACATTGCTGAAATCGGCATACATCACACCTTCCGCCGGAAGCGAAACCGCACGGTTCACCTCAGCCTGCTGCTGCGTCTGCCCCGAATGGCAGCCCATCAGAGCCAATGTCAATACAAAAAGAAGTTTCTTCATGATAGTATAGTATTTAATATTTTGAATTATGTTCGACTTTCAAACATCAAAACAAAATATGCACGAAATTATTGTATGTTTAATATTTTTTGTATTTTTGCATGTTTTTTGATTATTATTTTTTAATTACTAATTCACTAAACATGCACATCATCATCGTCGGCACAGCATACCCCTACCGCGGCGGTCTCGCCGCTTTCAATGAGCGTCTCGCCCTTCAGTTCCAAGCCGAAGGGCACCAAGTAGAGATGTACACCTTCACACTCCAGTACCCAAGCTTCCTCTTCCCCGGCAAGACGCAGTTCACCGACGGCCCCGCACCCGAAGGTCTCGCCATCCGGCGCCGCATCAACTCCTGCAACCCCTTCAACTGGCTCAGCGTCGGCAACGAAATACGCAAAAAGAAACCCGACCTCATGGTCTTTGCCTACTGGATGTCGTTCATGGCACCCTGCTTCGGCACCCTGGCACGCCGCATCAGCCGCAACCGCCACACACGCTGCATAGGACTAATCCACAACATGATACCACACGAGCCCAACCTGCTCGACAAGCTATTCCCCTCCTACTTCGTCAATGCCATGGACGGTTTCACCACCCTCTCGCAAGCCGTCATTGCCGACATCAACCGCTTCGACCGCCACAGCAAACCCAAGACCTGGGCACCACACCCCATCTACGACCACTACGGAAAACTCATCGACAAAGGCGAAGCCCGCCGACAACTGGGGCTGAAGGAACAGGGCAGATATGTTCTCTTCTTTGGATTCATCCGCGACTACAAAGGGCTCGACCTGCTCATCGACGCCTTCGGCGACCTCCGTCTGCAGGACATGGGCGTGAAACTCGTCGTGGCGGGCGAGTTCTACGGCGACCCCAAACCCTATCTCGACCGCATCCGCGCTCTCGACATCAACGACATCGTGGTGCTCCACAACGACTACATACCCGACGACCGGGTGAACCTCTACTTCTGTGCCGCCGACATTGTGGCGCAGCCCTACAAAACCGCCACCCAAAGCGGAGTGACGCAGGTAGCCTTCCACTTCGAGAAACCCATGCTCGTCACCAACGTCGGCGGCCTCGCCGAGATAGTGCCCGACGGCAAGATAGGCTATGTGGTCGAACCCGATGCACAAGCCATCAGCGACGCACTTGTCAACTACTACAAAGAGAACAAAGAGGAGGCCTTCACCGCCGGAGTGCGCGAAGAGAAGCAGAAATACGGCTGGAACCGCATGACCGCCGCCGTGCTGCAGTCCTTCAGCCAAGCCAACAGGCAATAGCCAGCCCGGCCGCCGCCACCCGCCACCGTTTTCTCCCAACCCGACGGCATAGGCTCCCTCCTACTGCCGGCGGAATCAGGCCACCCAAACACCCAGGCAAGGACAAGGCAACGTCGTTCTTTCCCCTTTTTTAAACCCAAATCGGTCATTAGGGTTTATGCCAGATTAGTATTTGTTTCGAGCAGATTGGCCGCATCGCTGGCAAAGCCGTAGCGGACTACGGCGAGACAGGGATATCGCTGAAAACCGCTGCAAAATTACTCAATTTGTTTTTGTCCGGCTCGTTAAGTTACCTTAACCCCGCCTCTACTTTCGTAAAAATACCAATAAAGGACGTTAAACCGACTTTACAGGCTTTTTGCACTCAGGTTTTTCCACGCACCCTCTGCATTTCGTCCATCTATTGCCTTTTGTTGCCAAATCGTTGTTGTGCCGTTCTTTATGCACTTTGTGTCATATCCTTTTCCCATCGTTTTCCCTTCTGTAAAGGGAAAAAGAAGGGAAAACGAGCGAATAACGATCGAATAAATGACGACGCTACTACGGATTCAAAAGGTGTGTGCCTACTGCCGGCAAAAGAAAAGCCGCCTGTCGGGGGCGGCATGGAATGTGGAGATGAACTAACGTTCATTTGCGGCTCTTCGTCTTTTTGGACTCGGTGTTGCGTTTCGGCGATTTCTGCCGGTCAGCCTTGCAGCGGGCGCGGAACTCGGCAAGCTGCTCCTGGGTGAGCACTTGGTCTATCTGTATGCGGACGGAATACATCTCCTTGGACATCTGCGCCTGCAGGGCGGCCTCGCGGTCGAAGAGGGGGAAGAGTTTGTCGGACTGGTCGCCCTCCTTGTCCATCATGCTGCGTATTTCGGTTCTTACCTTGTCCATTTCTTTTTGCAGCTGGGCGGTTTTAGCCTTGCAGTTCTGGGTGATGGTTTCCAGTTTCTTCTTCTGCACAGCCGAGAGGTTGCTGACCATCTCCTCAATCTTGGGAGGTTCGGGACGGCTGTGGCGTTTGTGCCGCCCGCCGTCGGGGGACTGGGCAAGCAACGCGCTGCACAGCAGTATGGCAAACAGGGTTGAAAGAAGTTTTTTCATGACGTATGTGTTATAGTATTGTTTATTCGTAGAGGTAATCGAAGGCAGCGGATTCAATCAGCTGCGAGTTGGTCTCATAGTCGGCGTGGTAGTCGTAGACCGAGGCGATGAGACTGCCGATCTGCGCTTCGTTGTAGTTGCGGGTGTAGAGCATCGTCACATTGAACGCCACCGCAAGGACGGCACAAGCCGCCACCGCCGTGGCAATGCGCTGGAAACGTTGGCGCCGCTGTCTCTGGGGAATGAGAAGCGGGGTTTTGCGCACCTGCGCCATGACAGCATCGGTCACGTCGATGTCGTCCGGATAGTGCATGGCGCGTATTGTCTGCAGCGCTTCGTCGTCAGTAATATGTAAGTTTTCTTTCACGGTTGAGGTATTGATTTCTACTTTGTTTAGGGTCGGGGCAGTGGGGTGGGTCAGTGTCCGGTTTTCAGGGTCAGCAGTTTCTTCAGGTTTTTGCGGGCGCGGAAAATCAAAGACTCGACTTTGGCGGTGGTACACTGCATTACGTCTGCAATATCATTGTAGGAGAAGTCGTTGTAGGTGTATAGCACCAAGGCGGTGCGTTGTTCGGGATGCAGGAGGCCGATGGCTTTGCGCACCTGCCTGATGCGCTCGTCGCGGATGATGGACTGCTCGGCGTTGGGCTCGTCGCTGGGGCGGTCGGGCATCGGGGCGTCCTCGGGCATGACAATCATCCGGCTCTGGTGTTTGAGTTCCTTGCAGACGACGTTGACAGTGATACGGTAGATGAAAGTGCTCAGTTTCGACTTGAACTGGAAGCGCGGCAGAGCCATATAGAGCTCGACGAAGACCTGTTGGGTCATCTCAGGTATATCGACCCTGTTGCCTCCCATTTTGAAGCAGAGGTTGGCGACATTGCTCTGGTAAGCTTTCACTATATCTTCATAGCGGTTTACGTTTCCGGACAATATGTCGCGGATTACCTCTTCTTCGTCCATGGTCGAATCTGTTATTATGTATTCTTTATTATGCTTTTATTGCAGGGGTACTGTATTTTTTTCCCTGGCGACGGCGTAAAATGGGGGATTACTTGTACTTGAATTCCTCAATGTCGCGCCTTTCGCGCTTGGTGGGACGGCCGGCACCGCGGTCGCGGCGCTCGAATGCATATTGGCGAACCATCTGTATGCGCTCGTATTCCTCCTGAGGAGTGCGGTCTATCATGTAGTTTTCTACGAGCTTAGCCCCTACCCTGTTGGCCAAGGGCTGGCGCACTTCGATAACCTTGTGCAGCTGCTCGATGGAAAGCTCGTAGACCTCGCCAGTCTTGATTTCGTGGGAGGGCTTGACCGGGATGCCGTTGAGGCGCACGTGTCCGCAGCGGCAGGCATCGGTAGCCAGGCTGCGCGTCTTGTAGAGACGCACAGCCCAGAGGTATTTGTCTATTCGGATGGCCTCGTCCATGGCTTAGTTTGTGCGGAAAACATATGTGATGGTACCCGTCTGCACTTCGGGGGCATCGTCTTTGGGACTGAACTTGGCCTTCAAGGCTGCAGCCTTGGCCTGACGCACAAGGGCAGCGTCGGTGACGGTGGAGCCTTTTTCAGGAGCCGAGGTCTGGGTGACATTGCCTGCGCGGTCCACCCATATCTTGACGACCACTTTGCCCTGTTTCTGTGTGCTGGTGTTGGGCGAAGGCAGAGCCTTGGCCGAGCGACCGGCAAGCGAGAAGCCCACGCCGCCGTTACCGGGTGTGCCGTCATAGCGGTTGGAGTTGGGGTCGCCGCCTTCCTTGCCCATATTTCCGCTGCCGTAGGTGTTGCCTTCGCTGCCGCTGTTGGCATTCTTGTTCTTGTTGCCGCGGTTGCCGTTGAAGAGCGCGTTTTTATTGATTTCAGGCTCTTTGGGCGGATCGGGTTTGGTGGTGGTGGGTGTAGGGTTGTCGTGTTTGGCGGTGGAAGGATTGTCGGAGGTGTTGATGGGTGTGGTGGACTCAGTGCGCTGGGTCGAGACATTCTCGGTGGCGGCACGGGGACGCGGGGCACTGCTGGCCTCGGAGGCATCGGGCATGGGGTTATTGCCCAGGCCGAAGTCGCTGTTGCCGAGGTTCACTTCCACTCCCTCCTCAGGGATTGGCGGGTCGGGCGGGTCGTAGCCAAATGCCAAACAGATGACCACAACGAGTGCCAGACAGAGGGCTGTTATAATCCCTGATATGGCTTTGTTTTTCTCTTCTTGGTTCATTTGTTATAGTTTTACTAGCCTTACTAGTTGAACTAGTACTTTATATTATTTCTTTGGCGAGGTGGCCAGGATGACTTTGTGCTTGGTGCCGCTCTGCTCGTTGATGGCATTGACGGCATCGATGACGTTGACTACATACTGTACGGGAACACTCTTGTCGGAGCGGAGGACGACGCAGGCGTCGCTCACCCCCTGCTCAATGCCGGCGGAGATGAGTGGCTGGAGCCCATCGATGTCGGTGGGGGTGTTGTTCACCTGGAAGTTGTAATTCTCGTCGATGTAGACTGTGACGTTCTGCTTAGCCATGGTCTTGCTGCCGCTCTCGGGAAGGAGGAGTTTGACAGCATTGGGGCTGATGAGCGTGGAGGTCATCATGAAGAAGACCAGCAGCAGGAACACCAGGTCGGACATGGTCGAGTTGTTGTTCTCGATGGTGAGTTTGTTTCTTGTCTCTATCATGGTCTTGGAGTTCTAGTAGTTCTAGTGATTCTAGTTTTCCTAGGTTATATTATGCGGGTTCGTGGAGGAGATCCATGAACTCGGTGGCACGCACTTCGATGTCAAGCACCACTTTGTTGATGCGGGTGACAAGCACATTGTAGAGGAAGTAGCAGATGATGCCGACGATAAGACCGCCGATAGTGGTGACCATGGCCTGGTACATACCTGTGGCGAGGGTGTTGATTTCGATGTTGTTGCCAGCATGGGCCATATCCTGGAAGCAGGTGACCATGCCGGTGACGGTGCCAAGGAAGCCAATCATAGGGCCGAGGGAGGCAACGGTGGCTACGAGGGAGACACGTTTCTCAAGGCGTGCCACTTCGAGTTTTCCTTCGTTCTCGATGGTTGCCTGTATGTCGGAAAGGGGACGGCCCAGACGCGAGAGGCCTTTGTCCACCATGCGGGCCAAGGGAGAGTTGGTCTTTTTAGAAAGGGAGCGCGCGGCATCGACATCGCCTTTGTGGATATACTCCCTGATGCTGTTCATGAAAAGGTTGTCGTTCTCGGCATTGAGAGCCTGACGGAGTGCAAGGTAGCGCTCGACAGAGATGTAGATGGCCAGGGCGAGGAGTATGGCTAGTACTATCATAATCCAGCCTCCATTGAGAGCCATCTGCCAGAGGGTGATACGTTCAGGGGCGGCAACGGCAGCCGCAGTGTCGACGACGGTCTGTACATCAGCCATGTCGCCTTGAATCATCAGTAATGGGTTCATGTGTTGTTGGTTTTTATCTTTTTATTTTGTTATTATTCAAAAACGGAGTGTCATTTGCATGGCCGGGGAAAAACCCCAGGGAGTGTAGGGGTCGGGAGTGAGGGAGGGTGAGAGGTTGAGAGAGAGGTCGTCGGAGACCTGGAAGTCGTAGAGATGACCGAAAACGTAGGCATCAATAAGGTTGAGCCCGTAAACCGCCACAGTAATAAGAACGAAGGTTTGGAAACTTTTATTGTTCGACTGGTAAAGATTATATATGCTGCTGACCGGATAGTTGGTGTATCCTTCCAATTGAGGGTCGTTGCCGGCACGGCGGCTGAGGTATTCATCCTTGAAAGATTTCATGCTCTTGTAGTAGGTGTAGGTGAAATAGCCTACGCCACCCAGCGCACCATAGACGATAGGGAGTTTCCACGCCTGCCCGTTATAAATCTGCCCTGCACCCGGAATGATGGAGAGCAGCAGGGCTTTGGTGGGGTTGTGGGCCTTGAAAGTGGGGATGACTTCAGTGTAGACGGTATCGGCAACAACCATCTGGGCTTGGGTCTTCGCTGTGGGCAGGAAGAAGGATGCGAGAAGTATCAGGCAGCCAAGGAAGCCGGTGGGTTTGAGAAACGGGAATGCCCGCAGGTTGTTGTCATGCCGTGGTTCACTCATGGTGATTGAGGAGTTTCATGATACGGTCGAAGTCCTCGTCGTTGTTGAAGTGGATGGTAAGGGTGCCCTTGCCACGACGGGAACGTTTGATTTCGACATCGGATTGCAGGGTCTGCCTCAGTTGCGACTGGGCTGCACAATAGGCGTTGGGCAGTTCGGGTTTGACCGCGGCACGGGGTTTGTCGGGCTGGCGGTTGGCTTTGACCATCTGCTCAGTCTGGTGGACAGAGAGGTGGCGGTTGACTATGTCGTGGAGGATGGCCAAGTGGCGCTCAGGGTCCTCGACGTTGACGAGGGCGCGGGCATGGGCCATGCTTATCTGTCCGGAACTGAGGGCAAGCTGAGTCTCGGCAGGGAGGTTGAGCAGACGCAGATAGTTGGTGATGGTGGAACGGTCCTTGCCCACCCGCTGGCTGAGTTGCTCATGGGTAAGCTGGCACTCTTCGATAAGAGCATTGTAGGACAGGGCTATCTCCATAGCATTGAGGTTCTCGCGCTGAATATTCTCCACGAGAGCCATTTCCATCATCTGGCCGTCGGTGGCGATGCGTATGTAGGCGGGGAGTTGCGTGAGCCCGGCAATCTGCGATGCACGCAGACGACGCTCACCGGCAATGAGCTGGTATTTGCCGTCGGGCATGCGACGGACGGTGATGGGAGTAATGACACCCTGCTCACGAATAGACTGGGCCAATTCCTGAAGAGCCGTGTCGTCGAATTCCTTGCGGGGCTGGAAGGGGTTGGCCTCAATGTCGCTGATGTCCACCATGCTGATAGCAGCGGTGACATCGGACTGGCTGCCACTGATGGTGTCAATATCGAGATTGCCTAAGATGGCATCGAGTCCACGGCCTGGGACGAGAGGTTTCTTGCTTGCCATTTATTTGGTGCTTTGCTTGAGCTTGTTTCGTTTGAGTATTTCGCTGGCGAGGTTGAGATAGTTGACAGCACCGGCACAGGTGGCGTCGTACATGATGACAGACTTGCCGTAGCTGGGGGCCTCAGCCAGTTTGGTATTGCGGTAAATAAGTGTGTCGAAAACCAGCCGCTTGAAATGGGCACGCACGTCCTCTACCACCTGGCGCGCCAAACGGAGACGGGAGTCGTACATGGTGATGAGGAGACCTTCGATGGTCAGCTGCGGGTTGAGGCGGGTTTGGACGATGCGCACGGTGTTGAGGAGCTTGCCGAGTCCTTCGAGGGCAAAGTATTCGCTCTGGATAGGGATGATGACCGAGTCGGAAGCTGTGAGGGCATTGACCGTGATAAGACCCAGAGAGGGGCTGCAATCGATGATGATGAAGTCGTAGTCGTCCTTGACCGGGTCGAGCGCACGCTTGATGAAATACTCCCGGTTCTTTTCATTGACCAATTCCACCTCGGCACCGACAAGGTCGATGCGAGTGGGGAGGACAGTGAGGTTGGGGGTGTCGGTTTCGATGAGGCAGTCGTGGATGTCGGCATGCCCGAGGAAACACTCGTAGGCGCTCTTTTCCAAATCGTCAGTGTCGATTCCAAGACCGGAGGAGGCATTGGCCTGCGGGTCGGCATCGACAAGCAGCACCTTGTACTCCATCACCGCCAGTGCGGCACTGAGGTTAACGGCAGTGGTGGTTTTGCCCACACCGCCCTTTTGGTTGGCGATAGAGATGGTTTTACCCATGTGCAGCGTTAGTATTTGAAGTCAATGTCATCAATGGTGTAGGAGGGATTCTCCGTCTCGTTGCCAAGGAAGCTGGAGGCACTGTCGTTGCCATCGTTGCTGCGGAAGTCGCTGTCGAGCGGCACCACAGGTTCGGGTTCGATGCCGGTTTCTATGAAAGAAAGAGCATTGGCAAGGCCTTTCTGGAATTTCTCGAAGTCCTCTTTATAGAGGAAAATCTTGGTTTTGTCAATATAGAACTCACCTGTATTATTGTCGAATATGCGACGGCTCTCTGCTATCGTGATGAATTTGTCACCTCCACGGGTTTCCTTTACGTCAAAGAAATAGCGGCGTTTACCTGCCGGAATGGCTTGCGAATACAATTCTTCTTTTCTGTGTTCCATGTTATAAAGCGTTATTATTTCCGAATGCAAAAGTATATAATAATTTCCAATCAACAGTACCTCGTTGCGGAAAGTTATCAACAAGGGAATGTTTAGCGGCGTTTCCGCCACGGTGCCACGCTGTGGCAAAGACAATGTTACTGCTTGTGCGTCATGATGTCAAGGACAGTGTCGTCCACTTGGTCCATGCCGTCGTGGCCGAGTCTGCCAAGGTTGTGGATGGAGCAGTCCACATCGCTTTCGCTCAGTCCGTCGGTGGCATCCACCACGCAGTCGTGGTATGCCAGCTCGGCACTGACAAAGGCGCTGTACAGACCCGTGCTCATCTTCAGTGCACAACTGGGCTTGGCGCCGTCGCAGACCATGCCTGCAATGGTATTAATCATGTTCTTTATGGCGTAGCACATCTGTTCAAATGTGCCGCCATGTAGGTATACAATACCGCACGAGACACCGATGCTGGCATTGACAATGCCGCACAGGGCACTCAGACGGCCTATGCCGCGTTTGATATAAATTGACATAAGATGGTTGAGCACCAGAGCCCGGGTTATCTGCTCCTCGCTGCAGCCCTTGGCTTTGCCATAGTTGTAAACAGGCAGCGTGCAGGCAATGCCCTGGTTGCCGCTTCCGCTGTTGCTGTAGACCGACAGGGTGCAGCCGTCCATACGGGCATCGGAGGCTGCCACAGTGCGTGCCACAACGGTATGGACGATGTCGCCGGCGGCGTTTTCCATCAGGATTTTGCCCGTCTTCAGGCCGTAGCCCTTCAGACCTTCGGTGGCGGCAGCGTCGTTGTATTTTACAGTCTCATTGATGAACTGAAGTTCTTCAATGGGTGCGGTGGTGGCGTAGTCGTATACCAGACGTGCCGTCAAGGGGAGCTCGTCGGGACAATCTTCGCCTTCGTGCACAGGTCCTTCGTTCAGCGGCGAGGTATCCCTCCCGTCGAAAATAACCTTGTCATTCAAGGCAATGTAAATGAAATGAGTGTGGCGCTGGCTTATGATGGCGACAGAGGTGTCGTTGCCGGCCGTGCAGATGCACTCGATGTAGAGCTTGTCGCACGGGTCTTTCACACCGATGGCAATACGCGAGGCATTGTTGGCAAGCCATGCCTTGCCTTTCTCCACTTTATCGGCGGGGAGTGTCAACACCTCAAGCCCCCGCCGCGAATCGCCCGCGACCACAGCCAATGCCACCGCTATGGGGAGGCCTATCATGCCCGTGCCGGGAATACCGACACCCATGGCATTCTTGAACACATTCTTGCTGAGCAGGATTTCTATCTTTTCCGGCTCTTTGCCTAATGTCTCGCACGCCTTGCTTACACAAAGGGCCACGGCACCGGGTTCTGTGCATCCCGTAGCCAGCACCACTTCCTGCATAATCAACGCTTTTAACTGCTTGCGGATTGATTCTTCCATCGGATATAGGTTGTTTAATGAATAATGACTGTTACTGTAATCCAAACGCCACTTTCCAATCACCCCTCACATTTCAAACAAGGATAAGCTGATGCTGCATGAGGCATCGCCCTGCGCATCAACTTATCCTATATGATTATGAAACACTATTTCTCAAAGATTTTCTGCCAGTTTTTATACTCACGGTCTTTCCAGCAGCCGTTGTGATAGGCGTAGGAGACAATGGCGGGGATGACAGTGGTGCCTTCGGCATAGACCATCTGCTGCAGTTCCTCGCTCACCTTGCCCCAGCTGCCTGCCTCCAACAATGTGGACGAGCTGCAGGCTCCGTCGCGCACGTCGGCCACGGTAATCTGGATGGCATACTTGTGCATGGGTACTTCGTATCCAAGGATTTCTGCGCACACTACGGTATCCTGGGCAAAATTCTTGGGAGTGCCGCCACCCACCATGAAGAGACCTGATTCGGGGCAGGCCATCTTGATACGGGTAAGCTCGACGAAGTCGCATACTGAGTCGATGCTCAGATACTTCTCGCCTTTCTGTGCACGCTCCCACTGGTGCTTGCCGATGCCGAAGCCTGCCGAGCTGTCGCTGAATGCCGGACAGAAGATTGGCACACCGCATTCATAGCAGGTCTGGATAAGGCTGTCCTTTTTCACGCTGCGACCGTTGTGCAGCCACTTGCCCAGCTCGTAGATGAACTCACGCGAGCTGTAGGGGCGAGCCTCGAGCATATTGGCCAGCTCGTAGGTGGCGTTGTCGCATGCCTGGAGTTCTTCCTCGTCGATAAAGGTGTCATAGATACGGTCGATATAAAGCTCGCGGAGCTTGGTGTCGGGGATGATGTTCTCCTTGGTTCCGATGTAGTGCTTGAATCCCAAAGCCTCGAACAAGTCCATGTCGATAATCGAGGCACCCGTGGAGACAACCACGTCAATCATCTTGTTGCGCACCATGTCCACATACACCTGCATGCATCCAGCCGCACTGGTGGAGCCGGCAATGGTGAGGATGTTGGTGCAAGTCTTCTCTTTGCACATCATGGTGAGGATGTCGGCGGCACGGGCGGTGTCGCGGCTGGTAAACGACATGCTGCGCATGGCGTCAATCAACTCCGTCGAGTCGTACTTCTTGATGTCAATGTGCTTGACGGTCTCTTTCAAGAGATCCTGCTTGGTCAGATTTTCAATATTTTCCATTGTGTATTAATTATTATTTTCGTTGTTATAAGTGACAGATTAAAATGGCACCTCTTCGCCGTCGCCGGGCAGCCCGGTCGCGAAGTCCTGGTTCTCGTCGCGCTTGTTAATCTTCGAGTCGACCAAGATTGTCGGTGCTCCCGATGAGTCGAAATTGGTGTTCTGCGGCATCATGACCTTCGACATCTCGTCGTTGGAGACAAACTCCTTGTTCTCAAAACGGGCGTACTGACCCACAAAGCGCAGATGCACCCTGCCTGTGCCGCCGCTGCGGTGCTTGGCAAGGATAATGTCGGCCATGCCCGCCGTGCTGGAGCCGTCACCATATTCCATAATACCGTAATAGTCCGGACGGTAGATAAACATCACGATGTCGGCGTCCTGCTCAATGGCACCTGACTCACGCAGGTCGCTCAGCATGGGCTCTTTCGAGCCGCCACGGGTCTCCACAGCACGACTCAGCTGCGACATGGCCAGCACCGGGATATTCAGTTCTTTCGATAACGCCTTCAGCTGACGGCTTATGGTGCTAATCTCCTGCTCGCGGTTGCCGTTGCGCGACATGGCATCGCTGCCCGCATTCATTAGCTGCAGATAGTCAATGAACACCATCTGGATGTCGTGATGCTGCTTCAGTCGGCGGCACTTGGCGCGCAGTTCGTAGATGGTAAGCTGGGGGGTGTCGTCAATGAATATCTTCGCCTCGTTCAACACCTGTGTGCGCTGCTCCAGCTGCACCCGCTCGTATGGCTGCAGCTCGCCCTTCTTCAGCTTGTCGCCGGGAATCTGTGCCTCGCCCGAAATCAAGCGCATGGCCAGCTCCACGCCCGTCATTTCGAGCGAGAAGAATGCCACCGGTTTTTTATGGTCAATGGCCATATTGCGGGCAATGGTCAGCGCAAAGGCTGTTTTACCCATGGCCGGACGGGCAGCCAGAATAATCAGGGTGCCGGGATGGAAACCCGCAGTCATGCGGTCAAGGTCAACAAATCCAGTGGGTATGCCCGCCAGACCGTCCTCGCTCTTCGAGGCCTCCTCAATCTGCACTGTGGCAGCATGAACCAAGTCGCCCACGGGGTGGAAGTCTGTGCGGAAGTTCTTGTCGTTGATGTCCATCAGCCGCCCCTCAGTCTTGTCAAGCAGGTCCACCACGTCGGTGGTCTCGTCATAGGCGTTGGTTATCGTCTCGGTCGAAACCCGTATCAACTCGCGCGATATATATTTCTCGCTGAGCACGCGGGCGTAATACTCAATATGTGCCGCGCTGACGATGTGGCTGGTCAGCTCACCGATATGGAACGCCCCCCCGGCAGCCTCCAGCTCGCCCGTCTGGCGCAGCTGGTTTGTCACCGTCAGCATATCCACCGGCTGGTTCATCTCAAACAACTTGTGGATGGCGCGGAAGATGACCTGGTGCTCCGGCTTATAGAAATACTCCTCGTGTAGCATTTCAATCGCCGTATTGAGCGCATTGGCATCCAGCATCAGCGCACCCAGCACATTCTCCTCCAACTCGGGGGCCTGTGGGGGTCTGTTGCCACCGTTGATAGAAAAGACCTGTTCGTAAGACATTCTTTCCTTGCGTCTTGTATTAGTATGGGGCATAATTTCCATGTTACAAAGTTACAAAAAATAATCGTAACAGAGAGAAATATTTTTCAACCATGCATACAAAAAGGCCATAGAAACGGGGACATAAAAAAATAGCCACATCGAAATGTGGCTATTAGGATTTGGAACTATGTGCTGTCTATTAAATAGAACCGCCGCCCAGGTGCTCATTGTTCTCAGTAACGGTGCTGCCCTCATAATGGACAACATGTCTGTGGTATTTGCCATACCATGCACATCCCACACCGTCAACACAAGTCTCTGAGGGGAGGAAATAATGGATATGAGTCTCGCCCTGGTTGATGTGACCACCGCAGTGGCGGCAGATGACAAACGGACCCTTAGGATCGGGCTTTGCCCACTCTTCAACGGTGGGGACTCCGTCATTGTCGTTTTTGTTGCAGGAGGTGAATCCAAAGGAGGCAAAGAGCACGAAACTTGCCACCATAGTCAACAAAAGAAATCTCTTTTTCGTCATTTTTTTATGTTTTTAATGTTTTTATTTTCCTGTTTATTTACACTTAATATATTGAATACCCGCATCTTCTAGCAAGATTGCATGCTTTGGACACGCTTATTCAACAATGCAAAGATATATATAATTTTTCACATACAAGCTATTTTTATTCATTTTTTTTCACAGGACAAAGTTAAAAACCACAACGGGCACCCACATACGCCCGTGTCAATAGCGGTATTTCTGCCCCAGCAGGTTGAACTGGAGCGCCAGTCCGGCATGCATATACTTGAAGTCTTTCACACCCGCCTGCAGCCTCAGGTGACGCCATAGCAGCACATCCATGCCCAGCAGGAACTCATTGCCCGTGTACTCCGCCACAACACGCGCCTGCGGGAAAAAGGCAGGCCTGAACGTGACACCGCCCACCAGTCCGTTCCACTTGGCATTATAGCCGCGCAGGTAATGGCGGTAGGCCAGCGTGACACCGACCTCATTGCCTCCAAAACTGAAGTGCTTCGTGGCCGCAAGGTACACATTCATGAAATACAGCTGGACATCCGTCCTGTCCTTTTTAAAGACCGAAGTGGCGAAGTCGTTGCAGCCTATGGCCACAGCCGGCCAGTACACACCCTCCTCCAACGGGCGCAGCTTGATGGAGGCCGAGCGGTCTTTGCCCCATTTGGTAATCTCGTCGCCCTGCTTGGCGTGTATGCGCTCCGTGCACACATAGCTCACCTCTATCCACTTGAATGGTGTCAAGGCAACGTAATAGTCAAACGTGTTGTACTTCTCACCCGCATAGAGGAACCCCGTGTCGGGGGTCATGTGTTTGTCGAGATAATGGATGCCCATAAAGGCATCGCCCTCGTGGTGCATCTCAGCCGACGGCACATGCAGCAGGCCCGAAGTGCCCATATACTGTTGTGCACGCCCTGCCGCAGGAATCGACAACACTGTGGCGATGGCCAATACTAAAGCGATGCGTTTCATTCTTCAACCTCCTTTCCTTCAATAATGAAGTCTGGTGCCATTGTGTGGCTTCCCCACTCCAGCAAGTCGCGGTCGAACCACCCGTCGCGCTCGTTCTCCTCCGGGTCGGTCTTATACATTACGTTGGAATATGGATGGAACATCACCGTGTATGACAGGCGGAAGTTAGATGCCGGACGGAAATTCACCACCCTCGCCTTGCGGTGATACGGTGGAATCATCACCACCACGCGGAAGCCTGCGTCAAAACGGGTTAAGTTGTTCCAGTTAGCATAGACCGACACCGTAGTGTGGTTGAAATGCCTCATTGCCTCAGCTTCGAAGCCGTAGTCCTGATAGAGATACCACCCTGCGACACCGCGCAGCTGGGCGTTCCACCGTTTTAGGTAGATGTCGCCGCCCACGGTGCCCGCAAACCGGTCGGGCTTGCCTATATACCAGAACGGCCAGGTGAACAGCTGTCCCAGATAGCCCGCCTGCGCCTCGAAGGCTAGCCACTCGGTCACCGGCACAAAAGTCTTCAAATCGATGCCGTATCTATTGTGCGAAAACAATCCCGCAGTAGCCTTCCAGTAAAACGGGCCGGTCTTCAGCTGCTTGCTCACCGCAAGATTATTGGGGCGGATGCCACTGAAATCCTCCCCATACTGGTTGAATACGGGGACAATAACCTGTCCTGACAGTTGCCAGTGATTGCCCATGTCCCACTTGAATCCGGGCGTGAGGTTGATGAGCACATCGTACTGACGCTTGAAATCAAGGTCCTTAAAATGCAGCTCCACACCGCTGAAAATGTCAATGCTCTGCCCCGAAGCCTCCGACAGCACAGCCCCCAACAACAGCCCCGCAAGCACACATCGACGTAAAAAACGATGTATTTGAATAACTTGCCTTTTCAAACTCATACTATTATCGTATTAAACACTGAGTGCAAAAATACATAAAAAAAACGACATGACAAAGAAAACCTGCCACGCAGACCTACACATCGCGACAGAAAGACTGATACCACCGCCTTCATGTCCCGCAACACAGGGCGATTATTCTCCCGACCTGTCCAGTTGCTCAGCCCTACTCGTAATACGTAATAGTCCTGACGACATGATAGACATACGGCTTCCTGTTCTCCACCACCCGTACATCGGCCTTCTTCCAGTTGCCGTGGTCGTCATATTCGGTGTAGGAGAAATACTTGTGTTCGCCCACCTCGTGGGCGCCTTTCTCTTTCTCGAAGCGTTCCCAGTTAGTTTGCCATGTCTCTATGGTGTCACCCTGTACATTATAGCGGTAGTGGGCATCTTCGTAATATTGCGCACCCATTCTGACTCTTTCCAGCCGTCCATTCTTATCGTAATGGAAAGTCTTTATTTTGTCTGGAAGTCCGTGTCCTGTCATGGAGAGTATCCTGCCCGTACTGTCATAATCATACCTCATGGTGTCATACCACACCGAGGCGCACATCAGCACCCGGCACTGGGTGTCGCAGGTCACTATGAAGTCCGTCACACTATTCCCTTCCGTTGGGTCAGCGCTGAGCATATATTCTTCATACCCAGACAGACATCCGTCATTATTGTAGTGGAACACAATGCTGTCCTTCTCTCCATCGGAGAAGGTTGCCACATAATAGACCAGCTGTCCGCTGCCGTCATACTCATAGTGGTAGTTGGTCTGATAGATGTTGTCAATAATGGACATATCAGTCCGCAGACCCTGCTCGTTATACGCCTCCGCCGTGGTAACGAAGAACTTGTTGTCCTCGTCAGTGCAAAACTCCGTGCGCTGCACCGCCTGCACCTTACCCCGATACCCCATCTCCTCAGCACTAACCCGCCGAGTAAACTCGCTCTGCCCCCACCCTATCACAGGCAGCAACAACAAACAAGTAATAACAAATGTTTTTAGTTCTTTCATACTTGAATCATCTTATAGTAAAACAACGATATTGATAAGACTGTTTGTAACTCTTTTTTAACTCCTCCGACAGAAATGAGTGTTCAATCAACTCCAAGGCACTAGGCGATTCCTCTGCAAAGGTGTCAATCTCACGCTTGACCATTCTTTCGGGCAAGCCGATTCTTCTGCCGAATTCCTCAAAATCGTTTCGGTCAACGGTATGGATGTCGGTCATCTTCATGCCTTCCTTGAACAGGCCTTTCTCCAACGCGAAGATTTGAGGGGTATGCAGATGTAGGCTTGTATTGATGAGGTCATAGGCTGGAGCAAGGCGGTAGTCGCCGTTTCCTCGGTCTATCAGGGAGAAGTTCTTCAAGTGTGCATCGTCGTTCAGTGTGATGTAGTTGAAAAGCACCACACGGAAGAATCGCAGCAGATCCACCTGGGCAGCCCGTACATAGCGCCGTATAATGTCGGCACAGTCTTCATAACTCAATACGCCGTACTTGTAGTTGGTGCCTCCGTTGGCTTTCGTTAGCCCTGCCAGTGAGGCAAAGTCCTCTTGCGGGTATTTCGAGCCGTCGGGGGCGACGTCGAACCGTTTGGTAATATAGGCAGCCTCGCCGTCGCGAAAAAAACACAGCGCATTGGCGGCGGTCTCAATCCCGTATGCTTGTGCCGCCATCTGCATGGTGAGGTGTTCGTTGGCCGGACAGTATTTGCGTTCCAGCAATGCGTATGACACCGGCGCGGGTTTCAGGATATACTCTCCCCTTTCACCTTCCTTGGGTTTCATTAACGAGCCGTCTCTTAACACGAGCGACCCTTTGGGCTGCACACCCGAGAGCGAGATGCGACCGATATGCTCAGCATAGTCGGTGGAATCGGCACTATCGTTATTTGGACTGTCAAAATCCAGTATATGCGACACTTGTTTCCCTCCAAACAAATTGCGACAGGCTTCGGTGGAATATGTGTTATAGCCTTCCTTTAGTGTAGAGGGACAAAATTTCAATTCTTCCATCATGCAATTGGTTTAATGGTTACGGCTCCGATAGTATCAGTCTGTGCTGTGGCCAGCAAGATGCCGAAATCGTCATTCTCGTCGATGTGCAACAGTTGCGACTGCATCTTGCGGTTGGCACCCTCCGAGAGCATATTGAAAAAAAACGGAAACAGGTAATCGGACTTGTATTCCTCATTCCGTATTGGCATGGTGAGGCATACAGGTCTGCCCTGATAGTCGTCTTTGTATGAGAACGTGTACTGTCCGCTGTCATCCTCCTGAAGGATGCCAGCTTCTGTGCCGTTTACATATACATTACCTTGTCTCATACTCCATCACTTTAGGTTTCACATCAAATTGTAGCCCGATAGTCTCCAAAATATCCAGCAAAGTGGTAATCTGAGGGTTCCCTTCACCGCGTTCAATGGCCACAAGGGTGTTAACTGCAACCCCCGAAAGCTCCGAAACGGTGCGCTGGTTCACCCCCAGCACCGCCCGCCGCTCCCTGATAATCTGTCCAATTTCCTTCAAGTCCATAATACCAATATATTGCGATTTCCGCTGCAAAAGTACAACTTTTTTTCCATTTAGCAAAATAAAATCGCAACATGTTGCGATTTTATATTAAAGGTGTGTTCTATTAGTTTGTTTTCAATGTCGCGTCCCGTCGGGACGCAGTTCCCTGATTTCTGAGTGTCACGGCACTGCGACTTCCGCTTGTACCGTGTTATTAATAGTCTCACCTTCGAGGCGATTTAAAGAAGTCCCCTAAATACAGCAATGACGCTCTTGAAAATGGGATATAGATACAATCTAGAAACCCATAAATCATTCAACAGCGTTGTTGGCGAATATAAATGTATTATTCCACATAAGGGTTTTCAGTAAATTCTTCTTTTCCTGAAGGCCAATGCATATAACGTGCCACCAATGTAGGTTTCCACACCTCACCGATAGCTGCATCAACATCTTTTGCAAGAGTAATAGCATCAGAATCCAATCCCTCACTACTACGGAAATAGCACACCATTGTGGTTCCTTGTTTTGACCACATTTGTTTTTTAGCATGTTTTTCCATGTCTTTAGGTGAAGCATCAGTTATGAAAACAAAAATGCGATAGTTGAAATCTCCTTTTTTGTCGCGTTTAAAGTAAGCAAACTCTTCAAATTCTGGGGAGAGTGGATATTTAACTTGATTGGTCTGTTCTACTACATTGGTGTCAGTTCTTTCATCTATTGTTTTTGAATTATCATTCATCGTAATAGTAGATAATAATGCGAAAACAATTAAAAGAGCTATAGCGCACCCAATGCCTGCTAATATACGAATGACTGCATTTTTCCCTTTCCCATTTTTCTTCATCCATTTCGGGACAAAAACGCATGCTGCAATGGGTAACAGCACTGTCAAAAGTGAGAACAACGTTGTCATATCTGTTTATTTGAGTTAATTACACGTATTATTGAACAATAAAACTATTTGTTTTCCCTTCACATTCATAAAAGTAAATCCCTGAGGAATAACTTGACACATCTACTTTTATTTCATTGAAATGTGCTCCGACAGGTATGGTTGAGACAAGATGTCCACTCTCATTGTAGATATGTATATGTGATGTCAATTTATCCTTTAGTTGATAAGGCAATGTAATTACATTAATTGCAGGATTGGGATAAGCTAAACCTATTACATTTTCATCTGGTTGGGCTATGTTAACAACACCAGATCCACTACAGCGATAAATTGTTGTTGAGTATGCTGTGGGATTAATAGTGGTTTTTAATATAGTGAGATGTGTTTCTCCATTGTATGAGGCAAATGATGCAGAAAATGAATACCCATTTCCAAAATCGTTCAATTTAGTTCCATCTTCATTTATTAACCACATCTTTTCATTTAAATTATCTCCTGAATGAGATGTTGCCATTAAAGTAACACACATTTCCAACTTATCATCATTGTTTATAAACTTTTTGCTCAAGCATGAAATAGCATAAACAGAGTATCCTGATGGGGGGACAACCGAAACAGTTTTATATAAGGAGCCATTCCAGTTGTATATATAAATCACATTCCCGTCAGGAATCATCGGATAATATTTATTTGCATCTAAACCTGAATAATATACATACCGCGGGAGGGTTGTGATTGGGGAGATTTGGGCAGTGCAATACATCAAGCCCATTACAACAAACATAATGAAAGACAATATTTTCCTCATTTTAAAGACCCTTATTTGTGCCGGGTGCAACTTTTTTGCTCGAATAGTACCAATTTGAGCATGTAATACAAATAGAAAGCGTGGTACCGAATACCACTTCCTATGTGACGGTTGTGAGAATACCTCGAATTGAGAAGTTGCATGCAGTCCACGCTGAAACGTGAACCGTCACACTTATCCTGCAATCCTAAGAAAACTTCTCACATTTTCACATACAGAAATCGTATAACGCTTCAAGATTTCCTGTCGAAATCGTTTGCAAAAATACAAATTATTTCTGACATAGGCTAAAAAAAATTTGCAAATGCAAAAAACATTATAGGCATAGAACCTAAAGAAGCATTCGTACATTATCTTTTGTCCTATATTAATTACTATGGTCAGTCCTAATGGCCTAATCTGAGTATAGAAAATAATAACAGCTATAGAAACTGTACATTTATATAAGAAATAAGATTATAATACTTAAACCACTGGACGCAAGTCACTTAATGGACAATTATACATTTTTCCGGACGATGAAAGCATCAAAAACTACATTTTTTCGGACGACCAACGGGATAAAAACTACATTTTTCAGGACGAATGTACACAAAAAAAAATTGGGCACGCGTGCGTGCCCAATCTACATCTTAAATTGCGACCACATTGCAGACGCAATTGGATAATCCTCAACCCAAGGCCTCTATCTGGGCTTTGAGGGCGGCTATCTTGCTTTCGGCGTCGGCTTTCTTCTGACGCTCGACGGCGACCACCTTCTCGGGGGCTCCGTTGACGAACTTCTCATTGCTGAGTTTCTTCATGACCGAGGCGAGGAAGCCTTCGGCATACTTCAGCTCTTCGTTGAGCTTTTTCAGTTCGGCCTCTTTGTCGATGTTCTGGCTGACGGGCACAAAGCACTCGGTGGTGCCCACCATGAAGCTCAGCGCACCTTCCACCTTATCGGTGACGGACTCTATCTTGCCCACACTGCCCAACTTGCAGATGATGCCGTTGTACATGGCGGGGCAGTTGCCCTTGACGTAGAGGTCAAGCACCTCCTTGGGAGAAAGGCCTTTGCTGTTGCGCAAGTTGCGGACACCGGCGATAATCTCGCGTGCCATCTCGAAGTCGTCGAGCATGCGCTGGTCGTAGAACACGCTGTGGGGCATGTGCTGCACCATGATGCTGGCACCTTCGGGGCGCTCGGCCAAAGCATGCCAAATCTCTTCAGTGACGAAGGGCATGAAGGGGTGCAGCATGCGCATGAGGCGGTCGAAGATGCCGAGGGTGGCCTCGTAGGTCTCGCGGTCAATGGGTGTGCCATAGGCGGGCTTGATCATTTCGAGGTACCAAGAGCAGAAGTCGTCCCAGACAAGCTTATAGCTCTTCATAAGGGCCTCGCTCAGGCGGAACTCGTCAAAGTCCTTCTCGATTTCCTCCAGCACTTGCGCCATGCGCATTTCCATCCACTGGACGCTGACGTTGTTATTGTAGAGGGTGTCGGTCTTGTCGGACTGGTCGGAGCCGTCGCTTACTTCCCAGCCTTTGACTAAGCGGAGGGCGTTCCATATCTTGTTGGAGAAATTACGGCCTTGCTCACAGATGCTCTCGTCGAAGGGAATGTCATTGCCTGCGGGAGCGGTGAGCAGCATGCCCATACGCACACCGTCGGCACCGTATTTCTCAATCAGACCTATCGGGTCGGGACTGTTGCCAAGGCTCTTGGACATCTTGCGGCCGAGCTTGTCACGCACGATACCCGTGAAATAGACATGGCGGAAAGGCACCTCCTGACGGTACTCCTCGCCGGCCATAATCATTCGTGCCACCCAGAAGAAGATGATGTCGGGGGCAGTGATAAGGGTGTCGGTGGGATAGTAATACTTTATCTCGTCGTTGTCGGGGTTGCGGATGCCGTCGAACAGACTGATGGGCCACAGCCAGCTGCTGAACCAAGTGTCGAGGGCGTCCTCGTCCTGACGCAGGTCTTCGGCAGCCTTTACTGCACCGGGATGCTTCTCGCATGCCAGACGGAAAGCCTCCTCGCGGTTGACAGCCACGACGACTTCGGGCTTGCCGTCCACCTCGTAGTAATAGGCAGGGATGCGGTGACCCCACCACAGCTGACGGCTGATGCACCAGTCCTTGATGTTCTCCAGCCAGTGGCGATAAGTGTTTTTGAACTTAGCGGGGTGGAACTGGATGGTGTCGTCCTCCACCACTTCGAGAGCCTTCTTTGCCAAGCCGGACATACGCACAAACCACTGTGCCGAGAGTTTTGGCTCGATAACAGCATCGGTGCGCTCGGAATGGCCCACCTTGTTGGTGTAATCCTCGATTTTCTCAATCAGACCGGCCTCCTCGAAGTCTTTGACAATCTGCTTGCGGCAGGCAAAGCGGTCCATGCCGGCATACTGCATGCCCTTGTCGTTGAGGGTGCCGTTGTCATTGAAGATGTCGATGGTCTCAAGGCCATACTTCATGCCGAGGTTGTAGTCGTTGATGTCGTGGGCAGGGGTAATCTTCAAGGCACCCGTGCCGAACTCGCGGTCCACATACTCGTCCATGATAATCTTCACACTACGGCCCACACCGGGTACAATCACCTGCTTGCCCTTGAGGGCGGAGTAGCGCGGGTCTTCAGGATGGACACACACGGCGGTATCGCCGAGGATAGTCTCAGGACGCGTGGTGGCCACCACGATGTACTGGCCTTTCTCATTCTGCTTGATGCCGGACTCCTCGGAATCTTCTGAATATTCAGATAATTCGGAATCCAGATAATATCTCAAGTAGTACAGCTTGCCGTGGCTCTCCTTGTAGATAACCTCCTCGTCGCTGACGGCTGTCAGGGCTTGGGGGTCCCAGTTCACCATACGCACACCGCGGTAGATAAGACCCTTGTTATACAGGTCAACAAACACACGGATGACGCTCTCATACCGAATGTCGTCCATGGTGAAGGCGGTGCGGTCCCAGTCGCACGAGGCGCCCAGCTTGCGCAGCTGCTTGAGGATAATGCCTCCGTATTTCTCTTTCCACTCCCATGCGTACTCGAGGAACTGGTCGCGCGACAGGCTGCGCTTGTCGATGCCGCGTTCTTTGAGCATGGCCACCACCTTTGCCTCGGTGGAAATGGAGGCGTGGTCGGTGCCGGGAACCCAGCAGGCATTAAAGCCGAGCATACGGGCACGGCGTATCAGCACATCCTGAATGGTGTTGTTGAGCATGTGGCCCATGTGCAGCACACCCGTCACATTGGGCGGCGGAATCACGATGGTGTAAGCCTTGCGGTTGTCAGGTTCGGAATGAAAGAGTTTCTTTTCTACCCAGAAGGAGTACCATTTTTCCTCCACGATACTGGGGTCATACTTGGGGGCAAGTGACATTGTAATTATTAAGGTATTAAGTATTAAAACACAATTCAAATTAAGAACTAAGAATTAAAAAGAGGGACTTGTCCGACTTCTTAATTCTTAGTTCTCTCATCATACTAAGGCTCAGACTTCCCAGGTGTCGCCAGAGTTGAGCAGGTCATCCACGCATTTGTACTTGCAGTTGGCCTTGCACTCATCCATCTGGTTCTCATACAACTCGGTGTACGAGGGCTTCTCGACATTGCGGATGACGCCGAGAGCCACGGGCAGGTCGCCGCTCATGCGGGCCAGCATCATGTGGATGCCGGTGTCCTCGGTGTCCTCGTGGTGAATCATGATATCGTCCATGGTGATGCCATTCTCGCCGATGGTAACGGCCTCGAGGCAACGGCCATTGAAACGGATACCCTTGTTCTTCTCCTTGCCGAAAATCATGGGTTTGCCATTCTCCAGCACAATGGTGCGGTCGTCGCGCACGGCGCGGTCGGTAATGGCAGCGTGAGTCTTGTCGTTAAAGATCATGCAGTTCTGCAGCACCTCTACAACGCTGGTGCCATCGTGCTTGGCAGCAGCCTCCATCACCTGGCTGGTGAGGGCGGGCACACAGTCGAGAGAGCGGGCGAAGAAAGTGCCCTGGGCACCCATCACCAGTTCACCGGGATTGAAGGGATAGTCGATGGTGCCGAAGGGTGAAGTCTTGGTCACCTGGCCGAACTTGGTAGTGGGGCTGTACTGACCCTTGGTCAAGCCGTAAATCTCGTTGTTGAAGATGGTGATGTTGAAATCCTGGTTGCGGCGGACAGCATGGATAAGGTGGTTGCCACCGATAGCCATCGAGTCGCCGTCGCCCATATTCACCCAGACGCTCAGCTCGGGGTTAGCCAGTTTCACACCGGTTGCAATGGCGCAAGCGCGGCCGTGGATGCTGTGGAAACCATAGGTGTCCACATAATAAGGAATACGCGAGGAGCATCCGATACCGGACACCATGCAGATATTCTCCTTCTTGTGGCCGGTCTTGGGGAAGGTGCTCAACAGAGAGGAAAGGATGGCATGGTCGCCGCATCCGGGGCACCATTTTACCATCTGGTCGCTGGTGAAATCAGCCTTTGTATATTCAACTCCCGCTTTGGGAACGAAATGTCTCTTTGCCATGACTTATTCTCCTAAAATTTTGGTGAAACATTCTTTAAGCTCGCCAACCTCGAAGGGCAGACCCATAATCTTGTTGTACTGCTGCATGGGGCACTCCGGGAACTGGGTGCGCAGGTATCCGGCAAACTGGCCGTTGTTCAATTCGCACACCACAATCTTTTTGTACTTGCGCAAGATGTCGCCAGTGTTCTTAGGCAGCGGGCAGATATAGTTGAAGTGGGTGTAAGCCACCTTCTTGCCTTCGTTGTTCAGCTCTTCCACAGCCAAGGTGATGGCACCTGCGGTGCCGCCCCAGCCGACAACGAGCAGGTCAGCGTCGGGATTGCCGGTCACCTCCTGTTCGGGGATGTAGTTGGCCACGCGGTTCACCTTCTCCTGACGGTTGTAGGTCATCAGAGCGTGGTTCTCGGGGTCGGTGCTGAGAGGACCGTCAGGGCACTTCTCAAGACCGCCTACACGGTGGCGCAGACCTTCCATGCCGGGCAGAGCCCATTCGCGTGCAAAGGTCTCGGGGTCGCGACGGAACGGACGATAGTCCGGGTCGTTGGGCTTGGCCAGACGAGGCGTGATGCTCGGCAGGTCGGCAACCTTCGGAATGCGGAACAGCTGCGAGCCGTTGCCCAGATAGCCGTCGGTGAGCAGGATGACGGGGGTCATGTGCTCCAAAGCCAGCTTGGCTGCGGTGTAGGCCCAATAGAAGCAGTTGGCACTGCTGGAGGCGGCAACAACAATGAGGGGAGCCTCGCCGTTGCGGCCGTAGAGAGCCTGGTTCAGGTCGCTCTGCTCGGTCTTGGTGGGCAGACCGGTGGAGGGACCGCCGCGCTGCACATCGACAACAACCAAGGGAAGCTCGGTCATCACGGCCAGACCCAGTGCCTCGCTCTTCAGCGACAGGCCGGGGCCGGAAGTGCTGGTGCAGGCCAAAGCACCTGCATAGCTGGCGCCGATGGCGGAGCAGACACCTGCAATCTCGTCTTCAGCCTGGAACACGCGTGCGCCCAAGCCTTTGTGTTTGGACAGCTCAACCATCACATCCGTGGCGGGGGTGATAGGATAACTGCCGAGGAACAGACGGCGTCCGCTGCGCTCCGAAGCTGCCAACAGACCCCAAGCGGTAGCGACATTACCGGTGATGTTGCGGTAACGGCCCTTGGGCATCTCGGCGTGAGCCACCTCGAAAATATGGGAGTGGATAACCTCCAGTTTGTCGGCATATTCGTAACCCTCGCTCAAAACAGCCTTGTTCAGCTTGATGACATCGGGTTTCTTGGCAAACTTGCGCTCCAGATAGGCAAAAGTCTGGTCGAGCTTCTTGTGCGTCATGAAGAAGATGATGCCCAGCGCAAACATGTTGCGGCACTTGTCGGCGGTCTTCTTGTCGGCGCCCTGCTCCTGACCGATGCGAGCGGTGAAGGAAGAGATAGGAGCCTTGATGATGGTGTAGGCACGCTCCATCTCGTCGGTGAACGGATTCTCCTTGTAACCGGCCTTTTCCATAGCCTCGTCGGTGAACGTGTCGATATCGACAATCACCGATGCGCCCTTTTTCGCCCACTTCAGGTTCGACTTGAAGGAAGCGGGGTTCATAGCCACGAGGATATCGCACTTGTCGCCCGAGCTGTAAATATGGTTACCCACATGTACCTGATAACCCGAAACGCCTGCAATTGTGTTGTGGGGAGCACGAATCTCGGCGGGATAGTCCGGGAAGGTGGCGATGTCGTTACCCGTCAATGCAGAGGCGTCGGAGAAAAGGGTTCCCGACAACTGCATGCCGTCGCCGGAGTCACCGGCAAAACGGACGACGAGGTCATCTTTATTAACTATCTGTTCTTTTGACATTTTGAAATGTATTAAATTATAAATGCGTTTTAAGTTTAAAATGCAAAGATACGAAATTTTGCCAACATATTTAATTTAAATAAAAAAAGAAACAGAAATAAATTGTTGATACCGACACAACACACATTATACCAAATATTTATAATGTTGAAAATAATTCTTGTAAAGGGTGTGACTTATCAACCCAAATCAGTCGTTGAAGCAACCATCAAGCGTCGTCATTTATTCGCTCGTTATTCGATCGTTTTCCACTCTTTTTCCCTTTCAGAAGGGGAAAAATGAGGGAAACATATCGGAAAACGATAAAATGAAGAACGACGCAACATCGAGTCCGGAAGGCGCACAGAGGAACGTTGGGGACAAATATGCGAAACTATCGGAACTGTGGAGTAAGTTGGCGAAAGGTGGCGTAATCCATCGCAGAATAAAACGTAACTTCCGCGCGAAACGGCAAGCGTCTCACTGAATTGTTGCTATGATGAAAGTTGTGAGTTGAAAGTTGAGAGTTGAGAACTATTCAGGTGCGGCAGCAATTTTCAATTTTCAACTTTCAACTTTCAACTTTTTTCAACGGACAACGATGACGGAAGAAAGGGTGAAACTTGCCAAACTTTAGCACCGACAAAGATAACACCAAAAGAAAGAGTATGACCGATGGGGAAAGAGGATAAGGATGCGTAGATACAAAAGCAATACATAACTCTATCAATTAATCACTTAGTTGATTTTTGAATAAAAAAAAGCCACGGATGTCTTTTTTTTTGTACTTTTGCAAAAAAATATGCACTCATGAAAACAACTAAACTAATTGTCAGCCTAATTCTAACGACTCTGCTGTTCAGCCAGTTTGCTGCAGCACAGGTCTCCCGTCCCATTAAATACAAAAACGGGAATGTTTACAATGGAAATCTCGACGAAGCCACACGTCCTTCGGGCTACGGCACGATGCAGTTTGCAAACGGCGACCGCTACGACGGCGAATGGCAAAAAGGCATGTACCACGGTAAAGGCATATACACCTACGCTACCGGTGGCCGTTGCGAGGGCACGTGGGAAAAGGGCAAAATGGTAGGCAAAGGCTTTGTCTACTATCCCAACGGAGATGTGATTGAAGCTGAGTTTACCGATGGTGCCAGCCAAACAGGCAACGGCAAGTTCACCTATGCCACGGGCGGCTACTACGAGGGCGACCTGGTTGAAGGGGAACCCGAAGGCACTGGCACCCGTGTGTGGCCCAACGGTGCCAAATACACAGGCGAATGGCACCAAGGCAAGATGAACGGCACGGGCGAATATGTGTTTGAGAACGGCGCCCGCTATTCAGGCCAATGGGTCAACGGAAAACAGAATGGAGAAGGCACCTACACCGACAGCCGTGGCAACGTCACGCATGCCATTTACAAAGACGGCAAGGTGGAGAAGAAAATAGAAGATCAACCTGAAAACAAACCAGAGCAAAAAACAGAACAATGAGTCGAAAAGTATTATTTGCAGTAGCGTTGCTGCTAACCACACAAGTGTATGGCCAGCGTATCAACCTGGTTGCAAACGGCAAGAGCGATGCCGTGTCGCAGGTGAAACTGGACCAACTCGCACAACAGAAGTCCGGAGCCAGCGAGGTGCGACTTCTGGCAAAGGTATCGGCACAATACAATGCTGATAAATTAAAGGCATACGGCATTGTGACTGGTGCCAAAGCGGGCGACATTGTCACCCTGCGCGTCCCCATATCAAAAATCAATGTTCTGGAGAATTGTCCTGAAATCCTGCAATACACAATCTCCCAGACCATTTTCCCGACGATGAACCGCACCCGCGTGGACACCCGCACGGACAGTGTGCAGGCTGGCCTTGGAGTGCCCCAGGCCTATACGGGCAAGGATGTCATTATCGGCATCACCGACTGGGGATTCGACTACAAGCACCCGAATTTCAACAATAACGGACAGGACAACCGCCGCCTGCTGCGTGCCTGGGACCAGTTCCGCCTGAAAGGTCCCGCCCCTCAGGGCTTTGACTACGGCACTGAGATTGTAGGCCGTCACGACCTACTGCAGGCGGGTGGCGACACCTCCGGACTCTACGGCTACGCCACCCACGGCACACATGTGGCCGGTATCTGTGCCGGACGCGGCATCGACGGCAACTATGTGGGTCAGGCCCCCTACGCCAACCTCCTGTTCGCCTCGTTCCGTCTCGACCTTGCATCGTGGCTTGATGCGGTTGACTGGATGAAAAACGTAGCCAAGGAAGAGGGCAAGCGCCTGGTCATCAATAACAGCTGGGGCATGTACACCCTCGGCCCCATCGACGGCACTTCTTTGGCCAGCCAAGCCATCAACAACCTTTCGGACAGCGGTATCGTCTTCGTCACCAGCGGCGGCAACTGCGGCGACGACTTGTTCCACCTGTCGAAGACTTTCGTCGCTGGACAGCCCGACACATTGCGCTCCATAGCAAAATATTACAACTATACAGAAATCGGCCAGGACATCGTCATCTGGGGCGAGCCCGGCAACCTGTTCAGTGTCTCCTTTGCCATGGTGGGCAACGGTGACTCGGTGTGCCTGCCCTGGCAATACATGACGATGGCCACCCCTGGCGGAAATGGCTACAGCTACACCCTCGACAGCGCACTGGTGGCAGGAACCGACACCATCCGTTTCCGCATGACTGTAGAGAGCGCCAACATCTTCAACAGCCGTCCGCATGTACTCCTCACCGTGTATAAGAACGCCAACTATGAAATTCATCTTGCCGTCACCGCCAACGAAGGCACCATACACGTGTGGAACATAGCCGACTTGGCCAACGGTGCCGGCAATATGGGCGCCGAGTTCTCCAAGAGCTACTACCCCAACTACACCAAAGGTGACAACGCCAGCGGCATCGGTGAGCCCGCCTGCGCAGAGAACTGCATCGCCGTGGCCGCGCACAATGCCGACAGCAAAAAGCCCAACGGGGAAATAGAGCCCGGCGTGATAGCCTCTTTTTCGAGCCACGGCCCCCTTATCGACGGACGGAGAAAACCCGACGTGTCGGCTCCCGGCATCAATGTCATATCCTCACTCAGTTCATATACCGAGGAGCACTACACAGCAATAATGACCTACAACTATGCCGGACGCGACTATATATGGGCCAGAATGTCGGGCACCTCGATGTCAGGTCCTGCCGTGACGGGTATTGTAGCCCTAATGCTGGAAGCCAATCCCGGACTATCGCCCCGCCAAGTACGCGAAATATTGTGCGCCACCACCCGCAACGACAGCCAGACCGGCCCGCTGCATGAGAACGACAGCATCAGCGATATTTGGGGATGGGGCAAAGTGAACGCCCTGGCTGCCGTCAACGAGGCGTTAGCACATGTCGACATCCAAGAGGCCGACGAGGAGTGGTTTGCCAAATCCCTGCAAGTCTATCCCAATCCCGCAACCTCGCAGGTGACAGTGCTGACCGGCCGCCACACCCCTGAAACCGTCATGATCTACGCCATAAACGGCACCCTTGTGCTTTCACAGCAAGTGGTGATGGAATCGACAATCGATATTTCAGGATTGCCCCACGGAGTATATATCGTTAAATGCGGCGCCCGCAACACCAGGCTGATCAAGTAACCAGTCATGATGTCATAGCCACATCACATACCCGACAGCAATGCTGAAGACATTCCGAACCAATATTCCGGTGCAGATTGCCATCATATTAGTGGTGGCGGCACTGATGTGGATGAAAAGTTTTGTCCACCCGCTAAGTGCCGCCACCGAATGCGGTGGAGAATTGTACTTCTGGATCACTGGCAGCATGAAACCTGCTGTTGCCACAATCGTGGCATTCATTCTGGTACTTGCCGAGGGGGTGTTGTTCAACAGCATACTCTACCGGCACAAGATGATTACCCAGAGTTCTTTGCTGCCCATGCTGTTTTACGTCATCGCCATGAGTGTCGGGCATCCCACACTAAGCCCCGTCATCATGGGCAGCCTCTTCCTGCTCATCGGCATCGACCAGCTGCTGCTCACCAGCACCCTGCTCTCGGTAGGGCTTGACAAAGTGTTCGGAGCCTCGGCCTGCATCGCTCTTTCCACCTTGTTCTGCCCAGTCATGGTGGTATTTGTCATTCCACTGGTGGCAAGCATGTTCAACTACAGTCTCTACTCGTGGCGCGACAACACCATGCTTGTCCTGGGATTTCTCTCCCCATTCATAATACTTGAGACATACTATTTTGTGTGCGACGAACTGTTTTATCGCAACTACCTTCTCCTGTACAACATTACTGATTTCCACCTCCATGTCGGCGGCAATTTCATGCAATGGGCCGTCAGCATTGTATTCCTTGTCATGATTGTCATCGGAATGGGTACCGCCATCGGCGGGAGCCAGAACCGGAGCATCAATTTCAACAAGAACATCACAACACTTCTACTGTTCACACTCGGCAGTATTGCACTCAGCATATACACCAGCATCATCCCAGTGGCGACACAATGCTATGCCATTCCCTTTGCATGCTGCAGCACCTTCCTCTTCATCGAGCCGGGCAGGAAAGAGCTGGTGCCGAATGCAATCTTCATACTTGCCGTATTACTCTTTGTAGTCTTTAATCTGATATAGAACATGCTGCTGTCCCATTACACCCCCGATTTGATAGAATGCGGTTGCGACGAAGCCGGTCGCGGCTGCCTGGCGGGTGCAGTGTTCGCAGCGGCAGTCATCCTGCCCAAAGACTATCAAAACGAAACACTCAACGACTCCAAGCAGCTGAGCGAGAAACAGCGCTACCTGCTGCGGGACCAGATAGAAAAAGACGCCGTTGCCTGGGCTGTATCCTCCGTATCGCCGCAAGAGATAGACCAAACCAACATCCTTCGGGCTGCCATCCATGCCATGAACCTTGCTGTCGCACAACTGACAGTTGCACCCCAACTGCTGCTCATCGACGGAAACCGATTCTACAACGAAAGCCTGATACCCTATTGCACCATCGTGAAAGGCGACGGCAAATACCTCTCCATCGCAGCCGCCTCCGTGCTGGCAAAGACCTACCGCGACGACTACATGAACGACCTTGCACTCCAGTATCCGCAATACGGCTGGGACAAGAACAAAGGCTACCCCACGGCAGCACATTACTCTGCACTGAAACGCCACGGCGCCACACCCCTGCACAGAACCTCCTTCAAACTAAAAATCAACAACTGACAACACAGAATGGCACTGGCAGACAAAATACGCACCCAGCATATAGATAACATTATGCAGACCCTGGCGGCCAAGCCGCACAGGAAACGCATCGTGAACCTCAACGACATCGGCAGTATCGGGCTTATAGTCCAGCGTCTCAACGCCACCCCCGACATCGCAAACGAGTCAGACAAAGACCGCATCACCATTAGCCAGTTCAACACAATGTTGAAAAAGAGAGGCATCCTACTGAGGATAATCGAACACCCCGCCAGCCAAGAGATGACAGACAAATTCGGGCTACCCCGTCCCGACTATCTGCTCTCTTTTACAAAATACCACTACGACATGCTCATCGACGCCACCACTGACGACGGTCTCTTCGGGCCATACGTAACCCTCAGCACCTCCTCCAATCTGCGAGTAGGTTACATCAACAATGTTACCGGCGACAAGCCCTACAGCCAAATCTACGACCTGCTCATCATCGGCAAAGAGCCACTTGACCTTGCGACCTACCTACCCAACATTCTGCACTACATTACCCAAATCAGAAAATAATCAAAAATCAATAAATAAAACGTCCATTCACTAATCACAAAATACGAAATACTCATGGCCAACAAAAACCCATTCACAGGAACAGGCGTTGCACTAGTCACCCCGTTCAGAAAACAGGAAACCATCGACTTCAGCAAACTCGAAAGCCTTATCAACCACATCCTGGCCGAAGGTGCCGACTACATCGTGGCCCTGGGCACCACCAGCGAAGCGGCGACAATGACCGAGACCGAGCGCCATGCCCTGCAGGATTTCATCGTAGAGAGTGTAGGTGGCCGCTGTCCCGTCATGCTGGGCTTGGGCGGCAACAATACCCTTGCCGTGACAGATGCAATCGCCAATACCAACTTTGACGGCATTAGCGGCATCCTTTCTGTGGCTCCATATTACAATAAGCCCAACCAACGGGGTCTGGCGCAGCATTTCAAACAAATCGCCGATGCATCGCCCGTGCCGGTAATCATCTACAATGTCCCCGGCCGCACCGGTGTCAACATCATGGCCGAGACAACACTGCAGCTGGCCACAGAATGCCCCAATATCATCGGTATCAAGGAGGCTTCGGGCAATATCGGCCAAGTAATGCAGATATTGCGCAGCAAACCGGCTAACTTTGCCGTAATATCGGGCGACGATGCCCTCACCTACCCCATGATTACACTGGGGGCATCGGGAGTAATCTCGGTCATGGCCAATGCGCTTCCAAAAGAGATGTCGTCGATGGTTCGCTATGCAATGAAAGGGGACATCAAGAAAGCCCTGCCGTTACACTACCGTATGCTGCCATTGATGAATGCCATATTCGAAGAGGGCAACCCTTCGGGCATAAAGGCGTTGCTCGAAATAGAGGGTCTGATAGGCAACACGCTGCGCATGCCTTTGGTCAAGGTAAGCAAGGGTCTCTACAACAAGTTATCATCGCTCTATGATGAATTTAACGCATAAAGCCGCCGAAGTTTTTGCAAACGACCTGTATGCCACCCAGGCAACGGGTGTAAGATTTGTGGAGGTTGGAGAAGACTATGCCAAGTGCACACTGGACATTCAACCCATACACCGCAATGCCATGGGCGGGGTGATGGGCGGTGTTCTGTTCACGTTGGCGGACCTTGCTTTCGCCGCCGCTTCCAACAGCCGGAATATCGCGGCCGGGGAATCCCTCTCCTGGGTATCAACCAACAGCAGCATACACTACCTCTCACAGCCCAAGGGCAACACACTCACAGCCGAAACACAAAGCATCAAGACTGGCCGAAACTTATGCATTTTTAACATTAATCTATACGATGGGAACCAGACTCTTATATCTATCGTGACCACCGAAGGACGAAGAGTATCAATTGTTTGAATGCTTAATTGTGTTAATGCTTGAATTATTGCCTGAATGCTTGAATGTGTAAATGCTTGAGTGATAAAATACTCAAACAATTAAACAATCAGACAATCAAGCAATCAATAATCACTCAAACAATCAAGCCATCAGAAATCATTCAATAAACCGACAACGATAAAACACTCATGACTGCCGAAGAACTACAAGAACCTGTCCGACTCCCGTTCAACGACTTCCGGGACGAATACCGACGTTACACCCACAGTGTCGCGCCTCTGCTGCATGACGTTGAGGAATACCTCGCACAAATTCCCGGAAAGCAGTTGCGGCCACTGATACTGCTACTTTCTGCAAAAGCATGCAACACATTGACCCATTCCCATATACTGCTGGCGACAGCCATAGAACTTCTCCACAATGCCACGCTGATGCACGACGATGTGGTCGATGAGTCGGACACCCGCCGAGGCCACGAATCGGTACGGCACCGCTGGAGCAACCAAGTGGCTGTTCTTTGCGGCGACTATTACCTCTCGCAGGTCATGTCCATCCTGCATGAAGTAGGCAGTGCCGATGCCTCCAACCTGATTGCACACACCGTGGCAACAATGAGCCAGGGTGAGCTGAAACAGCTGAGCCTGACAACCAAGAAAGAAATCACACTGGATGAATATATCGACATTATAGGCAGCAAAACCGCCTCGCTAATGTCGCTATGCTGCGAATTGGGAGCCATGCCATTGTCCGACCACAAAGGGCATGACTATCGCAAAGCCATGCATGACTTTGGATACCACTATGGGCTGGTGTTCCAAATACGCGACGACGTGAACGACACCCTCTCGCCTCACGACATCGGCTTTCCTAAAGACTTCAATGCCGAAAGCATGATTGAAAAGCACAGAGACTTAGCGATGCAGGCACTGGAGGCGATTCCATCCTCGCCTGCAAAAGATGCCCTTGGCAAACTGCTCATGCCCTCGGCACCAAGTCCCGACAACACATAATACATACCCATACAAGAAAAAGAACTTTAACGATACTAAATATAAAATATAAAAACACGAACAATGAAAAAGGTATTTCTTTCCTTAATTTGTATTGCATTGGCCGGCATAGCCATGGCTCAGAATGCAACATTACCGCAGAACATCACCATCAAATCCCTTGATGGCACATCGGTACAGACTTCCGCCATCCAGAACAACGGCAAGCCCATAATCCTCAGTTTCTGGGCCACATGGTGCAAACCCTGCAACCGCGAACTCAACACCATTAAAGAAGTGTATGAGGAATGGCAGAAAGAAACCGGTGTAAAACTGGTGGCCATATCCATCGACGATGCACGCAGTGCAGCCCGTGTCAAACCCCACGTGGACGGCAACGACTGGGAATATGAGGTATATCTGGACCAGAACCAAGACCTGAAACGTGCCATGAATGTCGTGAACGTACCCCACACCTTTGTCCTCAACGGTAAAGGGGAGATTGTGTGGCAACACACATCCTTTGTGGAAGGCAGCGAAGAAGAGCTGCTGGAAGTAGTGAGAAAAGTCGCCGCCGAAAGCAAGGCAGAATAATACATAAAGCCACTGACTCATGAAAATAGTAAAATATTTACCGATACTTATCCTGATACTCGGGGTAAGCGGCCGGGCCTATTCCCAAGGCATCTTGGGCGGACATGTCACCGGCAACATTCAACTTGACGGTCAAATATCACATGCCGACACGGTCATAGGCGCTGGCGATGTGCCCGAAAAACTGCTCATGAATGCACGTGCCGATATTCTCTACACCAACGGTGACTTCAGTGCAGGCATACGTTTCGAAACTTACCATAACCCACTCCTGGGTTTTGACAGGCGATATGCAGGCGAGGGCATTGCCAACTACTTCGTCAGCTACAAAGGCGAACACATCAGCGTCACTGCCGGTAACTTCTATGAACAGTTCGGCAGCGGAATGATATTGCGCGCCTATGAAGACCGATACCTTGGACTCGACAACTCCCTGCGTGGTCTCAACATCGCGTTTCGGCCTTTCGACGGCGTCACCATCAAAGCTCTGGCCGGAAAACAACGCTTCTACTGGATCTACAGCAACAGCATTGTGCGCGGTATCGATGGCGAGGTGAACCTCAACAGCATCATCCGACCCATGGCCGAAAGCAAGCTGCGTGCCACCCTGGGTGCCGGATTCGTCAGCAAATACGAGGACGACCAGACTGTACTCTTCAACCCAAGCTACAGATACAATCTGCCCCTCAACATAGGCGCCGGCGCTGTTCGCATGGACTTATCCTACGGCAACTGGGGACTCCAGGCTGAATATGCCAGAAAAGGACAAGACCCCAGCATCATGAATAATTTCATCTACCGCAATGGCGAAGCCTTGATGGTCAATGCAACATATTCCCAGAAGGGCTTCAGCGCCAACATCCAGGCTAAGCGGGTAGACAACATGTGTTTCAAATCCGAACGCATGGAAACCGGCGAGATGCTCTACATCAACTACATCCCCGCCATCAACAAGCAGCATACCTATGCCTTCCTGAGCATGTACCCCTATGCCACACAGACCACCGGCGAAATGGGGCTGCAGGGCGACATGATATACAAGATTAAAAAAGAGACTCTCCTCGGTGGAAAATATGGCACCGACATCCATCTGAACGCCTCAATCATCACCGCCATTGACACCACCCAGATAGACAAACCCGGCTTTGGCTACGAGTCCGACTGGTTCAAGACCGGCGAACTCTACTATGCCGATGCATCCATTGAAATTGCCAAGAAACTGAGCAAAGACGCCAAACTCACCTGCACCTACGGCTACCAAATCTTCAACCCCATCGTAGAAGGACATCCCGGCGACCTCCACCACAACCACGTCGTCGTGGCCGACCTTACATGGAAAGTGAACAAGAAGAATGTTCTTCGCTTCGAAGCCGAATGGATGGGCAGCGACAGCAAATTCGACCGAAACGTTGGTGACAGACGCTGTGGCGACTGGATTATGGGCTTGGTGGAATACAACTTCACCAGTGCCTGGTTTGTCTCTGTAAGTGACCAATACGCCTATCACGACGGCATCGGCAACTACTACAACGTCAGTATGGGCTACACACATGGCGCCACCCGTCTGCAACTGGGCTATGGCAAACAGCGCGAAGGCCTCCTTTGTATCGGCGGTGTCTGCCGCCAAGTGCCTGCCAGCAACGGCCTCACCTTTAGCCTTACAACATCATTCTAAAAACGATTTCGTTGATAAGTTTATCCGACTTGCAACATATCAACACAAAATTAAAAAAACATGAAACATATAGCATCCCTTCTTCTTCTCGCAGCCGGACTTATGGCATTTACCTCCTGCGACAAAATCGATGAAGACAAATACCTGATCTTTGCCGGAGCCAGCGGAACTTGGTATGAGAGCACTGCCGACATCCCCCATGTACAACGCGCTTTTGTCGAAAAGTATACGGGTGTACGCTGTGTCAACTGCCCCAAAGCCGACGAAACCATCCACGCTGCCGCCGAGAGATACGGCGATTCACTCGTCACAGTGGCCATTCATGCACGCTCCAACGGCTTTGGCCGTCCTCTTTCGGGCGACCCCTCCCTGTGCACCGAAGACGGGGACACCTGGTATGACTATTTCGGCATCAATGCACAGCCTGCAGCAATGATTAACCGCGCACGCACAGGCAATGCTTGGGACATCTTCACTCCGACATCCAACTTCGACGACCGCATCAACTCTGTCATCCGCAACACTCCCCCCATTGCCATAATGGTCCAGAACACCATGACCGAAGAAAGCTACGCCCTCAACTCCGATGTACATATCGAGTTCTTGGAAAACTTCACCGAGGAACTCACACTCACCGTACTCGTCACCGAGGATAAAATCTACACTCACCAAAGCAAAGCGGGTGAAGGCGAAGTTGAAAACTATGAGCAGAACCACGTTCTCCGTACCTTTGTCACCAACCTTTGGGGACTGCCCGTGGAGTGGGACAAGACCGCAGGCAAGAAAGCGATGATACGACTCCTCTATAACCTGCCGAAGAACTGCAATCCAAGGAACTGCCATGTTGTGGCTTTCGTCTCCTACCAGGGCTCACGCCAAATCATCAACAGCGCAGAGGCTCCCGTTGTGCGTTAATCGTTGATAAGTTGAAAGGTTTTAGGGGAGGAAGGTTTTATAGTTTTAAGGTTATAATGTGTTAATCCCTCAACCCCTCAAACCTTTAATCCCTCAAACCCTTAAACCCTTAAACAACATATCAACAAAAAACATATCAACATCAAACACTTCAAAATCCGATGAACAAGCGCATCTTAGGACTTGCACTGCCCAACATCATCACCAATATCACCGTGCCCCTGCTGGGTATGGTGGATATGGCTATAGTGGGCAGACTAAGCACAGACCACATAGGTGCAATTGCAATCGGCACACAGATCTTCAACCTCATCTACTGGAATTTCGGATTCCTGCGCATGGGCACCAGCGGCTTCACCGCGCAGGCCTACGGTGCCAACAACTTCAACGAAGCCATGCGCATCCTCGTGAGAGCTGTCACCATTGCCGTGGCCATAGCCTTTGCGCTCATCTTGCTGCAGTGGCCGTTGAGCCGTCTCTCACTGCTCATTTTCCAGAGCAGCCCCCATGTCGTCCAGCTTGCGCTCGCCTATTTCTTTGTACGGATATGGGCAGCCCCCGCCACGCTGGGACTTTATGCCATCAAGGGGTGGTTTATCGGCATGCAGAACTCCCGTTTGCCCATGTGGATTGCCATTTTTCTCAACTGCGTCAACATTGTGTGCAGCCTTGTGTTCGTCCTGGTGCTGCACTGGGACATTCGCGGCGTGGCCTTGGGCACAGTCATTGCGCAATACAGCGGCCTGGCTGTCGGACTTTTCTTTCTTGCCAGGGAGTTGCGCCGCATCAGGCACCACACCGACTACAGCCACTCTTTTCGAACTCTGCTGGGCGATTCCCTCCACTGGCAGGAGATGAAACGGTTCTTCAAAGTCAATGGCGACATTTTTCTCCGCACCGTGTGCCTGGCCACAGTTTTCACTTTCATCACAGCCGCGTCGGGCCGCATCAGCCCTGAAATTCTGGCCGTCGACGCCCTCCTGATGCAGTTTTTCACTCTCTTCAGCTACATCATGGACGGCTTTGCCTATGCCGGTGAATCACTCGTGGGACGATATATCGGGGCACGGGACAGAGGTTCGCTCCGCCATGCCGTCAGACTACTCATGATGTGGGGGCTTATCCTCACCATTGTGTTCACCGGACTCTACGCCGTTGGAGGCGACATGTTCTTGAGAATCTTCAGCGACAAACCCGAAGTGATCTCGGGTGCCGACCCCTACCTGTTCTGGACCCTCGTCATACCCGTGTGCGGCTTTGCGGCGTTTCTCTTCGATGGGATCTTCGTCGGCGCCACGGCCTCGCGCACCATGCGCAACAGCATGTTCATTGCATCAATCTTTTTCTTTGCCGTCTACTTCGGCACAAAACAGATACTTGTCCACAACGGGCAGCTCAGCCAGCAGAGCTGGAACAACACTTTATGGGCCGCCTTTATGGTATATCTTGCCCTGCGTGGCATACTACAGGCTCTCTATCTAAAAAAATCAGTATACAACAAATGTTAATATATTATCGTTATCCATTAATAAGTTGAAAGGTTTTAAGGTTTTATGGTTATAAGGGAGGAAGGTTTTATGGTTTTAATGTATCAACCCCTTAAACCTTTAGACCCTTTAACCCTCAAACCCTTAAACCCTCAAACCCTTAAACCCTTAAACGTCATAACAACAAAAACATATCAAAAAAATCTAAACACAATATGAAACGTCTTTTCAAACTGACACTTATTGCAGCAATGCTCTTTTGCTGCCACTCGGCACAGGCTGTGTATGTCCAAAACATGCCCGTCATCCAGTTCCAACCCAATGGCGACACGGTGCACATGTTTGCCACGGGCGACGAATGCTATCACCGTTTCCACGACAGCAACAACTACACTATAGTGCAAGCCCCGTCGGGCTGGTGGGTATATGCCGAGGCTGACAACGAGAAGGGGCTGAAGCCCTCCTCGCACCGCGCAGGAACCGTCAACCCCGCCACATTGGGCATCACTCCGGGACTTACCATCTCCCGTCAGGAATGGCAAATACGCCGCCAAGCATGGGTCATACCCGAACAATACCGCATCGCCACGCCCAAAACCAGCGGACGCAACCACGGCGACTTCTGCAACCTGGTCATCTTTATCCGCTTTGCCGATGATACGGTCTATACCCGACCCTTCTCCAATGTCGACCACATGTTCAGCGATTCGTCGAGAGAAAGCACGGTGTCAGTATATAATTACTTCAAACACGCCTCTTACAACAAGCTGTTCGTCCGCACCTACTATGCACCCGAGCCACAAGGCGACCAAATCGTATCCTACAAGGATGTACATCCCCGCAACTACTACATGCCATACACCCAAGCCAACCCAATCGGCTACACCAACTACCGTGATCGTACCGAGCGCGAATTCGACCTTTTCGTCAGTGCAGTCAACTACATCAACGACTCGGCACCCATTCCCTCCGCCTACAACCTCGACTGCGACGGCGACGGATTTATCGACAATGTCAACTTCGTAGTCAAAGGTGCTGCAGCAGGCTGGAACGACCTCCTGTGGCCGCACAAATGGAACCTCTACGGACACGATGTTTTCATCAACGGCAAACAAGTCAGCACCTTCAACCTCGCCCTCGAAGGCTCTGGCGAAAGTTATTTCGGCGCCAGCACATTCTGCCACGAAATGTTCCACTCGCTCGGAGCCCCTGACCTCTACCGCTACAACTCTGGCGACGACATCTCACCCGTAGGCCCCTGGGATCTCATGGCCACCAATTCTCGTCCTCCCCAGCACATGAGTGCCTACATGAAATACAAATACGGAAACTGGCTCGACAGCATACCCCTCATCACCACTCCAGGCACCTACACCCTCAACTCTGTGGCCGACAGTACGCCCGAAAACATTGCCTACCGCTTCCCCAGTGCCGACCCCGACCAGTTCTACGTAGTGGAATACCGCGACAAATCCGAGACATTCGAAGGTCAATTGCCCGGCAAAGGATTGCTCATCTACCGCGTTGACACACGTTTCAACGGCAACGCAGGCTACAACGGCTACGACAACTTCGACGAGATATGGATCTTCCGCCCAGGCTCCAACAGCAGCGAAGAGGCCGGACAACTGAGCGAAGCCTACTTCGCCCCCAACAGGCGCCGCACGGAATTCTCACCCTCCACCAGCTACTACCCCTACTTATCCGACGGTACCCCCGACTTTACATTTTCAATCACAAACGTCTCAACTCCCGGCAACACCATCAGCTTCCACTACTCCAACCATGCCAAACCCGCCTACCTCGAGACGGAGCGCGTAACCACCACCACCGCCACCCTCTCCTGGCGCGGAAATGCCAATGCATACAAGATTTACTACCGCCAGGTGGGAAGCAACAGCCCTTTCCTCCAACGGATTGTATATTCTCCACACGCCACAATCACTGGTCTTGAAAAGAACTCATATTATGAATGGACGGTTCGCGGCTACTTCGACCCTCAAGGCGACTCATATGCCGACAGCACCCAATTGCCGAATACCGCCACTTTCCACACCGAAATCTGCAACAATTCCTCAACCGCCTTGGTCGACTACTTCAGCACCGAACAGCGGACTGGAATGCCTTTTGTCAGCTCAGAAAAATACAACTACTCCCAGCAGATTTTCCTGGCCGAAGAGCTTGACGGCCCCAAACACATCAACTCCATCAGCCTCCACTATGCCTACAGCCAGCCCATCACCAAAAACAACTGCACCATCTATCTCGCCAACACTAACCAGTCGCAGTTCAGCGACACCTTTGCCATGATGCCCCTCGAACAATTGACACAAGTGTTCTGCGGCGACCTCACCTTCCATCAAGGCTGGAACGAGATAGCGCTCGACTCCGCATTCATCTACAATGGTACCGACAACCTGCTCGTTGCAATCGACGACAACTCCGGCACGGCGACCTATGCCGGCGACAAATTCTATATCCACAACACCTCTTCTGTCCAAGCTATCGTCTACCACAGCTCCACCTACAACCCCGACCCCGCCGACGCCGACAGCATCCAAGGCACACGCCAACGACAATGGTTCCGCAACAACATCAAATTCAACGGATGCCCCTTCAATAGCGGCAACTACTACGTGTGCATCATCTCCGACAACGAAGACTTCGGCACCGTCAGCGGCGAAGGCTACTACAGCCACAACGAGGACATCAGCATCCACGCCTACCCCAAGACCGGCTATCGGTTCAAGATGTGGCACGACGGCAACACCGACAACCCCAGAAACGTACTTGTCACCAGCGACACCGTCTTCGTGGCCTATTTCACCTCGCCCCTCGGCATTGAGCCCACCGACGAGCAAGGCGGGTACGTCATCCTTTCGCAACATCAACGCATCACCGTCCAGGGAGCCGACAACCAAGCCGTTGTCGTCTACGACCTCCTCGGCCGCCGCATCGCCTCAGCCGACCGTCACCATGCCGCCAGCGTTTCGTTCCAGCTGCCCGGCCGTGGTGTCTACATCGTCCGCATAGGCAACGAAAAGCCTGTCAAACTCTTCGTCCAATAAATTTTCAACAATTGTGAAAAATTTCGTATATTTGTAAATTCATTGTTTTGACGAAATAAATTATAAATAATAATAAATCAAATATTTAATATAATGAAAACAACTCCGTACACAGACCTCCACATCAAGCTTGGAGCCAAGATGGCCGAATTTGCAGGCTACAACATGCCTATCCAGTACACCGGACTGGTTGAGGAACACAACAACGTCCGCAACAATGTCGGTGTGTTCGACGTGAGCCACATGGGCGAGTTCCGCGCCAAAGGCCCCATTGCCAAACATTTCATGCAGTATGTCACCACCAACAACGTCGAGGACCTCTTCGACGGCAAAGTGCAGTACACCTGCCTCCCCAACGGTCAGGGCGGCGTGGTCGACGACATGCTCGTCTACCGCGTACATGACGACGAATACTTCATGGTGCCCAATGCTGCCAACATCGACAAAGACTGGGCTTGGATGAGCCAGATTGCCGACAAGATGGGCATGGAGCTTGGCAAAGACTTCGTCAACGAGAGCGAACAGTGGGCACAGCTCGCCGTGCAGGGACCCAACGCCCTTAAGGCCATGCAGAAGCTGACCGACGAGAACATCGTTGATATGGAGTACTACACTTTCAAGATCCTCACCTTCGCAGGTATCCCCGACATCATCCTCTCCACCACCGGCTACACCGGCGCAGGCGGATGCGAAATCTACATACCCAAAGAGAAAGCCATCGAGGTGTGGGACGCCGTCTTCGAGGCTGGTAAGGAATACGGCATCATGCCCGCAGGCCTTGGCTGCCGCGACACCCTCCGTCTGGAGAAAGGCTTCGCCCTCTACGGCCACGAGATGGACGACACCGTCAGCCCCCTCGAGGCCCCTCTGGCATTCATCGTCAAGCTGAAAGCCGAAAACAACAACTTCATCAACAAGGAGCTCCTGCTCGCCCAGAAAGCCGCTGGCTTCAAGCGCAAAGTGGCCGGCTTCGAGATGATCGACCGCGGTATCGCCCGCAATGGCTACGAAGTCTGCAACGCCGAAGGCAAGAAGATCGGTGAGGTGCGCAGCGGCTCCCCCAGCCCCAGCACCGGCAAGAACATCGGCACCGCCCTCATCGAGGCCGCCTATGCCAAGACCGGCACCGAAATCTACATCAAAGTCCGCGAGAAACTCCTCAAAGCCGTCACCGTCAAGATGCCCTTCTACGAGGGATGAAGAAAAGAGCCAGTGGCTCTTTTTGATAGCGAAGCGGAGAACAAAACCCGTTAAGAATGAACACTGCAGAGAAAGTCGAATACTGGCTCGACATTGCCGACTACGACCTTGATACGGCCGAGGCAATGTACTCCACTGGACGCTGGCTGTATGTGGCATTTATGTGTCATCAAGTCATTGAGAAGACACTTAAGGCCTATTGGTGCGCCACGCAGGAGGACGAGCCGCCATATATCCACAATCACAAGCGCCTTGCCGATGGTTGCGGATTATATTCCAGGATGAGTATGGAGCAAAAAGACTTTCTCAATACCGTCACGACATACAATATCGAGGCACGCTATCCCGAGAGCAAGGATGCGCTTTCGCGAAAACTTGACAAGGATGCATGTCGCTTTATTATCGACAACACAAAAACATTGCAAACATGGATAAAGGAACAGCTCTCAGCCGCGACGAGGCAATAGACTTAGTACGTCAGTACAAGCATATTATTGCGAGGCATTTTGCAGAAGAGCCGCAAGTGCTGATATATGGGTCTTATTCCAAAGGCAATGCAAACCAATTCAGCGACATAGACGTAGCAGTTGTAGTTTCAACCTATGGTGACCGTAAACTGGAATTGTCTAAAGCTCTATGGCGCGATGTCGACGACGTGAGTCTTCTCATTGAGCCGGTTCTGATTTCCAAAGACCACCCATCACCGCTCTACGACGATGTTATGCGGACGGGAATTGCAGTGTAACAAATGAAACATCAAAAAAGAGGCTTGCACACAATATTGTTGCAAGCCTCTTTTGTTTATAGCTGTGGCAGATTGCAAATCCGCCACAACGGGGCACCTTCATCCATGATTCAATTTTTTTGGTTTGATAAATCTCTTTTTCCGTATAATGTTAAAACTTGAAACCGATTTCCGCTGAAATAGATTTAAACATTAATGATGAACGCGTATATGCACCGCTTTCAAACATTGTGCCATGCTGAAGTTTAAATCCAGCAGAAACCAGTATTGCCTGTTTCTCACCCACAGGAATCTCAACACCCAGAGCAGGGTTCAGCATTAAACCAGGTGCATCTTTTAAATACTCTTTTATGTCCAGTGTGTATCCCGCATTAACTAAAATAAATGGACTCACAGCGCCATTGGTCAAATTAAACTTTGCCTGCAGGTAGAGCGGAATGGGGTACCTGTCTTGTCGACGCTCTTTTGTACCAAGGTACACATACTCTGTCACGGAACTAAGTTCTGAAGAGTATCCTATACCAACACCAAAACCCAAGTAGAAATACTGATTAAATCTATACCCATTCACCATGTTAAAACCATATGTTGAATTGGCATATTTCCCTACACCGAAGTTTCCGAAGAATGAAACTGATTTCTCATATCCGGTGTTTTGTGCATTTACAGTCATCGAAAGAATAACTGCTGTCAAAAGAATGGTAATCTTTCTCATTTTATTATGTACTCTAAATTTTGTGCTCTCCCGCACCCCGACCTTGCATTGAGAAGATGGAGTTAGCCCACGCTGAACAGCGCAGCTATTACACATATTCTGCAATGCTATGGAATTTCCTAGGTTCCTATCCGCAGAATGAGCATAACGCTTCGTGATTTCATCGTTGAAATCGGTTGCAAAATTACGAAGTTTTTCCCATTCAGCCAAATTATTTTTCCTCATGTCGCAAAAAGTTCGTATTTTTGCAATCAATAAATAACAATCTTTAATATGATAATCATTTCGCAACCTATTAAACACAGCGAACTGAATGGAATGTTGCCAGGCTATTTCGGTGACATGATTAAGGCTGTTGTAGATGTGAGGAAGGGCATCCTCGGCCTTGATGCCGAACTGCATGCCGATATAGAAAAAGAGATGCTGTCGCAAGGTTCGATACAGACGGATTTGTGGGGTATCAATTTGTATCCCGAAATGGATGAAGATGATTTTATTGAGTTCGACTCTCTCATCAATATCCGTCCTTTCCAAGGAAACCGAAGTCGCGACGTGTTAGACCCTATTGTTCGGAAACAAATAGTTGACATTGTAAACTCTTTGATTATATGAGTGAGTACCAACATACAGAATTGGCCGCTGGACGCTGGGCAGAAATGACGCTTGCAGAGCAGATGCTGAACATCGGCAGCGAGGTGTCGCGAGCCAACCGATGGAAGAAGAAGGGCAACATGGAACAATGCCACCGTGCCGCCGACCGGGCTTTGGAATTGCTTTCGCTCACTATTGATGCACAACGAGGCAAACATGACCTCGGTGAGTTCTGCCGCCTTTATGAGGTACTGGCCGACTGCTACTATGGCGACAACATCTACCAAACCGACCCCTCCAAACTACAACACAGTTTCGACATCTTTTACGCCACAAGATAACTCTGTCGTATGGAAATATCCTCCCCCACTCCCTCTCCCCGCATCCACTGGACGGTGGCGCTGATACCCCTGGTGGTACTTATTGCGCTGCAGGTGGTCGTGATACGCGAGTTCGGCTCCGATGCGCTGGACGGGGCAAGCCAGACGGCGCTGCTCTTTGCTGCGGCGGTGGCGGTGGCCATGGGGATGATATTCTACAAGGTTCCCTGGGGCAGCATCGACAGCGCCATTGGACAGAATATAAAGACCATTGGTCCTGCCATCCTCATCCTCTTCTTCATTGGAGCCGTGTCGGGCAGCTGGATGATGAGCGGCGTGGTGCCGACGATGATTTACTACGGCATGCAGATTGTCTCGCCCTCTGTATTCCTCTTCGTCGCCTGCCTCATCAGCGCACTGGTGTCGCTGGTCACAGGCAGCTCGTGGACCACCGTCGCCACCATCGGCATCGCCCTGATGGGCATCGGCACAGCCCACGGCTATTCTGTAGGCTGGACGGCTGGAGCCATCATCTCGGGTGCATATTTCGGCGACAAAATCTCCCCTCTCTCCGACACCACCGTGCTGGCCTCGTCGGTCGGCGAAGTGCCGATCTTCAAGCACATCCGCTACATGCTCATCACCACCGTACCCTCGTTCACCATTGCCTTGACTATATTCTTGGTGGCAAGCCTCTGCCACACCACCGACAGCGGCCTGCAGACCGAACTCTTTGCCGACGGCCTGCAGCGCGTGTTTGTCATCAGCCCCTGGCTGCTGATTGTGCCGGTGGTCACAGGTGTTCTTATTGCTCTGCGCATGCCCGCCGCCATCGTGCTGTTCCTTTCCGCCCTCACAGCAGGCGTGACAATGCTCATCGCCCAGCCGGACATCGTGGCACAAATCGGCGAAGGCAACAGTTTCCGCGGACTGATGCTTACCTACTGCAGCAGCACCTCGATAGACACCGGCAACGAAACCCTCACCAGCCTGGTGCAGACCCGCGGCATGCGGGGAATGCTCAGCACCGTGTTTCTCATCTTCTGCGCGGCGGCCTTCGGCGGAGCCCTCGCGGGTGCGGGCATGATACAAAGCATCACCTCGGCACTGGCCAAAGGCATCAGCGGCCGCCGCTCGCTCGTCTCAACCACTGTGGCCACCGGACTGTTTGCCAACATGGCCACCGGCGACCAATACCTCAGCATCGTGCTCACCGGCAACATCTATAAGAAACTGTACAAAGAAAAGGGCTTCGAAGGTCGATTGCTCAGCCGCTCCACCGAGGATTCCGCCACCGTCACCTCCGTGCTCGTACCGTGGAACACCTGCGGCATGACCCAGTCCCTGGTGCTGAAAGTCCCCACCATCGAGTACCTTCCCTACTGTTTCTTCAACATCGTCTCGCCGCTGATGTCCATCTTCATCGCCATGCTGGGATATAAGATATTCCGACATACAGACAAATACGTTGTCCGTTGATAAGTTGATAAGTTTATACGGCTCGCATCATATCAACATATCAACGTATCAACATATCAACAAAACACATTCAAGCATTCATGCAATGTCTCTCAAGCGTCGTCATTTATTCGCTCGTTATTCGATCGTTTTCCACTCGTTTTCCCTTTCACAAAGGGAAAAATGAGGGAAACATATCGAAAAACGATAGGATAAAGAACGACACAACATCGAGCCCGGAAGGCGCATAGAGCAACGTTGGGGACAAATATCTGACACTATCGGAACACTGACGAAAGTTGGCGCAAAAAGGCGCAATCCCTCACAGAATAAAAAGTAAATTCCGCGCGAAACGGCAGAAAGCGAAGTTAGAGATAAGAACCAGGATTGTATGCCACAGAGATATTGCTTGAATGCATGAGCCGAAGGCCGCGAACACCGCTGAAATAAGTTAATAAAGTGAGTCAATGTGTAATTGCTTGAGTAATTTGACTGCGCCAGTCACTCAGACAATCAAGCAATCAGACAATCAAGCAATAACCTAACGACTGTTTGGGTTAAAAGAAGACGGGAAAATGTTAAATTTCATTCCCAGTGTAAGAAAAGAGGGGCTTTTAGCGTTTATATAAAGAAAAAGACGCACTATGAAATGGATTAGAAAAGCCCTGAAAGGCATCTCGCTCACCGCCGCCATGTTTGTATTCCAGGCATGTTACGGCCCAAGGGAAGACTATTACAGCACCAAGGTAACCTTTCGCGTGGTGTCGAATGATACGGGCGAACCCATCCAAGGGGTCGCCATATGGGCACAAAGTCTGAACACAAGCGATTCCAATGCAAATGGGAATCCCCGTTATGTCGCTGACTATACTGACAAAAACGGTATGGCAACCATTTGGGAAGAGCTTGGTTTGAAACAATATTCCTTCATCGACAGAGACTCGATATACATCCCAACGGACACGATAGTCAATCCCATGAAGGCCGACACCATCGACATTGTGCTGAAAAAGTCCATCTAACCCAGATATGAATCCAGTCACCAATGCCCTCTTCCGCCTCTTCAGGGCAAACGAAACACGTGTGCACGAGTTGAACTACCTGTTCTGGGAATGCACCACGCGCTGCAATCTCCACTGCCGCCATTGCGGGAGCGACTGCAAGGACTGCGGGGGCGAGAAGGACATGCCTGCGGAGGATTTCCTCCGTGCGTTCGACACTATCCCCACCCAAAGCCGTCAACTACCCTTCACGGTGGTCATCACGGGTGGCGAGCCCCTTCTGCGCGAAGACCTTCCGGCAATCGGTAAAGCCATACGCCAGCGCGGAGTGGGATGGGGTCTCGTGAGCAACGGCTGGCTCTACGACGAAGCCATGCACCACCGGCTGATGGCAGCGGGGATGGGATCGCTCACCATCAGCCTCGACGGGCTGCAGGAAGACCACGACTGGATGCGAGGCCGCGAAGGGAGTTACGTCCGTGCCCTCAATGCCATAGCCATTGCGGCAAAGCAGCCCCGGCTCAACTTCGATGTGGTCACTTGTGTCAACCAACGCAACCTCCCTCATCTGCAAGCCATCCACGACCAACTGGCACAAATTGGTGTCGGGCAATGGCGCATCTTCACCATCATACCTATCGGCCGTGCCCTGAACAATCCCGAACTGCACCTGACTGACAGCCAGTTTGTACAGCTCATGGACTTCATTGCAGAGAAACGCGCCACCCACCCCACGCCAATGAATGTCACCTTCAGCTGCGAGGGTTATCTCGGTCGCTACGAGTGCAAGGTGCGGCAGACTCCCTATTTCTGCCATGCAGGGATAAACATTGCCTCCGTACTGATTGACGGCACCATCTGCGCCTGTCCCAACATCGACCGTACACGTTTCGCCCAAGGCAATATCTACACCGACAACCTCTGGGATGTCTGGCAGACCCGTTTCGAGCCATTCCGCAACCGGCAATGGGCACGACAAGGCATCTGCCACGACTGCAAAGCCTTCAATATGTGCCTCGGCAACGGTATGCACAACTGGCACGGCGACTGCACATCACCCATCAACTGCCACTATAACAAATTGAGAGTTGAGAATTGAGAATTGAGAATTGGCTTCCGCACCCGGATAATTCTCCATTCTCAAATCTCAATTACTAACCCCTTCTTTAGTTAATTTTTTCCAACATTCAACCTTCATTTTTCATTTTATTAAAAATAATTCGTATCTTTGCAGTTCAAAATAATTTGGGAAATCCAATATCTAAAATAGACACATTATGAGCATCATCAAACCCTTCAAAGGCTTTCGCCCGCCCGTCGACATTGTCGAGAAACTGGCCTCACGTCCCTACGACGTATTGAATTCCGAAGAAGCCCGCGTTGAATGCGAGGGCAACCCCTACAGCCTGCTCCACGTCACCAAGGCTGAAATCGACCTCCCCAAAGGCACCGACGAACACTCTCCCGAAGTCTATCTCCAGGTGGTGAAGAACTACAACCTGTTCAAAGACCTCGGCTGGCTGGTCAAGGATGAGGAAGAGAAACTCTACATCTACGCCCAGAGCATGAATCCCACCGCTCCCGACGCCAAATGGCAGTACGGCATCGTCGCCTGCGCCTACAGCGAGGACTACGTCAACAAGGTCATCAAGAAACACGAGCTCACCCGCAAGGACAAGGAAGAGGACCGCATGAAACACGTCCGCATCACCAACGCCAACGTTGAGCCCGTCTTCTTCGCCTATCCCGCCATCGCACGCATCGACGAAATTGTGGCTGGTGTCACCGCCAAGAAGCCTATCTATGACTTCATCGCCAAGGAAGACGGCTTCGGCCACCGCTTCTGGGTCATCGACGACAAAGCCACCATCGCCGAGCTCGTTGACATCTTCGACAAGCAGGTTCCCGCCATGTACATCGCCGACGGTCACCACCGCAGTGCCGCCGCCGCCCTCGTGGGACAGGAGAAGAAGGAGCAGAACCCCAAACACACCGGCAAGGAAGAGTACAACTACTTCATGACCGTCATCTTCCCCGACAATCAACTCAACGTCATCGACTACAACCGCGTGGTCAAAGACCTCAACGGTCTCACCAAAGAGCAGTTCATCGCCGCTGTCGGCGAGAGCTACGACCTGCAGGACATGGGCACCGAAATCTACAAGCCCGCCAAGTTGCACGAGCACAGCATGTACCTCGACGGCCACTGGTACAAGATGACCGCCAAGCCCGGCACCTACAACGACAACGACCCCATCGGAGTGCTCGACGTCACCATCCTCTCCAACCTCGTGCTGGACAAGGTTCTTGGCATCAAAGACCTCCGCACCGACAAGCGCATCGACTTCGTAGGCGGCATCCGTGGCCTCGGCGAGCTGAAACGCCGCGTTGACAACGGCGAGATGAAGGTCGCCTTCGCCCTCTATCCCGTCAGCATGAAGCAGATCATCGACATTGCCGACACCGGCAACATCATGCCCCCGAAGACCACCTGGTTCGAGCCCAAGCTCCGCTCCGGCCTCGTCATCCACGAACTCTGCTAAAAACTGAATTGAGAATGGAGAATTGAGAATTGAGAATTATCCGGGTGCGGCAGCCAATTCTCAATTCTCAATTCTCAACTCTCAATTCCAAATTCCCCATGGATACCGGTTACCTGATAATACTGGCGGTCATTGCCGTAGTGTGTTTATTTTTTGCACGACGGAAAAAGAACAGCAGTTCCGGAACCTTCAAAGAGCTGACCAAGTCACCCGCCCAGCCCGTCATACTAATCCACGACATCGACAAAGAGACACTAAAAGAAGCCTACGACCGCTTCTCCGACATCAGCGAACAGGAAGTCACCTCCATCGAACCCGAAGATAATGGCTTCCGCCTGACATTCACCCCCGAAACCGACTACATAGCTTTCTGCTACTGGGTCAACTACCTCGTCTATTCTGACGAAGAGAAGCAGAAACGCTACTCCGTCTATGGCTGGTACCCCTTCGGCGAAGTGGAAATCAAAGGCGAGAAGCAGCCTTTTAGCAACCAAACCGTCATGATGTATGTCGATAAAGACGACACTGAACACGACAACATCTCTTTCGTCACCCCCGACGGCAACCACTACCTTCAGCCCTTCGCCATCTTCAACAACCTGAAACCGATCTCCGGCGGTAGCGAAAGTTATCGTCCATGTCCAAATCCAAAAACACAAGAAACACAATGAAAAACACAAGATTATTATTCGCCCTCGCCGTCCTTATTCTCCTTGGTGTGTGCATGACAACAAGTTGCAAAAACAAAGCTTCCGACAATCAGCAGGCCGAGGCAACCGCCGATACGCTTCCCATGATAGAACAGGACCATGACGAGTATCTGGCCGCCATCGAAACCTATCTTAGGACAATTGGCAGTCAATATACTCCTGGCGAAGTATGCATTCCGAGCTATACCGTCGTTGCCATCAACGATAGTGATACCGACTACACTCGTGTGTGGGGCGACTGGTGGGTTTTTAACTACAACATTGTGGGCGACACCCTCAAGTGCGTCTCCGGGGGTAGCCATCCCGGCCTGATGTACCTTAAACAAAACGATACCCACGAATGGATTGTAACCTCCTTCGACCAAGTGGAAGACGGCTCACGCTACCTGCCCAGCGCCAAGCGCATCTTCGGCGAATACTATGAAGCCTTCCACAAAGTGAACAGCAGTCAGGAACATCGCGACTCTATGCGCCTCAAACAGGTAGCCTATTACGTGCAGGAACACAAACTCCCTGTCACCATGCTGCAAGATTCCGGCTGGCCCGCTGTTCCCCTGCCGCTGCAATAAAATTGAGAACTAAGAACTGAGAAGTAAGAACTGCCAACCTGCAATAAAATTGAGAACTAAGAACTGAGAAGTAAGAACTGCCAACCACACAAATCTCGTAGTTCTTACTTCTTAGTTCTTACATCTTATTTATCCACTTCCAAACGGGTATTGTCTCTATTGAATACCCGTCAACACAGGCCATATCGCTCTGATTCATCGTAAGAATTACCCCCTTATCTACTTTCAATTCCTTCATAGCGGCAACAAGTCCACCATATTCACGGTCTTGATTGTCTGTCACCACCTCCTCACAAACCTGAATCAATAGTACCGGCTTCTGATTATCACACACGACAAAATCACATTCATGCCCATTATTGTTGTAGTAATAAATCTCACGTCCTTGGCGGTATAGTTCAACAAAAACCAGATTCTCCAACCGATGACCTCTGTTCTCAGAAAAGGACGGGGAAAGAATGGACTGAAGTCCCAAATCCACGCAATACACCTTCTTCGGATTCACCAACTGCGAACGATAGGAGAAAGAGAACCTTGGTATTGAAAAAAGCAGATACGCATTCTCCATATACGCCATATAATCCAACACCGTCTTGGCCGACTTAACGCGGATAGTCTGAGTCAGCTTGTTGCCGGTAATCAGATTACCTACATTCCCCATCAGAAACGTCATCAGATTCTTCAACGACTGCTCATCTCTTAGGCCATAGCGGACAAGGATATCTCTATATAGCACATCCACTGCCAAATCCGAAAGCAGTTCTTTTCTTTCGGTCTGCAAATAGGCTGGGAAGCCTCCCAGTTGCATATACTGGTTCAAACTATCTTCTCCAGCCTGCAACTTCTTGTATCCAAGAAATTCGGGATATGAAAATGGCATCAACCTGTGGCTAATATGCCTGCCCGTCATCCTTGTCCCCAACTCGCGACTCAACATCGAAGCATTAGAACCTGTCACCACAATCTTATTGTGTGCGTCAATCCTGCTCCTTACGTACGACTCCCAACCTGTCACCACCTGAATCTCATCAAAGAATAGATAGTGTGCACCCGACTGCTTTATCTCGTCGTCAAGTGTCCGAAAATCCTCTATCGTAAAACCAAACAAAGCAGGGGTGTCGAAATTCAAATAAAACGAGTCCTCCGCATACTGTTGCATCAATTGTTCCACCAACGTACTCTTTCCGCAACGTCGTATGCCAGTGATGATATCAGCATATTGCGGATGCTGCAGATCAATATTCCCAAGCAATTGCCGTGGAAAAGTATCTGTATTGGATAATACATTTTCCCTCTGACTCTGAACAATTTGCGCTATATCCTGCCGTTTTATCATATCTTACATTTTTTTGCAAAGATACAAATAATAATCCATACCGACAAAAGTTTTAATTGCTAATTAAAACTTCTTTTAATTAGCAATTAAAACTCACGCAGTCACCCAACAATAGACTAAATCCTACTATAAACAAGACTCGACTAAGTCTCATTATTCCACCACAGTATGAAAGACCAATAAAAGAGGATAATAAACAATAAGACAGAGTACTCTCCTTATTTTAATAAACGATTTGTTTTACAAATCTATTTCTTTGTCTATGAATACCCATTGAAAGAATCCATAGATGAATTGTTTTTCGTCCCTTGATGTAATCACGAAACTTACCATCTATACTTTCCACTGTCTTCTTATTTGAATCTTCTAGAATATTGACGAAGTAACGCAGAGTATCTTCCTCTCCTTCGTCTTCATTCATCAATTTACACAAATCCTTCTTGTAACTATTACACGTTGCGTTACCCTCTTTAAACTCAATGATAGATACCATCTTGCCGTCCAACCATATTGTCAAGTCAAAACGACCAGATACACCATCTTCACAGACCTTTGGATCGCCATCCTTAGGGAAACGATACTTCATTCTTGTCGGCACCTCTATTGAATATTTCAAACTTAGTCGTTTCTCATCAGCATATCTATTCAATTCTTCAATGAACAATTGTCGAAGTTCCTGTTCGCTCACTCGCTGTTTATCTTTATCAACACCATGTGTATGATGGGGAAACGATAGTCGTGTCTTACCATCTTTTCCCTCATACAAATTTGTGATAGTACAAAAAGTACGTTCAATTAATGCATTAATTTCTTTTTCTAATTCTTGCTTTTTCATTGTAATTGAATTTGATTTATTTTCTTGGTTTATAGTCTTCCGAAATATAGTGTTCATAGAATTCCACAATATCACTGTATTTGTCCTTACGTTTTTCCCATTCCTTTGCAGCACCTTTATTCTCATTAACTATAAACTCTGAAAGCAAATAATAAGCCATGGCTGTATATTTTCCGTTTTTCAAATCATCCATTCCTGTTATTAACACTTCAAGTGATGAGCGTGTATCATAGTCATTATTGATCAAAATACTCTTCCTTCCCTTTTTCAATTGCAGTTTGGACAATTCAGATGAAGCTGGAGCTGTTGATTGGGCATATGACGTTGCTGAAATCAAAACATCTATTAATCCTATTCCAATGGGTGATGGCGAACCACTATTGTAAGTTGCATCAACCATCAATCCATCCAATATTTTCATTACTTGAGTTAATCTTTTTAAATCATTTCTATATGATTCTTCTTGAGAAATAAAAGTTAAAAATTGACTTTCTATTCTTTCTATATCATCTTCAGTTAGGTGGTTTTCTTTAATATATTCTTTCACCCCACTATAACTCAATTGTCTGATTTTAATAATGTTTGAGTCCAAAGTCGCTTCAAATGTATAGTAAACTGCAGAAAATGCATCTTTTACAAACGAAGATGACAAACTACTATAATAGTTATAATTATAATCTGCCATAGAACCTTGATTATTCACCTTGTATTTGTATATAATATTGCTGAGTTTAATTGTGAGTTCCTCTTCAAGTTTTTCACGCGCCTCTTGTGCTGCAATCTCTGCCTTTTGTGCAGCAATCTTTTCTTGCTCTTTTTTTAGTTCAAGCCTTCTTTGATACATAATTTTATTATAGTCAAACACATGATTGCCCATTACCTGAAGAATATTAGTGTCTGTAATACCTGTCTTGTACACAGGAAAGACAACATTTGTGTCTATCTTTGCATTCTTTGCTAATGGATGGAATGAATACAACCATTGTTCATTCTTGTTTGTGGTCAACGCCATCTTATACGGAAGCACATCACCATTCACTACACAGAGTTCAAGACTATCAATCTGAATGGTTCTGTCTAAATTAGCAATTCTCTGTTTTGTTTCGGGACTAATATGACAGGTGGCAATGACTTTATTCTCGCTCTGATGCCACATATATATGGTATCAGTTTCGCTTTCCACATCGTATCCTATTCTTGTGCCATCCATTGCTTGATCAATGCTAAACGAATAGAATGTTATCATTTTATCCCTGTCGGTTCTTTCATTCTTGCTTGTGCCATACAATGCTTGATTAATACAATAAGAACGGGCTATACTATCAAAAATATGTGGTCCAGTTTCAGCAATACGCTTCCGAAATTGTACCTGTTTTTCATATTCACCCTTCTTCATCTGTTTAGTAAAATCACTCCCCGTTTTCATCATTATCGTACTTAAAGCCCCTATTGGTGGCACATAGTTACGTTTTTGTTCTCGATCAATGTCAAGTAGTGTTTTCTTCTTTTCTAATGCCGTACGTTTGCGAGCATACTCCTCACAAATTGGCCCCATCCTCTGGAACATTCGGAAATCACTGTATGTCTCAGGTTCTAACCAATTAATTACGCCCCAACTAACTGCTAATATATTTTCATAAAACTCCAATTCCTTCCACTCACTATAATCTTCACTTTCTTTCAGACTTGCCAACCCTGCAGCCACTCCAAAAGCCATTCGAATGTCATTATTAATAATAGCATATACCGCATCGACCGCAATTTCTTTGCGCTTTTTTTCATATAATGTCTCTAATTTATAGATATCCTGTGCCACCGTTTGAGAACTGATTACTATAAGAAAAGAGATCAACAACATGTGTTTTAGTTTTCTCATAATTAACAAATTCCCTAATACGTGTCGGGTACAACCTCTATGCTGTCCGACCCGCAACAGCATTATACAAAAGAAGCGTGGGTCTGTATGTCTCACATTGTACTTGAAGGTCGTCGGAAACCTGAATAACCAAATGTAAAAAACAGCCCACGCTAACGCGTGAAGCCATTATCCAACCTTGGTTATTTCACTTGAAAAGTTCCGACGTTCTCAAGTACAAGGAAGCATAACGCTTCTATTAAAAAATCTTTCGGCATGAGATATTTCTCTCAAACCAATTGCAAAGATACGACTTTTTTCTCAAATAAGTAAAAAATCTCTCTCATATCGGCAAAAAGTTGTATTTTTGCAGCATATTTTGAAATTGAATCCCGCCAATAATGGAGATTGACATTCTTTTGGAATACAGTGACCGTACTCAGCTACGTCAGTGGCTGGAGGAGAACCACTCTACAGCGCATCACTGCTGGATGGCTACTCATCGGGGCAAAACCCCTATGTCTAATGCTCTATCATACCTCTTACATATTCTACTGATAATTATTGCAACAATACGCATTTTTTCAATAGACATGCATCTTGCATCGTATTCCCCAACTACAGCCAACTACGATGGCTTTTTGCGCGTTCTTTATAGATTATTACCAATCTAAACTATCCTGATTCAACAGGAAGTCTTCCACACTTATACACAGAACCCCGTGATTGTTGTACCACGGCTCAACCATCTGACGTTGTATTACTATTTTCTTGAAGGAGTCAGAGATGGAAAGCAGAGACCGCTCTTCTTGTTTCCATTTCTCCTCTGTAGATAGTTCAAGAGCCGACTGGATATAATAGCGCTTATCCCCTTTATTGGCGATAAAATCCACTTCAAGATTTTTGCGGACCATTTTCCCTTCAGCGTTTTTTGCATTTGTTGTCACACTACCCACATCCACACTATACCTACGGCGTAGAAGTTCATTGTAGATAATGTTCTCCATAATATGAGATTCATCTTGTTGCCTGAAATTAATCCGGGCATTGCGTAGTCCGATGTCAGTAAAGTAATATTTTAAGGGTGACGAAATGTATTTCAACCCTTTCACATCATAACGGTTGGCTCGTGACACAAGAAATGAATCCACAAGATACTCGATATATGCATTCACCGTGTTTTGCGATATAACCTTGCCCAATTCAGATTTGAATGTGTTGGTCAGTCGCAGTGGATTTGTCAACGAACCCACCGACGAAGCAAGGATGTTGACCAAATCGCCGATTTCCGCCTTCCCACGCAGGTCATAACGTCCTATGATGTCTGCCAAATAAACCTGCTCAAACAGATTCTTTAAATACTCTTCCCTGTCGTCATTCCTTTCTGCCGACCATACAAGAGGCATCCCGCCATAACGACAATAGGCTGGCCAAACACGTTGCTTCTCCCCTTCATATATACTATACACCTCCGCGAAACTAAACGGATACACCCTTATCTCATCTCCACGCCCCCTAAACTCCGTAACAATGTCCGACGACAAAAAGCGCGAATTGCTCCCCGTCACATACACATCAACATTCTCCCAGTGAAGAAAACCATTCAGTACGGCTTCGAAACCTTTTACAAGTTGTATTTCATCCAACAGAATAAAATAGTGTCCACTATCATTCACTTTGGAACGAATATACCTGTACAACTCATCTGCTTCAAGATACTGTCTATTGTCATAATCATCCAATGCCAATGCCACAATGTGGTCATCCTGCACACCTTTCTCTAACAGATGTCTACGAAAAAGTGTAAAAAGCAGATATGATTTGCCACAACGGCGAACACCTGTGACAATCTTTATTAAACCATTACCTTGCTTACGATCCAGCCAATCGATATAGTCTGTCCTTGATACCTCGTACATATCCTACTGAATTTTTTTGCAAAAATACGCATTTTTTTTCAATAGGCAAGATTTTTGCATCGTATTTCCCTTATCTTCCCAACGGAGATGGTTCTTTGCCTACTACTTTTTTGTAGGTAATATATTAGTTAGAGATCTGGCCCAGCATGCAAAATGACCCTTAGAACGATTTTGAATAGGATTATTGTTATTAATAATATAGATATAACCCATACAGATTCAATAATATAGTCACGAGAATCATTCTTAAACAAATGATAATTGGACGTTTTATTACTATCATCATGTGATTCGGCTTGTTTCTTATCCAATACCCGAATAGAATCCGTTTTTTTCCGTGATTCAACAAGAAACTTTTTAATATCTTCTTTACAATATGGACAGATATCCTGATTTCTTGGGATTAACTCATGGCATACAGGACAGATTTCCATTTCTACACCTTCAATCCATTGATTGCAATGTTTACACTTATTGGCTACTGCCAAAATGGTTTTGCCACAATAGGGGCACTGTTTAGTCTCTTCCATTTCTTATTTAACTAAAAATACTAAGTAAAAAACCAATACCTACAACCAAGATGATAACATCAATGAAACTGACAATAAATCCAACGACTGCAAGACCTCGCGGACGTTTAAACATCCCAATAAAAGATAGAATAGCTCCGAGAAACCAAACAATCCAGCCAATACCTGGTATCCAAGATAAACACAAAGAAATAAGAGACAATACAAAACCAGCCAATCCAGCACCGTTAGATGGAGCTGCTTGGTTAATGATTGTTGTTGAATTGCCCTGTTGGCTTGGGATGCCATTGTTTTTTTGTGCAACTGGAGAAGAATCCATCTGAGGATTTACCAAAGAATGAGTCTGCGAATGGGTGACACCATAATGCGACATTCGGAATCCAAATGATGGTTCTTCTAACCACTCATTGCAATAACGGCACTTTTTTGCACCTACTTTAATGTGTTCCCCACAATAAGGACATGCTTGTGTTGTATTATCTGTTTCCATAACAAATACTGCTTTACAAGATTCTATAGCTTCTGCCAAACTGCTATTTTGTCAAGCTTACCAAAAATATTCATACTATCACGATGCTCAACATAGCGAATTCTAATATCATTATCTTCTGCATGATTTGACAGCCATTTGCCTATTACTGCATGAAGCTCTTGAACATCATGATATTCATATAGGCCAAAAAGATATGAACTGGTATAACGCATGATATAGGTTCTAATAAAATCATGAGATGTAAACTCGGGATTCATCATTCTGATAACTCCCATAGCTTCCTGTGGAAATGTTTCAACCAATTCTCCATACACTAATTCGTGCCGTGCGCAACTTCATCGTCCCGACCCTCCAACGGTATATTAAACGTAAACAATAAGAAAAGGCATGAGGTTACGTACTCATGTCCGTTTACGTTAGGTATCGCCAAACACCTTGAAGGAACTGGATATGGAACTTCTCTCACGCCTGACGATATGCTAAAAACATAGCATACACATCCAAGCGAAAGCACTAATGCTCCGTCCTCCTTCTTAAAATTTGGCGAACTTTAACGTAAGGACAATATAGCAATGCTTTTCTTGCTTACCGCTTACTTTACTCATGTAAGCGACTGCAAAGATACAACTTTTTTCTCATATAAGTAAAAAATCTCTCTTGAATCGGTAAAAAAGTCGTATCTTTGCAGCATATTTTGACATTGAATCCCGCCGATAATGGAGATAGACAACCTTTTGGAATATTGTGACCGGGAGCAGCTGCGGCGATGGCTGGAGGAGAACCACTCTACGGCGCATCACTGCTGGGTGGCCGTTTATCGGGGCAAAAAACCTATGCCCAACGCACTGCCTTACCTCGTTGTTGTAGAGGAGTGTCTCTGTTTCGGCTGGATTGATTCCACCCTCAAGCGGCTGCCCGACGGACGACTGGCGCAGCGCATCTCCCCAAGAAGGAAGAACAGCCATTGGACAGAACGGAACCTCGCCCGGGTCCGCGACCTCGAGCAACGCGGCCTGATGACCCCTGCCGGGATACAAGCCGCTGCCTGGAACAAAAACAATTAAAATCAACAATACTATGAAAAGAAACATTATCAAAGCCACCGCTGCCATCCTGTCATTATTCTGTGCCGCCTGCGGCCCAAGCAGCAGCCAAACCGAACCAGCCGACACAGGTGCCGAGCAGAACTTCACCGCCAAAATTGAAGGCGTTACAGTTGAAGACGGCATATCAAAATACTATCTCAATGGAGAACTCACCATTGATGGCGATGTAATCATAGGCTTACAAGACCGCGCCAGCGAGATGTCTATCGACCTGTTCAAAGGCTCCTTCAACGACAGCCTTCTTCAAACCCTACTCCCCGAAGGAAAATCAAAGTCAGCCATCAATGTCTTCCTGTTTAGCAGCCTACAGCATAATATCCTCTTCGACGCAGGACTCGGCACCCAGACAGGAGGAACACTAATGGACAAACTGGACACACTCGGCATAAAACCCTCCGACATCGACGCCGTATGCCTCACCCACCTCCACGGCGACCACATAGGCGGACTGCTCACTGGTGGCAAAGCCACCTTCCCCAAAGCGACCCTATACCTCTCGCAGAAAGAGTTTGACTCCTGGAGCGACCAGGGCTCCATGTCCAAACAGAACGATTTATGGAAACAGGTGCAGTCGGCTTACAAGGGACGCATCAAGACCTTTGCCGACCGCGAAACCATCATCAATGGCATAGTTGCAACCATCCCGGCTCCCGGCCACACACCCGGCCATACGGTCTATCAAGTAGGCAACTGCCTCATTGCCGGCGACATCATCCACTCCGAAGACCTCCAGCTTCAGCACCCCGACTTCTGCGCCAGATACGACAACGACCCCGCCGCTGCCGTCAAGACAAGAAAAGAAATTCTACAATACGCATCCACCAACAGACTCCTGTTCTGCGACGCCCACTGCTACGACCACTTTATCCAGATATAAACCCACCTCCACTTAACTCGGAGTAAAAGAACTACAGCAGAAGAACGTCAAAAGCCCGGGCGAGATCTTCTCATCCGGGCTTTGGGTTTATTCCTGTTCCACTATGCGTCACTGTTTGCGGGAGAGTGCTTCCGCAAAGATTTCTTTGCCGTATGGGGTGAGGGTGGCATTAGCATCAAGCCAAGCAACGGGCATTTCGACAAAAAGCATGCCACAAGCATAGCACTGCACACTGTAGATGTTGTAAAAGGCAGTGATGGTGGTTCGATTGCTGTCGATGGTGAAGCCGTCGGGCGGCGGCAGACGATGTTGATATTCGCCGTCGATACATTCTGCTGTGTTGCCGTTCTCTCGATTTGACGGCACCTCGTTGAGCGCACGAAGCATCAACATGCCGAGGCCGGTGGTGTCCATCAGGTCACACAAACGAACAATGCGGTCGGTGGCACGATCCACAATCAACGTGCGGTAGCCATAGGTGCCGTGTGCGGCATAGGCCACATTATGCTCATCGTTTACCGAGAAATGCAGCAGGTTGCGGTCCTGCCGCACTTCGCCATTGACTGTAGCATAGTTATGAGGGAAAAACCGCACTGAATCAAGTTTGCGACGTTGGATCGCAGAGCCTTGAGGAAAGAGATCGTCATCTTCCACCCATGTACGGGAAAGGAAATGCCTACCTGCTTCCTGCAAAGAGGTGGAGGTACTGTCGCCAAAAGCCATCTGACTGAGCTCGGCACGGACTTGTGGTGAGAAACCGCTGATGTCGGGCCAGGCAAGGGTGAATTGGTTTTCCACGTCGAGGTACACATCATCAAGCAGGGGAATCGTTTCGAGGGCTTTGATTTCGAAACAGCTTTTACCTTTGAGCATGTGGATGGGCAACGGCTGAAAAGATTCTCCCTGGGGAGTTGGCTGGTGGCAGGCAACAAGCAGCAGTATTGCTGCGACAGAAGTGAATGTCAATTTGTTCATTGTAGTTATTTATTGTAAAGGTTCAACCAGTGTGCTATTGTTCTGGAACTACGGCAAAATAGGTCAAATCCTCCGTCTCGCTAGCATTTATCAGGCTGTGGCTATGTCCCTTGGGGCAATAGTGGCACTGCCCGGGCACCAGTCGCTCCTCCCCGTCATCATACAACACTCGTGCCTTTCCGCTCAATATGTAAATCATCTCGCTCGAGGTCTCATGGCAGTGATAGCCGATGGTGCATCCCGGCTCCAAGCAGCCTAACATTATCTTGTTTGTGCCGTCGAAAAACATGCGGTTTTTCGTCACTCCTTCGCCGCCTTTGAACTGTGGCAGAAGGAATAGTTCTATCTTACTGAAATCAATAACCATCTTTTTGTTAGTTGAAAGTTTAAAGTTGAAAGTTGAGAGTTTAGAAGATTGCTTGATTGTCTGATTGCTTGATTGTTTGAGTAATTTGACTGCGCCAGCACTCAAGCATTTACACAATCAAGCATTCAAGCAATATTTCAATTTTCAACTTTCAATTTTCAATTCGTCAAGCATTAACGCATTTGTACATTTTTTATTTTTTGCGTGCTGCACAATTTTTTTCTTGCGGGGGCGTTATGAATTGAGAATTGAGAATTGAGAATTGAGAATTGAGAATTGAGAATTGAGAATTGAGAATTAACACTTTTCACATTAACACATTGACAAAGTATGATTATTTTGGACGATAATACTCCTTCGATGCTGTCATTGGTTGCCCTTCAGGGCAATGGCACGCCGGCGGCGCCTCCCGACGAGTTTGGCAAGACCATCCTGACGCAGGACAGCATCACCCGCACGGTGGCCGACAGCCTGAAGAATATGGATTTGGCCGATTTGAAGGGTGTGGTGACGGGCGAGAACACCATCCTGAAGGACGGTCTGCACGCGCTGACGGAGCTGACAGTGGGTTTTGTGCCGAAGCTGTTGGTGGCCATCCTTATCCTGTGGGTGGGCATGAAGCTGGCGAAGATGCTGCGCAAGGTGATTGTGCGGGCGCTGGAGCGGAGGAATGCAGAACCGTCACTGAAGAGTTTCCTCGGCTCGCTGGTGGATGTGCTGCTGAAAGCTATGATCATTATCATGGCGATGGATGTGGTGGGTATCAAAGCCACGAGTTTCATTGCACTGCTGGGTGCCATGGGTTTGGCCATCGGTATGGCGCTGCAGGGCACGCTGCAGAATTTTGCCGGCGGGGTGATCATCCTGCTGATGAAACCGTTCAAGGTGGGCGACTACATTGAGTGCGGCAATTTTAAGGGTTATATTCAGGAGATACGCATCTTCCACACGATTATGCGCCCCTTTAACGGCCGCACGATTGTGATTCCGAACAGCGAGCTGTCGAACAAGAGCCTTGTCAACCACACGAAGGAGGAGGTTATCCGCCTGGATGTGGTGGCGAGCGTGGCCTACGGGTCGGACTTGGACAAGGTGAAGGAGGTGCTGATGGGGGTGATTAGCGAGGAGCCGCTGATTGTGTATGAGCCCAAGGCCCCCGTGGTGGCGGTGAGCGAGCTGGGGAACAGCTCGGTGGATTTCTCGATGTGGATGTGGGTGAAGGTGGAGGACTACTGGACGGTGTGGCTCCGCATCCGCGAGAATGTGTATAAGGCGTTCTACCGCAACGGCATCACAATTCCGTTCCCGCAGCTGGATGTGCATCTGGCATCCGATTCACGAATTAACGAATTAATTGAAAAATGAAATATTTTGTTGATATGTTGATATGTTTATATGTTGATATGATGCGAGTCGTATAAACTTATCAACTTATCAACGGACAACGAATTAACGAATTCAATGAAGAGATTGTTGCTGCTTTGTGTTGCGGCGGTGCTGCTGTGGAGCCCTTGCCGTGCACAGGATACGATTGACGCCCGGCTGTCGGACTCGGCTTTTGCCAGCATTTTGACTTGCGGTGCGGGCGACGAGTTCTATACGACTTTCGGTCACAGTGCCATCCGGGTGTGCGACCCCGCAACGGGGCTCGACCTGGTGTATAACTACGGGACTTTCGATTTCGACATCCCCCATTTCTATTGGACATTTGCGCGCGGCAAACTGAACTATTGCCTCAGCCGCACCTCTTTCGACAATTTTATGGCAGAGTATGCCTTCGAGGGGCGCGCGGTGTGGGAGCAGCGGCTGCGCCTGAGCCAGCAGGAGCTGAACAATCTGCTGCTGATGCTGGAAACCAACTACCTGCCGGAGTATCGCTATTATATGTATGACTTTTTCCGTGACAATTGCGCCACCCGCGTGCGAGACATGGTGAGGGACTGCCTCTGCCACCGCACGTTGAGTCCGGAGTGCATTGCCGACACGAATCTGTCCTACCGCAACCTGCTCTACCGCTCCACAGAGGGGACGCTGCTGTGGTGGCGGCTGGGCATTGACATGGTGCTGGGAGTGCGCTGCGACAAAAGGTGCAGCAACTATGAGTATATGTTCTCTCCGCTGGAGATGATGCATCAGTTCGACACCCTTACAGTGAGCGACACGGGCGAGCCTTTGGCCGAACCCGCCACGGTGCTGCTGAGCGAGACGCGCAGCCCTTTGGCACGCAGCGTGTCCCCTACCCTGTTGTTCTGGGCGTTGTTTGTGGTTGTAATGTTCCTCTCTATTATGGAGTGGAGCAAACTGTGGAATTTGCAGTGGCTTGACCGAACAGTGTATATTGTTGTCGGGCTGTTGTCGCTGGTTGCCCTGTTTCTGTGGCTCTGCACAGACCACTATTGCACGAAGGTGAACCTGAATATTCTGTGGTTGTCGCCGCTGTTTCTCTATTTTGCGTTCAATCCCCGGCGCAGCAACCGATACGTTGTCTGTGTGCAGCTGGTGATGCTGTTGGCCGCCATGGTGATGACTCTCGGCGCGCTGCCACAGCAGTTGAATGCCGCCGTGATGCCCATTGCCCTGATGCTGGCCGTGAGACTAATTTCCAACTTGAGGGGAGTTAGAACCTGAAGCCGCCGTAGAGGTAGGCTTGCCAGCGATAGACAAGGAGGTTCAAATTCTTCGGGTTGCCCTCACGGTATCCTGATGTTGTGGCGATGGCTCCGGTCACCCATCGGTCGCTGATATTCCAGAAGAATGCCAGGCGGACAATGGCTGTGAGCGACCACATGTGCTCTTCGGAAAAGCGCCGGGCATCGTCCATCCGCTGGTTGAAATAAGTCCTCGATTCCTCCGACCACTCATCCATATTGCCCATGGGCTTGATATCCATGACGCGACGGTTGGTGTATCGTGCCATAGGAAGGATGGAGGCGTGAATCATCCATTTGCCACCGTCGTGCACCCAGTTGTAGGCATAGCCGGCTCCGAAGAGGAAATTGGAGGTGAGTAGCTCCATAGTATCGGCATTGTAGAGTATTGAGAAGAGTGTGCTGTCGTAGTTGATAATTGCCCCCTGGTATCCCACTCCTGCAATGACGCTGCCGGCACTTTGTGTCTGCCATGCGGTCTGGCTCAGTGCGGCCCCATAGGAGAATTTCTTGTTGTTGAAGACATAGTAGGCGTTCAGTTCCATGATGAAATGCTCCGGTCCCCGTAATTCTTCTTCAAGGATGGGGCCAAACATATCGATGACGCCGGGCGCCCCCCCCCGTATGTAACTATGCAGCGCGTAGGTGAGGCTCAACTTTATGTCGAACCCTATTACACGGCCGTAACTGGAGAGCGCTATTTCGGCATCGGAGTGGTTGGTGAGGTTTTTGCCGAATCCGAGACCCCAGCCGCGATAGTAGAGCCCTGCTGACAGTTTGCTGCGGAAACCAGTGGTGCCGTAGGCATCGCAGTAGCCCAGGTCCATCACGGAGGGCATGTGCAGCACACAGTTGTCCATCGACATGTCGCTGTAGAGCTTGGCGAGCCAGGGGCGTCCCTTGGGGTAGGAGACGTAGCCCGGAATGAATCCGCTTGTCTGCGCTCTTTCGCGCCAGCGGCTGAACCACTGCCATGTCGAGACGAAGAAATTCTTCTTCACAGTGGTGTCACGGACAGTATCGCATGGTGGAACACTATCGTTCTGCGCAAAACCCTTTATAGGGCACAACAACATGGTTGACAATAATATCAAGAGAATTATCCTGTTCATAAAGCAGATGCAAAAATACAATTTTTTATTTTAATTGCAGATAGTTGATTCACATTTGACAAAAAAAGCGTATCTTTGCATTTTTAAAAGGAAACAAACAATACAAATATGATGCACAAATTCATTCTTACTGCAGCATGCCTTGTGGCATTGTCCCTATCGGCTGTAGCCCAGCACAAAACAACCATCTACGACAGCACTTCCGTCGTGATGGAGGAAAGTGGTCTCAGCCATGTCATCAATCACCAGCGCATCCGTGCCAACGACTATGCCGGATGCCGCGACCTTGCCACTGTAAAGGTGGACTATGACCCGTTGTCGGCATACGTTGAGTTCCGCCAGGTACTGGTTCACCACGCCGACGGGTCGGTTGAGGATGTCCTTCTCCGAGTATATGACTATGTGGCTCCGGCACGCCTCATCTATTGGGGTGCAAGCCAAAAGATGGTACAGATTGGCCATCTCGACCCCGGCGACGAGGTGGAATACACCACCTATCGCAAAGGGTTCACCTATGCCCTGCTCGGCAATGACGACGACAGCAAATATATACCGCCCATGCGCGGCCATTTCTACGACATTGTGCCTTTCTGGAGCGACAACCCCGTGAACAAGAAGGTATATCAGGTCAGTGTCCTCACGGAAAAGAATCTGCGCTTTGAGCTGTACAACTGCATGTCGGACGGACTCTGCAGCGTGAGCATTGACAGCGCCATTGACGGAGACCGCACGGTATATACCTTCACAAAGGACAATATCACCCCCCTCAAACGCGAGCCACACGCCTTGGCCAACAACGATATCCAGTGCAAACTGCTGCTCAGCACCAGCCCCAACTGGCAGGCCAAGTCTATCTGGTTCTACGGCGTGAACGAGGACTACGGCAGTTTTGTCCCCACACCCGAGGTGCAGGCCAAGGTGAACGAGTTGGTCAGGTCGGCAAAGACCGAGCAGGACAGCATTGCCATACTGACCCACTGGGTGGCCGACAACATCCGCTATGCGGGCATCAGCATGGGTCCCGGCGAGGGCTACACGCTCCACAATGCCCAGATGAATTTTACCGACCGCTGCGGAGTGTGCAAAGACAAGGCGGGCATGCTTGTCACGATGCTGCGTGCCGCCGGTTTCAAGGCCTACGCAGCCATGACCATGGCACACGAGAGAATCGACCGCATACCCGCCGACCAGTTCAACCACAGTGTGTGCGCCGTGCAGCACCGCGACGGCACATACGAGATGCTTGACCCCACCTGGGTGCCCAACGTGCGTGAGCTGTGGTCGAGCGCAGAGCAGCAGCAGGGCTACCTTATGGGCCTGCCCGAAGGCGCCGACCTAATGTACACACCCCTTTCTGCGCCCGAGAACCACTACATACGCATCAAGGCCGAAACAGAAATCGGTGAAGACGGCACCCTGTCCGGTTTCATCACCATCACTGCCGAAGGCCAGAGCGACCGTGCCGTGCGCGGCGTATTCAGCGCCCGCACTGCCGAATGGATGCGCAACATGGAGTTCGAACTCCTCAAGATTGCCCCCGGCGCACGCATCAGCAAAATCCAGCATACCGACAACGACAAATACCTGCAGCAACCCGTCACCATCAGCTATCATTTCACCATACCCGACTACGCTGTGGTTGACAAGAACACGCTTATCTTCACACCCCTTTCCGCACGCAACTTCTACAGCCGTGCCATGAGCCACCTCTTCTTTGACGTCACACCCGAGAGCCGCACCCAACCGTTCTCCGACGCTTGCTCGCGCTTGGTGGAAATCAAAGAGACCATCACCCTGCCCGCCGAATACAAGCAGCTGCATTTCCCCTTCATCAACGGAGTGGCCAACCCCGCTGCAAGCTTCGGCTGCCAATACTGGATGGAGGGCAACACGCTCACCTTTGCCGAGAGCTCACTCTTTGGCAAACGAGTATATGATGCCGACGACTGGCACTGCTTCCGCCAAGCTGTAGCCAACCAGAACAAACTGGCCGAGACACCCGTCATACTCACCAAATAGCATCAATTAATCCTTAATAACAACCGATATGAAAAGAATAATCCTCACCACCATAATCCTGGTTGCCACAGTGGCCGCTTATGCCCAGAACACGCAGCCCGATGCCGAGTACAACCTCATCCGCCGCAGCTACAAGGTTAACAGCGACAGCACGATGGACATCCGATTCCGCAAAGAGATAGTGCTCCTGCGCAATCGTGCCATTACCGCCTATGCGGACAAGGGCGAGACCTTCATCACCTACAATCCCGCTTTTGAAAGCCTTACCATCAACGAATGCTACACTGTGCGTCCCGATGGTTCCAAGGTGACAACACCTCAAAACGCCTTTATCCTGCAGCTGCCTTCGGAATGCACCGACTGCGGCCGCCTCAACGAGCTGCGCGAAATGGCCATAGTCCACACCGCCCTTGAATACAACTGCACCATCGTCCTCGACTACACCCTGCACCGCAACAGCACCCGCCTTACCGAACGTTTCAACCTCAACCAAGACTGCCCTGTGAAACGCTACGAGATACGCTATGCCGATGGACACACCCAAGTGGCGACAAACTTGCCCCAGACCGTCAACGACCCCTACATGCCTGCCAAACAAGGATATGATGTGGAATTCCAACTGGGTGCAAAACCCATCTACACTGCCGAGCAGGCACTGCCCGAGGCCGAGAACCTGCTGAATGCGCTCAAAAAAGACAATGCAAAAGAATACGCTGCCGCCATCCGCGACTGGGTGGTTGACTACATTCACCTCAACCCCATCGACCCTGCACGTGTCAACTATGCCATTACCCCTGCCATTGATGTCTATGCCAGCAACTGCGGCACCGCCATCGACAAAACAGGCCTCCTTGCCGCACTCTTGAACCAAGCAGGATTCAGGGCAGTAATCGTTGACAACAGCATGAATGTCTTCGGCGACAAGCCCCTCGAAGTGGAAGTGACCATTGAAGGACTAAAATACCGTCTTTCCGCAACCGACAAGAAACCTCTCATGACCGAAAGCGAGAAAGCCGACGCCGCAGCTGTTGCCTCGGCACCCATCTACATTGACCGGGCATTGGATTGGGAACCTGACACCATCATTGAAAACTACGTGCGCATCAACCTCCCCCAGGAAAAAGGCGGTCTCAATATCGACCCGGCAAAACTCAACGCCTCGCGATCCAGCGACGTGCAAGCCCGTGCCGCCAGCGAGTTCTATCACTACACCTTGGAACTGCCCAAAGGAGCCAAGCTCATAGGTGGTGACATCAACATCGAATACACCCGCAACATCGGCAGCATCAGCATTATTATCAAACAGAAAGGCCGCCGTCTGCTCATCACCCGCAGCCTGCGCCTGCGCAAAGCCGTCATCACCAAGGCCGACTATTCCGACTTCCGCCAGCTAATGATTGACTGGAACAACCACCGTCAACTCTTCTTCAGCTTATGAACGGCGCACTGTGGGCACTAATATGTGCTCTTCTATGGACAGCCGGCATGCTTTACTTCGACAGCCGCAAGAAAAAGAAATAAAAACATCGACAATCAATAAATGCAGGGGGTAGTTTTGCTCCCTGCACTTATTATGCCATCATGACAAAAGGACATAAGTTTACCACAAGTGCAAGAAAACAGGGGAAACCTGTACTAAACGGGAAAAAAGTCTTCAACATAAGCAAATCAAAAAGCCCTCACCAGACCAAACAGACAGCATAATGAAATAATATTTTATTTAATTGAAAAAAAACATGTATCTTTGCAACTTTGAAATAGTACGAATATGAAACGATACATCTTTACATTGACTATTGCCTTCATGCTGACAGGCAATGCTTTGGCACAGACGCTGGCCTTCGACGACATCGGCATGAAATATGGCTACAAAAACAGCAATGGCATCTGGCAGATACCACCACGATACCAAGTGGCCTTTGCTTTCCAGCACCAAGAAAGAAAATTTGCCGTGGTGAAATATGATGGCCGCTGGGGATGCATAGATGAGTCCGGCAACATGATTGTCCGCAACATCTTCCGCACCCAAGAGGAAGCCCAAGAGGCCGGCGACCAGTGGTACACCGCCGAAGAACCCGGAAAATGGATCTATCCCGCCGAGAACCCCGCCGACCACAAATGGGGATTTGTCAACTACTACGGACAGTGGAAATACGAACCCATGTACGAAGGCGCAGGCAAGTATTTCGGCACCGACCCCATGAGTTTCGCTCCCGTGAAACTGGAGGGTCGTTGGGGCTGTATCGATGCCAAGGGAATAATGATCATCAAAAACATCTTCGAGAACATGGAAGATGCCGAAGAAGCCGGTCACCAATGGATAGTAGGCCGACACTACGACACATGGCGCATCTCTGTCACCAACCCGGAAAACCCCAACCAGTGGGGTATTGTGAACTACCTTGGCCGTTGGGTCGTCCAGCCTCAATATGCCATGATTCGCCAGTTCCCCGGTGAACACAACTACATCTACACGCAGGCGTTGAAGGGTGGCCGCTGGGGCAACATCGACCGCAATGGCAACGTGATTAGCGATTTTATCTTCAGCAACGAAGACGATTGCGTCTACGCCCTCTCTCAGATAGAACACGGCCGCGACATTGATGGCTGGCGCCTGCCTGAGATGCGTACCGACACAGCCCTCTGGGGTTGGGTGAAAGCAGATGGCAGCTGGGCCATACAGCCCACTTTCTTGGAAGTGTCACGCTTCCCCAACGATACCGGACTCTACGCCACAGCCAAGTGCGAGAATGGATTGTGGGCCAGCATCCACGAGGATGGCCGCCTGCTGTCCAAACCCGTCTTTATCCTCTCATCCGAGGCCGCCAAAGCTGGCAAGGAATGGGACGACAACCAGAAAGGCATTGAAGAGGCCGAACTGGGACACTGGCTATACCCCATCCAGGAGGCCGGAACAGGCCACTGGGGATATGTGGATTTCGAAGGCGAATGGGTCATCCTGCCCCGCTTGGAGGACGCTAAACCGTTTATCTACACCTGGAACAACCGTGTGGCTCCCGCCAAGGAAGAAGGCCGCTGGGGCTGCATCGACCACACGGGCCAGTTTGTGGTGAAACCCATCTACAACAACTCGGCTGACGCCTATGTTGCCGCACGCCAGTGGGGCTCGAAGAGAAAGTTCTGATGGACTATATTATCAAGAACGGAACTATCGTAAATGAGGGCATTCTCACCAAATGCGACCTCTTCATCCACGACGGTCGCCTTGTAGAAGATGCCAATACACTACGCAAGCCTCAGTTGTTCTCTGCCGAGGGCTGTTATGTACTCCCCGGGGTCATAGACACCCATGTCCACTTCCGCGACCCTGGTTTCCCAGCCAAGGCAGACTTTTCCACCGAGAGCCGTGCAGCTTTGGCAGGAGGGGTCACCTCAGTGATAGACATGCCCAACACCAATCCGCAGACCACCACCCTTGCCGATCTCGAAGACAAAGAGCAGATAGCGGCACAAAAAAGCGTGGTAAACTACGGTTTCATGCTGGGTGCCACCAACGACAACATCAGTCAGCTTCTCGACATTGACCCTCTGCGCTACGCCGCCATCAAGCTTTTCCTTGGCAGCAGCACAGGCAATATGCTGGTCAACAAACCCGACACGCTCGACCGGCTCTTTGGGGAAAGCAAGAAACTGATTGTGGCACACTGCGAGGACGAAAGCATCATCCAGGCCAATCTGCGCAACTACAAGATGGAATTTGCCGGCAAGGAGGGCGAAAACGCCTCCCTGCATCCCAAAATCCGCAGCCGCGAGGCATGCTTTGTCTCCACCTACAAAGCGGTGGAACGGGCCAGAAAATACGGCACACGCCTCCATATCGCCCATGTCAGCACCGCCACCGAGCTTTCACTATTCAGCAACAAACCGCTTGAGGAAAAGAATGTCACCGCCGAGGTGACACCCAACCACCTGTGGTTTGACGACCGCGACTACGCTGAACTGGGCAACAAGATTAAGTGCAACCCCGCAATCAAGACCAACGACGACCGCATGGCCCTGTGGGGCGGACTGGCAGACGGGCTTATTGACACCATTGGAACTGACCACGCACCCCATACACTCGAAGAGAAAAACCGCCCCTATTTCGATGCACCTGGAGGCATCCCCAGCATCCAGCACTCGCTGCAAATGATGATGGAGGGGTTCTTCAACCCCGGTGTATGTGAACGCGATGACCACGACGAAGTGCTGCAGGAATGGCTGCCCCTTATCGTATACAAAATGTGTCACAATCCAGCCATTCTGTTTGGCATCGAAAACCGTGGGTTTATCCGTCCCGGCTACTATGCAGACCTTGCCATCATCGAACCCGGCGAAACAGCTGTGACTCGTGAAAAACTCATATACAAATGCGGATGGAGTCCCCTCGAAGGGCAAACGCTCCATACCCGGATGCGGCAAGTGTTCCTCAACGGGATGCCCACCGAGCAAAGCACTGCCATGCCACTGAAATTCATAAAATAATAATACATTTACAAACAAAAAACAAATAAAGACATGAAAAAACACATTCTTGCATTACTTGTCTTGGTATTAATTGGAACCAGCATCACCGCATGTGGCCGTAAAAGAGTCATCGACCCTGAACAGCTGCCCAAAGCCGCCACAGAACTCGTCCAGAAGCACTGGCCTTCATGCGTAATCGACTTTGCCTATATCGACGGCCTTGAATACGAAGTGCTGCTGAGCGACGGCACCATTATCGAATTCAACAAAAAGGGAGAGTGGAAAGAAATGAAATGCACCGATGGTCTGCCTGTCACACTTGTACCCGCAAACATCACTCGATACGTAGTGGGACGATTCCCAAAACAACTCATCATCAAATGCGAAAAAATGCGTGGCGGCTATGAAATCGAACTGACCAACGGACTCGAAATCCAGTTCGACATGCAAGGCCGTGTCACCCACGTAGACGACTAACCCAAAAGCATCTATAACCGCTGGTTATAGATGTAGCCTTTAATGCTCGGGTGCAAATGCATCCCAAATGGGCAGAGAATACGGCATAGCCGATGCCTTTCTTAAAGGGTAATATTCTTCAAGCCGGCATGAGAACATCTCCTCTCATGCCGGCTCTTCTTTTACCCTAAATCGGTTTATGACAGTCTTTGGTCAAATATGAAGTTCTATAAATCCCTTATTACCGTCCAATACAGCTGGCAACCGTTGAACATACACAGTGTGACGCATGCCGCTTCGCGCGGAATTTACTATTTATTCTGTGAGGGATTACGCTAACGTTCCTCAACGTTCCGAAAAATGTTGCATATTTACCTCAACGTTCCTCAGTGCGCCTTCCAGGCTCGATGTTGCGTCGTTCTTTATTATATCGTTTTCCGATATGTTTCCCATCGTTTTCCCTTTGTGAAACGGAAAAAAAAGGGAAAACGATCGAATAACGATCGAATAAATGACGACGCTTAATGGTTAAATCAACGACTGTTTATACTTGTTATTATAGTCCCTAAAAATTAAAACAACCGTTTATTTTACAAAAAAAAACAAAATATGGAAAAATAATAGTATATTTGCAAAATGAAATAATTGTAAAACCTAAAACAATAAAGCTATGACAGATAAAGGAATTGAACTTATCAAGTATTTCGAGGGATGCAAACTTGAAGCATACAAGTGTCCCGCTGGAAAATGGACAATTGGCATCGGAGCCACATACTATACCGATGGAACCCCTGTCAAACAAGGCGACAAACTCAAATCAGTGGAGGAGGCCGAGGAACTTCTAAAAAATATGCTTAAAACATACGAAGACTCTGTTGACCGTCTTGTCACAAGCAAAATTAACCCCTATCAAAGAGACGCCTTAATCTCATTCACTTACAACTTGGGAGCCAACAACTTGGGCAGATCGACTCTATTGAAGAAAGTCAACGTCAATCCAAACGACCCAACCATTAAAGACGAATTTGTCAAATGGGTAAACGCTGGCGGCAAATTTCTGAAGGGACTGTTGAACAGACGCAAAGCTGAAGTAGAGCTGTACTTCTCCCCCTATAATGAAACGGCTCCCATTAGCACAAATGATGGTCCCAGAGGACCTTTCTATCCATCCCAGGAATCCAAAAAAGACATTACATGGTTGTATAAATACGATCCATCCAATGATTAACCTCCATTTACAGAACGTATAACAATAAAAGAGGGCGTCTTACAAGACACCCTCTTCTTTTTATGGTCAAGCAAACGATTACTTCTCCAAGCGGATGCGGGCATCCACAGCGGTGACGTAGCGGGGATTACCCAGCAAGGGATTGAGGTCCATTTCGGCAATCTCCGGAGCAGCCTGAACCAGTGCGCTCACACGGGCAATCTGGTCGGCATAGAGGTCGATGTTCACAGCCTCTTGGCCGCGCACTCCCTGCAGAATCTTATAGCCGCGCAGTTTGGTGAGGGCTTCCTTGGCCTCGGCAGCGCTGATGGGAGCCAGTGCACTCTGAACGTCCTTCAGCACCTCGATGAAGATACCGCCCAAGCCAAAGAAAATCTGATGACCGAACTTCGGGTCTTTGATGGCACCGATATACACATCCGTACCATCCAGCATGGGATACATCTCTACAGCGTATGTCTCGGGAATGACAATCAAACGGTTGAACTCCTTCTCCACAGTGGCAAGGTCTTCCACGCCGAGGGTCACGCCGCCCACATCACTCTTGTGCAGGGGGCCGACAACCTTCATCACCAACGGTACATCCTTGCTGCAACCAACCTCCTTGGCAAAGGCAATGGCGTCTTCGACTTTGGACACCTCCACACTCTTCTTGCGGCTGATGCCAGCGGCATCCAGCAGCTCGTTGTAGTCGGCAATCTCCATATAGCCGCTCTTGCAGCGGTCAACAGTCTTGCGGATACGGGCCACGTCGATAGCGGGCTGTTCCACATTCTCAGGCTGGGGCTTGGGCGTGTTGTACACCTTGCAGATGGCGTTGCCAAGCACACACTCCTCGGGGAAGTTGATGTTGCCCATGTCAATAAACTCCTGGATTTCGTCCTTCACATTGATGATGGAAGGCAACACGGGGAAGATGGGTTTCTTGCAAGTCTTCATCTTTTCATTGAGCAATGCATACACCTCGCGGTTCGAGAACAGTCCGGGCGAACCGAAAATAACCACCGAGAAATCGATGTCGGTGTACTCATTCTCAACCGTGTCGATGATGTAACCCAGCTGCTCGGCCGTACCTGTGGCGAGGAAGTCAATGGGATTGCCCACCGACGAGCCGCCAAACAGTTTCTCCAACAAAGCAGGGCTGGCGGGGTGCTCTTTCAGACTGGGCACCTCAATGCCGTTGTTGCTCAGCACATCGGTCAGCATAACAGCGGGGCCACCGGCATGAGTGATGACTGCGCAGCGGTTGCCCTTGATTTCGGGATACATGAACACACCGCACACGGTGGTCAGTTCCTGGCGGTTCTGGCAGCGGACGATACCGGCTTTGCGGAACAGGGCGTCCACGGCGGCATCATTGGTGGCCAAAGCACCTGTGTGGCTCGAAGCGGCACGGCTACCTGCGGCACTGCCGCCGCTCTTGATGGCGGCAATATGGCAGCCCTTGTTAATCAGGCTGCGGCTATGCTTGAGCAGGCGCTGCGGATCGCCAACCTTCTCCATATAAAGCATGATGACATGGCTCGACTTCTCAGGGTCGAAAGTCTCGTCCAAGTGTTCCAGCACATCCTCAATACCCAGCTGTGCACTGTTACCTACTGCCCACACACTGTTGAACTTCAGACCGTTGGTCATACCGTATTCCTTGATGAACACAGCGGTGGCACCTGAGCCGGTGATGAAATCAACACCCTTGGGGTCGAGTTTGGGGATAGGCGTGTCGAAACAGCCACTATAGTTGGTGTTGAGGAAACCCGTGCAGTTGGGGCCAATCAACGAACCACCCACAGCGTTGATGCTGTCGACGATGTGCTTTTCGATGGCAGCACCCTCGGCGTTCTCCTCCGAGAAACCGGCGCTGACAATGATAAAGCCCTTGGTGCCCTTCTGCTGCGTCAGCACGTCCACCGTCTGGGCGCAGAACTTGGCTGCAATGCAGAGTATGGCGCAGTCCACCTGGGGCAGGTCTTCGACCTTGGCATAGCATTTTATGCCCTGCACTTCGGTCTCCTTGGGGTTAACAGCATACACAGGGCCGCTGAAATTACTCTCCAAGAGGTTCTTCAGGGCCTTGCCGCCGGGTTTGTGAATATCGCTTGACGCACCGCAGATAACAATGCTGCGGGGATTCAATAGTTCTTTTGCTATCATATCTTTAATTTTATTATTTAAAGGTATCGGAGTATTCCGAAAATTCAGATTATTCAGAATACTCCGAAAAACTCAATTTATTTCACCTTGGGCATAGCAGCGAGGGCGGCCACTAAATAATCGAAGAACTTCTTGCTGCTCTCGATATTGGCACGCTCGTCGGGGCTGTGGGGGCTGTTCAGTGTGGGGCCGAAGGAAATCATCTCCATGTCGGGGTACTTGCCGCCCAACAGGCCGCACTCAAGACCGGCGTGGATAGCGACCACGGCGGGTTCTTTCTTATAGAGCTTCTTGTATGTCTGCTTCATGGTCTTCAGCAAGCCGCTCTCCATGTCGGGCTTCCAGCCGGGATAGGCACCCGTCAGCTGGCACTTGCCACCGGCCAACTCTGCCAGGCACACCAAACGTTCTGCCAGGGCATCCTTGGCACTGTCGACCGAGCTGCGCAACAGAGCCTTGATGGAAAAATTCTTGCCGTTGGTATTCATAATGGCCAAGTTGAGAGAGGTCTCAACCAGACCTTCCATATCCTTGCTCATGCGGATAACGCCGTTGGGGGCAATCATCACGGTGTTGATAATCTTCTGTGTGTCGGCCTCGGTCATAACCTTGGGGTACATGCGCACGGGCTCCAGTTTCATAAAGAAGTCGGGTTCCACGCGGCCAATCTCTTTCTTCACCCAGCCAGCGACCTTCTCCAGTTCTGCCACAATGCACTCCTTGTGAGCCTTGGGCATAGCAAAGGTAATCATGGCGTCGCGCGGGATGGCGTTGCGCATATTGCCGCCGTCAACGTTAATCAGGCGGATACCGCAATCAGCAACCCAACGGATATGGCGGAACAGCAGCTTATTGGCGTTGGCACGGCCGGTATTGATTTCCATACCGCTGTGGCCACCCTTCAGACCGCCGATAATCAGGCGCATGGCACAATAGTCCTTGGGCGCAGCCTCGGTGGCGTAGGGAATGGTGATGGTGGCGTCGATGCCGCCTGCGCAACCCACATACAGCTCACCCTCGGTCTCGCTGTCGAGGTTCAGCAGATACTTACCCTGCAGCACACCGCGTTTCAGACCAAAGGCACCGGTCATGCCAGTCTCCTCGTCGGTGGTGATAAGAGCCTCGATGGGACCGTGCTTGATGGTCTTGCTTTCCAGCACAGCCATGGCAGCAGCCACACCCAAGCCGTCGTCGGCACCAAGGGTGGTATCGCAAGCATACACCCAACCGTCGACAATCTTGGTCTCGATGGGGTCTTTCAAAAAGTCGTGCACTTTGCCGGCACGAGCCTGGGGCACCATGTCCATATGAGCCTGCAGCACCACAGGGCACACATCCTCCATGCCAGGAGTGGCAGGTTTGCGCATGATGATATTGCCAACATTGTCCACATGGCATTCGATTTTATGTTTCTTTGCCCAGTCGACAAGATAATCGCGTACTGCCTCCTCATGCTTTGAGGGACGGGGGCAACGGGTGAGGTTGTAGAAATTACCCCACAGTTCTTTTGGTTCTAAGTCTTTAATTGTCATATTGATAGTATTTAAATTATTATTCAATGGTATCTGCGAAGATACGAATATTTTTGAAATTAATAGTTAAATTGCAGAAAAAAAGTGTAATTTTGCATCATGAATTGCACCAATTGTCCACGTCATTGCCCCGTCGATCGCACCGTAGTGCGGGGCTTTTGCCAAGCCGACCGCGAGCCGGAGGCCGCCACCGTATGCCTACACCGCGGCGAGGAGCCGCCGCTCTGCGGCACCAAAGGCATCTGCAACATATTCTTTGAGCATTGCAACCTGCAGTGCATCTACTGCCAAAACCAACAAATCTCAAATCCTCGGAACATTCAGAATAATCCGAACATTCAGAATAATCCGAATATTCAGAACAATTTTCCATCAAGCCTAAAAGGCATTGAAGCCATCGCCGACCGCGTGGCGGAAGTGCTGCCGCAGACCGAGAATATCGTTGGACTGGTCAGCCCCTCGCACTACGCCGACAGCATCCCCGCGCTGGTCGAGGCACTGCACCGACGCAACCTCCACCCTACCATAGTGTACAACACAGGCGGATACGACAGTGTGGAGACCCTGCGCGCCCTGGAGCCCTATATCGACATCTACTTGCCCGACTTCAAATACATGGACCCCGCGTTAGCGCTGCGTTACAGCCACGCCGAAGACTATCCGCAGGTGGCTCTCGCCGCCCTCAAGGAGATGTACTACCAGAAAGGCTCCGCCCTGCCAACCGACGACGACGGCATAGCCTACCGAGGCATCATAGTGCGCCACCTTGTATTGCCCGGACAGGTGGAGAACAGTCTTGCCGTACTCGACGCCATTGCCGACATATCAACAAACCTGCACGTGGCCCTCATGGCACAGTACTTTCCTCCCGTCGAAGGCCTGCCCGACCAGCTGGGGCGCACCCTCACCGAAGAGGAATACCAGAAGGTGACCGACCATTTCTACGCTGTAGGGCTGCACCGCGGATGGCTCCAGGAGCTTGACGCACAAGCCTGCTACCGCCCCGACTTCACCAACCAGCAACCCTTTGAGAGATAGCGCACCCAACACAACCCGAAAAAACAAAAAAGCAATCCCATCACCCAGCAACACCCCCACCGCCATGCAAACACCCACGCCAAAACGATATTTCGACAACCCCCAATTCAAGCTCGAAGAGACAGGAGTCGTCATGCTCAGAACCAGCTTCCAGAACCACGAGGCAGCCATCTCGCTCAACGAAGCCTACCGCCTCGAACTGACACGCATCGAGGACCTGCAGCTCGACGGGCTGAAGTATCCCGTCTACATCTACCAGTGCGACAGCAGGCAACTGTCGTTCATCATGATTGCCACTCCTGTAGGCAACCCGCCAAACCCCTGCTTCGACTACTACGACAAGATGCTTCTCATACGGGGACGCGACGCGCAGATTTTCCAGCAGAGAATCTACAACGACCTGACCGAACATCAACCCGAACCGCCCACCGACGACATACTGCGCCACAACCGATGGGAACTGCTCGAAATCCTGAGGCAGGGTGTTTTCGAACCTGCCACATTCAACTTCAAAATCACAGGCAAACCCGTCACCTCGCTCTACAGCGGCCCCGACGAAGCCATGCCTCGCAAGCTGCACACCCAGCTCAGGCAACTCGAAAACTTCCTCGGAGATGTTTTTCCCGTCTTCGAATGGCACCTGACCAACCCCGAAGTATTGGACGAGATAACCCGTGCCCTCGACGACTCCGCAAATTCATAGTCCCATCGCTCCACCTTCGATGTAGGGTCGATGTAACGTCGTTCCTTTTCCACTATTTATTCCTCATTTATTCGCTCCTTTTCCGTTTCAGAACGGAAAAGGAGCGAATATGAAAGGGAAATGAAAGGTAAAAGGATTGGTGAAAGAAGGTTCGACGAAGGTCGCTTCAACAGGCCAAAAAGTGTCCAATGTGCTGTCTGAAAAGCATGTTTTTGGAAAAAAAGAAGAAAAAAGTCTGAGTTTGGATTTAATTTTGTAACTTTGCATCGCGGATTGTGTACCGCAAAAAAACGAATTCGGATGTTGGGAGTTGTCTTTCAATATCTAATATGAATATACTGCCTATGCCACTGAACAATATTATCACTTCCACCGTGAAGCATCTGCCCTTGATAACGAAAATATTGCTGATGCTCGTTACATCGGCGTTGATACCGCTGATGTTCCCCAGCGACGGCCAGGGAGAACAATACGACTATGCCGAAGGGAGCATCTGGCGCAACAACGACCTGGTGGCCCCGTTTGACTTTGCCGTGCAGAAAAGCCCTGACGAGATTGAGCAGGAAACTGCCACTGCCAAGGCCGAGCTGATGCTTTACTACCACTACGACAACACCGCCCATGCTCGTGCAGTGGAACAGTTGAACACACTGGTGCAAAAGAACCCCGGCCTCAGCCTGCGGCAACTGCGCACAACGGTGGACAGCGTCTACAGCATCGGTTACCTTGAGACCCCGCCAGACATGCCCGACTTCGAGAGCCACACGATGATACTGCTGGACGGCAACATCGGCTCGGAGCATTCGGTAAAGGAGTACGTCTCGCCAATGGACATCAACAACCGGCTGCTGCGCGACAGCGTGCTGCTGCCCAGCATAGTGTTCGACGCCAACCGCACACGCATAGAGCTCAATTCGCGCATCTCGCAGCTGGTCACCTCCACAGGCGTGATACAGCAAGGAGAGCGCATCATTGCCAAGGGCGAGACCGTCACAAAGGACAAAGCCCTCATCATTGCCTCGTTAGAGCAGGAGAACGACAAGATATTCCGCGAGAACTACCATCCCTGGGGCCGCTACGCCGGGCAGCTGATACTGTGCATCATCGCCTTCGTGGCCCTGTATATGTTCCTGAAAAACACGCGCCACTCCATACTGGAAGACAACCGCAAGGTGACCTTTGTCATGGTGCTGGTGCTGCTGGCATCGGCGGCCACAGCCTTGGTGTCGAGCCAAAGCCCCGAGCTGGTGCTGATTGTGCCGCTGTGCATCGTACCCATCATGGTGCGGATATTCTTCGACATGCGGGTTGCGCTGTATGTGCATGTCACCACTATAGTGATTCTGGCCAACATGGTGCCCAACCCCTTTGAGTTCATCTTCTATCAGCTGATTGCCGGAATGATGTCGATTGTCACCGTGCGCAATTTCGAGAGCCGCTCGAAGTTCTTCCTGGTATGCGGCGTGATATTCTTGTCCTACGCATTGATTTACACCTTCGGTGTGTTGAGCCAGGAAAGCACCCTTGACGGCATAACGGGAGAACGGTATCTGGTGTTCTTCCTCAATGCGGTGCTGACCTTGCTGGCATACCCGCTGATCTACCTGTTTGAAAAGCTGTTCGGCATGACCACCAACCTGACACTGATGGAGCTGTCGTCGACCAACACCCCTGCGCTGCGCGAGCTGTCGCGTAATGCGCCCGGCACATTCCAGCACTCCATGCAGGTGGCCAACATAAGCGAGGATATGATCAACGAGATTGGGGGCAACGCCCTGCTGGCCAAAGTGGGAGCCCTTTACCACGACATCGGCAAGATTGAGGCGCCGCTCTACTTTACCGAGAACCAGAACAGCGACTTCAACCCCCACAATGAACTAGAGTATGCCGAGAGCGCAGCCATCATCATCCAGCACGTGCGCTCCGGTCTGGAGTTGGCCAAGAAATACCACCTGCCCTCAGCCGTGCAGGACTTTATCCGCACCCACCACGGCACCACGATGACAGGCTATTTCTATGCCAAACAAAAGAACGAGCATCCTGACGAGCCCATCAATGTCGCCGCGTTCCAGTATCCCGGCCCCACACCCTTCTCAAGGGAGACGGCCGTGGTGATGATAGTGGACAGTGTGGAGGCTGCCTGCAAGAGCCTGAGCAGCCACGACAACGAATCAATTGACAAACTGGTGGACAACATCATCAACGGAAAAATCGAACAGAACCAGCTGCAGAACTGCGACCTTACCTTCGGCGACATTACAAAGATTCGCTCGATGCTGAAGTCCAAGATGCTGAGCATCTACCACGCCCGCATCTCCTACCCGGTCACGAAGTAATAACACAAAACTGTAAACAATAAAAGAGACGCACCAACACCCGTCAATCTTGAAAACACTTTAACTCTTAATCAAAATGAAAAAGAACACACTAACCCATGCGGGAATCATACTGGCCCTGCTTGCCATTTCCGCCATCTACTTTATGCCCATCATACAAGGCAAGGCCCTGCCGCAAGGCGACCTGCAGAAATATGAGGGCATGGCCAAGGCCCAGAAAGACTATCACGAGGCCACCGGCGAGTACTCCACCTGGTGCCCCAGTATGTTCAGCGGAATGCCGGGCTATCAGATTACCAACAGCCCGCAGCATTCGGTATTCACCCCTTTGAAAAACATCCTTTCGCTGCAGATTTTCGGCCGTCAGAACGACATGGGCGTGCTGTTTCTCTATCTGCTCGGATTCTATATTGCCCTGGTGGTGCTGGGGGTGAGCCCCTGGATAGCGCTGCTGGGCGGCCTGGCATTCGGCCTGGGCAGCTATAACATCATCATCATCGAGGCCGGCCACATCACCAAGGCATGGGCTATGGCCATGATGGCACCCGTGCTGGCCGGCGAGCTGCTCTGCCTGAAAGGGGCTGGAGTGCTGCGCGACGACCGCCGCAAGGGCACACACATGCTGGTTTGGGGCGGCATACTGTTCCTGCTTGCCCTGGGTCTGCAGATTGCCCTCAACCACATACAGATTACGTTCTACACCGCATTGGCGGGCGTAATCATGGGCATCGTCTATGCCATCTACGCAATTAAGGACAAGTATTTCCCCCGTTTCCTCGTTGCCACGGGCATCCTGGTGGCCGGAGTGGCGCTGGCAGTGCTGTGCAACACCCGTCACCTGCTGGTGAATGAGGAGTATATGCAGTACACCATGCGTGGCGGAAGCGAGATAACCGTCACCCCGCAGGACTTGTACGGCAAGGATTTCCCGCGCAACAACAACGCCAATGAAAAGGGACTTGACATCAACTACGCCTTCAGCTGGAGCTACGGCGTGGGCGAGACCTACACCCTGCTGGTGCCCGGTGCCATGGGCGGCGGCAGTGTAGAGCCTGTAGGCAAGGAGAGTGCCTCGTACAGCAATTTCCATCAGGAGAAAGTGCCACTGTACTGGGGCGACCAGCCCTTCACGAGCGGCCCCGTTTATTTTGGCGCCATCGTGGTGTTTCTGTTCCTCTTCGGCATGATTGTGGTGAAAGGGCCTGAACGCTGGTGGATACTGGCTGCCACACTGCTGGCCGTCATTCTCTCGTGGGGCAGGAATTTCATGGGCTTCAACGAGTGGGTGTTTAACCACCTGCCGCTTTACAACAAGTTCCGCACCCCGTCGATGAGCCTGGTGCTTGCCAATGTGCTGATGGTACTGATGGCTGTGCTCGGCATCCGCGAGGCCACCTCACTGAAAGAGAAAGGCGACACCAAGCGGCTGCTGCGTGCCCTGTATATCTCGGCAGGCGTGACGGTGGGCTGCATCATCGTGGGACTGCTGATGTGCGGAGGTTTCAGCTACAGCGGCAGCAGCGACGCCGAGATGGCCCGCCAATACGGCGACCAGTGGCCGATGATACAGAGCATCTTCATCAAGGACCGCAAGGCACTCTTTGTGGGCGACTCGTGGCGGAGCATCCTCTTCATTGTGCTGGCCGCCGCCGCCCTGTGGGTGTATATCAAACACTTTGCCAACAAGAGCAAGGCTCTGCTGCCTTTTGTGGCCGTGCTGGCCGTGCTGACAGTCATCGACCTGCAGGGTGTGAACAGCCGCTATCTGAACAAAGACAACTATGTTCGCAATGCCCGCATGCTGGAGATGCAGCCTGCACAGTATGACCGCGACATCGACGCCATGGCCACCCAGGCCGGTGACCAGGACTACCGTGTGCTGAACATGGCGGTGAACACCTTCAACGACTCCAAGCCCTCGGCATTCCACAACCAGGTGGGCGGATACAGCGCCGCCAAACTGCGCCGCTACCAAGACCTGATTGATTTCTACATCAGCTACCGTATTAACCAGAATGTGCTGAACATGCTCAACACCCGCTACATTGTGCTGAACAACGGGCAGGTGCATCGCAACCCCGATGCGCTGGGCAATTGCTGGTTTGTACAAACCATACGCCGGGCAGAAAACGCCAACGACGAGATACTGCTGCTGAACGACACCGACACCAACTATGCACCATTCAATCCCGCCAAGGAAGCCGTGATAAATGTGACCGAGATGGGCGACAAGCTGCAGGGGCTGCCCAAAGTGGTAATTGACGGCATGGCGGCAAACGGTGTGGACAGCACTGCCTCCATCGTGATGGAGCACAAGCATCCCACCGACCTGAACACACTGACCTATCGCAGCCACAGCCGCATACCTCAGTTGGCAATCTTCAGCGAGATTTACTACGAGCCCGACTGGAAAGCCTATATCGACGGCAAGCCCGCCGAGTATCTCCGCGCCAACTACATCCTGCGCGCCATGGTCATCCCCGAAGGCGACCACGTCATCGAGTTCCGCAACGAGGCACCCACCATGCACCGGCTGGACAACATCACGCTTGTCTGCTCCATTGCCACGGTGCTGATAATCGGAGCCACCCTGTTCTTCTACTACCGCAGACGAAAACAAACCAAGGTGACAAAATGAGTACAACAAATAATACCCGCGGAGGTTCTCCGCTGATCTCAGTTATTCTCTGCACCTACAACCGCGACAAGTACATCTACAACGTTCTGAAGAGCGTTGCCGAAAACGACTACCCCCGCGACCTGTACGAGATAGTGCTGGTGAACAACAACAGCACCGACAACACCGAAGGCGAATGCCAACGCTTTCAGGCCGACTATCCCGACATCGCCTTCCGCTATTGTGTGGAGACCAGCCAGGGGCTTTCCTATGCCCGCAACTGCGGCATCCGTCAGTCGGCAGGCGACCTGCTGGTGTATGTGGACGACGACGCCACGGTGAACAAAGAATATCTGCGCACCTATGCCGATTTCTTTGCCTCGCACCCCAAGGCAGTGGCCGCCGGAGGCCCCATACTGCCTGTCTACGAGACCGAGGAGCCCGCATGGATGTCGCACTACACCCGCCAGCTCATCACCGGCCGCCTCTACCTCGGCAACACCGCCAGGGAGTTCCCCAAAGGAGCCTTCCCCGGCGGCGGCAACGCCTGCTACCGCAAAAGCGTCTTCGACACCGTGGGGCTTTTCAATGTGGAACTGGGCCGGAAAGGCAACAGCCTTATCGGCGCGGAGGAAAAAGACCTCTTCGACAAGATGACCACCTGCGGCATGCACTTCTACTACCTCCCCACGGCCATCCTCTACCACATCATCCCGCCCCACAAACTGACGCCCGACTACTTCAACCGCCTCACCTACGGCATCGGCGTCAGCGAGCGCTACCGCACCCTACAGATCTCGCGCAAAAAGTACTGGAACCGTCTCTACAAAGAAGCCGTCAAATGGGGCGGCACCCTCGTGCTGTGGTGTTCCTTTGCCTTGCGCCTGCAGTTCTCCAAGGGAAACAAACTTATCCTCTTCCGACGCAACGTCACGCGCGGACTGCTCGGAAAGATGAATAAAATTGAAAGTTAAAAGTTTAGAAGATTGCTTGAATGTCTGATTGCTTGAGGGTGTAAATACGTTGTCCGTTGATAAGTTTATAAGTTTATACGGCTCGCATCATATCAACATATCAACATATCAACGTATCAACATATCAACAAAACACATTCAAGCAATAATTCAATTTCAATTTTCACTATATCGTTTTTTTTACGTACTTTTGCATTTCACAACACAATAAACACAACCCAGTTAAACGTCTGTAACATAATGCTACAGAACTAATTCTAAACAAAATTAAAATGGAAGAACTGAATCAAATGCAGCCCGCACCCGAAGGTGTAAACGTTCCCGACAACGAGAACACGACAAATCAAGAGCTGCAGCCCACCGTTGAGCAAGCCGCACCCGCAGCAAGCGACAACAACACCGTTACAAACACCAATCCCGCTCCCGCCGAAGAGCCCGCAAAAGAGCCCGAAGCCGAAGCCACTGCCGAAATCCATCCGGCAGAAGAAACCACCGAAACACCCGAGGCTGAGCCCGAAGTGGATTACTCCACCATGAATCGGGAGGAGCTTCTGGCCGCCTTCACCAGTCTGCTGGAGGACGACATCGCCCACATCCGCAACCGTGCCGCTGCCATCCGCAACCAATTCAACCTGCTCAACAAAGAGTTTGAAAAGCAGGCATTCGACACCTTCCTTGCCGAAGGCGGCAACAAAGAGGACTACACCCCCGTCAGCGACGAAGTGGCCGAGGCATTCTACAAAGCCTACGACACCTACCGTGCCCGCCGCCAGAAAATGCAGGAGGAAATCGACGCCCAGAAAGCTGCCAACCTCGAAGCCAAGAAACAGATACTCGAGGAGCTCCGCGTACTGATTGACAAAGACGAGGAGACCCTCAAACAGACATACGACGAATTCAACGCCATCCAAGACAAGTGGAAAGCCATCGGCGAAGTGCCGCGCGATCAGATGAACGACCTCTGGCAGAACTACCACTTCCTGATAGAGCAATTCTTCAACAAAGTCAAGATAAACAAAGAGCTCCGCATGCTCGACCTCAAGCGCAATCTGGAGCAGAAAATACAGCTCTGCGAGCGCGCCGAAGAACTCATAGTGGAGACCTCCGTGGTCAAAGCCTTCAAAGCCCTGCAAGAGCTCCGCGCCCAGTGGCGCGAGATTGGTCCCGTCCCCACCGAGCAGAACGAAGAGACATGGCAGCGCTTCAACAACGCCGCCAACCAGATAGACGAGCGCCGCCGCGAATACTACGACCAGCGCAAAGAGGAACTGGACCAGAACCTCCTTGCCAAGCAGGCCCTCATCGAGAAAGCCGAGGAACTGACACAGGAGCCACCCCAATCCACCAAGGGTTGGAACGACACCACCGCCGCCCTCGACGAGTTGCTCAAACTGTGGAAAAGCATCGGCCCCGTGCCCCGCGAGCAGAACGAAGAGGTCTGGAACAAGTTCAAAGGCATCATCGACAAGCACTATGCCGACAAGAAACTCCACTTCGGACAGCTACGCGACGAACAGACCGAGAACTACAACAAGAAACTCGACCTCTGCCTCAAAGCCGAGGCCATCGCCAAGCGCGAAGACTGGAAAAAAGCCACCGAAGAGCTGCTGCAGCTGCAGGCCGAATGGAAAACCATCGGCGTCACCAGCCGCAAAGTGAGCGACAAGATATGGCACCGTTTCCGCAGCGCATGCGACGAGTTCTTCGCCAAGAAGGGCGAATACTTCAAGGACATCCGCAGCAGCGAGAACGAGAACCTGGCCAAGAAGACCGCCATCATCGAAGAAATCAAGGCCCACCAGTTTGGTGACGACAAGGACGAGAACCTCAGCGCCATCAAAGACTTCCAGCGCCGCTGGATGGAGATAGGCCATGTGCCCATGAAAGAGAAAGACCGCATCCAGAAAGAATACCGCTCTCTGCTCGACGGCATTTTCGAACAGCTGAAAATCTCCGCCCGCGAAGCCGAAGAAAACAACTTCCGCGAGCGTGTACGCAACCACCAGGGCAATTCGCAGCACTTTATCAACAACGAAAAGGCCGACCTGCTCAACAGAATCGAGAAGATGCGCTCCGACCTCAAACTGTGGGAGAACAACCTCGGATTCCTGGCCAACAGCAAGCAAGCCGATCTACTCAAGGAAGAGTTTGAGAAAAAGATGCAGCACACACGCCAGCAGATTGCTCTCCTGGAAGCCAAAATCCGTATCCTCGACGAAGCCGCCGAAGAAAAAACACAGGACAACGAAACCAAAGAGTAAAAGAAAGTTGAGAGTTGAGAGTTGAGAATTGAGAATTATCCGGGTGCGGCAGCAACTTTCAATTTTCAATTTTCAATTTTCAATTCGTCAAACAATCATAAATAGTGAATAGGAGACTTAATGCAATGAAAGGACATCTTCGGTCCCAATTTACCCAACAGAGAACACAATTCAAAAAACTCTCTGCACCATTCTCTATTATCCTATTCACTCTCTTTGCGTTTCTAACATCCCTTACAACGAGCTGCAAACAAAAGCCTGTCGAAGCGGTGCCCCTGCACCGCTTCGAGCAGGTATTATTCAGCACACCCGCTGACCAGCTGCCCGACAAGATTGCCAGTGTCCGCAACGAGTTCAGCACCGACCTGCTCAACCTCCAGCCCGACAACCCCGACTTCATGAATCTCCTTATCGGATTCACCGAAGACCCCGTCATGCGCGACATCTACCGCATTGTCGACAGCGTGTTCGGCGACATGCAGCCCGAAGCACAGCAGCTGGCCGCTGCACTTGACAAAGCCAAAAGCCTCTACTCCACCGTCCGATACGACAAAATCTACACCTTCATCTCCGGCGCATTCGACTACAACATGCGCGTGGGCTGCAACAGCCACGAACTCATCATCAGTCTTGACCAATACATCCTTCCCTACACTGCCAAGTACAACTACTTCAACAGCCCCCTCTACCTCATTCACCAGAGCGACCGAAAATATCTGCTCACCGACTGCATGGCCGCCATCGCGCGCCAGCACATCGCCATCCCCTCCGACCGCGAGATGTCACTGCTGGACTACATGGTCTCCGAAGGCAAGGCCATCTACTTTGCACAGCAGACCCTGCCCGACGCCCCCGACAGCATCCTCATGCGCTACACCAGCGAACAGATGGACTGGATGCTGCGCAACGAAGAGCATGTCTGGGCCTACTTCCTGCAGAGCAAACTGCTCTACGAGACCGACTACATGCGCTTCCACAACTTCATCGACGACGCTCCCAAAACCAACGCCTTCCCCGACTCCTCGCCACGCACCACCGAATACATCGGCTGGCAAATCGTGAGCCAATACATGAAAAAAACAGGCATCTCCGTGCAGCAACTCTTTGAAGAGACCGACGCACAGAAGATACTCAGCCAATCCAATTACCGCCCCAAATGAGAAAAAAGCATAAAAGACGCTGGATAGTCACCAGCAACATCTATGGATACCTGTTTAGCAAAGCCCTGCTGGCCTTGCTTCTCCTCTTTGCCGCACAGGCATTCTTCTATCTTGACAACACCCGCATCTTCCACATCGACACCTTCCAGGAATGGGTGGGAGTCATCTGGGGCAACATTATCTTCGGCATTGCCACCATCGGCTGCATCCTCCTCCCCTACTTCGTGGCCAACCTGCTGCCGTTCAAATTCCGGTGGAACAAATACTACCATCGCATCACCGAAATACTGCTCTACTACATCCCCGTCCTCTTCATCATCATCAGCGACATCTGCGACGCCTCCTACTACCAGTACACCTACCGCCGCCTCACCGGCGAGATATTCCAATACCTCGGCATCAGCGGCAACATGGGCAGCCTCTGGCCCCATTTCCTTGTCGACTACTGGCACTCCACCCTCTTCGGATTCCTCCTCATCTTCCTCACCTTCTACTTCGGAGGCAAAATCATCCTCATCGGGCGCAACAAATACCGCAACCACCGCATCAACGACCTAGTGGGCCTTGTCGTAGGCGTCGCCGTGGTCATCTTCCTCCTCCGGGGCGGCTTCGGCAAAAACATCGAGTGGAGCGACACCACCAAATACTGCCAGTCCAAAAACAGCGCCCTCGTCACCAACAGCGGCTACAACATCGTCCGCACCTTCAACGGCGGAACCCTGCAGGAAGTCGACTACCTCGACGACGCACAAGCCCTCCAGCTCTTCAACCCCGCCTATGCACCTTACGACTTCGCAGCCGACTCCACCCCCTGGGCACCCTGCTGGGCTCCCGATGCCGGACACTTCCTTGCCGCCACCCCCGACTCCCTCAAACGGCAATACAACAACATCGTAGTCATCGTGCTCGAAAGCTTCTCGCAGGAGTACATGGGCTGCTACAACCACGGCGTCATGCAGTCCTTCACCCCCTTCCTCGACTCCCTGGCCCAGCACAGCCTCGTCTATCAAGGCCGTGCCAACGGCAAGAAATCCATCGAAGGCATCCCCGCCATCTTCTCCTCGCTGCCCACCCTCATGCCATTCCCCATCACCATGAGCGACTACGCCGACGACAGCCTCCATTCCCTCCCCGCCATCCTGCGCGACAACGGCTTCCACACCGCCTTCTTCCACGGCAGCTACAACGGCGTCATGTCATTCGACAAACTCTGCGCCCGCATGGGCTTCTCCGAATACTACGGACAAAACGAGTACATGGCCGACCGCCGCTCGAAAGAGACCGACTACGACGGTGTCTGGGGCATCTTCGACGAACACTTCCTGCAATACATGGTGCGCCGTCTCAGCACCTTCCCACAGCCCTTCTTCTCCGGTGTCTTCACCCTCTCGTCACACCACCCCTACACCATGCAGCCCGAGCGCAAAGGCCAGTTCCCCAAAGGACCGCACCCCCTCTGCCAAGTGGTGGCCTACTCCGACAACGCTTTGCGCCTCTTCTTCCAAGCCGCCAAACAGACCGACTGGTACCAGCACACCCTTTTCCTCATCACCGCCGACCATAGCGGACAAGGCCTTAGCCGCGAATACAACGACTACAACGGCTGGTACCGCATCCCCATGATCATCCACCTGCCCGAGTCAGCAACCGACAGCACCACTCAAACAATCAAGCAATCAAGCAATCAAACAATCAATAATTACTCAAACAATCAAGCAATCAGACAATCAAGCAATCAAGTCTATAGCCGTCTCATGCAGCAAACCGACATCATGCCCACGCTGCTCGACTACCTCGGCATCCGCGCCAACACCGTCTGCTTCGGCACCAGCGTCTTCCGCAACCCCACGGGCGGCTGGCAGATAGCCTACGGCAACAGCTACTACCAACTCGAAACACCCGACGGAGTGGCAGTCCTCTCGCAGGACAAAGAGGAAGGCAACGGCAACATACAGCTGCTCAAAGCCGTCGTGCAGCAATACAACCGCCGGCTAATCAACAACCAACTCACCCGCTGAAACTCCGTATTATGAAAAAAAGACTGCTCGCCATCGTCAACCCCATCTCGGGTGTTGGACGACAAAAAAAGATAGAACGCCTGCTCCAGACCAACCTGAACCAGGACCTTTATGACTACGAAGTGCGCTACACCGAGCGCATACACCACGGCACCGAACTGGCACGCCAGGGTGCCGACCAAGGCTTCGACGTCATCACCGCCGTGGGCGGCGACGGCAGCGTCAACGATGTCATAGCCGGCATGCACGGCAGCGACGCCACCCTCGGCATCATCCCCTGCGGCAGCGGCAACGGCTTGGCACGCTGCATGAAGATACCCCTCACACCGGCTCTCGCCATCCGTGTGCTCAACCAGAACAACCCCGGCTATATCGACACCATCATCCTCAACGAGCAATTCTACATAGCCAGCATTGCCGGCGTAGGCTTCGACGCCTACATCGCACGCCTCATGAAAGCGGCCAAGATACGCGGCTTCTCCGCCTACCTCAACCTCATCCTGCGCGAATACCCCACCTACGAGTCCAAAGACTACACCCTCGTCATCGACGGCAAGGAAATCCACCGCAAAGCCTGGTTCACCACCTTCGCCAACAGCAACCAATTCGGCTACAACGCCGCCGTGGCACCGCAGGCCAAGCTCGACGACGGACTCATAGACATCAGCATCGTTGACAAAATACCTATCGAGCATGTAGCCATCACGGGTCCACTTGTCTATGCCAACCACTTCGAGCTCAGCCAGCATGTAGAAATGTTCAAGGCCCACGAAGTCTTCGTAGCTGGCAATGTCGACAAATGGGTCAACATCGACGGCGAAGGCGAGAACGTAGGCAACGAGCTCCACTTTGTCAACCACACCCGCAGCCTCAAGATACTCAAACGCGACATGAAGCGCGCCCTCATCTCCCCCAAAGCCTCCGAACAGCTGCAACTGGTCCGCGACCAGCTGGAGATGACCGGCAACCAGCTCTTCCCCAAAAAGAAATAGCCATGTCGAAAAATAAAAGTCAGCCCGGACACCAGGTCAAGAAAAACCGTACCGCCGTCGGCGTGGTCTATTCCACCAACCCCGACTTCCAATACCAATACGAGGACGACAGCGAACAGTCCGAAACGCTGCCCCCCTCGCAGCAACGACTGCATGTGCGCATGGAACGCAGCGGACGCGGCGGCAAGACAGTCACCGTTGTAGATAACTTCGTCGGCACTGACGATGACCTGCAAGACCTCGGCCGCACCCTCAAAACCAAGTGCGGAGTGGGCGGCAGCGTCAAAGACGGACAAATCATTATCCAGGGCGACTTCCGCGAGCGCGTCACCGCTCTTCTCCGAGACATGGGCTATCCCACCAAGTAAACCCACTATTAACCCAAATCGGTTATTAGGGTTTCATATCTAATTGCCATTTGATATGACGTGGCCGTGGAAGTCCATCCATTCGCCGCTGAGGAACACTCGCTGATTGCTTGATTGCTTGAAAAAGTTGAGAGTTGAAAGTTGAGAGTTGAGAATTATCCGGGTGCGGCAGCAACTTTCAATTTTCAACTTTCAATTTTCAATTCGTCAAGCATTCATGCAATCAGTATGTCGTAACCATCAAGCGTCGTCATTTATTCGATCGTTCTTCGATCGTTTTCCCTTTCTTTTCCGTTTCACAAAGGGAAAAATGAGGGAAACATATCGAAAAACAATATGACAAAGAACGGCGCAACATCGGGACCTGAAAGCACACAAAGGAACGTTGGGGACATATATACGACACTATCGGAACGGTGGCGTAAGGTAGCGTAAGGTGGTGTAAGCCCTCACAGAATAAAAAGTAACTTCCGCGCGAGACGGCAGAAAAAAAAAGTAAAAGGTAATATCCAGGATTGTATGACACAGTTCCTGACTCTTGGTTCTTACCTCTTACTTTGCTATCTGCGGCCGCCTTTGTAGAAGTGCTTGCGCCAGTGGTTGTCGTCAAGACGGCTGATGATGACTCCGCGCGAGGTGGAGGAATGGGCAAAAAGTCCGTTTTTCAGATATATGCCTACGTGCGACACGCGGCCTTTGCTGTTGGTGAAGAAGACGATGTCACCTTCCTGCAACTCGCTCTTGGAGATGAGTGTGACGTCCTGCTGCATGTCGTTGGATACGCGGTGCAGGTCGATGCCATACACTTCGCGGTAGATGTGGCCGACAAAGGCGGAGCAGTCCACACCGTTTTTGTCGGTGCCCCCATACCTGTAGGGGGTGCCCATCCATTTTTCGATGGCGTTGTAGAGCTCTTCGTTGTCGCCCGGCTCGCGCTCGATGCCGAGGGCGTTGACGTTGCCGGTGCGGCGTGCCTCGTCGGAGGGTGTGGGCACATAAGGCACTTCGTTGACGTATTCGTCCACATAGAGCTCGCCCATGGAGTAGTCTTCTTCTTCCAGGTCGCGGTCCATGAAGCGTTTGATGGATTCGCACGAGGAGAAGAGTACGGCCGTTGCAAGGCCGAGCAGAAGGAATAGGAGAGTTTTACGCATCAGTCTTTGATAATAAAGATGTCTTCGTTTTCGCGTTTCATGTAGTAGTTCTCGCGCCCGTAGGTTTCGATGGCGTCGGGGTTGCCATAGAGTGACACAGCGGCGATGCTGTCCTGCTGGATGTCTTTTTCGATGATGCTGGCATCTTTGCGCAGCTCGCTGACCTCACGGCTGAGACGATTGATGACCAACAGGCTGTTTTCGCCGAGGAAGATGAAGAAGAGGAGGAATATGAGGGTGGCGGCCACATATTTGTTTTTCACTATGCGCCAGATGGCAAGAAGTGTCTTTTTCATAATTTGATTGTCTGATTGTTTGGGAATTGAAAATTGAAAATTGAAAATTGAAAGTTGCTGCCGCACCACAGGTCAACAAATTTTCACTTTTCAATTTTCAATTTTCAATTTATTTGACACGGATGCGCTGGCCGTAGCGTATGCGGTCGGAGCGCAGGTTGTTGAGTTTTTTGAGCTTGCCGACTGTGGTGCCATGTTTGGCGGCGATTGAGGAGAGTGTTTCGCCCCGGCGCACTTTGTGATATGAGGAGCCGGAGGAGTTGTGTTTCCTGGAGGCTTTGTGGGTGGTGACTACGGGGTTGTCGTTGGTGGCGATGGTGGTTACAGGACGGCGGGAGATGGAGTCCTCGGTGTCGCGGAAGATGGCTGCAGAATGGGAGAAGAAATCGTTCACTTTGTCGGTGGGCAGGCAGAGGGGATAGGAGCCGTTGCGTCCGGGAATGAAGTCGATGCGGTATTGCGGGTTGAGCGCGCGGAGTTCCTCAAGCTCGACGCCGAGGTGCTTGGTGACGTGGCAGAAGAGCATGTCCTGTTCCACCATGACGGTGTCGGTGTGGAGGGGGATGGTGGCGCGCTTGGGGTGCAGACCGTGCTCGGGGTAGTAGTTCATGATGTAGGTGGCGGCGATGAATGCGGGGACGTAGCCTCGTGTTTCGCGCGGCAGGTAGGGGTATATCTGCCAAAAGTTGTGTTTCCCTCCGGAGCGTGCGATGGCTTTGTTGACGTTGCCCGGGCCGCAGTTGTAGGCGGCTATGGCCAGGTGCCAGTCGCCAAAGACGTTGTGGAGGTCGCGCAGGTAGTGGGCTGCGGCGTCGGAGGATTTGTAGGCATCACGCCGCTCGTCGACGATTGAGTTCACCTCGAGTCCGTAGTTCTTGCCGGTGGTGTACATGAACTGCCAGAGGCCGGCGGCGCCCACGCGGGAGGTGGCCTGGGGGTTCATGGCTGATTCGACGATGGTGAGGTATTTGAGCTCCTCGGGCACGTCGTAGCGCGAGAGGGACTCTTCGAAGAGGGGCTGGTAGTATTCGGAGAGGGTGAGCATAACGTCGATGCGGTTGCGCATGCGGTTGAGGTACATGCGTATGTGGTCGCGCACCACAGAGTTGAAGGTCATGGGGATGACGGTGTGGAGGGAGTAGAGACGCTGGGCGATAACGGTGTCGGGAATCTGGTCGAAGGCATAGTCGGTGTTGATGTTGGCGCGATGGCGGCGCGAGGTGGCGGCATACTTGCTGATGACATAGGTGTTGAGCAGGCTGTCGTAGTTGGTGACGAACTGGTCGGCCATGTCGACAACTTCTTCGTTGACGGTGCGCGGCTGGGCACACACGGCGGGCGCGGCAAGGAGCAGGATGAGGATGGTATATAAACAGCGTTTCATTTTTTCGATATTAATTAACTGCAATGATTATTGATTGTTTGATTGTCTGATTGCTTGATTGTTTGAGTATTTCACTCAAGCATTGACATATTCAAGCATTCAAGCATTAATTCAAACATTCTGCAAAAGTACACATTATTTCTATTATGGCAAAATGAAAAGTGGAGTTTTTTTCAACACTCGCGGTGAGAAAAAAAATTGTTGGCATACAACATACTGATGTCAAAAAGATTAACACGCCATTCGGGCGACAGGAGTGTATTTTTTGAAAGGAAAGAGGTTTTGATTAGTTTTTTTTTTGTACTTTTGCAGTCGCAAAGTGAAACAACAATAAATATTTATATCATGGAAATCACAATCACAGAAGAGAATTTCGACGAGGTATTGAAGAACAATCCTGTCGCAATGGTAGATTTTGGCGCAACCTGGTGCGGACCCTGCAAGGCTTTGGCCCCCGTGGTGGAGGAGATAGCCAACGAGTATGAAGGCCGCGCTGCCGTGGGCAAGGCCGATGTGGACCAGTGTCCCTCGATTACCGCCCGGTTCCGTATCCGCAACGTGCCCACCGTGCTGTTTTTCAAGAACGGCGAGCTGAAGGACAAGAGCGTGGGAGCAGTGCAGAAAAAGACTCTTACGGACAAGATTGACGCCCTGTTGTAAGTAAGAGGTAAGAACTATGAACTACGTGTTATGAATACGTAGCTCTTACTTCTTAGCTCTTATCTGTATTTGGCGCAATGTTTGATGATTTAGAGAGATACAAGTCGCTGGACTTTTATGCACGCCAGACGGTGGAGGGATTCATCACTGGCTTGCATAAAAGTCCTTTTCACGGTTTTTCGGTGGAGTTTGCCGAGCACAGGCAATACACCCAGGGCGAGTCGACACGCAATATCGACTGGAAACTGTATGGCCGGACAAACAAGCTCTTTGTCAAGCGGTTTGAGGAGGAAACCAATCTGCGCTGCCAGCTGGTGATAGACCATAGCAGCTCCATGATGCTGCCCACCGCAGGGCAAGGGGACATGAAACATCCCAACAAGCTGACTTTTGCCTGCTATGCTGCAGCCGTGCTGTCGGAGCTGCTGGTGAGGCAGCGCGATGCCTTCGGGCTGTCGCTGATCAGCAACGGCATTGACTTGCAGACTGACTGCCGCAGCAGCCGAGTGTTCCAGCAATACCTGCTGCAGTTGCTCGAAGCCGAGCTGCAGGGTGCCACTCCAGCCGACAAGGGGGGCGAAAAAGCCCAACGCAGCACCGTTATTACCGAGGCTTTGCATCTGACTGCTGAGCAGCTGCACAGGCGGTCGCTGGTGGTGATCTTCACCGACGCCCTGGTGCAGCCCTCGGACCGCGACCCGCTGATGGACGCCCTGCGGCATCTGCGCCACTGCAAACACGAAGTGCTGCTGTTCCACACCCTGCACTTGGGTCAGGAGGTGGATTTTGACTTCGACAACCGCCCCACGGAGTTCATTGACCTGGAGAGCGGGAAAAGGCTGAAGGTGCAACCCGCCGAGGTGATGGAAAAGTACAGGGAACAGATGCGCAGGCAGACCGCCGAACTGAAGAAACACACTATCCAATACCGCATTGACTACCAATTGGTGGATGTCGGCCTGGGGATGGACCAGGTGTTGGTTCCATACCTTCTGAAACGAAGCAGGCACCACTAAACAGTTAACCGTAGATAAACTTTTTTTGTTAAAATAACTCTCCAACACTTCTTAATTCAATTATTTTTCTTATCTTTGCAAACTGAAATTATGGTATAATACCATAGGGAATTAATTATCAAGATAATCAATATCACCTATAACATGAACACAAAGAAGTATACCTTAGTCATCAATCCCGGAGCAACCTCGACAAAGGCTGCCATCTACGAAGGAGAGTCGGAGGTATTTACCGAAAACCTCTCTCACCCTATTGAAGAAATCCAGAAGTTCCACGAGGTGGCAGACCAGTTTGACTACCGCAAGGGAGCCATTCTCGATATGCTGAAACGGCATAATATCTCCACCGACGAGATAGCTGTGGTGATGGGTCGCGGCGGATTGACCCGCCCGTGCGAGAGTGGTTGCTACCGTGTCAACGACCTCATGAAGGAGGAATGCCATGCCGGTATCCAGGGCAAACATGCCTGCAATCTCGGTGCTCTCATCAGCGATGCCATTGCCCGTGAGATTGGCTTGGATTGCGCTTATATTGCCGACCCCGGCATCGTGGACGAGCGTCCTGACTACGCCAAGATTTCAGGTCATCCCGTGTTCGACCTCGATCCCTCCCACGAGGGTGTTATCTGGCACTGTCTGAACCAGAAGATGACCGCCAAGCTGTATGCCCGCGAACTGGGCAAGCACTACGAGGACCTGAACCTCATCATCGCCCACATGGGCGGCGGTGTCAGTGTGGGTATCCATGAGCACGGCCGTTGCGTGGAGGTGAACCGCGCCCTGTGCGGACTCGGAGCCTTCTCCCCCACCCGTTGCGGCAGTATCAATGCCAGCAAGCTGATTGAGGTGGCCTGCAGCGGCAAGTACACCGAGGCTCAGCTGAAGAAATTGGTCACCGCCGAGGGCGGCTTTGTTGCCTACCTGGGCACCAACGACGCCTACGAGGTGGAGAAGAAAGCCCTGGCCGGTGACGAGAAGTGCAAACTGCTGGTTGACGCTTTCTGCTATCAGGTTTCGCTGGAGATCAGCCGTCTCGCCGCCGTGGTTAGCGGCAAGGTGGACGCCATTCTGCTCACCGGCGGCATTGCCTACAGCAAACCCTGGATGCAGATGATTATCGACCGCGTGGGTTGGATTGCACCCGTGAAGGTGTATAAGGGCGAGAACGAGATGCTTGCCCTCGCCATCTGCGGCAAGGAAATTCTTGACGGTGTCGAACCAAAAGAATACAAATAAAACTGGCTTTTGAAGCTGATGTGCACGGGGAGTCTCTGCAAGGATACGGCGGAGAGTCCCCGTGTAGTAATTAATCAAACAACAAACAATAATCCATACACAATGAAAAAAGCATTCATTTTATTGGCAATTCTCACTGTCGGCATGGCTGCCGCCACAGCACAGGACGTGAAAATCAAACGCGGCAAGGTGACTATGAGCGAGGCCGACTACAACGTGCTCAAACAGAAAGCCGAGCTCTACGAGAAAACACAACAGGCGCTGAACGAGACCCTGGCTGCCTACCAGAAGCAGCAACAGATGAACGACATGTACCGCCCGATAGAGCTGAAGGACTTCAACGACTCGGCATCCTATGCCATCGGCAAGGACATCTACCAGAGCTGGCTGCAGCAGAATCTCGGCATCAACGGACAGGCCGCAGGCCAGTCCATGATTGACTGCTACAAGGGTCAGAACACATGGAACGACGCCATGATGCGCCCGCTGCTGAACCGTTTCCAGCAAGAGTTTGAGAAACGTCAGCGCGAGGAACAGGAGAGAATGATGGCCGGAAAAGACGACAACATCGCCGCCGGAAAGAAATTCCTGGAAGAGAATGCCAACAACAAGTCGGTTTATCAAACCAAGAGCGGCCTGCAGTATAAGATTGTCAAGAAAGGCAACGGCAAGAAACCCAAGGCCACCGACAAGGTGAAAGTCCACTACACCGGCACTCTTATCGACGGCAAGAAATTCGACAGCAGCGTGGACCGCGGAGAGCCCGCCGAGTTCTTCCTGAACCAGGTCATCCCCGGCTGGACTGAAGGTCTGCAGCTGATGGATGTCGGCTCCAAATACATCCTGTATATCCCCTACAACCTCGGCTACGGCGAGCAGCCCATGGGTGCCATCCCTCCCGGCTCGACGCTTATCTTCGAAGTCGAACTCCTCGACATCATTGCGGGAGCACAGCAGAACAACAACGGTATTCAGGTAATCCGCAAGTAAAGCAAATGAACACTTTCGGCCACTCCTTTCGGCTGACAACCTTCGGTGAGTCGCACGGCACAGCCCTCGGCGGGGTCATCGACGGTTGTCCTGCCGGGGTGGTGATTGACGATGGCTTCATCGCCAGCGAGCTGCTCCGCCGACGCGACGGAGACAGCCCCTCGTCACTCACCACGCCCCGCAAAGAGCCGGACACGACAGAGTGGCTAAGCGGCATTTATGAAGGGAGAACTCTGGGGACTCCCATTGCATTTGCCATACGGAACCAGAACTGTCAACCCGAAGACTACGAAGCCTTACGCGACTGTTTCCGCCCCGGACATGCCGACTACACCTGGCAGCAACGCTACGGATGCCGGGACCACCGCGGCGGCGGACGCGCATCGGGACGGGAGACAGCGGCTCGCGTGGTAGGCGGTGCCGTGGCAAAGCTGTGGCTTACCACCCAAGGAGTCTCTATCCATTCCCTACGACAAGGATTCGAGGTAAAGTGCATCATTGAAGGGGTCCCGGCCGGTATAGGAAACCCTGTCTTTGACCGCCTCAATGCACGACTGGCCTACGCCATGCTGTCCATTCCCTCGGCATCATCCTTCGAAATGGGAGAGAATGCCGGCGATTGGAAAAGAGCCGCCGGGGACTACCCCGACCAATGGATTGCCGGAGGCGAAGGGGCCACCCTTACCGCCACCAATCATTGCGGTGGTGTACAAGGCGGCATTAGCAACGGGATGCCGATTGTTTTCCACACCGGTTTCCACCCTCCGGTCACCAACCCCGACGGAATGGTTTGTCGCATGGCCGACGGCTCACTGAAAGCAGTGGCACCGCACGGCCGCCACGACCAAGACCACAGCACCCGGCTGCCAGTCATCGTCGAGAGCATGGCTGCCCTTGTCCTGGCCGACTTCCTTTGTTTGAGAGTTAAAAGGATTGACGAATTGAAAATTGAAAATTGAAAGTTGCTGCCGCACCCGGATAATTTTCACTTTTCATTTTTCACTTCTCAATTTAATTAATTTTCAACTATTAAAACCTTCCTCCCCTAAAACCCTAAAACTTTAAAACCATAAATCGACATGAAACAAATCCTCATCATAGCCGCAGCACTCCTGCTGCTGACGGCATGCGGCAACAGAAACGATATCGTCATAGAAGGCACCCTGGCCAACGGAGCCGGCAAAACCATCTACATCGAAGAGATGACACCCGATGCCCGGCTTTTTATCGACTCGGTGACACTCGACAACAAAGGGCATTTCAAGTTCCGTTATGCCATGCCTTACAAGACATTCTACAATGTGCATATCAACGAGGAAGACTATATCGTGCTGCTACCTGACTTCGGTGAGAAAATCATCATAGAAGGCAGCTACGACTCCCTGTCGAATACTTATCGACTGCAAGGCGGCGGCGACTCGCAACTGCTATGGCAATTGCAGGATTACGCCAATCAGGGGAGCATCGTGCTCCGCGACATCGTGGCTTCCGACCGGCAGAACCAGCAGCTGCTCTCCGAAGGCAAGATTACCGAGGCCGAGTATACCGCCGCACGCAATATCACCGATTCGATATACCTGGATGCATTTGCCGATCAACAGCATTATGTGGTAAACTTTATCCAAGACCACCTGGGTTCCCTCACCACACTCATCGCGCTGTACAAACCCTTCAACAACCGCCCCTTGATAAACCCCGCCGACAGCTTTGAGTTTTACGAAGCCGTACTGGAAGGCCTTGAGGAAAGCATGCCCGACAACCCGCACACACTCAGTTTCAAGAACCAGGTGGAACGCACCCGATTCCAATATGCCCAACAATAAACTCTATTTCATCACCGATGCCCATCTGGGCGCGGGCGCCGACACCCTTCAGCGAGAGAAAGAGCTCTGCCAGCTCTTGGAGCGCATGAAAGAGGATGCCGCCATGGTCATCTTCCTTGGCGACATGTTCGACTTCTGGTTCACCTACCGCCATGTGGTGCCAAAAGGCTTTACCCGGCTGTTCGGGCAAATGGCACAGCTGGCCGATGCCGGAGTCGAGCTGCACTATTTCATCGGCAACCACGACATGTGGATGTTCCACTACTTGGAGGAAGAAATGGCCATCACAATGCACGACGACCCTGCCGTGCTGGAATACGACGGGAAGCGGTTCCTTATCGGTCACGGCGACGGCCTCGGCCACCTCGACCACACCTACGACTGCCTCCGTTGGATTTTCCGCAACCGTGTCAACCAAAAGCTTTTCTCCATCCTTCCTGAATGGATGACCTTCGGCATTGCCTCCGGCTGGAGCCAGAAGAAACGCAGCACCCGCCTGCGCAAGAAACCCGAAATACTGGAATACCAAGGCGACGATCGGGAGGGCATCGTGCTATACTGCCGCGAGCGCATGATGAAAGAACATTTCGACTACTGTGTCTTTGGCCATCGCCACACACCGCTCGTCAAAGAAATAGCTGCCGACAACGGCACCGCCACAACCTATGTCAATGTAGGCGACTGGTTAATCCATCGCAACTACGCCGTTTACTCCGAGGGTCAAATAACCCTGCACGACCAGGCATAGCACCCATACATCAAAAAGAAAGCGGACATCCGATAACTCACGGGTGTCCGCTTTTCTTTTTACAAGTTTGTGTCCACTATTTGTGCTGAGGGTTGTAGAAGACAAACTGGTCGTCTATTACGTCGATGATAATGGTGTCGTTGGTCTTGATTTTCTCTTCCAGTATCTCGCGGGAGAGCTCGTTGAGAATTTCGCGCTGTATGACACGCTTTACCGGACGTGCGCCCATGGCGGGGTCGTAGCCGATGGTGGCCAGGTGGTCGATGGCCTCGTCGGTGGCGGAGATGAGTATCTCGTTTTTCTCCAGCATCTTGGCGGCGTTGTTCAGCTGTATTTTCACCACTTCGCGTATCTGGCTCTTGGTGAGCGGGCGGAACATGACTATCTCGTCGATACGGTTGATGAATTCCGGACGTACCTGCTGTTTCAGCAGTTCCAGCACGGCCTTCTTGGTCTCGTCCAGATCGTATTCGGTCACCGGGCCGCCTTCCAGCCGTTCACGTATCACATCGCTGCCCATATTGGAGGTCATGATGATGACCGTGTTCTTGAAGTCGGCGGTGCGGCCTTTGTTGTCGGTCAGCCGTCCATCCTCGAGCACCTGAAGCAGGGTGTTGAAGACGTCCGGATGGGCTTTCTCGATTTCGTCGAAGAGCACAATGCTGTAGGGTTTACGCCTGACGGCCTCGGTGAGCTGGCCGCTCTCGTCGTATCCCACGTATCCCGGAGGCGCGCCGATGAGACGGGAGATGCTGTGCCGTTCCTGATACTCGCTCATGTCGATACGCACCATCATGTCCTCGTCGTCGAACATCACCTCGGCCAAGGCACGTGCCAACTCGGTCTTACCCACGCCAGTCGTTCCCAGGAAGAGGAAGCTGCCTATGGGTCGGCGGCCGTCGCTGAGGCCAGTACGGCTGCGTCGGATGGCGTTGGCGATGGTGCTGATGGCCTCGTCTTGTCCCACCACACGTTTGTGCAGCTCGTCTTCCAGGTGCAGCAGACGCTCGCGCTCGCTCTGCAGCATACGTGTCACGGGGATGCCCGTCCATTTCGACACCACTTCGGCTATCTGCTCCGAATCGACTTCCTCGTTGATCATGGCGTTGTCGGCCTGCATTTCTTTCAGCTGCTGTTTCAAGTCGGCCACATGTTTCTCGGCCTCTTTGATGCGGCCGTAGCGCAACTCGGCCACCTTGCCGTAGTCGCCGGAACGCTCGGCCTGCTCGGCCTCGAATTTATAGCTCTCGATGTTTTTCACCTCCGACTGGATGTTCTCGACAATGCTCTTCTCGCTCTGCCAGCGTGCCTTCATCTGGTTGCGCTGCTCGCTGAGGTCGGCAATCTCCTTGCCCAGCTGAGCCAGCTTGTCAGTGTCGTTCTCGCGCTTGATGGCCTCGCGCTCAATCTCCAGCTGACGGATACGGCGTTCTATCTCGTCCAGTTCCTCAGGCACCGAGTCGATTTCGAGCCTGAGCTTGGCAGCCGCCTCGTCAATCAGGTCGATGGCCTTGTCGGGCAGGAAACGGTCGCTGATGTAACGGTTGCTCAGCTCTGCTGCAGCAATGATGGCCTCGTCCTTGATACGCACTTTGTGGTGCACCTCGTAGCGTTCCTTCAGTCCACGCAGTATACTGATGGTGTCGTTCACGTCGGGCTCGTCGATGAGCACGCTCTGGAAACGGCGTTCCAAGGCCTTGTCTTTCTCGAAATACTTCTGGTATTCGGCCAAGGTGGTGGCACCGATGGCCCGCAACTCGCCACGAGCCAGTGCCGGCTTGAGGATGTTGGCGGCATCCATGGCCCCTTCGCCGCCGCCGGCACCCACCAGGGTGTGAATCTCGTCGATGAAGAGGATGATTTCGCCGTCAGCCTCGTTAATCTCACGGATGACGCTTTTCAGCCTTTCCTCAAACTCGCCCTTGTACTTGGCACCGGCAATCAGTGCGCCCATGTCCAGGCTGTAGATGGTCTTGCTCTTCAGGTTCTCCGGCACGTCACCGCTCACAATACGGTGTGCCAAACCCTCGGCGATAGCCGTCTTACCTACACCGGGCTCGCCGATAAGGATGGGGTTGTTCTTGGTCCTGCGGCTGAGAATCTGCAGCACACGCCGGATTTCCTCGTCACGACCGATAACGGGGTCAAGCTTGCCGGCCTGAGCCAGCTGGTTGAGGTTCTTGGCGTACTTGTTCAAGGCGTTGTAGGTGTCCTCGGCGCTCTGGCTGCCCACCTTGCTGCCTTTGCGCAGGTCGGCGATGGCGGCCTTGAGGCTCTTTTCGCTCACGCCGGCATCCTTCATCAGGTGCGCCACCTCGTCCTTGCCGGACACCAGCCCAAGCAGCATGTGCTCGATAGAGACAAAGTCGTCGCCCATCTCGGTGGCCAACTGTGTGGCCTTCACCAATGCCTGGTTGGCGTCGTTGCTCAGATATTGGCCGCCGCCGCTCACGCGTGGCAGCTTGTCCAGCAGTGCATCCGTCTGCTGTGTCAGCCGGGGGATGTTCACCTCCAGTTTCTTCAGAAGGAACGGTGTGACATTCTCATCCACACTCAGGATTCCTTTTAGCAGATGCCCCGACTCGATAGCCTGATGCTGTCGCGCGGTGGCAATCTCCTGGGCCTTCTGAACGGCCTCCTGTGCTTTGATAGTAAAATTATTTATATTCATGATTGTATATTTTTATCTGATTCCTGTGCAGCCACACACTGCAACACACCTACCCACTCATCAACTTTCAAGCCAGCATCAGCATAATGACATTTTGTCAGCAAAACAATATAAAAACGCAGACATTACCAAGACATTCTGTCATAATACAAGACTGTATCATTATTCTGTTCCTACACATGCAATAAAAGCAGCAACCCTGCGTTATAACAAAAAAAAGAACGATGAACATCTTAGTTACCGGCGGGGCCGGATACATTGGCTCCCACACATTGATAGAGCTATACAAAGCGGGGCATACCGCTGTAGTCGTTGACAACCTCTGCAACTCCAATCCCGAGTCGCTGCGACGCGTTGCAGAGATTATCGGCATTGCCGAGATCCCCTTTTACCAAATTGATATCCGCGACCGCGAAGGGCTTGAGCGTGTTTTTGCCCGACACAAGTTCGACGCCTGTATCCATTTCGCCGGTCTCAAGGCCGTGGGTGAAAGCGTAGAGAAACCCTGGGAGTACTACGAGAATAACATCAGCGGCACACTGACTCTTGTTGATGTCATGCGCCAGAACGGCTGCAAGAACATCATCTTCAGCTCCTCGGCCACCGTCTATGGCGACCCTGCAGAAATCCCCATCACCGAGAAATGCCCCAAAGGGCAGTGCACCAACCCCTACGGCTGGACCAAGAGCATGCTCGAGCAGGTGCTTATCGACATACAGAAAGCCGACCCAGAATGGAATGTCGTCCTGCTGCGCTACTTCAACCCCGTAGGTGCACACCCGTCAGGACGCATCGGAGAAAACCCCAACGGCATACCCAACAACCTCATGCCCTACATCACACAGGTAGCTGTGGGCAAGCGCAAAGAGCTGGGCGTGTTCGGCAACGACTATCCCACACCCGACGGCACCGGCGTGCGCGACTACATCCATGTCGTAGATCTCGCCAATGGCCACGTCTGCGCCCTCAAAGCCATCGAACAACGCTGCGGCCTCGGCATCTACAACCTCGGCACCGGCCACGGATACAGTGTCCTCAACATGGTCAAGGCCTTTGAGAAAGAAAACAATGTGAAAGTCCCCTACTCCATCCAGCCCCGCCGTGCCGGCGACATAGCCACCTGCTACAGCAACCCCGACAAAGCGCAGAGAGAATTAGGCTGGAAAGCTCAATACGGCATCAACGAAATGGTGCGCGACAGCTGGAACTGGCAGCGCCAGAACCCCGACGGCTACCCAGAATAAGGTGTGAATGTGCTAATGTGTTAACGTGTGAATGTGTGAGCCCTTGACTAACGAATTAACACATTTACGAATTAACGAGTTCTTAAAAAATGTCCACCCACAAGCCTTTGGGGAAGGCAACCATTAGAAGGAAAAGCAGGGCGATAATAATAAGCCCAATGGTAACCACCAGTTTGAACACCCTATAGAGGGTGCTCGGCTTGCGCTCGTGCTTGCGTTCTTCAAACTCCTTTGTCATATATTGTAAAAAAAAATCGGAATAATCAGATTATTCAGAATAATCCGATTACTCCGATTGACAGCTAAAGTATTTTACCAAGCGAAAAGCGGACGGTTCTGCATCATCTCGTTCACCTGGCCGGTAATCTTGGCGCGGACGGCCTCGTCGGTCGGGTTGCAGAGAACGGTGTCGATCATCTCCACTATCACGGGCATGTCAGCCTCTTTCAGGCCACGGGTGGTGATAGCAGGCGTTCCGACGCGCAGACCACTGGTCTTGAAGGCACTGCGGCTGTCGAAGGGAACCATGTTCTTGTTCACCGTGATGTCGGCAGCAACCAGTGCATTCTCGGCTTCCTTACCGGTGAGTTCGGGGAACTTGGTGCGGAGGTCGATGAGCATGAGGTGGTTGTCGGTGCCGCCGCTAATGACTTTGTAGCCCTTGTTGACAAAGGCCTCGCACATCACCTTGGCGTTCTTCATCACCTGCTGGATGTACTGGTCGTAGCTGTCGGTCAAAGCCTCGCCAAAAGCAACGGCCTTGGCAGCGATGACGTGCTCGAGAGGACCGCCCTGAGTGCCGGGGAACACAGCGCTGTCGAGCAGTGCACTCATCTTCTTAATCTCGCCCTTCGGGGTGGTCTTGCCCCAAGGATTGTCAAAGTCCTCACCCATAAGAATCATACCGCCACGGGGTCCGCGGAGGGTCTTGTGGGTAGTGGTGGTGACGATGTGGCAATATTTGACTGCATTGTTCAGATAGCCCTTGGCAATGAGGCCGCTGGGGTGGCTGATGTCGCCCATAAGGATGGCACCGATTCTGTCAGCGATTTCGCGCATACGCTCCCAATCCCAGTCGCGGCTGTAGGCTGAACCACCGCCGATAATCAGCTTGGGGTGATGCTCAAGAGCCTTCTTCTCCATGTCCTCGTAGTCAACCATACCGGTCTCTTCCTTCACCTGATAGCCAACCACTTTGTAGTTGATGCCGGAGAAGTTGACGGGGCTGCCGTGACTGAGGTGTCCGCCGTGGTTGAGGTCCATGCCCATAAAGGTGTCGCCGCTGTTGAGGCAAGCCAGGAACACAGCCATATTGGCCTGTGCACCGCTGTGGGGCTGCACGTTGGCCCAGCAGGCGCCATAGAGTTTCTTGGCACGCTCGATGGCGATGGTCTCGCTCTGGTCAACAACCTGGCAACCGCCGTAGTAACGCTTGCCGGGGTAACCCTCGGCATATTTGTTGGTCATTACAGAACCCATGGCCTCCATGACCTGGTCGCTGACGAAATTCTCCGAAGCAATCAGCTCGATGCCTTTGGTCTGACGTTCCCTCTCTTTCTGGATGAGGTCGAAAATTGCTGTATCTCTTTGCATATCAATAAGTATTTAATTAATATTACGATTTAAACATTCTGCAAATATACGGAATTATTCTGAATAATCATAAAATATTTTACATTTCGCTGCAACATCTTTCACGCCGGCCGGAAAAGTTTTTTACTGCGGCGATGAGAATATGTCGGATTTTTGGTGTATATTTGCAGAAAAATACAAATACTGTAGAGAATGAGAAAAAGTCTTGTGTTGCTGTGTATTATGGCACTGATTGGCATATCCGTGGCTCAGGGTCAGGTGCGTGGAATGAAACGGTCGGCACGGAAAACCCAGCCAAACAGTAGCGTATCGAAGAAAAACAGCCCCCGGATGGCCACCGCGTGGGTGGACTCGATGATGAAAGACATGTCCCTGCGCCAGAAGGTGGCGCAGCTGATGGTGATACGTGTGCCGCTGAACCTGGAGGGTCAGAAACAGAGCGAGTTCGAACAGCTTCTGCGCGAAACCGAGGTAGGCGGCGTGTGCTTCTTTGTGGGCACCGCTGACAAGACCCTTCCGCTCATCAAGCGATTCCAAAGCCTCAGCTCCGTGCCCCTGCTGGTGTGCATCGACGCCGAATGGGGTCTCGGCATGCGGCTGAAAGACTGCTACGCCTTCCCGCTCAACGGTGACTGGGGCACGCTGCCGCGCGAAATGGACACCCTGCTCTACGACATGGGGCGCGAAATCGGTGCCCAATGCCGCAACATGGGCATACACGTCAACTTCGCCCCCGTAGTGGACATCAACAGCAACCCCAACAACCCCGTCATCGGTCCCCGCTCGTTCAGCGACGACCCCGTCCGCGTGGCCGAGCTGGGCATACAATACATGAAAGGGCTGCAGAGCCAGGGCGTCATGGCTGTCGCCAAGCATTTCCCCGGCCACGGTGACACCGAGACCGACAGCCACTTCGACCTCCCCGTTATCAACCACACCAAGGAATACATGGACACCGTGGACCTCTACCCGTTCAAGCGGCTCATCGATGCCGGTGTGGAAGGAGTCATGACCGCCCACCTGCAGGTGAATGCCTACGAGAAGAAAGCCAACTGCCCGTCGTCGCTCTCAAGTGTCATTGTGAACGACCTGCTGCGGAACAAAATGGGGTTTAGAGGCCTCGTCATCACAGACGGACTCGACATGAAAGGGGTCACCAAATACTATAAAGACGGACAGGAGTCTCTTGCCGCCCTCATGGCTGGAAGCGACATCCTCCTGCTACCCCCCGATGTGCCCATGGCCATCAACACCATCTGCTCCGCCGCCGAGAACGACAAAGAGCTGCAGCGTCTGGTCGACATGCGCTGCCGCCGCGTGCTGCGCGCCAAATACTACCACGGCTGCGCCGACCTGCAGCCCGACAAATGGCATGTGCCCGACCTCTCCGACAGCCTGCGTTGCGATTCCATCGTCAAAGCCCTCAGCTTCGTCACCCAAAGCCGTATCGACAGCATCGTCAACGACGGCATAGCCAAAGGCGCCTATCCCGGCTGCCAGGTGCTGGCCATGCAGAACGGACGCATCCTCTTCCGCAAAGCCTTCGGCCACCAGACCTACGACAGCCTGTCGCCCGCCGTCACCATGAGCACACTCTACGACCTCGCCTCCGTCACCAAGATGGTCTCCACCACGCTAGCCATGATGAAACTCGTGGAAACGGGCAAAGTGAAACTGAGCGACCCGCTCAGCCGCTACCTCCCCTACCTCAAGCACACCGACAAAGAGCGCATAACCATCATGCAGGCCATGAGCCACATCGCCCGTCTGAAGTCATTCGACACCTACTGGAAAAAAGCCTCTGCCACCGACGACCCGCTGGGCAGCGTCATCGAGCAAGTGACCGCCACACCCCTGCTGGCCAAGACGGAGTACGTCTACAGCGACCTGGGCTTCATCCTCCTGGGACAGCTGGTGCAGCAGGTCAGCGGTCAGCGGCTCGACATCTTTGTCGAGCGCCACTTCTACTCCCCCATGGGGCTGCGCCACACCTTCTACAACCCCACTGAGCACGGCATCGACAGCAACATGATAGCACCCACCGAATTCGACCAACACTACCGTCACCGCCTCGTGCGCGGTGTGGTGCACGACGAGAACGCCTACGCCATGGGCGGCATCTCCGGCCATGCAGGGGTGTTCAGCACCGCCGACGACGTGGCCAAGATACTGCAGATGCTGCTTGACGGCGGCGTGTACAAAGGCAAACGCTATCTCAAAGCCGAGACCATCGACATGTTCAACCAGCGCCACTACGCCATGCTGGGCTGCCGTCGCGGACTGGGCTTCGACAAGCCCCTGCTGCACGGCTCCGGAGGCAGCGCATGCGACGAGGCGTCGCAGAACAGCTACGGACACACGGGCTTCACCGGCACCATGGTGTGGGTTGACCCCGACTGCGGGCTCATCTACGTCTTCCTCTCCAACCGGGTATATCCCAAGGCAAACCCCAACAAACTAGCCCAGATGAACATCCGCACACAGATACAGAGCGAGCTCTACAAAGGGCTAAAAGCCAAGCCCAGCACCGCCGGCACAGCCAAGTTCGGAAACTGAAAAGTTGAAAGTTGAGAGTTGAAAGTTGAGAGTTATCCAGGTGCGGCAGCAACTTTCAACTTTCAACTCTCAACTTTCAACTTACTTCATTCCTCGGGCGGTCTTTATCTGCTCGTAGGCCTCGTTTATCTCGCGGAACTGGGCTTCGGCGTTCTTTTTCACCTCCTCGCCCATACCTTCCACCTTGTCGGGATGGTACTTCATTGCCAGCCGTCGGTAGGCCTTCTTCACCTCCTCGTCGGTGGCGGAGCTGGAAAGACCCAACACCTTGTAGGGGTCTTTGCGGGTGGAACCTGTGGAACCATAGCTGCGCGAACCGCCGTAACTGCCACCGCTGTGGCCACTGCCGCTCGTGCCGCCGCTGTTGAAACGGGAATTGACATGCCGCGTGAACATCGACACATAGTCGCGGCTGTTGATGCCCAGCCGCCCGGCAATGACGCGGATAACCGTGTTCTCTTCGGGGAAATAGGAGTTGTCGGCCACTGCCAGCGCAAAGAGAAAGTCCATCATGTGGTAGCGCGTGTTGTAGTCGGTGTTCTCCTTTATCTGCTGGCACACCGCGTCCACATCGATATAAGTCTCCGGCTTCACCAAGTCGCGCAGCATGCCCAGCAGGGCCTTGCCCTTCTCCTCGGTGTAGTTCTTGCGGAGAAACTGCTTCACATAGTCCAGCTCCTCCCGCCTCACATTGCCGTCTGCCTTCATCACGGCGGCAATCAGCACCAGCAGGGCCACGTCGATGTCGTCCTGCGTACCCGTATTGTGGAAACGGCTGTGGCTGCTGCCCCGCGGCACCCCGTTGTCCATGCGGTAGCTGCCGTCGCCCAGGCGGCCTTGCGACTGGCCGATGCCCTCTATCGTGCGTCCAATAAAATAACCCAGCAGCGCCCCGATGGGGCCGCCTGTAGCCCAGCCTAAGCCGGTCAATATCCATTTTGCTACACCCATAGTCTAAAATTATTGAATGATTAGTTTTTGAGTAGCCACACCTTGGTGCGAAGTAAGGGTGACAAAATAAACCCCTGCGGAAAGACTTCCGACATCCAGCTGGAACCTGCCGCCCGTAGCCTGCCGCCTCAACACCTCGTGCCCCACGGCGTCAAGCACGGCCACATGGCAGTCTTCCCCCGCAGGAAAGCCCTGCGGCAACTCAACCGTGACCGACGAATTAGCCGGGTTGGGATACAGGCGGAAGTTCTCCATAACCGTCTCCGAAGTTGCCGGGTCATCAACTCCCTCTTCCAAAAACTCAACGGAGAAGTTACACACACTGCCACTCATCACAATGTTGTATATCCGGAAGGAACGCTCTGGCGTGCCGTCGGCGGTATAAGGATGCGGGTCTGTGTTGGGACCGAACTCCGTCCGGCCTTCCGTTGGGTTGAAAATAGATAACTCAGGGAAACCGTTCACCGTGTCAGAGTCGCTACCCGGACGGAAAATCCAATACGTATTGGGTACACTTGGATAGTCAAAGAAAGCATTGCCGCAGTGTTGAATATCCATTCTCACCGTATCCATCCAACGGCCAATCACCAGTCCGCTGGCCGGCAGGTCAGTCTCGTACATGCTTCCCTTGTCACGATACTCAATAGTGTACCACTGATTTGTGTCATGAGCCGACTTGATATAATACAACTGAGGCACCACATCGACGTCATAAAAGGTCGTTGAATAGTAAATCGAATAAGTTCCATTTTGCTTTATCTGCGTTGGAGTCATGCCGAGGTGCAGGATTTTATGCTTATAGATATACGAAGGCTGGCACATGCGGCTCGACCCCATCAAATCGTATGGCACAGGCGTCACCCCCTTGTAATGATTATAGTGGTAAAGGTCGGGCAACCCTAACGAATGGCACATCTCGTGGCAGAAAGTCTTATAATTGAACGTCGAGCCGGAACCCTCGAACGCCATATTGAAAGCATTGACACGCTTGCCGTTGATGGTCACCGTGTAGCCCACCGAGTCGTGCGGGAAAAACTCCATGTGAGGCCACAGCAGCTCTCCCCAGCCGTCCACATCACCCTTGACAATGATAGACAGGTTATCAATGTTGCCATCGTCGTTGCCATCCAAGTTTATTGTATTCTTCACCAGACGGGCAGAATCGACATAGCGGGCGATGCGGGCAATCAGCTGAGCCTCGCGCATAGAGATTCCCACCTGGGGATTGGGCGTGGTATAGCCTATCGGGTTGCTGTCGCTATACGGTCTGAAATAGTCGCGCGGCATAGGATCAACATACGAAATAATCTGACCGCCCTGGTGCTGACTGGCAAACTCGGTGTTGAAATTGATATGATTAAACGACATAGCCTTGAAGAAATTAGAAACCGTTCCCACTCCACCGTTTAACATGTTCTGAATAGTCATGAAATTCGTTCCAATCTCTGCATCATCCCGAAAGCGTACAAAAACCACCAGGTTTGTAAGATTACGGTATGTGGTGTCGACCACCTCGAAATCCACACGAAACACATGTTCCAAGTCATCCATATAGAAAGTTCTATCCTCCTCGACACCGGCATAGAACGAGTCAGTACTGTACTGCATCAAAGCAGTGTATCTGCCACGTGCCAAATGCAACGGCCATGCAAAGCGGCATACCACCGTGTCGCCCGGCGCAACGGTCACACGACGTCCATCCACACAACCGCAATAATCGCCATAATTTAACGGATAGATATTCACCCCCACAAACATGCTTCCCACACTGTCACCCACATTGGTGATGCTGTAATGTCCACGGATGCTGTCACCGACTTGGAAACTTGGAGCATCCATTGTCAAATCACTGCCCATGACCAGAAGAGAATAACCGGGCTCAAGGTTGAAGACAGCATACTGCAAAGGTGTAAAGTCATACTGTGTCATGGGTTGCATAGCCGACGTGGAATAGTAGCCGTTGCATCTCCCGTCCCATCCCCAGTTGACATGGAAAAGTCCGTTCGTGTCGTAGCCGTCAAGCACAAAAGCGTGCCCCCCGGCAAGAGTGCCACGGTTATCATCCTGGTACGACTGCCCTGCATAATACACCGGGCGCCCAACAGCCAAATCGGCCATGATCATATTGTCCCACACGGCATCCGAATAATTGCGGCGGTACGCCTGGTAACTCTCCCTGTTGTAATGGAAATAATGCTTCATGCCGCTGAGGCAGTTCTGGATACTCGCCCCCGAGCTGCCCTGACAGTCGGTATTATACTTCATATCGCCCGCCACGCCGCAGTGGAACAGCAGCGTAGCCACCGCCTCCACCTCGGCAGCCGAACTCGAATCCGACAGTTTCCAAGGCATAAGGGAATAGTCATACGTGGCCGCGCCGAAGTCCGCACTCACCGTGCCGTAGCGCCAGCACGAGTCACTCCCCTCATACGTATACGAATGCTGGCCATAGCCATGCTGCGGATACTGCCAATAGCGCATAATCTGAGCCATAGCCAAAGCCGAGCACCCCACCGTGGGATGACCCTCAAACCGCGCCATCGTGCTGTCGCCTGCATAGGTGCTGTCCTCCGGCACCAGGCTGTTGTAGCCATAGCGGTACTGGTTCCACTCCGTCACCAGCAGCGGAGCCACACTGTCCGGCATGCCGTCCTTGGCAAACGCTGGCCTGTCCGTCACTGCAAAATCCTCCGAGCGCAGCAAATCGAGGCTGTCAATCTGCCTCTGATACTCACCCAGCCAATACCGCACATTGTCGGGCATGGACGAAGAGTCAAAGCTCCCGGTCCTTGAATAGCCCAGCACCGTGCGGGCACGGCTGTCGCCGCTCACTATCACGAAACCGCCTCCGGCGATATTGAAGACACCCACACTCTCAACCCCATCCAACTGCACACGACTAACCTGCACAGACTTGCTCCCGGCCACAGCGGCAGCCCATCGCCGGGCGTTGTTCTCCATCTGCCGGGCATCCAGTTTCTGCGCCTCGGCAGCAACACACAGCAACATCACAGCTGCAAAAAAACTCATTCTTTTCATATAACTCATACTAATTCGTTTATTAATTGTTTTAGGATTTGAAGGTTAAAGGGTTTGAAGGTTTGAGGGTTCGATACACTAAAACCTTAAAACCTTTCTCCCATAAAACCTTAAAGCATTTACACAATCAAGCATTCAAGCATTAGTAACTTGTTGTGACTACATAGCCCTCTTTCTTCACCGCCTTGTCCGGCTCGGCAGTGGTGATGACAATCTGCTTTTCCGGCACACCCAAGTCAACCAGGTGCCGCTGCAGAATCTTGTTCCTCCTCTCATTGTTTTCCAACACCTTGTCGCTATGACCCGTGCGGGTGACAAGGTTCAGGTGCAGCACAAGGTTCTCATCCATCTTGGCCACGTCGGCCACCTTGTCAATCTGATAGAACTGCTCCGAGGTGAAGTCGCGCTCGTCGGCATCCACCGGGATAAACAGCCGCCCCTCGTCGTCCACCATCATGCTGTCGAGGGCACGGGTGGGCGTAGTCACCACTTTCACTATCAAATTGCCCAGCGTCTTCCACACCAGCTTGAAGTAGTTGAACCGCGGACTGTCAATATTGCCCGACACCGGCACCGGCAGCAGCACCTTCTCGTCCTTGTCCTTCAGGATATACAGCGCCGCGCGCACCGGCAGACGCAGCTGCGGCTTCACGTCGCTGCGGCTCTCGCCCAGCGTGGGCTTGAAAATATCGATGCGGTTGTCGCCCCGCAGCTTGCTGTGGTTGATGGTATTGAAACTCGTAAAGCTGAATATGCCGTCGGTGAACGGCATGCCGAAGTAGGCCACCATATAGGGGCTGAGGTCAGTCAGATGCAATCCTTTGATGTTGAGGCGCAGCCGCTGGTATTCCTTCCAGTCGGAGATATTGCCCTCCCAGTTCACAATGGCCTTGCCGCCACTGGGCAGCGTGGCCAGCAGCCGGGCGTTGTTCATGCCCGCCGTGGTCAGGTTGTCCGCGCTCAGCTGCAAATCCCTCACCGCATACTCGAAGCGGTCGGGCAGCGTGTGGTCCACAAAGGTGAAGTTGACATCCTCCACCAGCAACTTGCCCACACGCAGTTTCAAAGGCGGTGCCGGCGATGCTGGCTCGGTCGTTTCAGGCTGTGCGGTCGCCGTGCTGTCAACCTGGGCCGATGCCGTGTCGGGCTGGCGCAGCAGGCGGGAGAAGGTGTTGGTGCTGTCGGCAAAGAGTTCGTAACGTGCCGTCAGCCCCTTCAGCTCCACTTTATTGATGTCAAAATAATTCTTGTTTATCACCACCCTCGGTACATCCACTCCCAGATGGCGCAGCGACGCCACCGAGGCATGCTGCTTGTCGCGGATGTCCACCCCGTCGAGGCTGGCCTTCACAGCCAGCGACACCGCCGCCATACTGTCCAACCGGCCGGAAGCAGCGGCATTCAGCGCCAAGTGGCCCTTCACCTCGTCGATATAGGCTACATCGACCAGATAGGGTTTCACCTGGTCGAGGGCAAAGCCCTGAAGCCCCAGCTCGGCATCGAAATGGTTGTCCCTCGGGTTGAACTTCACATCAGCTGTGAGCGAGCCACCGTTGGCAAAGGCCAGCGTCAGGCCCGCGTCGGTATGGTCCTCTCCCCCAATCGTGAAATCGGGCACATGCACATCCATTTGATTGAAACCCCAGTGGCTGTTCTTCCGCACATCGGTGTAGTTCAGCTGCCCGCGCAGCAGCCGGATGTTGTGCATGCTCACCACCCAGTCGCTCGGCGTGGTGTCCTCGTCGCGCTCCACCGTGTCCTGCTGGAAATGCTCGATGATGCTCGAAAAGTTGAAATGGCTTCCGTCCTGCACAATCCCAACATTCAAACCCGCCAGGGTGATGTGGCGCACATACACCGTCTTGCCTATCAGCCGCAGCAGCGACACCCCCACATCCAGCGAGTCGAACCCCGCAAAGCGGTCCGTACCGTTGTCCTCATACACCGCCAAATCCCTCACCGACACATGGCCGGTAAAGAGATTCAGCCCCACACGCTCCACCGAGGCCTTGCGGCCCAAAATCTCCTCCCCGTGGCTGTTGACATAATTCTTTGCCACACATCCGCCGAAAAAAGTGCCGAAAAGAAACACCAACAAGACGAATGCAATCAGCACCGCAAAAACTACAACAATGATTCTCAGTGATTTCTTCATTTATATATACTAATTAATGCAATGCAAAGATATAAAAAAAACTTCAATCCCGCTACAAAATAATCCCAAAATAAAAGTGTCAATGATACGCGCTCAATATAACGAATCTAAAGTTTGGCAAATATATTCAGTCGTTGATGCAACCATCAAGCGTCGTCATTTATTCGCTCGTTATTCGATCGTTTTCCCTTTTTTGTCCGTTTCACAAAGGGAGAAATGAGGGAAACATATCGAAAAACGATAAGATAAAGAACGACGCAACATCGAATCCGGAAGGCTCGCAGAGGAACGTTGGGAACAATTATACGACACTATCGGAACGCTGACGAAAGGTGGCGAAAGATGGCGTAATCCCTCGCAGAATAAAAAGTAAATTCCGCGCGAAACAGCAAATGTCGCGATCCTTTAAATGGTTTTTTTTCCCCGCTTTGCTATAGTAGGGCATTCACCGGATGTCCTTCTTCACCATACACAGGTTGTTCCGGCTGTTTGGCCAGCCACATGGTGCGGGGATTTTGGCGCAACTGATGTTTTTTAGTTCTTTTTTTTGATTTTTCTTCGTATCTTTGCATTTTGTTCTCGCAGGCGGCAATGCGCTGCGGGACTATCGAGTGTGCTGAAAACTAAATACTTTCAATATGACTACTGCTCTTGTCAAGAAAAAGAATGTGGCACGCGTTGCCCTGATTGACGCCGTGCTGGTGGGCGCGGCCTGCCTGATTCCCACCCTTTCGCACCTTACGGCGCTGCCCCTCTACCGCCTCAACCCCATGATGCTGGTGCTGCTGGGCGGCATGGCGGCGGTGCGCGACCCGGAGTCCGGGCTGATTTCCAGCCGCAACGCCCTGCTGCTGGCCGTGATGCTGCCGGTGGTATCGATGCTTGCCGTGGGCATGCCCGCACCCGCCAAGGCCCTGTGCATGGCAGCCGAGATGCTGACTGTGGTGGCTGTGGCCTCCGCGATGGAACGGTATTGGGGCTACCTCATGTCGCCCGGCCAACCCGCCGTCAAACGGTTCGCCGCTTACACGGGTATGATGCTGAGTGCCATGCTGTGCGGCAAAATCGTCTATTACTTGCTGAAAGCCCTGCTGCTGCCTTCCGCCGCACTGGTCGGCACCCCGCTGCTGACCCAGGCCGTCGTGATGGTTGCCGCCGCCGGACTCTACGCCCTCCTATTGACCCGAAAAAGATAACACTGATGAAAAAAATCCTCCTCATGCTGCTGATGGCAGCCAGTGTGCCCCTGACGGCACAAACCATTGCAACCGACTCGATAGGCAAATGCAACGGAGTCTTTTCGGTAAGTCCGACGACGAAAGTGCGCTTCTCGCAGGGCAACCTGCAGTACCAGCCCTCGACGCGCCTGTGGCGTTTTGCCGACGTGCAGACCGACGTGCTGGGATGGCAGGACTATTTCGCGTCGCCGCGCTACAAAGGCTGGATAGACCTCTTCGGCTGGGGCACGGGCGACAACCCCACGGGTTTCTCCACCTTGGGAAGCGACTACAAGTACACCGAATGGGGCATCTTCTGCGCCCTGCCCACGGGCGACGGCAAGCAGTGGCGCGCCCTGTCGGTAGAAGAGTGGACCTATCTGCTCAGCAAGCGCCCGCGCGCCCGGAGGCTGTATGCCCTGGCCTACGTGTGCGGCCGCTACGGCATGGTGCTGCTGCCAGACGAATGGAAATGCCCCAAGGGCATCTATATGCTCACGGGTCCCAAGGAGGACAAGACAAATGTCTATAACGAGGAGAAATGGGCACGCCTTGAGGCTGCCGGCGCGGTGTTCCTGCCTGCCGAGAGCAAGCGCATGGGCACCGAGGCGGCGGGTTCTGCCAACGCCTGCCACTACTGGACCTCGTCAAATAACACCAAAAAGGGCGACGAAGCCGTCTACCTGCTTGTCGACCCCTATCTGCCACAGGCCAAATCGGCCAGCCGCGCCACCGGCATGTCGGTGCGCCTGGTGCAGGAGGTGGATTGATGAAAATTGAAAATTGAAAGTTGCTGACGCGGTCAAATCACTCAAACAATCAAGCATTCAGACAATCAAGCATTCAAGACTATGAATATTGCAGTTGTACTGGCGGGCGGCACAGGTTCGCGCCTTGGTGCTGACAAGCCCAAACAATTTATCGAGGTCGATGGTCGGACTGTGATAGAACGCTGTATCGACGCATTCGATGCTGCGCCCGGCATTGACGAAATTGCCGTGGTGATGCACCCCGACTGGATTGGCCACATGCAGGAAGTGACGGCACAGAATGGCTGGAAAAAAGTGAAGAAGATTCTTGAGGGCGGCAACGAGCGCTACATGTCGAGTCTAAATGCCATAGTGGCCTATCTCGACTATCCCGACGACACCAACCTGCTGCTGCACGACGCGGCACGCCCATGGGTGAGCCAGGAGGTGATAGCCCGCACGGTCGAAGCACTCAAGCACCACGAGGCGGTGGCCGTGGGCATCCCCTCCACCGACACGGTATGGGAGGTGCGGCAGGACTTCGACCCGCAGCTGAGCAAGTTTATCGCCCGCATACCGGACCGGAAGACCATGTGGCGAGCACAGACCCCGCAGGCCTTCCGCCTGCCCTTGATTCGCGACGCCTACCAACGCGCCCTGCAAGACCCCCAATTCCACGCCACAGACGACTGCGGAGTAGTGCGCCAATACCTCCCCGGCACCAAGATAGTAATCGTCCCCGGCGAAGAGCAGAACCGCAAGATCACCTTTAAAGAAGATTTAATATGATTGCTTGATTGTCTGAGTGTTTGATTGTCTGAGTGTTTTTCACTCAAGCATTAACACAATCAAGCATTCAAGCAATCACTCAACATACTACCTTAACAGGGTCACTGTTCCCGTTGCCGTGTGTTGTTCTGTCGAGGCAAAACGGGTCCGATAGTCAATTTTATAGACGTATGCCCCTTGCGGGCAGGGATGTCCGCTGTCGGTTGTGCCATCCCACGACTGGGTCAGGCCGTCGAATTTGGTTATCAGGCCTCCCCAGCGGTCGAAGATTTTTACTGTTGCTTCGACTATGTCGTTGGAGAATATCTTAAAGACATTGTTGTCAGATCGGCCGGGGGTGAACACGTTGGGGATCCAGAGCAGGGTGGTGTCCTCTCTGGGGACAGGAGGCACGACGGGGCGAGGGCAGTGCACGGTGTTGAAGGTCAGCACGACTATGCTGTCGGCCCCGTGGCAGTTGGTGTGGCGGTGGGTTACCACGCTGTCGTGTGTGAAGCGTTCTCCGTGCCAAAGGAACGGGAGGAGTGTGTCGCATACGATGGTGTCGAAACGCAAGGTGTCGTTGTACCACACTTTGAGGTGATAGATTTCCACGCTGTCGCAGCCGTAGGCTGAGCTGTAGTTGACGGTGTCGCCCAGTACGTCGGAATAGAGCAGGTCGCCGTGATAGTTGACAGGGAGGTTTGGCTGGACGCAGGTGTCGAAACGCTCCGTCCAATAGTTCGGGTAGACATGGATTACCGTGCACAATGTATCATAGAACAACACCGTATCATGGGAAGAGCAGCGATGGATAATCTCTACGCAAGCTTCATAATCGCCAACATCCGAGTAGGCATGATATTTGGGATTGTCGGTTGCAAACTCTCCGTCGCCAAAAGACCACAGTGTGTTGACAATATCGCCATCGGACATTGCTTCAAACCGTATGCTTTTACCAACACATGTATTGAAGCCTTCGGGATAGGATGCAGCATCCTGTCCCTTGACCAGCAGCCTTGCCTCGGGGTTGACAAGATTGCGTCCGGCATAGCCCAGTGTGTAGCCATAGCTTACACGTTGGCCAAACCCATACATATAGGCAATAAAACCTGTGCCACCAATATCTTGGACATTGTGTGTTCCAACGGACAAGGAGCCTCTCATATATGAATAACCGGGTGCATTGGCAATCGGGTGGAACTGTGAAGACACATTATTACCGTCGAGCCGTATAAACGGCACGGTGGATGTTTCACAAACAAGGTTTATCCAATGGGCGGTGACGTTGGTAGTGGAAATCGTCGGGAACTGGATACCGTGGAGTTTTTGCTCTATGGGTGTGATGGTTGTCATGGAGGGGTCGCCGTCGCCAGTGCCGTTGAGGCTGGGGAAGTAGATGTAGACCACGGCGGGGCCAGATGTCTCAATATGGTCAACCGATGTGGTGGAAGACATCTGGTATTCATATGAGTTTGCACTGTTCAGGTGTGCCACCACCGTTCCGTTTAACGTCACATCGCAGTTGTTGTTGAGCGAAGTCACACGCACATAGTCGCGACGAATGCCTTGCGATGCAGCCACAATGAAATCCCGCCCCCAAAATACAGTGGGCATGGCCTGTTCGACGACATGGTCACAGCTGGGTCCTGTTGTATAATTGGGAATATATACACACACATCTCCATTGAAGACAGCAATCTTCTTGTTGTCAGCAGCCATGATACGTGTGCCCGACAAATCACCCGGACGGGTGCTCTCCACCTGGTACACTTGTCCGGCATGAGGGATGAGCACGTTGTAGGCCTGGCCGGAGTAGTGGCCGTCTATGGTATTGCCGTTGAGCACGATGGTCACGGTGACGCTGTCCTCGGCGGCCACTATGGAGAATTCGCTGCTGTAGCGGTCGGCGGGGTAGGTCTGCACCATGTAGTCTGAGCGCAGCATGGCGGTGGGCAGGATGTTGGCATAGTCGAGGTTGGGGTATCCCTGCGTGATGGTGTAAAGGGAGATGGTGTCGGTGGAGGTCACGTGCAGGCCTGTGTTGGTCACCTGTCCGGACGTGGTGGTGTAGGCCTGAGAGAGGGGGATGTAAATCCTGTTTGTTGTCGAGGGGTTGACGGTGAAGGACTGGCTCCACCCGGTATTGGGATTGGTGACGGTGGCCACACAGGTGTTGAAGGAGGTGGCGAACATGCTCAGTGTCTGTCCATGCTGGGTGGTGTCGATATTGTCCATAAAGGCGACCCAGAAGTCTGTCCCCATGGTGTTCTGCACCTGGGCAGCCGACGGGTGGGACAAGGACGCTAGAGTTAGAATAAGAAGGAATAGTTGCAACTTTTTCATGCTGCAAAATTAGCAATTATTTTCCATATAACAAAAAAATCGTATATTTGCATTGTGAGAGACTCGGCATAGTGAACGGGGAATACCCTGTTGGATAACGATATGCAAGGCGAGCCCGCAGGGGCTCTATGTCTCTCGACAGACAATATGCAACACTTAACACTAGAATTGACATGGAGAAAAAAACAGTATATGTGGGGATGAGCGCCGATATGATTCATCCGGGCCACCTGAACATTATCAAGGAGGCGTGCAAGCTGGGTTCCGTCACGGTGGGCGTGCTGACCGACGCCGCCATAGCCAGCTACAAGCGGCTGCCCTATCTGAACTATGAGCAACGCGCCGAGATTGTGGCCAACATCAAGGGTGTGGACAGGGTGGTGCCCCAGACCACACTGGACTATGTGCCCAACCTACGGGAACTGAAGCCCGACTATGTGGTGCATGGGGACGACTGGAAGGAGGGTGTGCAGCAGAAGACCCGCCAGCGCATCATTGAGGCGATGGCGGAATGGGGCGGGAAGGTCATCGACATCCCCTACACGCAGGGCATTTCCTCCACGGCCATGAACCAACGCCTGAAGGAGATCGGCACCACACCCGAGATAAGGCTGAAAAGGCTCCGCCGCCTTATCGGTGCCAAGAAGATTGTCCGCATCCTGGAATCGCACAACGGTTTGACAGGCCTGATTATCGAGAACACGAGCGTGGAGGTGAACGGCATTAAGCAGGAATTTGACGGCATGTGGGCAAGCTCGCTCACGGACTCCACGAGCAAGGGGAAGCCCGACATCGAGGCTGTAGACATCACGACCCGTCTGCACGACTTGAACGACGAGCTGGAGGTGACGACCAAGCCCATCATTTTCGACGGGGACACGGGCGGGAAGATGGAGCATTTTGTATTCACTGTGCGCACGCTCGAGAGGCTCGGTGTCTCGGCCGTGATTATAGAGGACAAGGTCGGCCTGAAACAGAATTCGCTTTTCGGCACCGATGCCGTGCAGACGCAGGACACCATTGAGAATTTCTGCAACAAGATCAAGGCGGGGAAGAACGCCCAGATCACGGAGGACTTTATGGTGATAGCCCGCATCGAGTCGCTGATAGCGGGGAAGCCTGTGTCGGACGCGCTGGAGAGGGCCTATGCCTATGTGGCCGCCGGAGCCGACGCCATCATGATTCACAGCAAGAACAAGGACGGCATGGACATCAAGGCTTTCTGCGAGGCATTCCGGCAGAAGAACCAAGGCACTCCCATCGTGGCCGTCCCCACCACATACAACCAGTTTACCGAGGAGGAGCTGGCCTCGTGGGGAATCAACGTGGTCATATATGCCAACCACATGCTGCGGAGCGCCTACCCCGCCATGCTGGGCTGCGCCAAGTCTATCCTGGCACACGGCCGCAGCCTCGAGGCATCAAACGACTACTGCATGCCCATCAAGGAAATATTGGAACTGATACCAGGAACTAAAAAGAATTGAAAAATGTGTTAATGCGTGAATGTGTTAATGTGTGAGTCCTTGGTGCATCAAAGACTCACGAATTTACGAATTAACACATTAACGCAATCAGAATTACTCAAGCAATCAAACAATCAGACAATCAAGCAATATTAAAAGCCATGCTCTCTCCCAAGTTCTTTATTGACACGCTTGCCTCATGGGGCGTTGAATTCTATACCGGCGTGCCCGACTCGCTGCTGAAAAATGTCTGTGCATACATCACAGACCATATCGAACCGCGCCGCCACATCATTGCCGCCAACGAGGGCGGCGCCGTTGCCCTTGCCGCAGGCTACCATTTGGCGACTAACAAAGTGGGCTGCGTATATATGCAGAATTCCGGGCAGGGGAACACCATCAACCCGCTGGCTTCGCTGACCGACCGCGAGGTGTACCACATCCCCCTGCTGCTGCTGATAGGCTGGCGGGGCCGTCCAGGCGTGCACGACGAACCCCAGCATGTGAAGCAGGGGAAGATCACCACGGGCCTGCTGAACACAATGGGCATCAACTACGAGGTGCTCAGCAAAGAGGAAGATACAGCCCGCCGCCAGATTGAGAAGGCGATGACCAGCATCAAGGAAACCGGCGACGTGTATGCCCTTGTCGTGGAGAAAGACACTTTCGACACCTACACGCTGCAGCACACCATCCCCGACACCTACCCTATGAGCAGGGAAGAGGCCATCCAAACTGTGGCACAGGCCGTGGAGCCCGAAGCAGTCGTTGTAAGTACCACCGGTATGATTAGTCGCGAATTGTTTGAATTCCGCGCGGCCAGCGGCCAAGGGCACGGAAAGGATTTCCTCACCGTGGGGTCTATGGGTCACGCATCGCATATCGCGCTGGGCATAGCCCTGCAGCAGCCTAGCCGAAGGATATATTGCTTTGACGGCGACGGAGCCGCCATCATGCACATGGGCGGTCTGGCCATTGTCGGAAGCCAGAAGCCTGCCAACTTCATTCACATTGTCTTCAACAACGGCGCGCACGACAGTGTGGGCGGTCAGCCCACTGCGGGGCATCTGATTGACTTTCCCGCCATTGCCCTGGCATGCGGATACAGAGCCGCATTCAGCGTGTCGTCCCGCAACGAGCTGGACGGACTTCTCACGACCCTGAGGGATGCCGCCTGCCCCGCAATGGTGGAGATCAACGTGAGGAAGGGCAACCGGAAAGACTTGGGAAGGCCGACAACCACGCCCATTGAAAACAAGGAAGCCTTTATGCATTTTCTGAGCAAATGACAACCGAGAACCCGACACAACACATTCTAACAGGCATCGACAACCTTGATGCCGTGCTGAAGGACATCGGAGCAGGAAAGCTACTCCTTGTTGCCGACGCGTCTTTCCCGTTCCTCAATATACGGCACCGTGTAGAGGCGGTTTCCACCCCGTATGTTGTATTCAGCGATTTCGGCTCCAATCCCTTGTACGAGGATGTGTGCAAGGGGGTTTCCCTTTTCCGGCAAGCCCATTGCGACACCATTCTGGCCGTGGGGGGAGGCAGCAGCATGGATGTTGCCAAATGCATCAAGCTTTTCTGCAGGATGAACGACGGTGACTGCTACCTGCAACAGGATTTTTCCGACAGCGGCATCCCGCTTGTGGCCATCCCCACCACAGCCGGCACAGGCAGCGAATCCACCCGTTTTGCCGTCATCTATCACCAGGGGGTGAAACAGTCCGTCACCCACCCCAGCATCATTCCGAACTACGCCATTCTCGAACCGGCAGTACTGTCGTCCTTGCCTGTGTATCAAAAGAAATGCACGGTTCTCGATGCCCTTTGCCAAGGAATTGAGTCGTGGTGGTCGATTAACTCGACGCCCCAGTCGCACAAGCTCTCGTGCGAAGCCGTGAGAACCCTTGTGGACAACATAGAGCCTTACATTTTCGAGAACAGCGCGGCGGCCGCCGCCCTGGTGATGCAGGCAGCCAACAAAGCCGGCCAGGCCATCAACATCACCCAGACAACAGCCCCGCACGCCTTCAGCTACAAACTGACCTCCCTGTACCTTCTCCCCCATGGCCATGCCGTGGCTGTCTGTCTGCCCGGAATATGGGAATACATGCTCTCCCACCCCGAACACTGCAAGGACCCTCGCGGGACGGACTACCTGAACCGCATCTTCTCGGACATTGCAGAGGCAATGCACCGCCAGTCGGCGACGGAGGCGATTGACTGCTTCCGGGCTCTTCTTGCAAAAATGAACATTTCCCAACCCAAAGCCAACAACCGCGAGGAGGAATTGGCAATACTTACCCGTGCCGTCAATCCCGTCCGGCTCAAGAACAATCCCGTTGGTCTTGACGAGCAAGCCATACAATCATTATACAACAACATTCTGTTATGAGAGATTTATTAGTGAAGATAGCCATCCGTCTGGGGTTCTACAAGCAGATGATGCTGTTGGACAACCGCATCCAGATGTACAAACAGAACAAAGCATTTGCAAAATATGGGCTTGAAACGCTGAAGCTGGCCGGCCGAGCAAGCGAGCAGTGTGGATGCCGTCTCTTCCTGGCTTTCGGCACCCTGCTGGGCGCCTACCGGGAAAAGGGATTTATACCCTACGACTGCGACCTGGACACAGGAATGCTTGCCACAGACTATAACGACTCGCTTGTCGACGCCATGCAGAAGGCCGGTCTGAGGCACCTTCGCCGCTACTACGTGAAGGCTACAGGCCGCATATGCGAAGACAAATTCGACTACAAGGGTGTGCACATCGATATCCACTATTTCTACAAGGACGAGGACGGCAACCTGTTCTGTGACCTGTGTCTGCCCCACGAATCAAAAGACTGGCGCACGGCCAACCAAACCGACGGCTTCCCCGGCATTATAAGAACCTGCCCGGACGCCACATTCTCCAAACAGCCCTTTATGGGGATTGAATGCTATATGCCGGACAATACCAAGTCGTGGCTTGAGACTCTCTACGGAGAGCACTTTATGACTCCCGACCCCAAATGGAGCATGGGCGACCACCAGCGCCGGTCGCAAACCCGAGGGGAAAGACTCTACCGCATAGAATACTGACGCTCCCGCTAATTCAGCCAGTGGCGGGGATTGAGGGCCTGGGGTGGATTGGAGCCACACCACAGCTGGAAGAAGAATTCCGACGTGGCGTCGCTGCCCACTGCCACGGTGCCGAGGGTTTGGCGTGCCGACACTTTGCTCCCCGCCGACACGGAGACGTTGCCCATGCCGGCATAGACGGTGATGTATGCCCCGTGACGGAGGAGCACGCCCAGAGTTCCGTTGGGGTCGGTGAAGACCCGCGCCACGGTGCCGCCTGCCACAGCGTGGACGGTGGTGCCGGGGGTGCAGTTGAGGTATATGCCGTCGCTGCGTCCCTGCCCGCCGGCGGCGTGGTTATAAACGCCGAATTCGCGCGCCACGCTTTTGTAGTGCACGGGCCAGGCCATACGCCCTCTGTTCTGCACAAAATCGGCCGAGGCGGCATCGCTGTAGGCGGGGCTGGGTGTCTTGGTGCCTGAGCCCTTCCCGGATGCAGAGCCCGAGCCCTTGGGCGCAGCCTTGGCCACCTCGTTGCTGATGAGTTGCTGTATCTGCTTTTGCAGACGCGAGCGCTGCTGCTCTTTCTTGGAGATTTGCTGCTGCAGATAGCGCTCGTCCTGCTGGCTTTTGTCGAGGTTCTTCTGGTGTTTCTGCTGCTCACGGGCAAGCGCGTCTTTCTGTTTGCGTTCCTGTGCCAAAAGGGTTACCTTTTCGTTGCGCTGGCGCTGCAGGTCCAGATCGAGGTTCTGGAAGAGTTGCTCGCGGCGCTGGATAACGGCGGCCTGATGCTTGCGGTAACGGGAATACTCCTTAAAATATTTCATCTTTAGATAGGAGTAGTTGTAGGTCTCGTTGTCGAGCATCATCGATGTGGAGCTGACGTTGCCCCGCAGGCCGTAGAGTGTGCGCACCACTTTGGCATACTCCATCTTCATGCTGTCTATCTGGCCGCGCACCACCCGCAGCGAGTCCTCGGTGCGGGTAATCTGCCTGTCGAGCAGTGTCATCTGGCTGTTGATATTCTTGATGAGGCGTGTGCGCTCGTCGATGCGCTGGTTGATGAGTTTTATCTGCTTGGTGGAGTTGCGGGTGTTTTTACGCGCTTTGCCCAGCTCGCCCGTGAGGCGGGCTATCTCTTTCTCGATTCTGGCTTTGTCGCGTTCCAGCTGTTTCTTGCTCTGTCCTTGTGCGGGAGCACAAAGCAGCAGCATCGCCACAACCGGCAGCAGTATCCGTAGCCTGTAGTTAAACCCTTGCACTTTCATTGTCTGTTTTTAGTTTTTTACCACTATTCTTCCCTGCGCCGTGTCGTATGGCGCGCCGATGCGCCCGTGCAGGTTCTGTGTCATATAGTCTTCCAGTGCCTGCAGGTCCGTTGTGGTGCCGGAGCTGAGCACTTCTTTGTGGGGGAACGCATAGGCGTCGCCTCCGTTGATGAGTATATACTCCGGCCCGGCGATGGTGTAGGTTGCCTCAGGGTCGAGGGGTCTCTCTCCCACGCGCACATCCGACACACGGCGTTGGCCTTCCACACGCTGGAACACTCCTTTGCTGTCAAGCACCACACTGGTGGCCACGGTAGTGTCGAAGGCAAAGGTCAGGCCGCTCACCTGCGGGAAACAACCGTCGGCCTTGGGGTATCCGCGCATGGCAATCTCCAGGGCATCGAGGATATCCTGTCCCGTGGTGCGGATAATGACCATGTTGTTGCTGTAGGGGCAGGCGCTCAGCAGTCGGTTAAACGTGACGGGGCCGGCAGCAATATTGTCGCGCATGCTGCCTCCGTTGAGCCAGCCGATGTCGGTGCCCATGCGGATGCGACATGCATCGGCTATCAGGTCGCCCAGATTGGTCTCGCGCAGACGGCAGACACGTATGTCGTTCTCTTCGGCCACGAGGTCCACATCGCTGTGTGCAACCACCCGGTTGCCGTAGAGGTCGTAGAGCTCTTTCACACGCAGAAGGGTGTCGGCCACGGCGGCATTCACGCACCCTGCATGGCGCAGGCTGTCGATGGGCAGCAGCCGTGTCGGAGGGATGGTTCCGACTTGTGCGCCGTCGTCAACGGGGATGGTGAGCATGCCCAAATATTTGAAATGCTTGCCTGTGGAGGTGAGGAGAATGTCTTTTCCTTCCTTGTCGCGAATCTTGCGGCAGGGGATGATGTGGTGGTCGTGCCCGTCGAGGATGACATCCACACCCGTGACCTGGGCAGCAATCTGCACCGAATTCGGCTCGCCCTCGCTGTCGCCCAGATGCGACAGCAGCACCACAACATCGGCTCCTGCCGCCTTGGCGGCATCAACGGAGTGCTGCAGAACCTGCCCCAAAGTGGCAAGGGAGAAATGATAGATGTAATTCCCCACCGAGTCCTGAAAACTCTTCGGTGCCGAAGTGTACATGGTGTTGGGGGTGGTGATGCCCACGAAGGCCACACTGACACCGTCGAAACGCCGTATCACAAACGGTGCAAAGGGAGTGGCGTAGCGGGTGTCCTCCCGCCATTCCTCCTTCGCCACATTGCCGATAGACATCACTTTGTCCAAAGGCTTTGCCACGGCATCGTTGGGCATCAGGTTGCAACAGAGCATCGGGGCTGTCAGCATCGACTCCAAGCGGCGCAACTGCCCCATGCCATAGTCAAACTCATGGTTGCCCAGACAGACGGCATCGTAGCCCACGGCATTCATCATGCGGACAATAAACTCGCCTTTCGATACCGACCCGAAAGGGCCGCCGAAAGAGAAGTCGCCCGCCGACACCACATACACCTTGCAACCCATGTGCTCGAGGCTGTCGCGCAGCCCCGCCATGACGGGATAACCGTGCACAGCGCAGTGCACATCGTTGTCATACAACACGACAATGTCGCCCGCACGTTGCGCAAAGAGCGTCACGGCGAGCGACATGCCGATCAAAAAAGAAACAAGTTTTCTCATGCTTTTCCTGAAGAATAAGCCTACCAGTTGAGTATCTTCTTAAAGTCGTACTCTTCGGGGTTGGGCAGATACTTCTTGGCGGCCTCGTAGTCGGCAGGTGTGATGTAGTCCATGATGTCGTTGATGTAGGACTGCACCTTGTTGGTTTCCACATTCACCTGACGCGGCGGGATCTTGCCGGTCACGGGGTCTTGCAGGTCTTTCAGATACAGCGGCGACACGTTGCCCTGATGGTCGGAATAGACCATGCAGCCCGTGCAGCCCTGGTTGAAGAGGGTGTGCACACCCATGCCCATCAGCGAGCAGTAGGTCAGGTCGAAGGCAATAGGCGTATGGCAGCGGATTTCGTAGCCCACCTCTACAGGACGGCTCTTCACCTTCAGGCCGAGGGCTTTCACTTTGCGCTCCAGCAGGTCGTTGAAGATATGGGCTTTCGACACCTTGCCCAGTTCGGGATGGCCGTGGTCGTCGTAGCTGAAGTGGATGCCAGAGTTCTTAATCTCCTCGTCGGAAAGGCTGTGGAACACACCTTCCGAAATCATGGCGCAACCGTAGTTGATGCCCATAATCTTGCGCTTGACGATGCAGGATACCACCAGATTGATGATCTTGTCAACCGTTATCTCAGTCTTGTTGAAGAATTCGGGGATGACCACCATGGGGTAGTGGCAGGCGCCGGCGATGCCGAGCGCCAGATGGCCGGCCGAGCGGCCCATGGCCGAAACCACAAACCAGTTCTCCGAAGTGCGGGCATCCTCCATCACTGCCGTGCAGATGACGGTGCCCTGGGCCTTGGCACTGTTGTAGCCGAAAGTGGGCGAGCCGTTAGGCAGCGGCAGGTCGTTGTCGATGGTCTTGGGCACATGGATATTGGCAATGGGGTAGTGTTTGCTCTCCAGGAACTTGGCGATGCGGTTGGCTGTCGAAGCCGTGTCGTCGCCGCCCACGGTCACCAGCAGTTTCACATTGTTATCGGTGAAGAACGGCAGGTTGAAACGTTTCTCAAAATCCTCGTCGGTGGGTTTGAAACGGCTCATCTTGAGAATGCTGCCGCCTTTGTTGAAAATCTCGTCGGCGGTGAGGAAATCCAAGTCCTGCATACGGGGCTTGTCGGTAAAAAGGGCGCTGTAGCCGCCGTGCAAACCGATGACGCGGTAACCGTCACGCAAAAAAGTCTTGGCAACCGAGGCCACCACTGTGTTCATTCCGGGGGCGGGACCGCCGCCAGTGAGGATAGCTATACTTTTCATAAGTCTGTATTTATGTTGTTGTTTGAATTTTACTCTGTCTAATCGGCACACACTCTCCACCTTTACCCCTCGTGCTTTTCGATTTGCAAAGATACAACTTTTTTTTCAATCCGCTGCAAAAAAGCGGACATCGGCCTGAAAAAATTCGCTCCCTACCGTTTCTCCAATATCTCCCTAATGCGCGACGGACTCATTACAACCGTTATCGGCTGTGCCGAAGCAGCTGTGCCATAGCGGTATTCCACCCTCACACCTGCAGCCACCACATACTTCCCCATGGCTCTGCCCGCCGTGGAGTGGAAGGCTCGCTCCACCGACTGTTCCAACGACTGCAGTGCTGCGGGGTTGTTCTTCAGGCCGTGCATCGTCGACTCGTCCACCCGATAAGTATACACCATCAGCCGCGCAATGGTGTCGAGCGAGCAGCTCACCAGCGTTGTAGCGCTGTCGATTATCGTAGGGCACTGCCTGTTCACCTCGTTGGCGATATACTGCACCATCTTCAGGGTGTCCGACTTGCTGCCCGTGCCGGGTTCGAAAACCGACTCCCACATCCACGAAGGAATAAGCATCTCTATCGAATCGCCTCCCTGATGGCTGCGAAACACATACCTCAGCGTCACATCGCCCTTATATGCCACAAAGGCAAGACTGGTAGCCGTGTCGGCAACAAGTGCACGGGCACGGTCTTTCCTCACCGCCCCCATATTGTCCGACACATATTCTTTCACCGCGGGCCAATACCCGTCGGCATATTCAAACGTCGTGGTCATTACCCTTGCCTCAGCGTCGTAGCGGCAGCCTACCATCGTCTCCCCTTCGGCCACGGCATGCGGCAACGTACTGGCCACATGGCGGGCATAAGCCCCGATATACTCGCGCGCCTGCTGCCACAGGGGCGGCTGCAACGCCTGCAGAATCTCAGCCGGTTTAAACGTGTACGAACCGCCGCCGGTGCCTTTGCGTTCCATCGCCGGGGTCTGCACCATCAAACGCAAATCGAATGAACTCTCACCCAAGGGTGCAAGGTTCCACAGCTCATGTTTGACCATATAATGAAGATACCAGTTGGCATCATTGATGACCTGACCCTCGTCCAACTTGATGACAAACCGCATGAGACGATAGTCGAGGTCCACTGACACACTACTCACCGTCAAATGGTTGACCGTGTCGTGATACGGCAAAATATTCTTCAGCTGCGACCTCAGCTCAATCACAGGCAAGGCCTTTTCATCTTCTATCGACTGTGCTATGGACGTGTTGGCAGCCAGCAGCATCACGGCCACCATAGCCCATTTCATCAAACCGTTTATATTCATATCGCTATTATTTATTTGTCGTATTGTTGTTTAACCATGGTTTTCGACATTGTCTTCCATTTTGGCATCGTCGCGGCCATACAGCAGCGAGACGACATCCTCCACTATCCGGCGGGTCTGCTCATCAGTCGCCGGCACAGCGGGCCGAGCATTCACCGAGGCGCCCTGCAGCAAACGTCGTGCCAGCGTGATGGCGTCGGGGAAGAGGCTGTCCGACGCTATCAACACCTCCTCCACCCTGCCTGTAGGCTCGTCGACCGTGGCCGACAACTCCACACCGCCCCAATCAAACTGTGCCGCACTCTGCGCCACAAACTGCCGCCAACGGCCATACTTCCATTCCGGGTCGGCAAACTCGCCAAAGAGGTGTTTCACCTCAGGCGACGCGGCCAGTGCATCGAAGTCCAACCGTTTTGCCGGGGTGCCGTACTCGCACTCGAAAGCCTCCACCATGCAGGGTATCAAGCTTTCGGCTGTCAGCTCCGGTACCAGTTCGCCGAGGTTCACCACGCGCGACTGCACCGAAGCCACACCATGCTTCTGCAGTTTGGCCGGCTTAGGTTTCAGATAGCGCTGAAGCTCCTCCACATCGGTGCGGATAAGGATTGTACCGTGGTGAAGACGTTGGTGTCTGCCCTTGGCAAATGCGTTGCCCGAGAACTTGCGGCCGCCGCACAGCACATCGTTTCTGCCGCTCACCTCTGTTGTCAGTCCAAAAGCGGCCACAGCACGCTGCAACACCCCGAACTGCCGCGACAAGTCGTAGCAGTCATACGGCACGACAAACGAAAAATTGAGGTTTCCCAGATCATGGTACACAGCACCGCCACCCGTGCGCCGCCGCATCAGGTAGCCGCCGTCGGTCTCCAGACGCTCTACATCGCACTCGGCCCAGGGGTTCTGATTCTGCCCTATCACCACCGTGCGGCGATTGCGCCACAGGTACATAGTCACTTCTCCGTCTGACGGTTGCGACAGCAGGTAGTTCTCAACGGCAATATTGAGGTAAGGGTTGGTCTGAGTGCTGATAACTATTCGTGGCATATCAATCGTCTTTTAGCCGCTGCACCGTTGCACAGAGCAATACCCGCAACACCGCACCGGCATTTCAAATGCAAAATTACAACTTTTTTTCCTAACAACAATGAAACCTTGCTGTTTTTAACGTTTTTATGGAATTGTCGCCGATTCACTCCTTCCACAAACCATACCAAATTCTCTCCCCAGCACATCAAATGGAAGACTGTGGGTTGCGTCAATCGTTCTTCGGTCGTTCTTAGGTTGTTCTTCGGTTGTTCTTCGCTTTAAAAGCGAAGAACAACCGAAGAACAAGCGATGAAAAACTGAAGAAAGAGCGATGGGACAGTGAGTTACCGTTGAGAGTATAATTACTATGGATTGGAATAGTAAGACAGTAATGCCTACATCGCAGTCTGTCAACTGCAACGCATTGTCTCCGTTCTATTGAACGAAGCATTAACGAATGGGGTTTTTAACGGAAAAAACGGTCGAGGCTGGTGGTGACGGAGATGTAGTTGGGAGCCTGCGACAGGTGATAGTTGTTGCGCGAATAGCAGAACTGGAATCCTTTGACGGTGAAGCCGATACCGAATGAGAAACCCGAGGTGTTGAAACGGTCGGCGGCTTTCATCTCCACCATCTGGCGGTAGCTATAGCCAAGGCGCAAAAAGAGCGAGGTTTTGATATTTAATTCAATGCCCACATTTACATGGCGCGCCAGGTTGTCGAGGGTGCGCTCCAGGTCGGTCATACCGCTGACTTCGCCTGTGAACGGGTCGACGACGGAGGAGGGGTTAAGCGGGTCCTCATAGGCAAGGTCCCAGGTTTGCAGCTCGTTGAATGCGAACATGAGACGGAAAGGGGCATCCTGCAGTTTGTAGGAGCCTACCAGCGAGAGTTCGAAGGGCAGGGGCTCAGCGGTGCCGTCGAAGGTCATGAGCTGCGCACCGATGTTGCGACCCATCAGGGTGGCGGCAAAAGATTTGTCGGTTGAGACGTATGTGGCGGCCAGGTCGAAGCCAAGAGCCAGAGCGGTGTAGTTTTCGTATTGCGAGAGAATGGGCTTGAAGTTGACGCCGATGGACACGTGGTCGTCGACGGCATGTCCCCAGCCGATGGTCATCACATAGTCGGCAGCCGTAAACGTGCCAGTGGGCTGATCGTTTTCGTCATAGCCCTCAAACCTGCCATAGCTGCCAAACTGCAGCCCGAAGGTGAACGCCCCGAGGTTCTTGAAGGCATGGCTGTAGGCCACACTGCCGAAGTTGGCGCCTGAAAACATGTTGACGTAGCCCACCGAGATCTGGTTGTTGAGCCGGTCGGTAATTAAAGAGGGATTGCAAAGCGCCAGCGACAGGTCGTCGCCATAGATGGAGAGGTAATCAAAACCCACCCCGGCCGCACGGGCAGAGGCCGGCATGTCGAGGATGGAGAGTGTGGACATACCCGCCACCTGAGCTTTGGCAGGTGAGCTGAAAAAAGCAAGAATTAAGAAAGTGCAGAGCACTGGGCTGCACTTTCTTAATTCATAGATCTTAGTTCTTAGAGTCATGAGTTGCGCTTCTTGTTGCGCTCGTGACGCATGAGGAAGCTGGGCTCGAGCGACATGCGGTCGGTCTCGAGCAGGCTGGCCACGCCTTCTTCCACACGGCGCTTGGCTTCGCAAGCATCGCAGTGGCACTCCTCGTGGTATTCACGGGGTTCGGTGTAGGTGGTGATGACACCCTCGAAGTTGCGGAGGATGACTTTGTCGGGGCTTTGCGAAATGACGTAAGTGGGCATGACGGGGGTCTTGCCACCGCCGCCGGGAGCGTCGACCACAAAGGTGGGCACGGCATAGCCACTGGTGTGTCCACGGAGATTTTCGATGATTTCTATGCCCTTGCTGACGGGTGTGCGGAAGTGCTCAAGACCCATGCTGAGGTCGCACTGGTAGATGTAGTAGGGACGCACACGGTTCTTGACCAGTTCGTGCATGAGTTTCTTCATGACGTGGACGCAGTCGTTCACGCCGCGCAGCAGCACAGTCTGGTTGCCGAGGGGAATGCCGGCGTCGGCCAGTTTGGCCACAGCGGCTTGTGCCTCGGGAGTCATCTCGTTGGGGTGGTTGAAGTGGGTGTTGAGCCAGATGGGGTGGTATTTCTTCAACATGTTGCAGAGGTCGTCGGTGATGCGCTGCGGGCACACCACGGGGGTACGGCTGCCGATACGCACAATCTCGACATGCGGGATGGCACGGAGACGCGAGATGATGTATTCAAGCTTTTTGTCGCTAACCATGAGGGCATCGCCGCCGCTGAGAAGCACGTCGCGCACTTCGGGAGTCCTCTCAATATATTCGAGGCACTTCTCGATGCGGTCCTGCGGAGACTCGTCGTCCTTCTGTCCGGCAAAGCGGCGACGGGTGCAGTGGCGGCAGTACATGGAGCACATGTCTGTGATGAGGAAGAGCACACGGTCTGGGTAACGGTGGGTGAGACCGGGAGCGGGAGAGTCTTCATCCTCGTGCAGCGGGTCGTTGAGGTCGGCGGGAGCAATGTTGCACTCGGCACCGGCGGGGATGCACTGACGACGGATGGGGTCGTACGGGTCGTTGGGGTCGATAAGACTCAAATAGTACGGGGTTATTGCCATGCGGAACTTGGCCAGGGCTTTCTTGATGCCCTCTGCCTCCTCGGGCGAGAAGGTGAAGTACTTGCTCAGTTCCTCGTAGGTCTCGATGCGGTTCTTGACCTGCCATTTCCAGTCGTTCCACTGCTCGTCGGTGACGGCGGGGAAGAGCTCTTTTCTGCGGTTAACTTTCATATCTTTATTTATTATTTGTTCCTAGAGCCTGCGGGAGGGTCTCCCTTGCCCGCAGGCTGTTGTGTTTGTCGGTCAAGTCGGACTATTCGGACTAGTCAGACTGGTCGGACATTATTAGGCATAAAGCTCTTCAAAAATCTTGCGGAGCTTGGGGCTTTCGCGGAGTTCCTGCAGAGTGAACTCGGCGTGGCCTTTGGTGTAGCCGTTACCCATAATCATGTTCACGTCGCTGCCAATACCCTCAGCACCGAGGCTGGCTTTGGTGAAGCTGGTGGCCATGCTGAAGAAATAGACAATGCCGTCGTCCTTGGTGCAGAGCACAGCGGTCATCTCCTGGTCGGGAACATTGACGCAGTTGATGGTGACGTCGGCCATCTTGCCGTTGGTGAGCTTCTCAATGAGTTCGTACACCTGTACGGGGGTCATGCCCGCTGCGGACTCGACGATGTCGCAGAAGCCGAGGTCCTTGATGCGCTGGGTGCTCTTGGGGCTGTTGGCGATGCCGATAACCTTACCGGTAACGCCTACGCGCTTCTTGGCCTCATAGCAGCAGAGCATGCCGCTCTTGCCACCTGCGCCGAGGATGACAACGGTCTGGCCATACTGGCAGAGCTTGGCGGTCTGTGCGGGGGCACCGGCCACGTCGAGGGCAGAGAGAGCCAGTTTTTCGGGCATATCGTTGGGGATCTTGGCATAGATGCCGCTCTCGAAGAGAATGGCCTTACCCTTGATATCCACCTGGTCGACATCGGGACGGATTTCCTTAATCTCGTCGATGCGGAGAGGAGTGAGGCTCAGGGAAACGAGGGTAGCGATACGGTCGCCTTCTTTCAGGTCAATCTTGCCCTTGAGAGCGTCGCCGATTTTCTCGACCTTGCCGAGGAGCATACCGCCGGAACCGGTGCGGCGGTTGCGGTGCTTACCCTGCAACTCGACATTGAGGAACATCTCTTTCTTCACCTCTTCCATGATTTTCTCCTGGCTTGCACCTTCGCCGGCCTGCTGCTTGGCGTAGTTGTGGATGTCGGTGAACGAAGCGGAGTCGATGTTGAGGGTCTGTACGTCGATTAGAATCTCATTGTCGTAGAGAACGTCCATGTTGTTGTCCAGTTTGTTTGCGGGCTGGGGAAGAACGCCCTTGGGTTCGATGACACGGTGAGTGCCGTACTTGTTGCCTTTTGGTTGCATAATAATAGGTTTATGTTGTTAATAATTAATAATTTTACATTAAAAGGGATAACCTTTAAAACGTACAAAGATACGCTTTTTTTTCGAATCAGCAAGAAAAAGCATCTCTTGAAACAGGTTAATTACGTTAAAGAACGGCATCAACAGGGAGGGATAGAAAGGATAGAGGGAATAGAAGAGGATAGACATGATAACAGGGTTTATAGCTTCTATCCTTTCTACTGCTTCTATCACTTCTATTTTCCCTTTTCGAGTTGTTGACGAAGGAGGGCGTTTTCTTGCTCTAACTGTTGGATGCGGGTGCGTAGGGTATTTGTCTCACGATAGGCCGACTCTAACTCTTCCTTGCGATCGGAACGAAAGCCAAGCCTTGCTGCCGTCATTCTTTCTTTTATGCCGCCATCGGTGACGAACTCCTTTTCTTTCTTTTTCTGGTAGGTCTGCATCATTGTGTCTACCATGCAACAAAGTGTAACCGCCGCGTTTGCCATCTCTTCATCAGTCCATCGCTCAAAGTATGGCTCGTACTCCTCCACCTTGTTGTGCTTTTGGCAGAAGTGTTGCATGCCGATATATCGGGGATGGGATTCGTCCCACAGCGTGAGCTTGTGGCTGCGAAGGTAGTCAAGATAGTCCTCTTTTAACTCCTTGATGCTGGCGCGAGCCACATTCAGCAGCTTCGCCTCCATCTCGGTGGAAGTGACCCCGTCGGCGGAGCCTTCGACGATATTCTGCTTGCCGCTGCGGGCGGCCTGAACCATCTGGTCGACTGTGCGGTCGCCGTAGGCAGGGAGGAACCGCCTACAGAACACCACAGTCATATCGTAGAGCGTCACCGTTTTCTGGTAGAACCAGAGGTTTTCCCAGCGGGCCTGCTTGCGGAGGTAGTGGTGGTTTATTTCTTGTTGCATGGTAGGTTGTTTTTTAGATTGGATAGAGAGGATAGATTTGATAGAAGGGGATAGACTATTCTATCATATCTATCGAATCTATCGTATCTATCCCCTCTATCATTTCTATTTCACCGTCAGTCTTTGGCCGGGGCTGGTGGCGCGGAATTCGGGGGCGTAGAGGCACTGCAGTACCGAGGGCGCCAGCGTGAATGAGCCGGGATTGGTGACATAGTAATCGGCATCGATGATGTATTTGCCTTTCTCCAGGCGGTCGATATATACAGCGTTGTGGCTGTTGTTGACTGCCACATAGTAGCTCAACCCGCTTGTCCACACCCAGCCGGAGGCGGTGCTGACTGGCTCCAGGCAGGCAGCGCGGAACTCTTTAAGCTCCACATACTCCAGATTGCGGTCGCACTGCACATTCAGCCGCACCCGCAGGCGGTCGCCCACAGCCACTCCCCTACCCTTCTTCAGCTCGGTAAGCGACCCGTCGGCCTCTACCTTGTAGAGCGTCCGCGTCAGGGTGATACCCGTCTCGGAGGCGGGAATTTTGTCCATCTGCTCGGTGTATTGGTAATACAGCGCACCCCAGCTGACGCCCTTCGCATCCCGCCTGATGGTGGTGGAAACACTGTTCCCGCGCGCAAGCGAAGCAAGGCTGTCGCCGCGGTACGTATGGCGCAGATACCCTGCCGAGCCGTCTGCCACATCCACCTTCAGCGTATCCGCCAAAGCCTTGCCCTTAACGACGATTTTGTCCGAGCCCTTGGCAGGAACCCACTTCTCTTTGCCGCCGACAGGCATCAGCGCCTGGATGGCCCTCAGCGTGGCGATGTCCGAGCTCCAGCGTGTGGTCTGTTTCTGTTTGAGAAGCCACTGCTGCATCTGAGCGACGGAAAGAGTGTCCTGCGGTGTCACCTCGCGGAAAGTCTCAATCAGCAGTGCCTGCGTCTCCACTGGGCGCTGGTAGAAGAACCATCCCGCCTGGTTGTCGCGCCAGTACATGCCCATCTCGTCGCTGTAGAGGGCTTTCTGCCGTATGCGCTCCACCATCTCGTGCGCCAGCTTGGTATCGCCGTTGCGCTGGAATACGAGGGCGAGCAGCGCCTGGTCGTAGAGCGAAGTGTAGTCGCTGTAGCGCTTCTTGGCGTTGCCATAGAAGTAGTCGAAAGCCTCCTTGTGGTTGGAGCTGAACTTGCGGTCAGCGTAGTAGCTTCTCGTATAGAGGTAGTCCAGCATAATGGGCTTGCACTGGCTGTTGGGGTGTTTCTTCAGGTACTTCAGCCATTCCAAATAGTCCTTGTATGCCTCCTTATCTACATAGGCCAGAGCACGGTTCTCCATCACGGTGTTGCCGCGGGAAACCTGTCGGGCCATCATCCCGAAGCCTTTGAGGATATGCTGTGTCACATAGGTGCTGCTGTACCTGCCGCCGGGCATCCACGACCAGCCGCCGTCGTAGCGCTGCTCTTTCTGCAGCTTCTCAAAAGTCTCGGAGCTCAGCCGCTGCAACGTCTCGTTGTCGTAAAAACGGGCGATATCCTTCAGCCGTTCCACCTCGCTGGTACCCGACCTCAGCCACGGGGTCTCATCCAGCAGTGTCTGCTTGATGTCGGCGTTGCGCATCAGGGGGCTGTCCTCTTCCGTGGCGTTGTCGGCGCAGTGTTTCAACTGCGGGAACTGCTCGGCGATGGTCTTGCCTATCGTGTTCACATAATAGGAGGAAAAGAGATAGATATTCGACGGATTGCTGCACTCCTTCATAAAAGGCAGCGACTGGATGGCCAGCCAGATGGGATTGGACGTATATTCCACCGTGAAGCTCACGGGCTGTGCCGTCGTCGAAACGGGGAGACTCATGGCGTACTGCTTCGTACCCTTCCCGTTCATATACATCGAGACCGACTGCGTCACCGCCTGGCGGTTGGTCAGCAGCGGCAACGGGCCTTGCTCGCCGTCGCTATGCCTTGCCGCCTTGGCAACGAACTTGTAGGTAGCCACTGTGCCGCCCACGGGTGCATAGACTGGGAACAGCACCGGCACTGTGCCATGGGCGGGAACTGTTATTAATTGAGAGTTGAGAGTTGAGAGTTGAGAGTTGAGAGTTGCACCCGGATAATTCTCCATTCTCAATTCTCCATTTTCAATTTCAAAAGAGAATTCCACCGTCACAGTGAGGTCGCTGTCCGTCAGGTTCATCACCTTGGCCATCAGGGTGGCAGTGTCGCCCTCGCGCAGGAAGCGGGGCATATTGGGCTGTATCATCAACTCCTTGCGGGTAATGAGCTGCCGCTCCAATGTGCCTGTGGCCAGTTCCTGTGTCCACGCCAGCCCCTTCACATTCCACTGTGTCAGCAGGTCGGGGGCGGTGAAACTGTAGCTCACCGCGCCGTCCTTGTCCGTTCTAAGGGTGGGCTCAAAAAACGCCAGCGTGCTGAGATTGGTGCGCACGTATGGCTTTTCCGAATCACCCGCATTTTTCCCTCTGACATTGGCATCGTTTTCAACGACCATAAACACCTCTTCTTCCATCGCCATGTCATCCTCCACAACGACCATTTCCAGCGCCACCTCTGGTTCCCCCACTGCAGCATTCTTGACCCCGGCGCGCTTGCGCACTGCGCCCTGCATCGTCACCATACCATCCTCTCCGCGGGCAGTGCCGGAGCCGTCGCTGTAGCCAACGCCTCCCACCGATGCTACAATATCCTCCACAGAGGTGCCCGGCATCGTCAGGAGCCTCTTCCACCGCCAGCCTCTGTGGTTGAGGGCGGTGAAATCCCATCCACTCGGACTTTTGCCTTTATAAACCTGATATTGTCCAAAAGGCACAAGCAAGTCGTCGCCACTGCGGTAACGCCAATTGAAGTACAGCGAAAATCCTTCTGGCTCACGGAGCCAGTTGTCCATCCACGGAAACCACGAGAACGCATTGCCGCCAAAGCTGTAGTTGTCCAATGCCGCATCGTACATGCCCAGCAGCAAAGCCGCGGGCGCGGCAAGGGCGTCGCCCTCCCGTTTGGGCTTCACCTTGATGGTCCAGCGTTCCTTCTCGCCCGGTGTGAGCTTGTCGCGGAAGGTCACTATCTGCACATCCAGTTTCTTGTGCTCGAAAGGCACATCCACACGGTATTGCACCTTCTCATTGCGACCCTCTTTCACAGCGCACAGGCTGATGTTAAAGCCGCCCAGCAAATCCTCGGTCACGGGGATACGCAACGACATGATGCCGTTGCCCACACGCAGCAGGCGACGTTCCACTGTCCTGTTGCCGCACATCACCTCGTATGCCACATACACGTCCCTGTGCTGTGAGCCGACACGCAGAACCACGGTTTCGCCCACCGTGGCCTCCTGGGTGCTGATGTCAGACCACAGCAGCTCCATGTCGGACACCTGTCGGCACCCCGTCGGAGTGTAAACCACCACCGCCGTGTCCGACACGCGCTCCTTCCCCTTCTCGTCCAAAGCCATACAAATTCTATATACACCCGGCTCCAGCACAGGCAGCGGCACCTTGTTGGTGGTCAACCCCTCGCACATCAGGCGCGTGTAATAAACCCGGCTCTCCACCGGCCAGTTCGCCATCGACTGCTCCTCATAGTCATAAGCAGTCAGCGGGAAACGCTTGGCAAACTCTTCCCGGCTTATCGTGTGGCGCACACCGGGCTGTATCAGCGTGCGTGCAAGCCAAGGGCTCTCGGGCTGTCGCAGCCGTTCTACACTGAGGATTACCGGGCCCTTCAACGGAGTGCGGTTCAGGTCGCAATAGGTGTATTCCAGGCTGCTCAGCTCCGAAGTCTTCTCCGGCAGCGCCAGCGAGATGTAGCTGTTCTCATACCCCGCAACGAGCGAAAGGGTCTGGCTGTGCGTCTCGCCATTGACATCGGTCACATCCACTCGCACCTCGTAGTTAAAGCAGGGCTTGGTGGACAGCTCTATATTGCTGTCCGGTTCGGCCACAAAGGCAATGCGGAACATGCCCTCGCCATCGGTGACCAGCGAATCCGACACCAGCGTGACTGCGCCGTACGACTGATTACTCCAATAATGTCTGCGCCACCAGGGGCGTATCCACGAGCGGGTGACGGAATAAACCACCTTGGCCCCGCTTACAGGCACCTGGGTGTAGGAGGCGGCCAACCCCTCCACCGCCAGGCTGTCGCCCATCGACGGGGCTATCGAGCGCCCCTCGGCGTCTTTGCGGTCCGCGCCTTTCAGGGTGACGGTGAACTTGGGCTGCTTGTAGGCTTCGACGGGGAAATACTTCTCACAAACCTGCCCTTGCCGGTTGTCGAAATCAGCGCGGTAAGCGCGAATGACGAACTGCCCCGGCAGCGCATAGGCGGGGATGACGAAACGCCCGCTGAGGCTGCCATACGCATCGGTGGTGCCGTAAAGCGTGTCAATCGCCTTGTAGTTGACGTCGAACAGCAGCAACTGCAATCTGTCGCCGCCGGCGGCATATCCCTTGCGGTTATGCTCCACACGGCCTTTCACCAGCATAAACTGCACCGTGTCGCCCGGCCGATACACCGGCCTGTCAAGAAACAGCTCGGCCACCTCACGCACCGTGTCGAGCCGGTTGGGACCCAGTTCACATTGGCTCTCCACATCCAACCCCTTATACTGTGTCAGCAATCGCCACTCATAATCATACCTATTTTTTACCTCCTTGTCCCCCAAGGCGAAAAAGCCCTGCGCATCAGTCGTGGCGGTAGCCACTGTGCTGTACTTCGCGTCGTAGTAGTTCTTGCTTCGCTGCAACTGCACCTTCTGCCGCGCCACGGGCTCGCCCGTCGCATAATCGACCACATAGCCATAGACACTGTCCTCGGGCGACGACATCAGCACAAAAGCTGCCGCCGACACATTGAACGCCTTCATACAAAAGCCCTCGCGTGCAAAGTCCTTGGAGGGCGAAGCCAGCAGAATGTAGTGTCCCGGGGCAAGGGCGGGGATATAGCCATAATGCTTATAGAATTTATAATCTTTCGGCAGGGTAAATGACTGGTCCCACGATTTAACCACCTTCTCGCTCAAAAGCCGTGTCCTCTTTTCCGAATCGCTTTTATAATAAGACTTAAGCCATTCGGGATACCTTATCACGCGATAGTAGAGATGCTCCACGTTGCAAGTCGCCACCCGCATCAGAATGTCGCGTCCGGCGGGCGACACATCGCTAATCGTCATGTCGATACTCGTCTGCTGTATCGTTCTTTTACGGTTGGCGCAATCCACGCCGCCCCGGCTCTTGGGCCAGCGGGCAATGGCGCTGTCGCAATAGACTATCGCACCCCGAAAGTCGAGGTCGTCCCGGCAGAAAGTGGCCATACGGCTGTACAACTCGGCCAGCTGCTCATTGCCCGTCCAGCGGTAGTGGTTCAGACACTCCTGCGTCATGCGACGGCAGGTGGCCTTTGACACATTCGGTGTTCTGCCGTAGTAGTCAAGCAGCCGCAGCTCGTTGAACAGCAAGAGGTTGATATTCTCCTTGGCGACTCTGCGGCTGTACCACGCCACCAGCTGCCGTTGCAGCTCAATCTTGCGCCGGGCAGGCAGATTGGCTATGGCCAAGTGCATCACCAGGTCGTACATCGTCGGCGTGGTGTTGAAGCTCACATTCTTCGGTGCGGAGCAGAAGTCGGCAATCTGCGTGTTGGGCACCTCGCGCAAGGCCACCGTATCCACCAGCGCCGAGTCGATGTTGCCGAGGAATATGTGGCACAGCGTGCGGTCCACGGGCGTGAGATATGGCAGAATGGCGCGGAAGCGCGCAAGGCTGCTGTCCGCCGCATCCTCCTGATACTGCAGCGCCGCCCGCTCCATATACCAGGTGGAGGTAATCAGCTGGCGGCTCACCGCCTCGCCGGTCTGTCCGGCGCGGGCGCGGGACATGGCAGCCGTGCGCAGGCTGTCGGCCGCATTGAAGGCGTCGGTGTAACGCTGGTTATAAATCATTTTCTCGATACGGGCGTAGGCATCGGAGCCACTTTTCTTGCCCTGCTGGGCAAACAGCGGACTGCATGCCAGCACGGCAACCAAAAGGAGAGAGAAAATCGCTTTCATGGTGCAAAATATTATTCAACTTGACAATAACGACAAAAAGGGCAAAATATTGCCCCCACTGCCGCCGTAAATATCCATAACGATTAGAGCCACAAGACGCACCAAAAGTGACACACCGCGACAAAAAAAAACGGAAGGACGGCCACGCAACGGCCGCCCCTCCTGGTCAACTGTTTAAAAAACAACGCTTTTTTTATTGCTTGATTGCATGATTGCTTGATTGTGTTAATGTTGATACGTTGATATGTTGATATGATGCGAGCCGTATAAACTTATCAACTTATCAACATTCAACAATCATTATTTCGACGGTGTTCCGGGATACTGGAAAGAGCCGTCTATCGAGACCATGAAAGAAACCAGTCGGGGCTGGCCAGCCTCGTTGGCTGCAATGTCGAGCATCGTACCGCTGGCCGACAGCGTGACGGTCTGGGCGTTGATGTCGAGGGCAGTGACATTCACGTCGTAGGTGCATCCAGCTGAAGGCACGGTCAGATAGGGCGGGAATGTACCCTGCGAGGTCTCGACAAAGTCGCTCTCGCTGCCATAGAAGAAACACTGGATGCCGTCGCTGATAGACTGGTTGCCCGAACGCGGCAGGATATAGGTGACAAAAGCAGGTCCCTGCTCGCCGATAAATACGGCAAGGTTGAAGAGATTGTCGCTTTGACCCGTGCTCACCAGGGCGATACCGCTATAGGGGGTGCCGTCCACCACGACAGTCGCCGTGAATTGGCCCGGGGTCTCGCCGCCACCGCCACCATTGGTGTCGGGGTCGGAGCCGACAGCCTTGAAATAGGCAGTGTAGGTCACATCGCCGCTCACAGTGATGTTGCGGGGATTGTCGGTGTTGCCGTCATTCCAGCGGTCGAACTGATAGCCTATCTCCGGAGTGCCCCAGATACGGACCGTCGCGCCCGCGTCGAACTGGCCGCCGCCGTAAGCCTTGCCCATCTGTTCGTTGGCCGAAGTAACAGTTACGGTGTGTTTGCCGCTTGTGATGTACTCTCTTTCGCATGATACAAAAGCCATGCCTGCCAGCAGCGTAACGCATAGCAGTCTGAAAATGTTCTTTTTCATTTTGTGATACTTTTTTAAATGTTATTATTTTGATTGCGTGATTGTCTGATTGCTGATTAATTTTGAAATTTGAAATTCGAAATTCGAAATTCAAAATTGAAAGTTGCTGCCGCACACGGATAACTCTCAACTTTCAACTCTCAACTTTCAACTTTTTCTGATTTGATGGAACGTGGTGAGGCCGCCCACAACCTGCGGGTTCTCCTGCGAGAAACCTGTGGTGATGCGCAGGTCGATGGTGAAGGTGCGATTGACGGGGTCAATCTCGAAGGGGTCGCGCTGCACCTCGCCATCCTCCTCGCTGACAATCTCGCCCCTGCGGCCGTCATAGGTATAGGTACAGGCCATCTCCTGCGGCTGCTGCGCCTGACCGCCCGTCACCACCTCGAGGAGGATGCTGACATTGGTCTCGTCGACAAAGTCCATCGTCCAAGTCAGGACACAGGGGAGCGTGCCCGCCTGAGGATGCACAACGGTGCCGCTATAGACCCCCTGCCACGATGTGTGCACAATGTCCATGGCCTGCGGGACTTCGGGCGAGTCCGGCCCTGCGGGGTTATTGGCTGCGGGTTCCTTCCCGCACGAAGCGAAAGCAATGACCGCAACGGCCATCAAAGACAGTAAAAAAAACTTTTTCATTTTGTTTATTTTTTTAGTTTTTACCTTTTAGTTTTTAATTATCCTATACTCCGACACTCCCTTGTCCGTCACGGCACGCAGGAAATAGACCCCCGTCGGCAGGCCGGCAAGGTTCATGTCGCTGCCCGATGTCGTCGCCACACAGCGGCCATACATGTCGTACAGCTCCGCGCACAGCAGTGCGGCGGCTTCGATGTGCAGCACATCGCGAGCGGGATTGGGCCACACCCGGCAGGCCGAAGCCTCGGCGGGCTGTCCCTCTATGCCCAGACGGGCGCACGGCCACTCGATAAAATGGGTGCCGCCGTTCATGAAAGCATAGTCCACTCCCACCAGCTCCTCACCGTGGCGGTTCAGCACACGGTAGTTGATATAGCGGTCCGTGCCGCCCCCGTGATGGAAGACCACATTCACATCGTGTGGCGCCACACCCACCTCCACAGTGGCACTGCTGCCCGACGCGAGCGCCGCCGTGCCATACACGTAGCCCGAAAGGCTCTCGAAGCTCAGATGCGCGCCGCCTTCCCAGCCGCCGCCGCGAGTGCTTTCCATCACCACCGTGAGGGGACAATATTCTTCGGGCGAGTAGTAGGTCTGCACCACCGTGACGGAGACGCTCGACATACCAGCAGTAGTTCCCCGACCCTCCCGCGTAAAGGTGATGGTGGCTTGGCGCTCGCTGCCCGTTGTGTTTTCTTCGGCTGCAACAATATACCAGAGGGGGTTCCCCGTCGCTCCGACGGGTTCCGCCTCGTTACGCTCCACAGTCACCCAAGGCTGGTCGGCAGAGATCACCAGCGGGGATTCCCCGTCGCCCCATGCCGACGCCGTGTCGATACCGCAGAAAAGCAGCTGGCGGTTGCCGCCCTCACGGGTGAAGGTGAGCATCGAGTCGCTGACATGGAGTTCACCGTCCGGCACAGCGCCGAGCAACGCCTGGTTACTCTGGTTAAAGTGGTACACAGAGCCCACTTCGCCCGTCGGGCTGACGTTGGGGCAGATATCGTCAACGGTATAGTAGCCGTCGCCGTTGCCGCTCCAGCCGAAATTGAAATGGAAAAAGACCCGGCTGCCGCGGAACTCATAGCCGTCGCACACAAAGCCGTGCCCTCCCTCGGGAGCCACACCGCAATAAATTATGGGGTGATGCAGACGCAACTCGGTGACGAGGCTGTCAGCCCACTGCTGGTCGGAATAGCCGTCGGTCCTGAAGATAGGCCGCATACTGCGGCTATAATAGAAATGGTCCTTGAGCGAATTGTCAATACTGGGCACACCCGGCCGCCCGACCACGCCGGCGGCGGCGCTTCCGCCGGGCGCATAACCCATATGGAGGCTGACACCCACATGATACATCAGCGTGGAAACAGCCAACTGCTGCTCATACGGACTGCCCAAAGACACCTGGTCAGGCATATTGCCCCAGTCGTAAAGAGTGTGGGAGAAATCGGCCGACTGGGCTCCATAGGGCGGACAATTGTAGGTCTCGTAGCCATGGCCGAAGGCGGGATAACGCCAGTAGCGCATCACTTGTGCCTGTGCTGTAGCCGCACAGCCTGTGGGGGTGTGCTGCGGGGTGAGCAGGGCATAGCCTCCGTCTTGGTGCCAATGGGTTTCCAACAGCGGACCCACACGGTCGTCGTTGTCGCCGTCTTTAGGCTCTATGCCACTCATCAATTGCTCCCACTGCGCAGCATCGGCTGCAGAGGCAGAGACCCGTTTGTTTACGCCTTCGGCAATCAAGTCACAGTAGGCCTCCATCCTTTGGGACAGCTGAATGGGCAACGTCCCCTGCGACAGGCTGCCATGGAGCGAATAGGCTATCACCGGGCGAGCACAGTCATCGGCCGACACCATGACAAAGCCTCCCTGGTCGCCCACGAACAGGTAGATTTCACTGTATTGCCACGGCATAGGATGTAGCTGTCCCTGGCCATGTAGCACCGACTGCCAGAACTGGTTGGCCACGCGGGTGGCGGCAGTTTGCGACACTGGTTTAGCTACGGCGAAACCGGTAACCAGACACAAGGTTATGAATAGAAGTGTTTTTTTCATGGGATTAGTTCTTTACCACCTTCTTTACTGTGATGGTATTGTCAGTTATTATACGAATGTAGTAGACTCCCGAGCCGAGAGGGGTAATGTCGGCAGAAAGTCCCGTGGTGTGTAGCATTACCCGCCCAGTGGCATCGACAATCTCCAAACGCACGGATTGTCCTTTGTCGTTGCCGCCAGTGACGGTGAGCCGTCCCGTGGTGGGGTTGGGAGAAATGTTCCATTCCTGCACTGCGTTCTGCGGGTCGTCTATGCCAAGACGACTGCAAGGCCAGGATATCAGCACATCGTCGCCGTCGAAGTAGGCATTGTTGACCTCTACAAGGACTTCGCCGTGGCGATTCTTCACTTTGTAGTTGATATAGCGATCCAGTGCACCACCGGGATGCCAACGCACCATGACATCGTGCGGGGCAACGCTTACGGTTGTCGTGCTGGAAGGACCGTTGGCCGTATGCTGGGCTGTGCCATAGATTGTGCCGCTGAGGGACTCAAAGCTCAGGTGTGCATCACCTGCCCACGGTTCGTTGTGGGTGTTTTCCATTTCCACCGTCAAGGGGCAGTAGTCAGTGGCAGGGTCATAGGCCTCCTGCACCACGCGAAGCGTTGCGGTGAGGCTGCCCTGGGTGAAGAGCACGGTGCCAGTGCGTTCTGCTCCGGTGTTGTTTTCGGTTACGCTGATGGTGACTTGTCCGAGATGGCTGAAGGCGGTGTTGCCGACTTGTATCCAATTGTCGGATCCAGGACTGTCGTTTGATACGGTGGCGGTCCAGGGTGCGTCGACGGTGTCGCTGGTGCAGAGCCATACCTGCTGCTGCGCGGCACTGCGAGTAAAGCTCACGGTCTCGGCATTGAGGCAGAGACTGTATTCAGGGTGCAGACCCAGTATTGCTTCGTTGGCTTGATTGAATGAGTATGAACCATAGGTGATGGCACCGACCTGATAGTATCCGTCACCTTCACCGTCCTCGCCGAGGTTGAAGTGGAGATAGCGCTGCGCATTGAAGCCGTCGCACACAAAGCAGTGTCCTCCGGCAGGGCCGATGCCTCCATGCAGGATGGGACGGTGCAGTCGGAGTTCAGCTATCAGCGTGTCGGTCCATGCGTCGTTGCTCATCTGCCCTTTGGCACGGTAGCGGATATCATGGCGGTTGTAGCGGAAATACTCGGGCATGGCGACTTCGCATTTGTTGAGACTCGTTCCGCTGTACACGGTGGAATAATGCATATTGACGCTTACGCCACAGTGATACATAAGTGTGGCAACGGCTGTCTTTTCAGCGGCAGTGGAGCCTCCTGTCAGGCGGTTGGGCATGTTGTCCCAGTCGTAACGGGTGTCGCCGAAGTCTGCACTTTGCATGCCATAGCCCGAGTCGTCGGTGTAGGAGTGGCTACCTCGCCCAAAGGCGGGATAGTTCCAGTATTTCATCACCTGCGCCATGGCGGTGGCCACGCAGCCTGTCATAGTATAGCTGGGACAAAGCTGGTTGTAGGGCGATTTCTGATACCACTGGGTGGTCAGCAGGGGTCCCACCTCCTCTTCTTCTGCTTGCTTGAGGGATTTTCCACTTTCCAGCAGAAACCACTCCTCATGACGAGGGGCACCCTTGACTTTGCAGACTTGGTCGATTTCCTGCTGATAGACGCTGACGATATTTTGCACCGCCACAGCTTCAGGGTTGAGTCTGCCGGTCAACGAGTATGCCAGCACGGGACGGGCACAGTCGTCGGCGGCAACCATCACCCAGCCTCCCTGAGGTAGGGTGAACAGATAGACGGCATCGAATTGCCATGTCTGTTGCTTGAGTTGGTCTGTTGTCTGGGTTTTTCCCGTGCATGTGCCGGCGTTCATTGTCTGTGCCAGAAAGTTCTGCGCCACTATGGCTGCCCGCTCTGCACTGACGGGTGCGGCATGGACTGATGACAGGCAGCAGACAAGTACCAGCGCGGCCAAGATTGTCAGTAATCTATTCATCTTATTGCGATTGCTTGATTGTCTGATTGTTTGATTGCATGAGTGATTGCTTGATTGTTTGATTGTTTGAGTAATTTGACTGCGCCAGCACTCAAGCATTAACACATTCAAGCATTCAAGCAATAATTTCAATTTTATCTTGTCTGGTGCAGCGTTGTGGGGCCGCCGTAGGTGAACATCTGGCCTCCCTCTTCATGCTGGGTCTGGAACTGGAGGGTCACACTCATGGTCCGGTTGTAGGGGTCGAGGGTGAAGGGCCAGTTGCCGTCCGCGTCGGTGATGACACCTGCGTTGTGTCCGTCGTAGGTGTAGGTCATCTCCCAAGAATACTGGTCGGCGTCGAAGGCTTGGCTTTCTAACCAGAACATTACCTCGCCCTTGCCGTCGCGGAGAAAATCGACCGTCCAATGGATGGTGCATGGCACGGTGCCATACTGCGTTTGGGTGGTGGTGGCATAGGTGCCTTCCCATTCGGTTCCCACAAGGGTCTCATATACAAGATCGGTCGGATCAGTGTTGCCACTGGGTTGATTGTTGTTGGCAGGTTCCTTTTCGCAAGCCACAAAGCCAAGGGTCGCCACGGCTATCATGCCCGCCATAAATAATCGAATCATGTTCTTCATAGTAGTTTAGTATTTTATTGTTTAATGAATTTCTTGGTTGTAATGCCTTCGACCGTTACCACACGGAGTAGGTAAAGTCCGGCGGGCAAGTCCGAGACATTGACCTCGCGACTTGTGGAGGTGGACTGTACACGCCCGGAAAGGTCCAGCACCTCGACACGACGAATATCGGGACCGTCAGACAGGTGGAGCACATTGCTCACCGGATTGGGCCATACGTTTAATTCCGCAGTCGGGACATCGGGTTCCTCTATTCCCACAACAGTGCCGATGGGACCGTCGGTGCCGGGAGTTGTAATGTTGAAATAGTAGTTGTCCCATACCAACAGGTCTTTGGCGTTGCGGCTGAAGAGGGTGTTGTTTGCGGCATCGGTGACCGTCACGGTTCCGTTCAGTCCGTCGGCGCCCACGTCTGTCAGTTTGAATCTATAGAGGCCGGCATTGGCGGGCGAAAGGGTGTAGTTGACCGTTTGGCCGACATCGTTGCCATCACCCACAACACGATAGTAGTACTGGCAGTCGGCGATTCCCGCCAATGAGAACGACACTTCTTGTGGATAGTTGTCGTATTTGATGCTCAGTGTCAAGGGGCCTGCTGCCGTGTAGATGTCCACATTGGCATAGTCGATAGTCAAGGCGTTTTGGCTGACATTAACCTGCGAGCCATTGGTCGAGAATCCCGTAAATCTCACATTGACGGTTTCGCCATATTGTTGATGGTTTTCGGGCATGTCCGTTATGCTGAACGATGCCACCTGCACCGTGTCGGTGGAGTAGGGTGCAATGGTCTTGTGGCGCACAACGGTTGAGCCGTTTATCTCGAAGCGAAGGTCACCGATAGGCTTGTCTGAGGGGTTGACCAAGGAGACATATGGGTGGTAGTCGAGCGAGCACTCGTAGCCGCCTTTGTCGCCATAGGCAACGTAGGCTTTGTCGCCCTTGCGAATGGCCTCGCACACGTTGAGCACCTCTTTCTTGTCCTGACACACAAATACGAGAACGCTGAGGTCGTCAAGATTACTGATGGCAAGGTCGCCAATCTGCTGTGGCACGACATAGGCATACTCTTTGGTGAAGAACGACCCGGCAGTGACGTTATGGATGGTGTCGCCCCACTGGCCGGTAAGGAGGTGGCGGAGTATGTGCATGTGTCGGTATTGGCCGTTCACCATATTCTCGGGGTAATATTGGGAACCGCCCGTTTGGCTTCCCAAAACATTATTCTGTACCAAAGCCACATTGAGCATATTGAAGTTGCCCGGGCCATTGCCGGGATAATAAACCTCTACCTTCACAACCATCAGGCGCGTGGCCGGGTCGAGGTCGACCGTGGCAGCGACATTGACAGGTGCCTCCTGCTCCATCATTTGCATGGCGTATGGATATGCCTGACCCGGGTCAATCTGAATAGTGCCCCCGCCGAACGAATGACGGTTCAATGACGAAGATGGGTAGCCCTGAACACCGGCTTGAGTGGCCAAAGCATTGCCCCACTGTGTGGTGTATTGGGCGGCAAACATGCCCTGGTGAATGTTGATGGCAAAAGCCCTGCCCGGAAAAGAACTGAGGGTGAAATCCGTGGCCTTGTGCCCCATGGGGCAATACTGACAACGAACACCCGTGTATTCCTCAATAAGCACATTGCGCTTGCCGGGTGTTGTGGACACAAACGTTTGCGCCGATATGGCGAACGTCATCAGAAGCATTGATACAGAAAGAATAAATTTACGCATTAATAACATTATTTTTATTTGACAAACTTGCATTTTCGCAATAAGAACGTAATAAAATGCCAAAAAACTACACTTGCTGAAAAAAAATTTAGGGTTTGAGAGTTTGTGGGTTTAATATGTTGAGAATTATCCAGGTGCGTCAGCAACTTTCAACTCTCAATTTTCAACTTTCAATTCATAAACATATCAACAGCTCGGTGAGACGCCTGCCGCTTCGCGCGGAAGTTACATTTTATGCTGTGATAAATAACGCCAACTTTCGCCAACCTTCCTCAACGTTCCGAAAGTGTCGCATATTTGTCCCCAACGTTCTTCTATGTGCCTTCCGGGCTCGGTGTTGCGTCGTTCTTTGTCTTATCGTTTTCCGATGTGTTTCCCTCATTTTTCCCTTTCTGAAAGGGAGAACGATGGGAAAACGAGCGAATAACGATCGAATAAATGACGACCCTTGAAAGAGATTGCATGAATGCTTGTGTTTTGTTGATATGTTGATATGTTGCGAGCCGTATAAACTTATCAACTTATCAACGGACAACGTATTTACACAATCAAGCAATCAGCGGGTGTGGCTGGGTGGAGGGGGTGCAAAAAAAAAGACACGCTTGGGTGAGCGTGTCTTTTTGTGTGTGACTCCTGCAGGATTCAAACCTGCAACCTTCTGATCCGTAGTCAGATGCTCTATTCAGTTGAGCTAAGGAGCCATCTTTGTGTTTCGGGTGTCTATCCCTCGAAAGCGGTTGCAAAGATACGACTTTTTTTATAACTGGCAAGTTTTTTTTTGATTTTTTTCTTTATCCAATCCGTATCTGCATGATTGAACGGTGTTTTGGTGTACGATTTTTTTTGTGTCACCGCATGTTGGAGGGTGTGCATTTGTAGACTTCGCGGTAGAGGAGGTCGCGAATTTCGGTGAATTCGTCGTCGTCCAATTCGTATTTTGACATAATTATCATTGGAACAGTGACTTGGTCGCCATGGTAAGATGGCTGGAAGTATTCTTGTGGATTGATATACAGTCCCATGCTGGCGTAGAACTCTACGCGGTTTTCGGAGGTTTCGTCGTGGGGTTGTTCGACTTCGAGGACCACTTGCCGCTTTTGCTGGGAGAGGAAGTTGAGGAAGACGGCTTTGCCGAGTCCTTGGTTGCGGAGGTCTTCGTCGATGGCGAAGTGCTCGATGTAGATGAGGTCGTCGAAAGTCCAGTAGGTGAGGATTCCGATGGGTTCGTCGCCGTCGTCGTTGGTGGCGACCATGAAATGGAATTTTTCGGTGTCGCGGTTCTTTAACTCCCCGAAAGGAGGTCGCTCTTCGTCGGGGAATGCTGTCTCGAATAGATCTTTGGCGAAATGGGGATGGTCGGATTGCGAAAGGTCTGTCAGTTGGATCATGTTTTGATTGAAAATTGAAAGGGTTTTAGGGGTTTAAGGTTTTAGGGTTTTAGGGTTTTAAGGTTTTAGGGTATCAAACCCTTATACCTTTTAACCTTCAAACTCTCAATCCCTCAACTTTTAAAGAATTTGAAGTTGTTGATGTTGAAACGGAAGAAGATGTTGTGCTGGAGGGCGAAGCAGTCGTTGTCGTTGTAGCCCAGGTATTTGGTCTGCATGTAGTAGAGTGTGTAGCCGAAGTCGACGGAGGCGCTGGGCAGGGCGTAGCTGAGGGCGACGGAGGCGATGCCGCCGAAACCGATGCCGCCTTGGTTGATGTATTCGTAGGAGCCGGCGCCAGCGTCGGGGGGTCTGCCGCCCCAGACGTCGAGGATGCTGTAGGTGCGACCGGCTATGCGCATGGCGTTTTCGGTGACTTTGGTGTTGTTGAGGTCGACGCCGGCCGAGAGTTCGAGGTCGATGACTTGGGTGAGGGGTATGCGTTTGGAGATGAGGAGGTCGATGAGGATGCGTTTTTCGTGTCCGAAGATGTCGCAGGCGACGTACTGGGGTCGGCCGGGGATGCCCACGCCGTTGTCGGAGGAGAGGAGGAACTGGCCTGCGGCGGTGAGCTGGCTGAAGTCGAAGCGGAGTTTCCAGCCCCAGCCGCTGTCGTAGTCGTAGCGCAGGCCTACGCCTATCTGGTAGGTGAGTTTGTAGTACATGTCGGCGTATTCGGCTATGCGGAAGGCGCTGTAGGAGGGGATGGCGCTGGGGGAGATGAGCTGGCGGTCGACGAGGCTGTTCCATATCTGGTGGCCGTATTGCTCGCTATAGAGCACGCGGCTGATGGTGTTTTCGTTGCCGGGGCGGCCGCTGTAGAAGTTGGCTTGCTTGGCGTTGGGGATGAGGAGGCCGGCATCGACGCTGACGGAGAGTCCGGTGATGCGGGTGGGTGCGGAGTGGTGTTTTTTCTTTTGCGCCTGCAGGGGCATGGCGCCGGCGACGAGCAGGACGAGGAGAAGGGATAGGGTTTGCTTCATAGGCTGTTGGCGTGGGTTTTGATGATTTGGGCAAGCAGCATGCGGGCACGGCGGAGCTGTATTTTGACGGTGCCGAGGGGGATGTTGAGCTGCTGGGCGATTTCCTCGTAGGTCATTTCGTCGAAGTAGCGCATTTTTACGATTTTGCTGTAGCGGGGCTTGAGTTTGTCGACGATGTCGCGCAGCATGATGCCCCGCTGGCGGAGGATGAGTGCGTCTTCGGGGTTGGCGTCGGAGGAGGGTATGGGGTATTCGTAGGCGCCGTCGTCGTCGGTGACGGAGATGGAGCTGAGGGATACCATCTGGAGGTGCCGCTTGCGGATGAAGTCGATGCCGTTGTTGCTGGCTATGGCGAAGAGCCATGTGGCGAAGGTGTTTTGGGGGGTGTAGGAGGAGAGGGAGCAGAAGGCTTTGCCGAAGGTTTCGATGGTGAGGTCGTCGGCATCGACGGGGCTGTGGGTCATGCGGAGGAGCATGAGGTAGATGGGCTCACGGTAGTAGCGCATGAGGTCGGAGTAGGCGCGCTGGTCGCCTTTGTCGCGGGCAGCGATTACGAGCTGGTAGTCGCGCTGTGCCTTGTCGTTGAACTGGTGGGGTTCCATCTGTTGTTCCGTTATTGGGGGAGTTTTATTTCTTGGATAACGGAATTATGGATAAAAAAGTATTTGCGATGAGAAAATAAATTTCGAGGAGCGGGGAGAGTATGGCGACGACGGGCTTTATGGAGAGGCGGCGGCAGGCGGCGGCGGCGGTGGCTATCTGCCAGGCCAGTTTGACGAGGAGGACGGCGGCGAGGATTTGCCAGGGGAATGTGCCCAGGGCCAGGAGGAGGGCTCCGGCAAGGTAGAAGAGGAGGACGCCGAGGGGCTTGGCCAGCCGGGTGGCTTTGAGCCAGAAGGAGTAGTAGGCGTGGGTGGCAACCCTGTGCTTGCGGAGGAGGTGCCACTGGCGCAGGGTGGGCTGCGGCTGGACGAGGGTGTAGGCTTCGGGGGTGAGGACCACGGAGGTGTTGCGGCGGCGGCTGTTCTGGTTGACGAACATGTCGTCGGCTCCGTCGGGGATGTGGTAGTGGTAGATGAAGCCGTCGTTTTTCAGGAAGAGGCTGCGGCGGTAGCTGAGGTTGCGGCCGTTGCCGGTGAAGGGTCGGTGCATGATGGCGGCGCCGAGGTATTCGACACTGTAGTCGAGGTTGTCGTATTGCTGCAGCCAGTTGAAGAGGGAGGGCTTGTAGGCGATGCCGCAGTAGCCGAGGACTATTTCGACATGGTCGTGCACATATCCTGCCACCATTTCGCGTATCCAGGTGAAGCGGGTGCTGTCCATCGGTATGCATTCGGGCTCGGCAAGGAGGAGGAGGTCGTTCTTGGCCGACTTGATGCCGATGGAGAGGGGGTATTTGAGCCCGAGGTAGCCGTTGACGTTCTCGTGGAAGGTGACGATTTTGAGGTTTTTGTAGTTCTCGGAGAGGAGCCGGAGAACGTACTGGGTGTCGTCGGTGGAGAGGTAGTCCACCACCACCACTTCGAAGTCGGGGTAGTCCTGCTCGAGCAGGTAGACCAAGTTGGAGCGCAGCCATTCGCCGTCGTTCTGCGCGGCCATGACGACGGAGACGGGCGGGAGGGTTTCGGCGGCGGCGTCTTTTTTGCGTGCGGCACCCTTGTACCGCCCCACACGGAGGAAGAAGAGTCCGTAATAAAGCAGCAAAACCACGAAGCCCACGGCCAGCAGGGCTGTCAGCACCATGGTGCAAAGGTCTGTAAGTATATGAGTAAAGTCCATACGGGGTGTGATATATTTTTTTGCAAAAATATGTATTATTTTTTATTTTTTTTGTATCTTTGCAGCATGAAATATCAACCGTCTGTTCATAACTGCGGGCTCTGATATGCTGAAATGTTGAGAATTATGAAGTTCGAGATTATAAAAGAGGACTCGAGGGGGTATGCGCGTGCCGGGGTTGTCAGCACCGACCACGGCGATATCCCCACGCCTATCTTCATGCCGGTAGGCACTGCGGGGACGGTGAAGGCGGTGCATCGTCGAGAACTTTACCAAGATATTGACGCGAAGATTATTCTCGGCAACACTTACCACCTTTTCCTGCGCCCGGGTCTGTACATCCTGCAGGCGGCGGGAGGGCTGCACGGCTTTGCCGGATGGGAGCGTCCCCTGCTTACGGACAGCGGCGGTTTCCAGGTTTTTTCGCTGGCCGAAAACCGCAAGATAAAGGAGGAGGGCTGCACGTTCCAGTCGCATATCGACGGCAGCCGCCATGTCTTCACTCCGGAGCGGGTGATGGACATCCAGCGCGTTATCGGGGCTGACATCATGATGGCTTTTGACGAATGCGCCCCCGGCGAGTCGGACTACCGCTACGCCAAGAAGTCGATGGAGCTGACCCACCGCTGGCTGGACCGCTGCATGAAGCGTTTCGGGGAGACCCAGCCCCTCTACGGACACAGCCAGAGCCTTTTCCCCATTGTGCAGGGATGCAAGTACGCCGACCTGCGGAGGCGGTCGGCAGAGTATATCGCCTCGAAGAACGCCGACGGCAACGCCATCGGAGGACTGGCCGTGGGAGAGCCCACTGAAACGATGTATGAGATGATTGAGGTGGTCAACGCCATCCTGCCCAAGGACAAGCCCCGCTATCTTATGGGCGTGGGCACTCCCGCCAACATACTGGAAGCCATAGAGCGGGGCGTGGACATGTTCGACTGTGTCATGCCTACGCGCAACGGGCGCAACGGGCTGCTCTTCACAGCCCACGGCACCATCAACATCAAGAACAAGAAGTGGGAGACCTGCTTCGACCCCATCGACCCCGAGAGCAGCGCCGAGTGCGACCGCACCTATTCCCTCGCCTATCTCCACCACCTTATCCGCGCCGAGGAAATCCTCGGTCTGCAGATATGCTCTATCCACAACCTCGCTTTCTACCTTTGGCTTGTGCGGACCGCCAGGCAGCACATTATCGCCGGCGACTACACGGCCTGGAAAAGCAGCATCCTTCCCGAATTAAGCAGACGAATATAATAGTTGACTTCTTTTTATCAAGAATTTGAGAATTAGAGATTTTTTTAACCCGCACTTTGAATTTGAGAGAATTTTAAGACAATAATTGCAAGCAATTAGAAAGAACCTACTTATATATAATTATACCCATTATGAAACATTTCGCAATCCTTTTCGTTTTGGTAACAAGCCTTGCCGCCACGAGCCTCTATGGGCAGAGCGTTGCATGTCCGGGACTTCATAACCCCACCTCGTTCAACACCCCTGCCGGCTCGCGCGGATCGTGGAGTGCACGTGTGGGCGACCGTGTTAACAACGGTGTCTCAGGAAGCACCGGAAGCAATGTACTGAGCACCTGCAGCCGTCCCAACAAGCCGGCTATCAAAGGCAATACCAACATCACCTCGTCGCTATACTACTCGGGGAACTGCCCGCACCGCTGCGGGTCGTGCAACCATTGCACCCTGTTCGACGGCCATGACCAGCGTTTCCGCATCTACACCCAGGCCGATGCCGGACTTGATGCATTCACCATCAACAACGGGCAGGGGATGCAACGCATCCCATCCGGACACACCTCCAGCATCCGTCTCGGCGACATGCGCGCAACGGGCAGCTGTGTCAGCGACATAAACACCGACGGCAACAACAAAGGCTCCGAAGCCCTTTTCTACACGATGTTTGTCACTTCGCAGAACGCCCTTCTCTTTATCGACTACGCCATTGTCGCCTGCCGCTATACCCACGATCCTTACGAGGCAGGGGAATTCATTATCCGCGTGTGTGGCAAAAACAGCAGCACAGGGCAGTGGAACAACTACCCCCTGCACGACAGCCTTTGGTTCAACGTCCCTGCCCCGGCCATTGGCGGTACACTGCCAGCGCCCTGGGTCGAAGGCCTGCCCGGCGGGCCATCCGGCGCAACCACCTGCGGCTACTGCTACAAACCGTGGACACGCGTGGCCATCAACCTCATCGACTACATCTACGACTCCGTCCGCATTGAGATGTACACCAGCGACTGTGTCTACAATGTGGACCCCATATACGCCTATATCGCCGGCAGCTGCCAGCCCATCCAAATCTCCACCTCGGGATGCCCGGCCGGTGAAAACACCAATATCGACACCCTTTGGGCGCCCGCCGACCTGCTGACCTACACCTGGTACGTCTCCACCGAGGGATACGACGGCCCCATCACCAACACCCAGTATTTAATCGACAACGTGCCCTTCCGGCAAGTGCAAGGCACTACCAACGCCAGAAACTGGTATGTGTCCACGCTGGATGACTTTATCGTTCCAAACGGAGCCACGATGGACACTGTCGGAGTGCAGACATACAAATGCGTCATGACCTCCGCCATGGATCCCGCAAAGCCTTTCCACTCCACCCTCTATTGCCAAGTCGGCAACACCAAGCCCATCATCAACGCCAATTTCAACATCGAATGCCACGACACAGCAATCATCGAAATGAACGCTCATGGCCACATAGCCTACAGAGGGCCCAATGCCCCCGAGATTGTCGATTCCCTGACACAATGGATTTTCTACGACGGCAGCGACGCCGAGACACCGGCAGTTGACACACTGTACGGCCGTAATGTCGTTTACCGCACTCCCCTTTCGGGCGACCACGCCGTGCGTCTCACCATGTACTCCAGCGACAGCACCTGCTACACCTCCCGCGTATACGTCATCCACATCGACACTCCTCCCGACACACGCATTGACATCAGCAAGAAAACCCTCTGCGAGGGTGAACAGGTCACCATCACCGACCTCACCACGGACATCATCGCCCGCGAATGGCATTTCGCCGACACGGTTATCTATGGCCAAGGCAACAGCATGAACAGCACCCGTTCCGTCACCCGCGACTTCACCGAGCCCACGAACCCCTTCATGCTCATCACCACAGGACCTTCCGACTGCAAAGACACGCTCTACGACACCATCTTCTTCTTCAAAGACCCCGAAATCAATTTCAGCTCCGACACAATCATATGCAACGGACACGAGTCGCACGTGCGAGTTTCCACACCCGTGCCCGGCTGCTCGTTCTCGTGGTACCGCCATATGGACCAGCCCGGCGAGACACCTATCTGCACCGGCGACATCCTCTATGTCCGACCCACACAGCCGCACACCACATACTACGTGAAGATCTCTGCCGACGAAGCCGGATGCGTTGCCTGGGACAGCGTAACCCTGTCGCTCCTCACCACCAAAATCACAGTCACGCCCCCTCACACCAAACACTGTCCCGGCGACAGCGTGACACTCACCGGCTCCGGTGCCCTGTGGTACGAATGGACTTCCTATCCACCCGACCCCGAACTTGATGCCCAGGCCCACAACCAGACCATCGTTGTCTCGCCCCACCAGGACACCCGCTACTACCTCACCGGCTATGCCGCCGACAGCTGCGACATCGCCGCCATCAGTGTTCTCGTCAAAGAAATACCACTCCCCATTCTCGAATTTGAATACGCACCCCACTACATCGACACCGAGACCCCGGTAGTGAGTTTCACCGACCTGTCGCAAAACCGCTATTCCACAAAATGGAATTTCGGTGACGGCGGATTCTCCACTGGAGAGCATATCAACCACTACTTTGACATTTATGCCGACAGCTGCAACTACGTCACGATGCACACCCTCAACGAACTGGGATGCGCTCGCGACACAACCTGGATGATACCCATCGACACCTTCGGTTTCTACCGCCCCAACGTCTTCACTCCCAGCAAGGCCACTAACAACGTGTTCCAGATTATCAGCTATAGCAAGATGGACAAGTTCCACATCTCCATCTTCAACCGCGGAGGCGCACGTGTATTCAGCTCCGACGACTCGCACTTTGTCTGGGACGGCACCCACGACGGGAAACCCTGCCCGCAGGGCGCATACCCATACGTCATCACCTACACCCGCGCAGGCAGTATAACCGAATACCGAATCAAAGGCGTTGTAACCTTGCTTCGCTGACAACCAAGCCCCGGCACCACACCGGGGCTTTCTTTTAAACCCAAATCGGTCATTAGGCCGACTTTTATATCCTTTCTCGCTTTTTAAGGTCTCTTTATGCCATATCAGCATTTCTTTCGGCATCTTGTCCACATCCCTGTCTCGCCGTAGCCCGCTACGCCTTCGACAGCGATATGGCCAATCTGCTCGAAACAAATACTAATCTGGCATAAATCCTAATGACCGATTTGGGTTAAAGCGACGGAGGAACGACGCAAAACAAGGGAGCAAAATAGTCTTTTTTCGCCATTCCGTTACCAATCCCTTGAACCCTGGGTTGGCCGGTTCCAGAGCAGAAAAAAGCAAAGGAATGTGCCAATTCGCTTTTTTTTCGTATCTTTGCACAACATGAAAACACTTGTATTTGCCACTAACAACAAGCACAAACTACAAGAAGTCAGCCAAATGCTGAACGGAGTAGTGGAGATAAAAAGCCTTGCCGACATGGGGCTTGAAGGCGACATACCCGAAACCGCCGACACCCTGCAGGGTAATGCCCTGCAAAAAGCGCAGTGGGTATGGGAGCGAACACACATAGATTGTTTTGCCGACGACACCGGCCTCGAGGTGGAGGCACTCAACGGCGCTCCCGGGGTTTACAGCGCACGCTACGCAGGCGAGCACTGCTCGTTTGACGACAATATCGACAAGCTGCTGGCCGCCTTAGACGGAAACACCAACCGCAGAGCCGATTTCCGCACGGTGATATGCCTGATTGAACAAGGAGTGCCGCGATATTTTGAGGGGCGTGTGGACGGGGTCATCCTCACCGAGCGCTACGGCAGTGAAGGTTTCGGCTACGACCCCGTGTTCATGCCCGACCGCTTTGCGGTGAGCTTTGCCGAAATGCCCCTGGAAGTGAAGAACCAAATCAGCCACCGGGGTCTTGCCGTGAAACAGCTGACCGGATATCTGAAAGAAAATTCTCAATCCTCAATTCTCAATTCTCAATTCTCAAAATGAGCTACACCCAGGTATACCCGTTGCAGATTTCGCAAAGCATGTCGATGAGCGGAGCATACGTGCTGGTGCTCGACGCACCCGAGAATGGCAAGCAGGTGCCCATCATCATCGGCGAAGCCGAGGCGCAGGCCATCGTCATGGCCATAGAGCAGAAACAAGCACGCCGTCCGCTGACCCACAACCTACTGAATAACATACTAGAGGAATACCTGTTGGTGTTGAAGCAGGTGACCATAGACCGCTTTGAAGAGGGTATTTTCTACTCGACACTATACATCAGCGACGGTTTTTCGGAAAAACGCATCGACAGCCGCACCAGCGACGCCATCGTGCTGGCACTGCTCCAGCACTGCAATATCATGATAGAAAACCGTGTGCTGGAAGAGACCTCGATGGAGCCCGGCGCATTGGAGAACAACCTGCCCCAAAACCGCAGCAAGTCACAATCCGACACCCTGACGTTGGAGCAACTGGAGGAGCTGCTGCACGAGTGCGAGGAGAAGGAGGACTATGAGCAGGCGGCTGAGATTATGGAGAAAATCAACCGTATGAAGAATGAAGGGCTTGAAAGCTAATATTTGAAAACGAAAGACATTATATCATGATACACAAAATAGACGAAACCGCACAATATCTGCAGTACCGCATGCTTGGCAGGGAGATGCCCAAAATAGCAATCATACTGGGCAGCGGTCTGGGACTGATGGCCGACCGTATTGAGAACCCCTTGACCATACCCTACAGCGAGATTCCTAACTTCAAACGCTCTACGGCTGTAGGTCACAAGGGCAACCTGATTATCGGCACGCTGGGCGGCAAGAGTGTCATGGCCATGCAGGGGCGTTTCCATTACTACGAGGGCTACACCATGCAGGAGGTCACTTTGCCTGTGCGCGTCATGGCGCGCTTGGGGGTGAAAATTCTTTTTGTGAGCAATGCCGCCGGAGCTGTAAATCCCCATTTCCGTGTGGGAGACATGATGATTATCACCGACCATATCAACTTGATGCCCAACCCTCTTGTAGGACCTAACCTGGACGAGTTCGGCGACCGCTTTCCCGACATGACGACGGTTTACAGCCGCCGTATACGCAAAATAGCGATTGACGAAGCCGACAAGATGGGCGAGCAGCTGCAGCAGGGAGTGTATGTAGCCGGCACCGGTCCGACGTACGAAACACCGGCGGAGTACCGCATGTACCACGCCATCGGCGGCGATGCAGCGGGCATGTCGAGTGTGCCTGAGGTCATCGTGGCACGCCACTGCGGCATGGAGATATTCGGCATGAGCATTATCACTAATCAATCCAATGACTTGAGCGACGACTGCCTGAACAGTGGTGAAGAGGTGGTGAGAGAGGCCAATAAGGCTGCAGAGAAGATGACCGCCCTGTTCTGCTCCATCATTGCCAATCTGTGACGCCATGATTCGAGCAGCGTTTTTTGATATTGATGGCACCCTGCTGAGTTTCAAGACCCACAGAGTGTCGGAGGGTACCATTCGCGCCTTTGATGCACTGCACCGCAACGGAGTGCACACATTCATCTCTTCGGGCCGCCCGATGGTGCTGATACCCGAAATGCCCGTTTCGTTTGACGGCTACGTCACCATGAACGGGGGTTATTGCTTTGTAGGCGACAAGGTGCTGCTGCGACGCCCCATACCGCAGCAGGAGACCGACCGCTGGCTGCAGTATGCCGACAGAGATGGCATCTGCACCATGATTTTCACCGAACACGAGATGTATGTGAACACCCTGTCGGACCCCATTGCCAATGCCATTCGCAACCAACTGGAGTTTACCATGCCTCCCATGATGGAGACAAGCCAAATGATGGGACGCGAAACATTTCAGATTATTGCTATCATGCCCGCCACGCGCGACGCTGAGGTGCTTGGGCTGTTGCCGCACTGCCGGCTGCCGCGATGGCATCCAGGATTCAGCGACTTGGTGAATGCCGACAACAGCAAAGCCATAGGCATCGACTGTATACTGCATCACTACGGCATAGACCGCAACGAGTGTATCGGCTTCGGCGACGGAGGCAACGACATCGAAATGCTGGAATACTGCGGCATTGGGGTGGCGATGGGCAACGCGGACGACAGTGTCAAATCACACGCCGACTTTGTCACCACTTCCGTTGACGAAGAGGGCATTGAGCACGCCTTGACGGCGTTGAATATTATCTAGTCAATATCTTAGATATCACGAACTAAACGGACGGAGCAGCCTATCTGGCGCGACCACCCATTGACGATTACCGATGTGGTAGAATCGGGGTTACTTTGGAATTTCATCCCAATACCAATCATTGAAGGATAGGCCGATGACGACCAGTACCAGCCTTGCTCATCGTCCTTATAAAATATGTCTTCCCCTATTCTGCTGCCCACGGCCGGCAGGAACACGCAACTGTCGGGTATGATAGTATGTGTCCCGGCCTGCCGTTTATAATTGTCGGGATAAATAATCAGTCCGTAATGGCCGTTGATGCGTGCTGCCGACCAAGAGTAACCTTCACCTGCACGACCATTGACCTTGCGTTCTTTGAGCAAATATTCCCACTCCGTGTCGGAAAGAGTACGCCACCCTTCGCCCAGGTTGGAAACCACGTCTGGATTTGTTCCCCATTCGACAAATTCACCCTCGTAGTCATCATACACTTTGCTGGAATTAATACCCCAGTTGGAGATGTCAGTACTCCAGCCAAAAAGGTCACAGGAATTTTCATTAAAGATGGGAAGGCAGTCGGTCTGATGTTCGGCGAACCGCCAAGTACCGTTGATATACTGCAAATTGCCTTGACTGAAACGAACCTGATGCGAATCGCTGACGGAGAAGACTGCCGACACGGGTGTGACAGGAATCAACGAGTCATTAGGAATCGGATGGATGTTTTCATTTTTTTGGCATCCTGCAACCAGCAGGAGAAGTGCCATGACGGGAAGGAAAGGTTTTTTCATGACAAATATGAATTAAATTATTGATCTCCGTATTTGGTAATGCGGAACACCCAGGCACCCTTTGTCTTGAGAAGGTCTTCGGGTGTCAGGTTGTTCAATCGGATATAAAGGTTTCCGGCAAGGTAGTAGTGAACAATAAGTTTGTTGCATCCCAACAACTTGACTTGGGAAAGCAGACCAGGACGGGGCATGTTTTTCAAAACAAGGGTCTTACCGTCAAGGTGGGTGGCAATGGCATAGAGGTTACTGCCTTGCTTGGTGTAGAAAACCGTGCTGTCGCTTTCGCACATTTTGCGATACGGGCGTGACCCATAGATGGCCTCACCGTTCACGCGCAGCCAGTCGCCGAGGTCACGCAGACGCTCCTGCTGAAGCATGGGGATGGTGCCATCGGCATCGGGACCCACGTTCAATGTCAGCCCACCGCCGGCAGCCACCAGTTTGACGAAATGACGGATAAGAGAGTCACTTGTGAGGTAGTTTTCCAACGGCTCATTGCGGTTTAAGCCAAAGGAGCGCCCGATACCGCGGCATTCAGCCCAAGGCCGGACTGTGTCGTCAATAGCTCCCTTGTATTCCGGAGTCTTGAACCCGTGCTGTGTGCCGCTGCCCCAGCGGTCGTTGACAATGGCTTCGGGACCGACCGTGTTATAGTACCAAGAGATTAACTCTGTTGCCCTGAACTGGTCGGCACTGTTCTGCCACTCGCCGTCGGTAAAAATCAGGCTGGGTTTGTACTTGCCGACAAGTTCTTTGAACTGGGGCACCATGTAGTGATCCACATATTCGCCGATAGCACTGTCGGGGTCATGCATCCATATGTGCAGATTGTTGGTCCATTCCGTAAGGGAATAGTAAAAGCCCATCTTGAGACCGGCATTGCGCACCGACTCAGTGAGCATACCGACGATGTCCTTATGAGGGCCCGTCACAACGCTGTTCCAGTTGGGCTGGTAGCGGCTGCGCCACAGGCAATAGCCGTCATGATGCTTGGTGACCAGAATCACATATTTGGCACCCGACTGGGCAAACAACGAAGCCCATTGGTCAGGATTCCAGTGTTCGGCATGCCACGACTGGGCATAGAGGGTGTACAAATCGGTCGGCCGCGGCTTTTGCTTCACGGCATCACTGTTGCCCAAGCGGCCGCTCCACTGGTCACCCAACAGGTATCCCCAACGGCGGTTGAATTCCTCCATTTCCTTCACCCTGATGGTGTCGCCAGTCATCAATCCCCGATAGAACCATTCGGCATACCCGTCAGGTGCAGAATAGGACGGCACGGAATAAAGACCCCAGTGGACAAAGATACCCAACTTGGCATCCTGAAACCATTGTGGATAGCCGCGCTGGTTGATAGACTCCCATGTGGGCTGTACTTCCTGAGCAACAGCACTGCTGCCTGTTGCCAGAGAAACAAACAGGAGAAAGAGAATATATTTAGTCTTGGACATAATATCAACGTTTTCAATACACAACAGCGTTATACGCCATTAATACTAAAATGCAAAGTTACGAAAAAAAAGTGTATTCCGATTTTTTTCGTAACTTTGCACTTTCAATTTCGGACTATGACAACTAATTTAGACAAGATTATCGTGGTGGGAGACAGGGTATTAATCAAACCCAACGACACCACCGACCGAACAAAAAGCGGCCTCTATCTTCCCTCCGGCTATCAAGACAAGGAGAAGATTCTGTCCGGCTATATTCTCAAGTGCGGACCAGGCTATCCCCTCCCCTCCCTTGACGAGGGCGAAGCATGGAACCAGCACAGCCAAGACGCCCACTACATGCCCCTTCAGGTGCTGCCCGGCGACCTGGCTCTATTTCTCCAGAAAAACGCCATTGAAATCAAATATAACAACGAGAAATATTTCATCGTACCACAGAATGCCATCCTGCTTGTGGAACGCGATGAATTTTAAGACATACTGATTTATGACAAGCAACGAAATACGCAGCCAATTCCTGCAATTCTTCGAAAGTAAAGGCCACCACATTGTCCCCAGTGCCCCGATGGTGGTAAAGAACGACCCAACCCTGATGTTCACCAATGCCGGCATGAACCAATTCAAGGATATCTTCCTCGGGAATGCCAATGCCCCTTACCCCCGTGTCAGCGACGCCCAGAAATGTCTGCGTGTCAGCGGCAAGCACAACGACCTCGAAGAGGTGGGACATGACACCTATCACCACACCATGTTCGAGATGCTCGGTAACTGGTCTTTTGGCGACTACTTCAAGAAAGAGGCAATTGCCTACGGCTGGGAATTCCTCACCGAAGTGATGCACATCGACAAGGCAAACCTTTACGTCACCGTCTTCGGCGGCGATGAAAAGGACGGCCTGGCCATGGATACCGAAGCCTACAACTTCTGGAAAGAACACATCGACGAAAGCCGTATCCTCAAAGGGTCTAAGAAAGACAATTTCTGGGAGATGGGCGAACAAGGTCCCTGCGGTCCTTGCAGCGAGATACACATCGACTTGCGCGACGAATCCGAAAAACAGCGCATTCCGGGTCGCGACCTCGTAAACAAGGATAACCCCCTTGTCATTGAAATCTGGAACCTCGTGTTCATGCAATACAACCGCCTTGCCAACGGTACACTCGAACCGCTAAAGGCCAAACATATCGACACCGGCATGGGATTCGAGCGCCTCTGCATGGTCATGCAGGGCAAGAAATCCAACTACGACACCGATGTCTTCCAACCCCTTATCCAGGAGATTGCCCACATGTCCGGCCGCGCCTACGGTCAGGACGAGAAGGCCGATATTGCCATGCGCGTCATCGCCGACCACTTGCGTGCCGTCAGCTTCAGCATCGCCGACGGGCAGCTGCCCAGCAATGCCAAAGCCGGATATGTCATCCGCCGCATCCTGCGCCGTGCTGTCCGCTACGGCTACACTTTCCTCGGTTTCAAAGAGCCCTTCATCAACAGGCTTGTCAACACCCTTGTCAGCCAAATGGGCGGACAATATTCCGAACTCGTCAGCCAGCAACAGCTTATCCAGCGCATCATCCTCGAAGAGGAGCAATCATTCCTCAAGACCCTCGCAGGCGGTATCAAACGCTTCGACGACTATATCGGCAGCCACACCGGCAATACCCAGACCATCGACGGGGCTTTTGCATTCGAGCTTTTCGACACCTACGGCTTCCCCATCGACCTCACACAGCTCATGGCCACTGAAAAAGGCTGGACTGTGGACATGGAGGGATTCCAACAGGGTCTTGCCGAGCAGAAGAACCGTTCCCGTGCTGCAGCAGCTGTAGAGAACGACGACTGGGTCGAGCTCATTCCCGGCACCACCCAGGAATTCATCGGCTACGACAGCCTCAATGCCGAAGTGCACATCACCCGCTACCGCCATGTAAAGGTGAAAGACAAAGAGTTCTACCAGCTCGTTTTTGACCGCACACCTTTCTACGGCGAAAGCGGTGGACAGGTGGGCGACCAAGGCACCCTCACCCACTCTTCCGGCGACATGATTCCCGTCATCAACACCAAGAAAGAGAACAATCTCATCATACACATCGTAGCCAAGCTGCCCGAGCATCTCGACCAGCCCTACAAGGCCGAAGTGGATAAATGCCGCCGCTTTGCCATCGAGTGCAACCACACCTCTACTCACCTCCTGCACAAAGCCCTGCGCAACGTTCTCGGAAAGCATGTGGAGCAGAAAGGCTCCAGCGTCGATGACCAGCGACTGCGCTTCGACTTCTCCCATTTTGCCAAACTCACACGCGAGGAAATCCGCGAAGTGGAAAAACAGGTCAACATCGACATCCGCCACGCCATAGCTCTCGAAGAGCACCGTGCCATGCCCATTGCCGAGGCTCAGAAACTCGGTGCCATGGCTCTCTTCGGCGAGAAATACGGCGACCATGTACGCGTCATCAAATTCGGCGACAGCGTGGAGTTCTGCGGCGGCACACATATTTCCAACACGGGTCATATCGGTTCCTTCCGCATTGTGAGCGAGGGAGCCGTGGCAGCAGGCATGCGCCGCATCGAAGCCGTCACAGGCGCCGCAGCCGAGATGTACAACAACAATATGCAGGACCAGCTCGAAAGCCTCCGGGAACTGCTTAAGAACCCCAAAGACATCATCGCCGCAGTGCAGCGGTTACAGGACGACAACGCCGCACTCCATGCCCAGGTCGAACAATTCCAGAAAGAGCAAATCAACGCTCTGCGCCGCGACTTCGCCGCACAGCTGGAACAGAATCCTCTGCTGGTTCGCAAGATGGACGGTGACCTCAGTCAACTCAAAGATGCCATGCTTTCCCTCGCCGCGCAATATCCCGACATGGCAGTGGTGCTCGGCAGTCTCCATGGCGGCAAACCCGCTCTTCTCGTGGCACTGGGACAGAACCGCATCAACGCCGGCCTCAACGCCTCCACAATCGTCCGCACTGCAGGCAAAGAGATGCAGGGTGGCGGTGGTGGACAGCCCGCCTATGCCACTGCTGGCGGCAAGAACCCCGACGGCCTCGACCAAGCCATGCAGGTGGCTGCCAAACAGATTGGATAGAACACGCCTCTTGTGTCCTCACCACAGCGACTGGTGCTGACAACACTTTAGTATTGCTAAAATAGTGACTGGGAATCGGCCTAAAAACCGACTCCCAGTTTCATTTTCCCCAAATCGAACAGCACACTTCACTTCTTCTCGCTTTTCCCATAACGCCAAATACACGTAGAATTTTACTATATCAAGATTTTTTCATATCTTTGCATTTGGTTTAGTGTGTCCAAAAAGCAGGGACAAAAGCCGCAACGCAATGGTCCCCACGCATTTGTGCACTCTTTTATATAATATATAAAAACGACACGATATGAAGAAATACACCTTGTTACTAATGGCAATGCTGCTTACTGCACCAGTGTTTGCTGATGGAAAGCAGTTGTCGGCCATGTTCGGCTACTCCATCTTCTACCTTCCGGAGAGCAATCAGCCCTACGTGGAGACCTATTTCAATTTCGATGCCTGGTCTCTCAACTTTGTGGCCGACGGCAGTGCAGGGTACCGCGCCACTGTGGAAATCACTATTGTTGCACGGCAAGAAGACACGATCGCCTATGTGAAAAAATACGACCTCCACAGCCCTTATACGGACAACCCCGAGTCCACAGGCTTTACCTTCTTCGACCTGCAGCGTTTCGGTCTCCACAGCGGGTTCTACGACCTTGAAATCACCCTGCGCGACAAGGCATCGGACAACGCTCCGCTTTCCTTGGTGGACAAGCTGGTGGTTTATTTCCCTGAACAAAAGCCCTCCATGTCAAACATCCAGCTGATGGCCTCCGCCACCCCGACCGAGACACCCAACATGCTTTCACGCAGCGGATACGACATGGTACCCTATATCGACGACTTTGTACCGGCAAAGGTGACACACCTCCATCCCTATTTCGAGCTGTATAACCTCAGCCGCGAAATCGGCGACAAGCCCTTTATTGTGAGCACTTACCTTGAGCAGAAAGAAAACGGACGCCGTATCCCCAATATTGGACAGATGACCCGCCACCATCCTTCTGGCCTCAACACTCCGGTATATACCGACGTGGACATTTCCAAACTGCCATCAGGCAACTACAATCTGATAGTGGAGGTACAGAATATTGAAGGCGAACCCATTTTCAAGAAAAATGTGACCATCATGCGCTCCAATCCCATTGTGGAGGATGTCACCATCGGCGAAACCGAGGTGGCAACATCCTTTGCCGCCCTCATAACGGACGAGAAAACGCTGGACTACTACATCGATGCCCTGTACCCCATCTCCTCGGTCTACGAACTCAATATCGCCAAGAAACTGCTCTCGCAGCCTGGCCTGCAGGAAAAACAGGCTTATTTCTACCGCTTCTGGAAATCTCGTTCCCCCCTCGACCCCGAAGGAAAATGGCAGACCTATCTGACCAACCTCACCTATGTGGAAGAGCATTTCACCTATCCGCTCACTCCCGGCTACCGAACCGACATGGGACGCGTTTATCTGCAATACGGCCCGCCGAGTCATGTACGCGACGAGAAGAACTTTGTGGGTGCCTTGGGCGTTCACCGCAATACTGCAGATATGCATAACCTGAACTCCTATGGCGAAGGCGAGAACCTGGCAGACCAAGGCCACATCTACTACCTGCCTTATCAAATCTGGCGCTACAACCAGATTCCTGGCGACTATGAGAACCGCGTGTTCTTGTTCTGGGACGAATTCCGCAGCGGCTACTACAAATTACTCAACTCTAATGCCATGGGCGAAGTGCGCACTGCCGGATGGGAACGCATGCTGAGCCGCAACTCCATGGACGAAGGCTCTATCGGTGAAGTTGGAATGCAGTTTAACAGGGGATTCTGAGCGTTGAGATATTGGCTGAGCGACATATTGTTCCTTTTTGCATACTACGTAGTGCGCTACCGTCGGAGTGTAACGCGCAACAACCTGTCGCGTGCTTACCCCGAACTTGGCGAATCCCGTCGCAAAGAGCTGGAAAAGGCCTACTACCGACACATGTGCGACCTGCTTATCGAGGGCATCCACAACCTGTATGCCCGACCGCAAAACATCATGAAACACTATCGCTTTGTGAACCGGGAGGTTGTCAACCGCTACTATGAGCAAGGCCAGAGCATTGTTTTAATGTCGTCGCACTACAACAACTGGGAGTATATGATCACCTCGCTGAATTTCCAAGTGATGCACCACGGCGTGGGCGTAGGGAAGCCGTTGCAGGACAAGTCTGTGGCCAGCTATATTACCCGTCGGCGCGGACGCTTTGGCACCGAGATAGTCGACCAGACCAATGTGCGGCAGGTCATGGATTTCTACCATCAGCACCATGTGCCCGTGGCCTATATGATGCTCAGCGACCAGTCTCCCAGCAACGAGCACAAGTCGTTCTGGACCATGTTCATGAACCAGGAGACCCCTTTCCTCTACGGAGCCGAGTACTTTGCACGCAAATACAACATGCCTGTCATCTACTACTCCGTGAAGAAGGTGTCGCGGGGCTACTACGAGGTAACGTTCACCCCCCTGTGCGAAAACCCCGGCGAAGTGCCGCAATACACCATCACGTCACGATACGTAAAAATGCTGCAGGACACCATCAACGCCCAGCCGGAATACTGGCTGTGGTCGCACCGCCGCTGGAAACGCATCCGCCCGCAAGACGTGGAATTAAAACCATTGATTACCGACTAAACAACCCACTATATACATGACTACCGCCGTCGTAATACTCAACTGGAACGGGAAGAAGATGCTTGAACGCTTTCTCCCATCTGTCACCGCCCACACACAGGGCGATGCCGAAGTGATTATTGCCGACAATGGCTCGACCGACGACTCTCTCGATTTTGTACGTGCCCAGTACCCCGGACTCCGTATTATCGAGCTGGACAAGAACTACGGTTTCGCCGGAGGATACAACCGGGCGCTGCAGCAGGTAAAAGCCGATTACTATGTGCTGCTCAACGACGATGTGGAGGTGACTCCCGGATGGATTGAGCCAGTCGTTGCACAGATGCAGCAACACCCCGACACCGCCATCTGCCAGCCCAAACTGCTCATGTACGACCAGCGCGACACCTTCGAGTATGCCGGTGGCGCAGGCGGATTTCTCGACAAATACGGCTACCCCTTCTGCCGTGGCCGTATGTTCACTTCGCTGGAGCAAGACAACGGCCAGTACAACACTCCCGGCGAAATATTCTGGGCCTCGGGGGCTGCCATGTTTGTCCGCGCCGATGTGTGGCACCAACTGGGCGGACTCGACGACGACTTCTTTGCCCACATGGAGGAAATCGACTTCTGCTGGCGGGCAAAAAACGCAGGCTACCGCGTGGAATACTGCCCCCAGTCAACGGTCTTCCATGTCGGCGGCGGCACCCTGCCCAAGTCCAACCCCCGCAAGACATACCTCAACTTCCGCAACAACATGGCGCTTCTCTACAAGAACCTGCCGAAACGCCGGCTGGCATGGGTCATGTGTTCTCGCATCGTGCTCGACTACGTGGCCGGCTTCAAATTCCTCATGGAACGAAAACCCAAAGAATTCAGTGCCGTAGTCGATGCCCACAAAGCCTTCTACAAATGGCTCCCCCAACTGAAAAAGAAACGCCAAGGCCTCAAACAGCAGTCACGAGTGTCAGGCATGTACCAAGGCCTCCTGCTCATAGACTACTATCTCCTTGGCAAAAAGAAATATTCCGACCTAAAATTCAAATAACCCAAACATCAAACCCATCATGAGAAAAGTACGTGTTCGTTTCGCACCCAGCCCCACAGGCCCCCTCCACATTGGCGGCGTGCGCACAGCCCTATACAACTACCTCTTCGCTCGCCAGAATGGCGGTGACATGATTCTCCGCATCGAGGACACCGACCAAACACGCTTTGTCCCCGGCGCCGAGGACTATATTATCGAAGCCCTCGACTGGCTGGGCATCAAGTTCGACGAAGGCGTCCACATTGGTGGCAACTACGGCCCCTACCGCCAGAGCGACCGCAAACCCCTCTACCGCCAATATGCCGACCAGCTGCTGCGCGACGGCTGGGCATACTATGCTTTCGACCGTCCCGAGGCTCTCGATGCCAAGCGCAAAGAATACGAGGCTCAGAAGAAAACCTTCCAGTACGACTGCACCACCCGCCTCTCCATGGAGAACAGCCTCTCCCTTCCTGCCGACGAAGTGCAGCGCCGAATCGACAACGGCGAGCCCTACGTGGTCCGCTTCAAATTCCCCGAAGACATGGACATCACCGTCCACGACCTCATCCGTGGCGACGTCACCATGAACAGCCGTCTGCTCGACGACAAGGTGCTCTTCAAATCCGACGGCATGCCCACTTACCATCTCGCCAACATCGTCGACGACCACCTCATGGAGGTCTCCCATGTCATCCGTGGCGAGGAATGGCTGCCCTCGGCACCCCTCCACGTCATGCTCTACCGCGCCTTTGGCTGGGAAGACACCATGCCGCAGTTTGCCCACCTGCCCCTCCTGCTCAAACCCGACGGCAACGGCAAACTCAGCAAACGCGACGGCGACCGTCTCGGATTCCCCGTCTTCCCGCTCGACTGGCACAACCCCGAGACCGGCGAAATCTCCTCCGGCTACCGCGAGCGCGGCTATCTGCCCGAGGCTGTGGTCAACATGCTGGCGCTTCTCGGCTGGAATCCCGGCAACGACCAGGAGCTCATGACCATGGACGAACTAATCAAGCTCTTCAGCATCGAGCATATCAGCAAAAGCGGTGCCAAGTTCAATGTCGAGAAAGCCAAATGGTTCAACCACGAATACCTCCAGAAGTGCTCCGACGAGCGCATCGCCGAGATGTTTCTCCCCCAACTCAAAGAGCACGGCATCAAAATTGAAGCCACCGAGTCTAACAATTTTCAATTTTCAATTTTCAATTTTCAATTTGTAATGAAGGTCTGCGGCATGATGAAAGAGCGTATCTCCTTCCCCTCCGAACTATGGGACCAGACGCACTACTTCTTCGTCGCACCGACAGAATACGACCCCAAAGCCGTCGCCAAACGCTGGAAACCCGGCATGACCACCCACATGGCCAAGGTAATTGAAATACTCAATACCGTACCCTTTGAATACGACGCCATCCATCAGGCACTCCTCGAAGACTACATCAAGGGCAACGAGCTCAACATGGGACAAATCATGAACTCCCTGCGTCTCGCCGTCGTAGGCACCACCGTCGGCCCCGACATGCTCACCCTCGTCATGACCATCGGCAAAGAGGAAACCATCGCCCGCGTCCAGCGCGCCATCGCCACCATAGGCGAACCCCAAGAATAAAAAAGAAAAGAAAAAAGATTCAGAACAATCAGAATACTCCGAATACTCCGAAAATTCAGAAGATTCAGAATACTCCGAAAATTCAAAAAAACCAGCAATACAATGGAAATCAATCAAGACCTCAACAAACCCGTCGATGACAACTCCATCGACACCATCGAAATGAAAGAAGCCCAAGAGCAGCACCCCGCCAACCCCGAACCTCTCCCCCAGCCCGAAAGCCCGGAACCTCAGCCAACCCCCGCCGTGGACAATAGCACCTGCAATAGCAAGAAAAACTGCTGCCACACCTGGATAATGATACTCAACATCATCCTGCTCCTCGGCCTCATCCTGCTCTACATCTTCCACTTCACCGGCTTCGGCACCAAGAGCAAGCACAACCCCAACGCCGCCGCTCCCGTCGTGGCAAAGGACGGTGTACTGAAGATAGCCTATATCGACAGCGACACCCTGCTGGCAAAATACAAGTATGCCCTCGACCTGCAGGAAGAGCTCAACAAATACAAAGAGGCTCAGGAGAAGAGCTACCAGCAGCAGATAACCCAGTTCCAGAAAGACTACCAGACCTATCTGCAGACCGGCGAAAACATGACCCTCAGCCAGCAGCAGGCCACCGAGGCCGAGCTGAAACAGCGCTCCGAGAAACTCAGCACACTCGAAGCCGAGCTGACCCAGAAAATCATGCAGAAACAGATGGACTCCAACATCGAACTCCTCAACCGCGTCTTCGCCTTCATCCGCGAATACAACGCCGAGAACCAGCAGTTCGACCTCATCATGCGCAAGACCTTCAACGACAGCCCCACCATGTACATGAACCCCGCCATGGACATCACCGACGAAATCATCGAAGGCCTCAACAACGAATACAAATCCGTCAAAGGCAAGAAATCCAGCAAATAGCCCAAGCTATTCCATCACCAAAAGGGGCATCATGTCAACCGACATCCTGCCCCTTCTCTATTCCCCTCCATCAAACCCATCACCCCTATCAAATCCCCCCCTATCAAATCTATCCCCTCTATCAAATCTATCCCCCCCCCCAAAAAAACACAACAAGTCAAAGAACTCTCGGAAATTAGCCACCTCTCACTGCCCAACTTCCGGCTGCAAAGATACAAACACTTTCTGTCTCCCATACCCCAACCTTCGCCAACTTTCCTAAAAATACCACACACAACCCACAAACTCTATTTAACATTTCAAAAATTGTTGTATATTTGCAAAGGGAAAACAATACGTTATTACACGCACAACATTCTAAAAAAGAAAGACTAAACAAATATACACCATGACAAACCTGCTCCAGACCATTTGCAATATCACCCAATGGATAGACGCAAACACACTTGCATTCATTGGCATAATCGTCACTATCATATCAATATCCGTGACAATCTGGAGCATAATAGCCAACAGAAACAAAAAGAGGCAACAACCTTCACAAGGTGAGCAGAATGTCCCAATCATACTCCACGCTGGAATCCCTGAAGAATTAAAAAGGCAATATCTTCTCGAAAACAAAATCTATATCCAGCCCTATATTATTCACAACGGAGGCACTTCCAAACAACTCCTGCATGACTTTTTTATCAAGAAGGTCTTTACCAAGGAATCTACCGAACCCAACGATGTCTATATCATCTTCGGTGATACTGGCACTGGAAAGACTGCTGCTCTTGTCCACCTATTCGATGACTACGTTACCCAATACAAACAGGGAGAACACCCCTATCCCAACATCAAGTTCTTCTCCCTCAGGGATACTACCCTTGAAACGATAAGCAACCTCCCCGACAAAGAAAACACCATCCTGCTGCTTGATGCCTTGGATGAAACACCCGCGGCACAAAACCCCATACTATTCCTACAATTCCAGGAAGGACTGCAAGCTTTATTCCACGGCTTTGCCCGCGTGGTGATAACCTGCCGCCCACAACTCTTTTCAGACCAAGAATCTGAATCCGCTGCCACCCATACCAAAATACTCACAAGCACTGGCTGGGTGCAATGCACCGAACTATTCTTAGCCCCTTTCGACGACCAACAGGTACAAGAATATTTAGACCAAGTATTCACGTTTCGCTCTGACAACGCAGACCGCAAAAAGGCAGAGGAGATTGTAAACAAACACGCCTATATAGCCATCCGGCCATTGGTGTTGACCTATATCAAAGACATCGTTGAATCTAAACGCGACATCAACACAACCCTCGACCTCTACGACATCATCATAGAGAAAACCCTGCAACGCGACTTGGAGAAAATCAATCCCAACCCCAGCGAGGAACAAATCCAGCAGTGGTGGGACATCACATCCGATGTGGCGGGGTATATGTACCGAAACAACAAACTCTCCATTACCAATCAGGAATTAGACACCATCGCCTCCGTAACCAAAGAGCCACAATTCAAGCAACGCTCCATGCTAACCCGCACGGGCGATGAGTTCCACTTCCCCCACAAGTCTTTCTATGAATACTTCATGGCCTACCGCTTCATTCTCTACCCCGAGGAAATTCAAGAAGGCACACTCTACTCCATGGACTTCGCCCTGAAACGCTATGATGAACTTTACAATGCATACAAGGAGAAACGCCCCGTACGCTTTGCCGACCTCAAAAGCCTGTCTATAAGAAATATTGCCAACTCCCTGCACAATATAGGCTATAACTTATACGACCTCAACCATTTCTCCGAAGCCGAACCCAAATACAAAGCGGCATTGGAGATTTTCCGACAATTGGAAGAGCTGCACCCCAGCCAATTTATTGACGATGTAACCATGACACTAAACAACATGGGTGAACTTCACCGCAAAACCTGCAACTACACTGCCGCAGAAAAGGAATACACCAAGGCATTAAAAATTCGCCGTGACATAGCAGATAAAGAAAAAGATGCCTTACATGATGTGGCCACTTTGCTGAACAACTTAGCCACCCTCCACTACGAAACTAATGACTATTTTACCGCAGGAAAGGAATACGCCGAAGCCTTAATTATATACCGCGAATTAACAGAAAAGAGTCCCAATACCTTCCTACCATTTGTAGCCACAACACTAAACAATTTAGCCAACCTCCACAGTGACACCAACAATTATCCTGCTGCAGAGAAGGAATACACCGAGGCTTTGGGAACCTACCGCAACTTGGCAAAAAAGAACCCCGATGCCTTCCTGCCCAATGTAGCCATGACGCTGAACAACTTGGCCACCCACCACCACAACACCAATAACTACCATGCCGCAGAAGAGGAATACACCGAGGCATTGGAAATCCACCGCGATTTGGCAGAAAAGAACCCCGATGCCTTCCTGCCCGATGTAGCCATGACGCTCTATAATACGGCAATCCTATATCTTAGCAAGGAAGAAAAAGACATCCCCGCAGCCGAGGCCGCTGCACAGGAAAGTTTGGATATATTCAAGAAAATGGCGGAGAAAAGCCACTCCGCATTCGACCCCAATGTCAAAAAAGGGGAAGAACTGCTGGCCTATATCCAACAACTCAAACAACAAAAGTAATCCCTTCCACCACTCATTCCGCCACCGAAAAAAAGCATTAAGGATACTTATAGAAATCTCAATCAGCGTCTCGAAGTGAAGATGCGACTGTGTCACTTCGATAGCGTCAGCCACTCAAGCATTAACGTTGTACAGGGTGAGAGCAGAGGGAGCTTGCTCACTATGCCGAGCCATAACAACGTCACGAAGTAACACAATCAAACATTCAAACAACTATAATCAGTCATTGTTGCGTCGTCATTTATTCGATCGTTATTCGATCGTTCTCCACTCGTTTTCCCTTTCACAAAGGGAAAAATGAGGGAAACATATCGGAAAACGATAAAAGAAAGAACGACGCAACATCGAGTCCGGAAGGCTCACTGAGGAACGTTGGGAACAATTATGCGACACTTTCGGAACGATGACGAAGGATGGCGAAAGGTAGCGTAATCCCCTACAGAATAAAAAGTAACTTCCGCGCGAAGCGGCAAAAAGCAAAGTAAGAGGTAAGAGATAAGAACCAGGACTGTATGTCACTGAGATATTGCTTGAATGTGTAATTGCTTGAGTAATTTGACTGCGCCAGTCACTCAGACAATCAAGCAATCAGACAATCAAGCAATACCCTAAAGACCGATTCGGGTTTTAACCCAAATCGCAGATTAGTATTTGTTTCGAGCAGATTGGCCGCATCGCTGCCGAAGGCGTAGCGGGCTACGGCGAGACAGGGATGTGGACAAGATGCCGAAAGAAATGCTGATATGGCATAAAGAGACCTGAAAAAAACGAGATTGATTGAAAAGTCGGTCTAATGACCTATTTGGGTTTAAATTAACGAATTAACACACTAACGAATTAGCGCATTAACATATTTATTCCTTGTAGTCGCCGCGGTCCACTACGGTCTCGTAGCCCGTCTTGCGGATGCGGTGTTCTGTGCAGGCGCGGCACTCGGCAGCCTCTTCACCTGTGCATATCTTGTTGTCGTAGATAGCGTAGTCCTTGCGGTGCATCTTCGGCGACAGGTTTGGCATCACCACATTGGCGCCAAACCGTAAGCCCAGTTCACGCCCTTGCGGGTGCAGGGTGCCGAGGGCTGTGGTGGCGGGGAGCAGCACACGGGGATGCAGCAACCGTATCAAGGCCAACAGGCGCAGGGTGGTCTCCACCTTGCCGTTGGGATAGCCCTCGAAGGGGGTGTTGTGTGTGGAGACAAAGGGGCCTATGCCCACCATGTGGGGTTGGAAAGAGCGGATGAACTGCAGGTCGGCATAGAGCGTGTCGATGGTCTGGAAGGGCGACCCCACCATGAAGCCACAGCCCACCTGATAGCCTATCTCCTTCAAAGCATAGAGGCAGTCTATACGGTGCTGCCACGACATCTCGGCGGGGTGCAGCTTGCCGTAATGCTCCGCATCGGCGGTTTCGTGGCGCAGCAGATAGCGGTTGGCGCCGGCATCATAAAGCGCCTGGTAGCTCTCGCGGCTGCGCTCGCCCAGCGACAGGGTGATGGCGCAGTCGGGGTAACGCTGCCGCACGGTGGCGACAATACGGCACATGCGCTCGTCGGTAAACCAGCCGTCTTCCCCACCCTGCATCACGAAGGTGCGGAAACCGAGTTTGTAGCCCGTCGCGCAGCACTCATAAATTTCCTCTTCCGTCAGCCGGTAGCGCACCGCCTCGCTGTTGCTGCGCCGCAGCCCGCAATAGAGGCAGTCGTTGCGGCAATAGCTGGACAGCTCTATCAGGCCGCGCATGAAAATCTTGTTGCCATAGACCCCGTCGGCCACCTCGCGCGCCGACTGCCGCAGATACTCCACAGCATCGCGGTTGTCGGTGGTGAGAATCAGCTCCAGCTCGTCGCGCGTAAGGTCACGGTGCTCTCTTATTTTGTCGATAGTGTTCATAATTCTATGATTGTTTGAATGCTTGAATGCTTGATTGTTTGAGTATATTGACCGCACCAGCCACTCAAGCATTTACACAATCAAGCATTCAAGCAATATTTCAATTTTCACTTTTTTACCGGCTGGTCGCTCAGCACCTTCACCTCGTAGCCTATCTTGGCAAAGGCTTCCGTCAGCTTCTTGACGTCCGTCTTGGCGGGGTTGTAGGTGATTGTCACCTGCTGTTTCTCCAGGCTGGTCACAATCTTCTTCACACCCGGCTCGAAGCGGATATTCTCCTTGATTTTCTTCTCGCAGTTCTGGCAGTGCATCTCGGGCGTGGTGGTCACCACCAGCACCCGCATCTCTTTCTTACCGCCGCCCGTATGGGCAGAAACTCCAATGGCAACGAGCAGTGCCATCATTATCATCATTAAACGTTTCATATCATTATAAGATTGTTTGATTGTTTGATTGTCTGATTGCTTTAGTGATTGCTTGATTGTCTGTGAATTGAAAATTGAAAATTGAAAGTTGAAAGTTGGCTGCCGCACCTGGATAACTTTTCACTTTTCAAGCAATAATTTACACTTTTTCAAGCTAACGAGTTTAAAAATTCATTCTCACTCCGGCATAGCCCATGATGCCGTGCACGGGTCCCCATATCATGGTGGGCTCGAAGGTGCTGCTCCATGGGTCAGCGGCATTGAGCACCGGCAACGGCTGGCGGTAGTTGGTAAGGTTTTCACCGCCTACATACACCGACACATGACGGAAGCGCCGAGTCACCTGCACGTTCAGCATGGGGTAGGCAGGGAAACGCTCGTCCCACGACAGGGAGCCATCCGCCATGCGATAGGGGGTCGGCATGCGTCCGCCACCGTTCAGCTGCAGGGTCACATCCACCTGTATCAAGCCCATATAGGGTTTCCACGCCACGGTGAACAGGCCTTTGTAGCGCGATGTCAGGGGCTTTTCCATCAGTTGTCCGCCATAGGTGCAGCGCACGTCGTTATAGCGGAACGCCGCCGTCAGCTCCAGCTCCTCGTCAAAGTCTATCGACCCATCCACCTGTGCGGTGTGTGAGAACGACCTGCCCTCCAGCATGCCGATGGATATGCGGGAAGGGTCGGTGTCGTAATCCACAACCACCTGGTTCTGGAAGTCGGTATAGTAATACTCGGCATTCAGCTTCAGGGTCTGCTCGCCCATGGGGATATAGAAGGCAGCCGAGACACCGCTGTTCCAAGCCTCCTCCATTCCCAAGCCGGAGGCCACACTCACCTCGCGTCCCGAGGCCAGCAGATAGAGGTTCTCGGCCCAGGCATGCGGCGAGCGGTAGCCCTTGCCGGTGGAGAGGCGCAGGGTCACCACGTCCGAGGCCATCCATTTCACATGCAGCCTCGGCGTGACGAAAGCACCATACAGGCTGCTGCGGTCAGCCCTCAGCCCTGCCATTACGGTAAGTTTATACGACGGCTTGTAGGTGTATTCGGCATAAAGACCCGGCACCGTCTCGGGTTTCTGGTCCATTATCAGGTAACCGCCCACCATGCCGTCCGGCACCCGCTGCGGCCACACCCGCTCGTCCTTTCCCTGCATCAGCAGGCTGAGTCCGGCCGACAGCTGGTGGCGCTCGTTGAACTCATGCTCAAGCATCAGGCGGGAATACAAGTCCCTGTTCTTCGTGGAGTAGGTACGGTGGCCAAACTCCCCATTCAGGTTATAGAGGCTACCCGTGGCCATCAACGCCAGGTTGGTGTTATGCTCCTGGTTCAGCAGAAAAGCGTGCTTCATGTAAGCCTCGTACTTTTCGGCATCGAGGAGCACACGGAAGGGGTCGGCGGTAAAGTCCTTTAACTGGCCTCCGTCGCGCGACTCGCGCAGCACCCCTATGCCGCCGTGGAAGATATAGCGTCCGTTGACATATTTCCAGCGGTTCTGCACATGCCACTGGCTGATGGACGGCGAGTCGTGCCAGCCGTCCTTGTTCCAGTCGTGGTGCAGCCAGTCTTTTTCGCCGTGCACCAGGAGCTCGGTGCTCAGGTGTTGGTTCAGATGAAAGTTGGCCACCGCATTGCCCTCGGTCTTCAGCCGGCTGTCGGTGTAAAGGTTCAGGTTCACCCCCTGCTCCCGGTCGGGCTTTTCGTATTCCACGTTTATCTGCCCGGTGATGCTCTGGAAGCCGCTCTTCACGCTCGACGCCCCCTTGCTCACCGAGATGCTGTTCATCCACGCCCCCGGCACATAGTTCAGCTCATATGGCGTGGCCGCGCCAGCAAAGCAGGGCAGGTTCTCTATCATCATCTGCACATATTGGCCGCTCAGTCCTAGCAGCTTAATCTGTCGGGCGCCCACAGCGGCGTCGCTGTAGTTCACATCCACGCTGGGATTGGCCACAAAGCTCTCGCCGAGGTTGCAGCAGGCGGCACGAAACAGCACCTCCTGCCCTGCCTTCGTGCCATTCTCGGCACCGCCAAGACGGCTCAGACCCTCGGCTTTCGAGCTCACACTCACCTCGGCCAGCGTCTTCTTATTTTTTATCGTGTCCTGTCCCTGCGCACCGGCACACCATGCCATGCACAGCAACAGGCTATATAAAATAATCTTTTTCATGTATTCAAATAAGACTAAAAGATAAAACCAAAAATAATTGAGAATGGAGAATAGAGAATTGAGAATTGGCTACCGCACCCGGATTACTCTCAATTCTTAAATTTCAAATCTCAATTCCTCAAAACAGGACAGTTGTCTGTTAGCCAACCGGGCGGCCCGCTACGGTTGCACTCGCACTGCACCGGGGTAGAAACCCGTTCTGACGGCAGCAGTTGCACCGACGGCCATATACTGGACACCACGGCGACATCCATCACGGTGGCATCCACATGGGGTGTTGGTTGAGAGAAATCGGCTGCGGATATCGGCGACACAGTGACGACCATGCAACTGCCCCCTCTGGGACAGCAGCTGCCATCGGCAAGACTAAGCAGGCTCACCCTGCCTGAGCAGGAGCAGCGCTGCCAGCCCATGCCACCTGCCCCAAAGAGCAGCAGCAACAGGACTGATAGTGACACCATAATATGAGACAACCATTTCATCATATCCAATAACGCTGTCCAACACAAAATATTGCACATTCCACGTGCTAAAATTTCCAAAATAATAAAAAAAACAGTATATTTGCAAATGAATGCTTGAATGCTTGATTGCTTTAATTCGTTGTCCGTTGATAAGTTGATAAGTTTATACGGCTCGCATCATATCAACGTATCAACATATCAACAAAACACACTCAAACAATCAAGCAATCAGACAATCAAACAATAAATCAACATCCATGAAAACACTCATCTGCATCATCGCCGCGCTGTTCCTGTTCCCGCTGGCAGCCTCCGCACAAGACACAACCCAGACCACACGCCGTGACAACCGGCTCACCGCCGACCTACAATTCCTGACCCGAGGGGAAATCCGCGACGGCGGGCTCTCCGCCGTCGAGTCCGAGGCGGCTCTCGGTGACCACGCCAACTTTGTGTTGGGACGTGCACGCCTCGTTGTAGGCTTCGAGAAGTCGTATCTCTCTACAAAGATTGACCTTCGACAGACCGGCATCTGGGGACAAGCCGGCGGCACCTCGTTCAATGTCTATGAAGCTTGGGCCAAGCTCAACGCCCCGGTCGGCCTGTTCCTGCAAGCCGGACGACAATCCCTCTCCTACGACGACGAGCGCATCATAGGTCCCAACGACTGGGCCATGGACGGCACCTCCCACGACGCCCTTAAGCTGGGCTTTGAAGGCTGCGGACACAAAGCACACCTTATCCTTGCCTACAACCAGAACGAGGAGAACATGACCAACGGCACCAGCTACTACACTGGCGGCGCACTCCCCTACAAGACCATGCAGACTGCCTGGTACCACTACGACTTCCACTCCGCACCCCTCGGCCTGTCGCTGCTGGCGATGAACATCGGCATGCAGGCGGGTCTGCCCGGCAACAACGACCACATCGAGTGGCAGCATCTCTATGGCGGCTATGCCAAGTATTCCCCGTCGCGATGGTCTTTTGAAGCCTCCTACTACCGGCAGACAGGCCACAACGAAAACGGCCAGGCCATCAAGGCATGGATGGCCAGCCTCCTGGCCAAATGGCAACCCAGTAGCACCTTCGGATTCAAGGCGGGCTTTGATTACCTCAGCGGCGACGACTACTTCGTGGTGCCGCAGGAAGGCCACATCGGCCTCATCCAGCACGACACCCTTCGGGGCTTCGCATCCGTCTTCGGCTCCCACCACCAGTTCTACGGTGCCATGGACTTCTTCTACATCAGCACCTTCGTCCACGGCTTTTCTCCCGGACTGCAGAACGCCTTCATCGGCACAACCGTCAAACCCCTTAGCAACCTGAGCATCGGCATCGACTACCACTACCTGGCCATGAGCACCCGTCTGCGCGACATCGACATGGACATGACCCTCGGCCACGAGATAGAGCTGGAAGCCGCCTGGCAGATAAAGGAAGACGTAGCCCTCTCCCTCGGACTCTCCTTCATGACCGGCACCGAGACGATGCAACGCCTCAAACGCGCCTCCTCCGACGGCCCCCTCCGCTGGGCCTGGCTCTCCCTAAACATCACCCCCCGCATCTTTTCCAAAGCCTGGTAAAAAAAAGTAGCACAAGAAAAGCCAACACTTTTTTTTAATAATGTGAAAGAATTTGTATCTTTGCAGTACTTAATGAAAACACAAGCCATGCGTTAAACTGTTTATATTCATAGTTTTTAATTGACAGAACCTTGCAGTACAGGATGCCGGAAACATCCGATGAAGGGTGGACTATTGCCCTTGCAGCGGAGAGAAATTTGACATTAAGGCATCCGGGAAGCATTGTTTTATTCATTTCAAAATTATTAAAACTATGAAAAGAAAAAGAATCAAAAGCAATGGAACTTTGATGGCTTGCACGTGCGGCGGGCGGGTCTGTCTGCGACGGGAGCAGATCGCGGAGTTGGACAAGGATTTCTACAAGCAGCTGGAGCACTATCACTGGCGGGTGAAAGAGGGCTATGAATGGGAGTGGGACACGCCTGCAGTGCTGCGCGGCGAGAGCATGGTGATGGAGGAGTACAGCGACAAGCTATGGGACTTGGGGCTGCACACGGAGAGCCTGCTGCGGCTGATGCAGGCGGCCGCGCACCTGATTGACTGGGACGAGGTGGTGATAGGTTCTGAGCTCAACTATTATCACCGTAGTCTTTCGCGCTTTCGCTATCTCTTCTGCCGCTGCCAGGAAAGGGTGCGTGAAGAACCCGAGTTGGAACCTTTGCTGTCTGACAGCTCGGTTGCCGACTGGTATGAGGAGATGGAGCAGCGGTATGCCGGCTGCAAAGTCACAGGCTGGATAAGCTGAGGGAGATGGTTAGTCCATCTCGTTGCTGATGCGGTGCATCTGCTCCGCCACACGCCCCATGAGGTCGGGGCTGACAAGAGTGCCTTTGGGGCAGAGGGTGATGCCCATGATGGAGGCCACCTGCTGCAGGCGGTGGTCGTAGTCGTTCTTGAGGGTGAAGATATAGGAGTGGCACGAGGGGCCGAGAAACGACTCCTTGAGCGCGCTGGCCTTATAGACTATCTCGTTGAACATGTGGTCGGATGCCACACCCGTCTTGCACTCCACAACGAAGAGGGTGTTGGCCTTGATAAAGACCACATCGAGCTCGTTGTTGTGCTGCGTGCCGGGACGCGCGATGCGCACGCCGATGGCTATCTGCTGAGGGTCGACGAGACGCAGGAGGGTATAATAAACATACTCCTCGAACCAGCCTCCGGTAAGGTAATCGACCTCGGCAGGAAGGAGCATGTCTTTCTCTTTGGGGACAAAGCCTATAGCGTTGATCAGCGCAGGTAGGCCGGGGACAGCATTTCGTCTATCGCGATGGCCGAAGGTGATGTCGTGGATGGACATGGGCTTGCGCATGCCACGATAGATGAGCCTGAGCTGTTCGAGGGCTTCGAAGGCGCGGTGGGGCAGCCGACGGGTGCGAAAGCAGTCGAAGACACGCTGGGCATCGTCCTCGCTGCGGGTAGGCCGGTGGCTTCTCTCCTTCAGGTCGTGGCCGAGGCCGTGGAGACGGAAATACTCGTCGAGCGACATGCGGTAGCGGATGGGGTCGATAGCATCGGGGCTGTCGTCGTCAGCGCTGTGGAAAGGGGAATTGACCACGAGGTTCTCACGTGTCTGCACGTAGAAGAGGCGCGCGTTGAACTGGGAAAAAACATGCTGGACGGCCAGAGCCAGATAACGGGTGCCACCGGCCAGGTTGACCCAATAGGTGACATCTGGCGAGAGCCGCGAAGAGAGACGGCGGCTAATGCGCTCGAAGATATAGCTGTCCTCGTCGCGTTTGAAAGCGATGAAGTCAATCTGGGCGTCGGGCAGGTTGAACAGGGCAGCGTAACGGCCAAGCAGCTGACGGTTCTCGCGGGTGGCGATAAAGAGCAGGCGGTCGCCCTCGGCATAATACTGCTTGAGGAAAAGATAGGCGGCCAAGGGCTCGTCGGGGTCAAATATGTTGACAAGTGTTTTCATTTCAGTACTTCTATGCAGCCAAAATGTTGCGTGGCATGGTTGATGCCCCGGCCAGTGAAACGGTAGAAATAGGTGCCGGCAGGATGGTGGTGTGCAGCGGGGTCCCAGAACTGGTCGTCGCGGTATATGTTCTCCGCCCGGAAGACCACACGGCCTGTGCGGTCGAAGATAAAGAGGGAGTTATAGGGGTAGCACTGGTTCTCGACCAGTCCCTTGATGACGAAGCGGTCGTAGTGGCCGTCGCCGTTGGGCGTGACAAAGTTGGGGAACTCAAGGAGGCTGTCGCAATGGTCGCCACTCCATAATATATGGAGGTTATAATAGATGATGCTGTCGCAACCCGCCTCGTTGACGAGGACAAATGGCATACCACTGACGGTGTCGGAAAAAAGGCTGTCAAGGAATGCCCACGGAAGCTGTTCTTCGAATACGGTATCGTAGATGACGGTGTCGCTATTGGCGTTGACGAAGAGATAGTAGGTGACCGTGCTGTCCTGCCCCTGGCTGCCCTGAAGGGTGATGTTGAAGACGGTGTCAGAGTAGGCAGTCACACCGTGGAGCGTGTAGGGCAACTGACCCGGACAGATGTAGGTGAGTGTCGTGTCGAAGACATTGTCGATGACGGTGAGGTTATAGTAAAGCAGTGTGTCACAGTCTGGCCATGTGCCGGAAAGGAGC
>CADAQX010000001.1 GCA_902790215.1 uncultured Bacteroidota bacterium | reverse complement strand
AATGCAAAGATACGAAAAATATCCGACATGGCAAAATAAAACTGCAACTTTTTGCAAAAAAAAGAGAGTGCCCCAAAACTTATGGGACACCCTCTTTTTGTATATCAAGCTTGCCTTCAAGGTTCATTGTAGTGTTTTCTGGGAGTAAACAAAAAAAATGGTGACAATTATTTGTCACCATTTTTTTATTAGAAATCTAAAAATTAGATGTTCTGGACAAGACGGATGAAAGCACCGCAGCGTTTTGCGATAACTTCAGCGTTCATGCCGGTGGTCTTGGAGAGCTTAATAGCATTGGCTTCGGTATCGCTATCGGGAGTAGCAGTCCAGTAATAGCTCATAGAGCCGCTATTCTCGGGGAAGTGAGCCTGAGCATTAACATCTCTACCATAGGTGTTGATGGGCAGGAAGACACAACCGTCGGCTTCCATATTGAACCAATCGCTCATAGCAATGGCAACAGAAGCCTCGGTGGCATTGTTAACTCCAGCATAGTTGGTGCTGTAGCCGTCGGGGAAGATGATGAGACCTTTAACAGTCATGCCTCCGATGGTCAGCTCAGCATTGAGGAAACGGTCACCGCTACGGGTGTTCAGGAGGTAATCCCATTCAGCAGCGGTAAGGGTGCGCCACAGATTTGCAGCGTTGCCACCGTTCTCAATTGCGTTGTTACCCCATTCGTTGATGCCAGCCAAATCATCTGTGCCGGGGAGATAGTTATATGTACCAACTCTGTTCCAGATAGCATAGCGGTTACCAGTGTTACCAGCAACATCATTATTGGCAACATTATAACGGTTAGCACCCCAAGAAATGAGGTCACGATCTCCACCATAACCTTGTCTCTGGTTGATAACATCTAAGTAATCCCACTGGTTGTCAGCAATGTGCCAGAAAGGATGGCCTTTTACTGCAACATACTGAAGGTTACCCTTTGCAAAGCGGACAGTCTGGCTAGCGCTGACGGAGAAAGCACCATTAATGGTACCAACAGGGTTGGCGCTGAAGTTTGCACCGGAAAGCGGAGTATTGATGTTAAGAGTGGTATAAGCAGTACGGATAATGCTAATATTCTGATAACGTTTAACAAACTGAGTGTTTCCAGCGTAGAAAGTAATAACAAAAGTTTTGTATTCAGCGGGAGGCATTGCAATTTTGTAAGCTTTTGCAGCAGGCACTTCAGGATTTTCGACTTTCAGGGTGATGGTCTTGGTGCCATGGCCATTGGGCTGAACAGGGGAGATTACGGGATTGTTGGGATCGGTCATATCGATGCGGAATTCACCGTTGATAACCTGATCGGTGGTAACAGAAATGCTATCAATAGCAACATCACCGCTAACAACGATCTTTGCAACACCGCAAAGATTTTTGAATTCATAACCAGGATTCAGGGGCTGTTCAGCATACAGCGGGAAGTCTTTGTAAAGCTCACCAGCCACACTGTTCTGAACCTTAGGCATTGTAAATGCGCCAGCATTTACACCAACATTCCAAGGATAGATACCAACGATGGGGCCATTGGAACGATCAAAAGGACGACTGGTATTCACATTCTGAACAAAATCAAATTCAGCGCGAGGAGCCATTCTGACTGCCTCAAAAATGGCAGCATAGCCATTCTGGTCAATGAATCTAATTTTGTCACCCTCGTCCCAGTAGTAGGTATAAGTCTCACCCACCTGATGGACTTTTGCATCGTTGAGGATTTCGTTTTCTTCAAGAGAAACAGTGATAGGCTCTGCTACAGTGTTCTCTTCTTTGTTACAGGATGTCATTGCTATGCCCATAGAGGCGATAGCCATAATGTAAACTGAAAGTTTTTTCATTTTCTCTTTCGACTTGATTTTAGTTTTACTTTGGTAATTAATGTACCTTTTTTAGTCAAGTTCATAAACGGGGCCACCGGTGCCATTTTCGATGGAGGAAGTCGGCAGTGAAGCCTCGAAACCGCGCTCAACGCGAGCGTTCATCAACTCAACCACAGGTGCTACATACATAGCTTTCATTTTGTTTGTCATTTCTTTCATTTTTTTTTCTTGATAATAGTTTTTTTGTTGTTAATAATTATTTTAATTTTCACTCAAAGATATTGGATATCAACGCGTTCCGCTAATTGCTATCCGAACCATATCTGCTGCAAAGATACACATATTTTTTTAATTGCAAAACTTTTATTCATTTTTTTATTCCATATAATAATTTTTAACGTATGACGTTATTGAAAGCAAAATAAAGTTGATGATAATATGGGCTTAATCGATTTTTTTAAAAGTAATCGTTATTTAAAAAGTAATCGCTCTAAATTTTTGGTATTACTTTTGTTATTTGCTATTATTGTGTTTTCAGGTGGAATTCTTTTCACGCTTGGTCTAGGATTTAGAAGGCGAACGTTGCTCTTCCGTATGTCTTATATGCTTATAGCTGTACTGTGGGTCGTTTTGACAATTCGGGCCATTTGTGTAAAGGTGAATATCAAGGCAATTTGGCAAGGCATGATAAGTGAGTTTTATGGCATGCAGGAGAATTACGAAAGGACCTTGAGCAGAAGGTATCAAGATTTGCTTTCCCGTTACCCGATGGCTGTTGCCGAATACGAGTCCCACTGCTGGCATCAAGATCCGAGGCCAACAAATTCGGAGATTATGGAGTCGGCTTTGGCGATAAGCGAGCAGGAGTGGGTGGATCGTGAAATCGCTGCCAAGAAGAAGATTGCCGACAAGAGTGCTTCGCATAATTCTTAGTTTCTGTTTTACTAAAGTTTGACAAGTGTAATCGGTCGTTGATGTAACCATCAAGCGTCGTCATTTATTCGTTCGTTATTCGCTCGTTTTCCAATCGTTTTCCGTCTCAGAAAGGGAAAAATGAGGGACACATATCGGAAAACGATGGAATAAAGAATGACGCTACATCGAGCCCGGAAGACACACAGAGTAGCGTTGGGGACAAAGATGCGACAATATCGGAACGTTGACGTAAGGTGGTGTAATCCCTCACAGAATAATAAAGTAACTTCCGCGCGAAGCGGCAAGCGTCTCACTGAAATAAACCCAAATCGGTCATTAGGCCGAATTTTATACCCTTTCTCGCTTTTCAAGGTCTCTTTATGCCATATCAGCATTTCTTTCGGCATCTTGTCCACATCCCTGTCTCGCCGTAGCCCGCTACGACTTCGCCAGCGATGCGGCCAATCTGCTCGAAACAAATACTCATCTGGCATAAACCCTAACGACCGATTTGGGATAAACGTTGCTCCCATTTGGTGGCGACGTTACTATGTGAAACAGTCGCCATCTGTATTGGACGGTAATAAGGGATGAAACTCGTGAAACTTTAGTATTTTATTTGACGGGGACTTCGCTGCCGGAAATGAATAGACGGCGGATTCCTGTGCTTGGGATTTCTTTTAGGGGAATAATCATGATGTCCTGTTCCAGGATGACAAAGTCAGCTTCTTTGCCTTTCTCGATGCTGCCTTTCCGGTCTTCTTCAAAGTATCCCTTTGCCACCCAGCAGGTGATTGAACGCAGTGCCTGTTGGCGTGTAATGGAATCCTCGGGTTGCCATCCGCCGACGGGTTGTCCCTCGAGATTTTGTCGTGACACGGCTGCGTAGAAAGTGTAGAGTGGGCTGATGTGTTCGATTGGGAAGTCTGTGCCATTGACAACCCAGCCGTTTTGTTGCAGCAACCGTTGGTAGGCATATGCATTTTTCACTCGCTTTCCAATCCTTTCTTCTGCCCATGCCATGTCGGATGTGGCATGGGTGCTTTGAATGGAAGGGATAATGTTGTTCTCGCCAAATAGGTGAAAATCGTCGGGATGTACAATTTGAGAGTGCTCAATACGCCAACGGCGATCATTGCTTCCTTTTAGCACTGAGCTATATGCGTGAAGTATGTTACGCACCCCGGCATCGCCTATGGCGTGGGTGCATACCTGGAATCCAGCATCGTAGGCCATTCGGCATAAGGAGTCGTAGTAACAGAGGGAGTAGATCTGTAGGCCCCGGTTGTCTGGGTCGTCGCTGTAGGGTTCGAGAAGGTTGGCTCCGCGCGAACCCAGTGCACCGTCGGCATATAGTTTAATGGAGCAAACCGCAAGACGCTCTTTGTGTACGGGTCCGTGGGGGAGAAAGTGCTGGAGTGTTCTTTCGTCGGGGTTAAGCATGGCATTGACCTTGATGAGGAGGTCTCCGCGTTGCTGTAGACTGTCGATTAGAAGGATGTCCTCAACGCTAAGCCCAGCATCGGAGACACCAGTTAGGCCATTTGCAAAACAAGCCTGCTGTGCGGCCATGAGGGCTTGGCACTGTTCTTGGCGCGTAAGTCTCGGAATGGCGGCTTTGACACTGTCGTAGGGGGCATCGAGCAGCAGTCCAGTCGGGCTGTCAAAATGCATGAGTTGCAGGAGGTGGTCGTTAACGAGCCCCATATGTCCGTCAATGCGGGTTATGGCCACATATCGGTCAGGGAAGAGCTTGTTGAGGAGTTTGTTGTCGGGGAATTGTTTGCCTGGCCACAGGTTCTGATCCCATCCGCGGCCGAGGAGCCATTGGGATGGATGTTTTGCGGCATGCTCCTGGAGTCGTTGTATCACTTCGTCAAAAGAGGTGCAGCCGACAAGGTCGGCATAGCGTATCATGGTTTCGCCCAAACTCTTGAAATGACAGTGGCCATCCATAAAGCCAGGGTAAATTGGTGCGCCTTTGGCATCAATAAGGCTGTCGGCAGTGTAATGCTGCAGTATTTCGTCGTTTGTGCCTACAGCAATGAAATGTCCGTCTTTCACGGCAAAGGCTTCGGCTTGGCTGAATGATTCGTCTACGGTGTAGACCACGGCATTGTGTACTATCAAGTCTGCATGCTGCTTGTTGTTGCAGCCCGCAAACAGTGCAAGGGCAGTCATGGCAATGAGAAGTATCGTTCTGTTCATATAGTTATTCCAATTGAAATATTTTTTCCATCATTTGCCATTTGGCTGACGAGGGAGCATCCGGGGAGCATCCTTGGTATTGGGCCACGTAGGCTTCCCACTCTGCTTGGCGGGGCAGTGCTGCCAACCGTGCCATATCGCGTTGCCAGTCGAAGTCGTCAACGGTGTCGCAAATCATAAACACTCGGTTCCCTAACCGGTAAATCTGCATGTCAAGTATTCCTACCGAGTGCTGCCCTGCCATGACTTCCGGCCACACATGTGCGTGTGCTTCCACATATTTCTCAATCATGGCGTCGTCGGCCACAAGGTCTAATGTTTGGCAGTAGCGTTTCATTATGCGATTCTTCTTTTATAAGTTTTATTCATATATATAGCGTAGCTGAGCACCACGGCAAAACAAATGAATGGGACGAGATAGGAGGTGTGGATTGAGAATGTGTCGCTCAGCAAACCCTGCAAAGGTGTGAGTATGGCTCCTCCAAGGATTGCCATGATAAGCCCTGAGGCACCAATCTTGGCATCGCCGGGATGCCCTCCGGCCGCGGGATCCTCAACATGTTCGAGGGCCAGACCGTAGATGGTGGGGAACATTAGGCTCATAAACGCGCTGATAAGTATCAGTGCGCTCACCAGCAGCCAGCCGCTTCCGGCAGTGCATATCACCACGGCGGTGCATGCCAATGACATTGCGGCACCAAACAGCAGTAGCTTTGTTGGAGCGAAAAACTTCATCAACCAAGTGTAGACAAATCGCGACAAGCAGAATCCCACGATGGAGATAAGGTAAATCGTCGAGGCAGGTGCCTCGGTAATTGACAGCTCCTGCATCACGATGCGGATGGTGAAACTCCAGATGCCAATCTGTGCTCCGACGTAAAAGAACTGGGCAATCACCCCTCGGCGGTACTGCTTGTTGCGCAGCAGGCGACCGAAGACGGCACCGAGTCCCTGTACATTGCCGTCCCTGTCCTGCCCGCCTGGCATTTTAATTGCCAGCATGACGACAAGGATGACAATCAACACCAGCCCCAGAGTGGCATAGGTGCCTGATATGGAGTAAAGGGAAATGTCGCTCAGGATAAAGTACTTGCTCATCAGTATGCCCAGTATCGACCCTATGGGGTTAAATGCCTGTGCAATATTCAGACGCCGGGTGGCGGTCTCCGGTGACCCCATAGAGAGGATATAAGGATTGGCAGTGGTCTCCAGCACTGAGCATCCTCCCGCCATAATGTATATGGCAATAAGGTAAAAACCGTAACTGGCGGCCTTGGCTGCGGGCATGAAAAGTATGGCACCGGCGGCATATAGGCAGAGGCCCAGCACGACGCCACTCTTATAACTGTGTTTGCGGATGAACAGGGCGGCAGGCAGCGCAAGGCAGAAATAGGCACCGTAGAAGGCAAATTGGATGAGCGACGTCTGCGTATCGCTCATGGACATGATGCGCTTGAAGGCAGACAGCAGTGTGTCTGTCATATTATTGGCCAGCCCCCAGAGCAGAAAGAGCGAGGTGACCAGAATGAACGGTTTCAGGTATTGTTTCTCTATGGGTTTCATGTCGGCAAGTTTTAGTGTCGTCTAATGTGTAGGGGGATGGCCTCTTGGTGGTGTTGGCAGAAAAGCTTCTGGTTGTCCACCACCAGTGCAAGGTATCCGCCACCTCCGGCGCCGGGCATTTTCCATGCCAGCACGTCGGGGTATTGCGAATATTGGTCAATAAAAGTCTGTACACATCCTTGTATCATGGCTGGGAACAGGGCTGTCTGTGCATTGAAAGAGTCTCGGTAGGCTGAAGCGAAGCCGTCGAGGTCGCGTGCAAGGATAGCCGACCAGCATCTCTCGGCCGCATTTGCCAAGGCTTGCACTTTCGGCCGTGTGATACTGCTTCCGTTCACCACGTTGCAGTCGGCCGCACGGGGCTCCATCGGAATCATGCACAGGTGTTGCTCTAACCACGACAGAACTGCCTCGTCGTTGCAGGTCTCGATCTTCTCCGGCCAGAAATGGTTGTCGTAATAATGGCGGCATAGTCCCGGAATGCAGATGCCAATGGCATCCTGTGCACCGCTGATGATGCCGTCTTCCCGTTCCGGGCTGTTCTCGAAGCAGAACACCAGCCGTGCCAGCATTTCCGGGTCCATGTTGGGCAGTTGGAAAGGCCAGATGCGTTTTATCTGGTTTCGGGTGGAGGTGGAAAGTCCGCAACGTTCACGAATCTCGAAAGTGGGGAGAAGCGATATGGTGATAGCCCATCCTGGAGCATGGCAGCTGACATAGGGTTGGTCAATCCATGTCCCTGCCAGGTCGAGGCGTGTAGGCAGCCCAATGCATGCCTCTGTGCTGTTGAGGTGCTGCTTGATGCTGGTCGAGCTGCGGGGTGCCATGCCCTCGTGAGGCTCGCGCTCCAGCACGATGTATTCCATGCCGCGCTGTTGACACAGTTGCCGTTTGTCTTCCGAGGCTCCGTCCGAGTTCACTACCAGTATATCGGGTTTCACGATGTCCAGTGTGGGCAGGAAGTCCAGCATGCCGCCACCCTGATTGATATAGGCATCTTTAACATAGCGGATGGCCTTGACCATGAACAGGCGTTCCTGCTCGGGGTAGAGCGTCTTATGCCCTTTGAGCTGCAGGATGGTCTCGTCCGAGCCGATGCCTACGTACAGGTCGCCGTATTCCGCCGCTTGACGGAAAAACTCAACATGTCCGCTGTGGAGGAGGTCGTAACAGCCGCTTACAAATACTTTTTTAGTCATATTAAAATAACGGAGAATCTTGTTTTATATTGTGCGGGGTGAATGGTATATGTTTTGCCATTGTAACAATATCCAAAATTTGCTGTTTGGGATACAATTCAATCCTGTTTTTAGGAAGGAATGTAGGAATGAATGAAAAAATATTTCATTGAAATACAGTGTGTAGAAAAATAATTCTAAATATTTTTTTGTCAATTGGGAAAAAAGTAGTACTTTTGCACCCGCTTTTGAGACGTGAAATGGTCAATGCGTCTTACAAAACAAAGAGATTGTCCATTGGTGTAATGGTAGCACATCTGACTCTGGATCAGCCAGTCTAGGTTCGAGTCCTGGATGGACAACAAGAAAGCCCCGCAGAATGCTCTGCAGGGCTTTCTTCTTTGTGTCACTGTTTATTGTTTCACACGTTTCATTTCCCATGAGTCTTTTCGTCCGTTGGGGTAGGTGTAGGTCCAGATAAACCATTCCTCATCGAGGCGTTCAATGTCGAAGGTGAACCATCGGCTGGAGTTGGGCAGTGTTTTCTTTTCAATCAGGTCGGCATAATGGGTTGTCCACTGGTCGTCGGTGTTGTTCTGCAGTATAATGTCGAACCCTTCGGCATGTTCGGAGAAGAGGAATTTGCCGTTTTCCACACGCCATCGTCCTTGGCAGTAGTACATGAAGTTGAAAAGATAGGTTTCTGTTTCTGCAGTTTCAGAACGCCCTCCTGTCGTTTCTCTCACTTTTGTTGAAAGCAAGTGGTGCTGTAGAGCGGTGTCGGCGAAGGTGCCGTCGGCGTAGAAGTCGAGGGTGCCGGTTTCGTCGCAGTGGATGGTGCCGTTGCCGTCGGGAGCAGCATAGTCCCAGGAGTGTGTGTACACGTAATGACCGGGGATGTGCTGCTCTTCGGGTTTCTGTATCTGGCTGTGCAGTGCCATGGGCAGAACAGCCAGCAGTGTGATGGCAAAGATGCGTCTCATGGGTTGTTATTCTGTTGTGGTGCTGGTGCTGCCGTCTTCTGAGCCTTCTTTCGAGCGGTTCTCCAGTTCCATTTTACCGAAACGGAGGGTGATGCCTGCCGAGATATAGCGGCTGTTGAGGGTATAACTGTTGCTTTCGCTAAGCAGGTAGGGGTTGGTGTTGCTTGAGCCGGTACCGATGGTCTTGCCCCAGTTGAAGATGTCCTGCACGTTGATGTAGGCAGAGAGTTTGCGTTTGAAGAAGTCGGCGCGTACACCGCAGTTGAGGAAGTAGCGGGCCTTGCGCTCGGAGGCCAGGCTGATGGTGGGGGAGGAGTAGTTGGCAGAGGCGAAGACTTGGTATTTGTTGTAGAGTTTCACCCAGCAGTTGAGGCGTGCGCTCCACGATACTTTGTGGTTGCTCAGTTGCAGGTTGGTTTCGGGGTGGGTGAAGCTGTAGCCGTAGTCATAGACGTTGGTGTAGAGTCTCAGGTTGAAGAACCCCGAGGGGCGGAAGGTGACGAATGCTGTGCCGCCTACGCGGTAGGAGGAGCCCATGCTGTAGGGCACGGTGAACTGCACGATGCGGTCGAGTATCGGGTCTTCCACGTCGGTGGAGCTGGTGAGACTGCTGATTTCGTTGGTGCTGAGGCGTGCATAGCCTTCAAGTCCGATGTTGCCGAAGGTCATGAAGAATTTGTTCCAGCCCACTTCGGCATTGTGGGTGTAGGAGTAGGTGCCTACGAGGTCACGGTTGCCGATGGAGTAGCTATCGACGGAATAGCGTTTATACGTTGTGATGTTTTCTTCGCCGGGATGGCGCATCCTCAAGGAGTAGTTGAGCTTGAAGTTGTGCATGTCTTCCGTGCGATAGGACATGTGTATGGAGGGGCTGAAGGTGATAAAGTTGCATGCGGTGTCGTCGATGGTGAAGGGGTATTTTTCGCTACCGAAGTATCTGAAATCGATATGCTCGTATTGTGTTCCGAATCCCAGTTCGAGGGTGAAGTTGCCAAAGCGGCGTGTCCATTCCACGTCGGCTTCTACATTATGTTCACTATCATCAAAATCATAGCTGCGGAGTTCGTCCCTTACATTGGAGGTGGAGATGCTGTCGATGACGTTGTAGCTGCGCGATGTGCCTTTAAAACCGTAGCCTAAGCCGAAGGAGAGTTCGCCGCTCTCGCTGTAGGGGCGGTTGTAGCGCACGTCGGCACTGAAGTTGTTGGTGATGTATTTGTCAAGATAGCACTTGTCATAGTTTTGCCCAAGTGTGTAGGTGGTACCCGACTCATACAGTCTTACGAAATCGTTTTGACTATTGCCGTTGTTGAAGTTTTCGTGGATGCTGGCGCGGATATTGTGGCCGTTTTTGTCGAATTTGTGTGTAAAGTCGATGCCAGCCATGCCGAAGCCGCTGTTGCCGGAGTTGCTTTTGGTGTCGGTGTATTTGAACTGTTCAAAAGGCATGAAACTGGTGCGTTCCCAACCCATGGTGCTTGCGCCGGTGTTGTGGCTGTAGTTGTAGTGACCCATAAACTCGATGTCGGTCATGGTGTCGATAGCGTAGCTTACGCGGGCAAAGATATTACCGTTAAGGCGTTTGCTGTTGCTTTGGTTATAGCTGGTGTCGATAGCGGTGGTGTCATACTGCTTGTCGGCGGTCTCGCTGTCCTTGCGGTAGGTGGTCTTGCTCCATCCGCTGTTGTTGGAGTAGTTATAGCGACCGCTGGCATAGAGGTTGACAGAGAGTTTTTCGTTGGCCCATGTATAAGAGACCCAAGGCGACACGAAGGGCTGTGTGGCGCCGTTCACGCCGAAGCTGATGAAGTGGTTGCTCTTGATGTAAGCTGAGGTGATGATGTTGATGACGGCATCGGCGCTGGTGGCGTACTTGGCCGAGGGGTTTGTGATGGTCTCGATGCGGTCAAGGGCATTGGCCGGAAGGGTCTCGAGGTATGTCTTCAGGTTCTCCTCTGTCAGTTTGGAGGGCTTGTCATTCACCCAAATCTCCACACTGGAAACACCACGCAGGGTGATGTTGCCCTCGATGTCCACCTCTACGCCCGGTGCATTCTGCAGGGCGTCGCTGGTGGTGCCGGTCTGTATGGTGGGGTCGTCGGCCACATTGTATATCAGTTTCTCACCATCCATGGCATAGAGCGGGCGCGAGGCAGTCACCTTCACTTCTGAAAGGGTGGTGGCACCCGGTGCTACCTTGATGGTGCCAAGAGCCGTGTTGTTCTCTACGGTGAATGGGGTCATGATATTCTTGTAGCCAATGGCAGACACACGCAGAAGCATCTTTCCTTGCGGCACGTTGGCAATCTCGAAATATCCGTTCAGGTCGGTGATTCCGCCTTTCACCATCTGGGTGTCTTCGGCGCTGAGGATGGCGACGTTGACATAGGGGATACCTTCACCGCTGACGCTGTCTTGCAGGGTGCCGACCACTTTGAAGAGGTCGCCTTCTTTCACGGTTCGTTTCTGTCTGACTTGCTGGGCTTTCTCGGCGGCTTGCTGTTGCTGGTACTGCCTTCTCATTCTTTCGCGGTCGCTCATGGAGGGTCGGCCATTAGAACCTCCTGGAGGGGGACCCATGGGCCGGCCACCGGGGCCGCCGCCGGGCTGTGCATACGATACAGAGGTTATCAACAAGAACAACAGCAGCGTCGCTGTCGAAAAAAGTTTAGTTGTGGTAATCTTCATAGGTGTTGAACGTTTATCTTGTAATATACATTTAGTTCGTTTAATGGTTCATTTATTGCTTGTGGAAGAAAAAAAATCATCCGTTGCGTTTCTTCCTGATGGGAAAGGCAAAGGCGTAGATGATTATGACAAGAGCGGTCAGCAACTCCGCGCAGGGGACAGACAACCACAACCCCGTTGTGCCCCAAAGTCGAGGCAGCAGGATGTATGCCGCCACGAGGAACACTACTCCCCTCAGCAAGGTGAAACCCGTGGCTGCTCCCGATTTCTCAATGCTTTGCAGGTAACCCACGGCACAGATGTTCACCGCCATAAAGAGGAAACCGGCACCGTAGTAAGGCAGTCCCTCGGCTGCCAATGTATAGGCCTGCACGTCCCGGTCAAGAAAGCACAGCACCATCTGCGGCGAAAAGAAAAAGAACAGCAGGCTCACCGCCAGACCCACGGCCACAGACACTGCCATGCTGAACCTCACGGTATGGTTTACGCGGCGGTGTGCCCCGGCGCCGTGGTTGTAGCTGATGATAGGCTGTGCCGACTGTGCCACCGCGCTGCATATCATATACACCAGCGGGAACAGATAACAGGCAATGCTGTATGCCGCCACGCCGTCGCTGCCGATATACTGCATAAAAGCCATGTTGCCCGACAGCATCATCACCGCCACCGCCAGCTCGCCCACCAGGCCGGGGGCTCCCACACGAGCCATGTAGCCCACATTGCGCAGGGTCAGCCGCAGGCTCGTCCAGGTGTGTTTCAGGCGATACAGATGCAGCGTCCTTGTGCGGAACAGCATATAATACACCACCATCAGTGTGCCGACAAGCCCGCCGATGTCTGTGGCCAGGGCCGCGCCCATCACGCCCCAATGGCAGGGGAAAATAAAGATATAGTCCAGTACCCCGTTCACGATGGCCGGGATGATGTTCGACAGCATGGCATAGCGTGGCGAGCCGTCCAGACGGATGACAAACAGACCCAGTGTCTCAATCATCAGCAACAGGCATGTGGGCAGAAACCACAGGTAATACTCCTTGGTCGAGGCATATAGGTCGCCTTTCACGCCCAGTAGCGTCAGCACTGTGTCGGGGAACAGGTAGCAGAATGCCCCCAACAGCACCGACACGCACATCCCGGCGACGAATGCCTGTGTCACATTGATGCGCGCCGCCTTCTCGTTGTTCTGCGACAGGTGGATGGCTGCCACCACACTGGCACCCATGCCCATCATCATGCCCATGCCGTTGATAAGCATCATGATGGGGGCTATCAGATTGATGGAAGCCAGTCCTGCCTCACCGATGCCGTGCCCCACAAAGATGCCGTCCGTCAGAAGGAAGGCCATGTTGAACAGCATCCCCAGCAGGGTGGGGAAGAAGATGCGGGCAAAGAGCGGCCCGATTTTCTCGTGGGCGAAATCAATGTTGTCCCTGTTGTCGTACATATTATTGCTTTTTTATCGGGAATGAGCAAGGGAGCAGGGGCGGATATGCCGTCTCCTGCTCCCTTGGCAGTAGGGTTATTCTTTCGTTCAGACTATGCTGTCTCCAAGGCTTTTCTCCTTTCGTAGAACTCTGCATGGGCGGTTTCCATGTAGGGTCTAACCCACAGCAGGCCGATACCGAAGGTGATAAAGCCCAAAAGTATCCAGCCTATAAAGCTCAGGTCAAGCAGAAACAGTTTCCACTTGTAGCCTTTCATCAACTGCTGGCTGCGCTTCAGGCAGTCGTACTCCGACATTTCGGGGTGGTCGTGCACCAGGTAGGGCGTCAGTGCATAAGAATAGGCCTTGACAATGCCGGGGATAATCAGCAGCAGCGACCACAGGAAGGTCAGAACTACCACCAGCAGCGAGGCACCCAGCATGCGCCCGTATTGGTGAAAGACACTGAAAGGCTTGGTCACCAGGTCGTCGCCTTCCACCTCGCTGCGGACAAGATGCAGAAAGGCGATGCTGAAACCGAATGCCAGCGGACAAACCACCAGCAAACCGGCCAATGGTATCGAACCCGCCACTGAGGTGACGGCGCAGAACAGCAGGGTGCAAAGCACCGCATAGAGCCAGTTGCCCGACAAACGCTCACGCGCAGCATGGCGTATCTGTTTGTTCTCCGGCATGGCCGAGGGGTTTAGTGTGCTATATTCTTCCATGATTTGTTTGTTTTTTCAAAGATGCAAAAATACGAAAAAAATACCAAATAACAATTTTTTCGTTACTAATTGTTTATTTCTTTGTATCTTTGCAGCATGAAACGCTTTTGTATTTTATTGCTAATTTGCTCTTTCGCCGTTGCTGTGCGTCCGCAGGAACTTCGTTTGTCCACTGCTCTTCCGCCCGATACAGCAGCTCTGCTTATCGATTACCGCTACGACCATTATCAGGTACAGCGCGAGTTGCGCCTGCTGGTTGACGAGCCGGACGAGTGGAGAACCGAACTGCACTACGATGCGATTCAGTCCGATGCCTGGCGCCGCGACCACGGGCGGCAGTACACCTGGCGCATCGGCGTCGATGCCACCACATTCCTGCGCGATGCCGCCTTCTCGCTGCCCTACACGCGCGGCTACACCGCCACCGGTTTCTTTGTGAAACCCTATGCCAAGCACCTCATCGGGCAGGACGCCCAGATGACCTTCGGCCTTCTTCTGTCGGGTGTGGCGGGCTACGACGGCCTGCGGGCATGGCAGCCCCTTGTGCAGCTTGAATACGAACCGTTCAACAACTTCCGCCTTGTCATGGGTTCGCTCTATGGGACGCTCTCCCACGGCCTCTACGAGCCGATGCTCGACCGCGAGCGATTCATCTACGACCACCAGGAGGAGGGCGTGCAAATCCTCGCCGACTATTCGATAGGCTCCCTCTTGGGCTGGCGCATGGACACGTGGCTGCACTGGGAAGACCTGCTCGAACCTTGGCAGCCCAAACAGGAACGCTTCTCCCTCGGCAGTTCCCATCTGCTCATCCTCGGCGAAGGTCTGTGCCACGGGCGCATGACAGTCAGCCTTCCCCTCAGTTTTCTCGGCAGCCATCGCGGAGGACAGTTCTCCTCGTTGGACACTTGCATCCAGTCTCTCTTTACCGAGAGCGCGGGACTCCGCGTCAATTTCGCCACGGGGAATTTTTCAGCCGTCGCCCTCGATGTGCCGGCCTTCTTCTTTCAGGACGTATCGCCTACCAAGTGCCTGCCTTACAGCAAGGGTTGGGCTGTGTGGCCGCAGCTCTCCTTCGACTGGCAGTTTGCCCACGATGTCCCTCCCCCTCCCGACGAGCCGCAGCCCTTCTGGCGCGGCAGCTGGCGACTGCTGGTGCAGGCGGGCTACTGGCACGGACACCAATATATTGCCCCGCGCGGCAGCTACCTGTTCCAAAGTGTCAGTTGGCACCGTCCCGATTTTGCCGAGCCGGAGAGGAGGATGGTCACCGCCAAACTGGACTTTGAGAACCGCTACAGCGCCCGTTTCTCCTTGGGTCTCGACACCGAGTATTACTACGACCTCCGCGAGCAGGCCATGGACTTTGCCTTCGGCCTCTATCTCCGCTATTTCGTGAAGTAATCGTTGTTCATCATATTTCCCGTTTTACCCACATCGGTCATTTGGGTTTATGCCATAATGGCCGCATTGCTGTCTCGTCGTAGATTTGTCTTCACTTCGACAGTCCTTTCTTCGCACCTTCGTCAGCAAAATCACTGAAACCCGCTGCAAAAGTACACATTTTGTTTTTGACAGGTTCGTTTATTTACCTTAACCCCGCCTCGTCTTTCGTAAAATTACCAATAAGGGATGTTAAAACGATTTTACAGGCTATTTGTTCTCAGTATCGACTATGCTCTTTCAGCATTTCTTCCATATTTTGTCAAATGTTGTTAAGATACTGTTGTGCCGTTCTTTATGCACTTTGAATTATGTTCTTTTCCCATCGTTTTCCCTTCCGGAAAGGGAAAACGATGGGAAAACGATCGAATAACGATCGAATAAATGACGACGCTACGACGTTTGCACAGCGGGTGGTGGAGGTGGCGCGGCATCGCTTGCAACGTCTAAGATCGATTCTGGATAAATGAGGGAAAAGGATTGGGCTTACATTGGGTTTAGGGGGAAAAACAAACGCCCTCACCGTAACGGGAGGGCGTTTGAGGAGTCTTTATCACCGGACTCAGTCGAGGGTGTAGACTTTGGCGTCGATGGGAGTGTTGAGGAGCGGCTTGTGGGTCTTGCCTTTGGCATCGAGCCCCATGTAGTATTTGTGGATGAGGCCCAGTTTTTCCTCCATTTCCATGTAGTCGACGAGGCCGGTGTTTTTGTCGTATTTGAGCAGCATTTTGGTGATGCCTTTGTTGTAGCCTTTCTTTACAGTGAGGGTGATGATGTAGTATTTGGCGTCGGTGGCCAGTTGGAAGTCGGTGTTGAGGTTGTTGTAGATGCTGTAGATGTCGCCATTCATTGACCACGACATGGCGTTGCCAAGCAGTTTCATGAGGGGGACGAATTTGTAGTTGAATTTGAGTTTGTGGCCGTCGATGCCGTTGTAGAGGTGAGTGGTGTTGATGATGTAGTATTCGCCTTTGGGGTCGGAGTAGAGCATGGAGATGTTGGCCTCGATGTCGCCCTTCTTGGCGGGTTTCACTTTGGTGACGTAGAGTGTGCCGTAGCGGTGGTAGGTGGTGCCCTTCTTGATGAGGTCGTGGCGGAAGGTGTTCTGCAGGGTGCGGTATTGCTGGTTTGCAGCGTGAATGCGGTTGAGGATGGCGCTGTCTTGCGCGGTGATGGTCTGTGCGGCGGCGGCAGGGCAGAGTGCCAGTGCCAGTGCGATGAGGATGAGTGTTTTTTTCATTTGAGTTAGTTTTAAATTGAGAGTCCCCCGACGGGGTTGTTTATCGGGGGACTCTTTGTTGTTTAGTATCGTTTCCGGGTGGTTTATTGCACGGTGAATTTTACTGCGTTGCCGTTGAGGCGGTAGAGATATACGCCGGGTGCATAGCCTTGCAGATTGAGGCGGTATTCCTTTGTGCCGCCGGGGATGACGAGGTTGTCAACTATGCGCCCGTCGGCGGAGTAGATGGTGAGGTAGGCATTGAGGGGAAGGTCGGCGGGAATCATCATGTAGTCGGTGGCGGGGTTGGGATAGCAGGGTGCTTCGGTGTAGGTAGTGTTTTCGTCGATACCCAGGGTGTTGGGGTAGATTTGGTAGACCATTCCGTGTCCGTGGTTGAAGGTGTAGCCGCTGGCGGTCTCGACAGAGGTGGTGGGAGCGAGGGTAAAGAAACCGTCGGCGTTTCCGCCCCAGCCCCAACGGATGAAGAATTTCTTCTGGTCGGCGGCAGAGGAGCCGGCAATGACGAAGGCGTGTCCGCCGGCATCACGGCCGGTACCGTTGTAGTCGATGCCGCTGTAGTAAACGGGACGAGCATGGTCGTCGATTTCGCTGTGAAGGATGGAAAGCCACTCGGCATCGGAGACGAGGGTGGTGAAGTCCAAGCGTCCTGCCGCATTGATATATGCTCTTTCTCGTAAGATGTATTTGGCCTCGGATGAGTAGCGGAACCATCTGGAGAGGGCACCAGGCACATCTTCGCTGTGTGCGCCGCTGCCTTCCACGTCCCAGTTCATCTTGACAGTGATACCGCATGCAAGGAGCAGTTTGCCTATGGCCCGCATCTGTTCGTAGGTGCTATTCATTTTAAGCTGGTTGGGCATGTCTTCATAGTGGAATTTGTTGCTGTCGACTCTGAATTTGTATTTCAGAGTGGTGCCGTTCCAGGGGCAGCTTGCGGTGCTTTCATTGTCATTGCCTCCTACTTCGGGGTGTTTCCAGAAGTGGATAATCATGCCCATGGCAGTGGCCACGCAGCCGGCGGGGCAGTGGACTCCTTGCTTGACGGGACTCCAATAGTTGTAGGGTGCCTCTTGGTCCCATTTGGCCTGTACGAGGACGGCTTTGCTGTCGGGGTTGCAGGTGAAGGTTTGCTGCGTCATTTCGTCCCAAAGCCCTTTGGCCTGTGCAGAGGCGACGGCGTTGCTGTTTTGGTTTTCACTGACTACACGCACATAGCCGTCGAGTATGTACTGGCATGCAGGGTTGATGTTGTCGGGGTCGAAGCTGCCAACGGGCGAGTAGGCAAGGACGGGCTCGACACAGTCGGATGCAGAAACAATGATGAATCCATTGCCAGCCACATTGAATGCATAGAGGGCAGGGATGCAGAGTGTTGGGTTGTCAAACTGCTGGATGAGTTTGAGGTTGTCGGCTTCTATGGGTGCCTTGGCTCCGGTAGCTACTGTGAAGTAGTAGGCTCCAATCTGTTTTGCGGTTTGAACGTCGATGTTTTCGGCTTTTGCACGACCGCACAGGAATACGGAAATAGCCAGGACGATGGATAATACTTTGAATTTCATTGTTTTTAATTATTAATAAAGATTGTTTGTATTCTTGATTTCAAAAGGCAAAAATACAAAAAAAATGGGAATTATTTATTAAAAAAAGTTATGGAAAGAAACTTTTATGTATTCATGGCGCGAGCAGGAAGAAAACGGCAAGGCCGAGATAGTTGCCGATGAGGTAGCCGAAAAGGCCTATGGTGATGCCGAGCATGATGAGGTCTTTGTTTTTGAGAAGGGCGGCCACAAGTGGCACAAAGGGGGGTGAATTGATGAGTGCCACAGAGGTGACGAGGGCGCTGTCGCCGTCGAGATGGAGGAGTCGCGAGAAGAGGATTTGCAGCAGTAGCGAGCCGAAGATGATGAAGAGTATGTACCAGAGTATGCCGAGGCTTCCGGCAAGGTTCATCTGGCGTATGTCGCAGGCGTTGGCGATGGTGAAGCAGAAGAGGTAGACGCAGTAGAGCCCCACGGAGAAGGAGAGGGGCTGGCGGCTGCCGGCGTTGTTGTTGGCACGGCGTATGAGGGGGAGGAAGGTGGCGGCTATGGAGAGGGTGGTGAGGATGAGGATAAGCATGGGGGTGGAGAGGTTTTCGGGGAAGAGGGTGGAGAGGAGGTATGATGCCACGGCAATGGCCAGCGCTACGGGGAGAGCGGGCAGTTGTGCCTTGAGGCTCCAGGGAGCGGGCTGCTGGGGCGTTGCTGCAGGTGCCGCGGTCACAGGGGTGAGGCGTGAGGGCAGCAGCCGTCGGAAGAGTGGTTTGCCGAAGCAGATGACAAAGACGAGGTAGAGACCGGTGACTATCAAGTCGTAGGATGTGATGTAGAGGTAGGTGTCCGGGTCCATGCCTACGCCGCGGGCGATGGCTCCCATGTTGGGGATACCGCCTGTGTAGATGCCTATGGCAACGGCACATACCTGGGCAAACTGACGGGGGTCGCTGTTGCCGCGGAAAAGGAAAAAACCTGCCACGGTGACGATGACGACGGCGGTGAAGCCGCACAACCCCGCTTTGAGGGCTTTGCCTGTGGACCATCCCGACAGGTTGCAGGCAAGGAGCATGAGGGGGATGGAGAGGGGGATGCAGATGTTGCCTATGAGGTTGTTGGCGGCGAGGAGGCCGGGCTGCTGTATCCACGGCGTAAGATTTGCCACGAGGAGGCCAATGATGTAGAGCAGAGCCATGGGGCTGACTTTGTCTATCCATGTCCATTTGCGGGCAAGGAGCATGACGAGCGCCGGGGTGGCAAAGAGATATAGGAGGTAGAGGAACACTTGGCGGATTATTGTATGTGGGTTAAGAATCGGTTTGTGTCCCAGCGTGTTTTGTGGTTTCTTCGAGTTCTTCTTTGAGGTATTGGCCAGTGATGTTGTCGGGTTGTGCGGCTATCTGTTCGGGTGTGCCGCAGAAAGTGATTTGGCCACCTTTGCGGCCGCCGTCGGGACCCATGTCGATAATCCAGTCGGCCACTTTGATGACGTCCATGTTGTGCTCGATGACGAGGATGCTGTTGCCGCGGTCTACCAGTTGCTGGAGTACCTGCAGGAGAATGCGTATGTCCTCGAAGTGAAGGCCTGTGGTGGGCTCGTCAAGGATATAGAGGGTGTTGCCTGTTTCGGGGCGTGCCAGTTCGGTCGACAGTTTGATGCGCTGGGCTTCGCCGCCACTGAGCGTGGTGGACTGCTGCCCAAGGGTGATGTAGCCGAGACCCACGTCCTGCAGGGTCTTGAGTTTGCGGTATATTTTGGGATGGGGCTCGAAGAAGGGCACTGCCTCGTTGACTGTCATGTCGAGCACATCGGCGATGCTCTTGCCCTTGTAGCGTATCTCGAGGGTTTCGCGGTTGTAGCGCTTGCCGTTGCACACTTCGCAGTTGACATATACGTCGGGCAGGAAGTTCATTTCGATGGTGCGCACTCCGGCGCCCTTGCAGTGTTCGCAGCGGCCGCCGCTGACGTTGAAGGAGAATCGGCCGGGCTTGTAGCCCCTGATGCGGGCGCTGGGCAGCTGGGTGAAGAGGTTGCGTATCTCGTCGAAGACACCGACATAGGTGGCGGGGTTGCTGCGCGGGGTGCGGCCGATGGGCGACTGGTCTATCTCGATGACTTTGTCGATATGCTCTATCCCCTGTACCGTCTTGTAGGGGAGCGGCTCTTTGGTGGCGTGGAAGAAGTGTTGGTTGAGGATGGGGTGCAGCGTCTCGTTGATTAGGCTTGATTTGCCGCTTCCGCTGACTCCGGTGACGCAGACAAAACGGCGCAGCGGCAGGTCGAGGGTGACGTTTTTGAGGTTGTTGCCTGTGGCGCCGGTGACAACGATGTGGTTGCAGCCCTCGATGGGGCGGCGCTGGGGCAGGGGTATGTCCTTGACCCGGTTGAGGTATTGCAGGGTGAGGGTCTTTTTCTTTGAGGCGAGGAGCTGCTTGTGAGTGCCTTGGAAGATGATTTTCCCTCCGTGGATACCGGCTCCGGGGCCGATGTCCACCACATAGTCGGCACTGTTGATCATGTCGCGGTCGTGCTCCACCACGATGACGCTGTTGCCAAGGTCGCGCAGCTCTTTGAGGGCGTTGATGAGCCTTCTGTTGTCGCGCTGGTGCAGGCCGATGCTGGGCTCGTCGAGGATATAGAGCACGTTCACCAGTCGTGCCCCTATCTGTGTGGCAAGGCGTATGCGCTGGCTTTCCCCGCCACTCAGACTGCTGCTGTTGCGGTTGAGCGAGAGGTAGCCGATGCCCACGTTGATGATGAACTGGATGCGGGTGAGGATTTCGTGCAATATCTCGTGGGCTACGATTTGTTGCTGGGGCTCGAGGCGTTCCTCGAGGTGCAGCAGCCGGTCGTGGAGCTCGGTGAGGTCGAGCTGTGCCATCTCGCCGATGTGCATGCCGTCGATTTTGAAGGCGAGGCTCTCGGGCTTCAGACGGTAGCCGTGGCATTCCGGGCACGGCACGGTGTTCATGAACGAGGAAGCCCATTTCTGCAGTGCCGGGGAGCTCTCGTCCGAGGCCACTTGCATGATGTAGTTGACAATGCCCTGGAAACTGGTGCCGTGGTTCATCTCGTAGGCATCCTCCATGCCGGTGAAGTCGCTGGTGCCGTAGAGAATGGTGTTCATGGCATCCTCGGAAAAGGAGGACACCGGGTCGTCGATGGTGAAATGATAGTGCCGTCCCAGATTCTCCAGTTTGCGGTATAGGTAGTTGGTGGGGCTGTACTTGCCCAGCACTTCGAAAGCCCCCTGCCGGATACTCTTTGACGGGTCGGGAATGAGCTTGGTGATGTCAATCTGCGCAATCTGCCCGAGGCCGTTGCACTTGGGGCATGCCCCGTAGGGCGAGTTGAACGAGAAGGTGTTGGGCTCCGGTTCGGGGTATGACATGCCTGTGGCGGGGTCCATCAGCAGGCGGCTGTAGTAAGTGGGTTTAGGCTTGGGGGCGGGAATGGGCGAAGGAGGTGTGTTCTCCAACACCATGAGGACTCCTTTGCCCTGCTTGAAGGCTGTGCGTACAGCCTCTTTCAGGCGGTCGGTGTTGTTGCCTACGCGGATGCGGTCCACCACCAGCTCTATGTCGTGGGTCTTGTAGCGGTCCACCTGCATGTTGTAGGTCAGCTCGCGGATTTCCCCGTCCACTCTCACGCGCAGGAAACCTTTCTTTGCCACCTGCGTGAACAGCTCGCGGTAGTGACCCTTGCGCGACTTGACCAGCGGGGCAAGAATCATGATGTCTTTGCCCTTGTACTGCTCGCTGATAAGCTCGAGGATATGTTCTTCGGTGTATTTCACCATCCGCTCGCCGCTCACGTGGGAGTAGGCGATGCCCACACGGGCATAGAGCAGACGGATAAAGTCGTAGATCTCGGTCACCGTCCCCACGGTGGAACGCGGGTTCTTGTTGGTGGTTTTCTGCTCGATGGAGATAACCGGGCTGAGGCCGGTGATGCTGTCCACGTCGGGGCGCTCTATGTTGCCCACAAAGTGGCGGGCATAGGCCGAGAAGGTCTCCATATAGCGGCGCTGACCTTCGGCGTGGATGGTGTCGAAGGCCAGGCTCGACTTGCCGCTGCCGCTGAGACCGGTGAATACCACAAACTGGTCGCGCGGGATGTCGATGTCCACATCCTGCAGGTTATGCTCGCGCGCTCCTAATATTTCAATGCTGTCCTTCAAATAGCGATGATTATTGTTGGGTGACTGGGAAAAAACGTATCAGAGGCAAACCTTTTCATCTTTCAACTCTCCAAAAAACTCCGTCCTTTCCCTAAATGGTTGTCAGCAGTCCGGTGTCTTTCTTGCCCTTGGTGAGGGTACGGTACAGGGTGCCGTTCTCAACCGGCAAATCTACGGTATAGGTCTTGTTGGCCTTATTCTTCAGCATGTCGGTCTTAATCCACGGGTTGAGCATCCGCAACATCTTGTAGTTTGTCCCGTGGCTGCGGGCAAACTGGTACAGGTCTATATTCTGGCCGGAAAGGGTGGCCTTGCGGGTGGGCACAGGCTGGTACAGGTCGCATTTGCGCAGGTAGTAGCCGTACTGCCGGGGATTCTGCATGATGAGCTTGATGGCAAGGATGCGGTAAACATACCGGCTGGTCTCGGTGTTGAGCCAGATGTCGTAGTACACGTCGGTGCCCTGCCTGTCGATGCGCCGGGCAAGGCCGTTCTCGCCGCAGTTGTAGGCTGCCGCTGCCGCCGTCCAGCTGTGGAACTTGTTGTACAGCGAGCGAAGGTACTTGCATGCCGCCTCCGTCGAGGCCGCCAGGTTGTCGCGCATGTCTATCTCGTCGTTCACCATCAGCCCGTAGTTGGCCCCCGTGCTGGCAATAAACTGCCAGAAACCTTGCGCTTTGGCGGGGGAAGTGGCGTTGGTCAGGCCGCTTTCTATTACACACAGGTATTTGAAGTCGGACGGGATGCCGTTCTTTTTCAGAATAGGCTCTATGACGGGGAAATAGCGGCTGGCTCGTTTAAAGTAGAGCACTGTGCTGGACTGGCGGTACATGTTTACGATTAGCTCGTTGTCAAGCCCTTCCCGCACATAGTAGGTGGCCAGCGGTACACTCTCGCCAGCAAAGGTGAGGGTGTCGGGAATGGAAGGGGCGAAAACCTTGTAGCCGTTCATAATGGCGCGCCGGTGCGCCTCCTCGCTGTCGTCCTTCTCGGTGGAGCACAGGCAGACGACTCCTGCCACAACCAGAAGAGCCGTTGCCGCAATCCATCCCAGTCTCGACTTTCTCATCTCTCCAGTCCTTTCGCACCTTCAATGCAGCGGTTCACTATCACCTCGGCCACCTCGCGCTTGCTCAGCAGAGGGGTGGTGTAGGTGTCGCCTTCCCCTTCGGCGCCGTCGCGGCTGATGATTGTCACCCGGTTGGTGTCCACGCCGAAACCTGCTCCGGCGTCCTTCAGCGAGTTGAGTACTATAAAGTCCAGGTTTTTCCTCTCCAGCTTGCGCTGGGCGTTGGCCAGCTCATTGTCGGTCTCGAGGGCAAAGCCCACCAGCGTCTGTCCCTCCTGTTTCATGGTGCCCAGCGTGGCCAGGATGTCGGGGTTCTGCACCAAGTGCAGCGTCATGCCCTCGTCGCCCTGCTTCTTCAGCTTGTGGTCGGCGGCGTGGTCGGGACGGTAGTCGGCCACGGCAGCCGAAAGAATGGCTGCGTTGCACGACGGGAACAGCGCCGTGGCGGCGTCAAACATCTCCCTTGCGCTCTCCACGTCGGTGCGGTGCACATGCGGATGGGCGATACCGAGCGCCGTGGGCCCTGTCACCAGTTCCACCTCGGCGCCGTGAGCGGCCAGAGTCTCGGCTATGGCAAAACCCATCTTGCCCGACGAGTAGTTGCCGATAAAACGCACTGCGTCGATTCGCTCATAAGTGGGACCCGCCGTGACCAGCACGCGCCGCGAGGCGAGCGGCTTCGGCTGCTTCAGGGTGCGGCGCATAAAGTCTGCAATCTCCTCCGGATCGGCCATGCGTCCGGTGCCCGTGGCGCCGCAGGCCAGCTGCCCCGAAGCGGGTTCTATGATGTTCACGCCTGTCGAGCGCAGGTACGACACATTGCGCTGCACCGCGGGGTGCACCCACATCTGCGTGTTCATGGCCGGAGCCACAAACAGCGGCTTGCCGCTGAACGACAGCAGCAGCGTGCTCAGCGCGTCGTCGCCGATGCCCGATGCCAGCTTGCCGATAATGTTGGCCGTGGCCGGAGCCACCACCATGGCGTCGCCCCAGTCCTTGAGGGAAATGTGCTCTGTGGAATGGTCATTGGCGGGAGAGAACAGGTCGGAATACAGCCTCCTGCCCGACACCGTTTCCAATGTCAGCGGAGTGACGAACTCCAGTGCATGGCTCGTCGCCACACACTGCACCTCGTGCCCGGCCTTCACCAGCAGCCTTGCCAGCAACGGAGCCTTGTAGGCTGCAATGCCTCCCGTTATGCCCACTATCACCCTCATGCCTCGGCGCTCTGTTCAGCAATCACCGAGTTCTCCAAGGCCTCCATGCGCTGCTGCTCCTGGTCTTCCTTGGCAGGGTTGCGGTAGTAAATCTCGTGGTTCAGATACTCCTCCGTGGCTACCAGCGCGGGCTTGGGCATCTGCTCAAAGCGGCGCACCACCTCAATCTGCTCGCGGTTCTCATAGTACTCGTCGATGCCGTCGTTGTTGTTCGAGAACTCCTCGATCTTCTTGTGCAGCTCCTTCTTCTCCTCGATGGCTATCTGGTTGGCGCGTTTGGTCAGCACGGCGACAGTCTCATAGATGTTGCCTGTCATTTGGCTGAACTCTGCCGTGTTGCGTGTAATTGTCGTGTTGGGTACTTTCTTCTTCTTCTCTTCCATGATATTTTTGATTGTTTGATTGCTTGGGAATTGAATTAAATTGAAAAGTGAAAAGTGAAAAGTGAAAATTTGTTGACCCGTGGTGCGGCAGCAACTTTCAATTTTCAATTTTCAATTTTCAATTCTCCTCATCGCCTCCTTGGCCTTGGTGTACAACTCCTGTGCCGACGACAGGTATTTCGAGTCCTGGAACAGGGCGGCGAAGCGGTCGAAATCGTTCACCACCAGCTGCAGGCGCTCGCGCATCTTCTCCTCCGTGCTGTTGATGCCGTATTCATAGCCGCTGGCCAGCATATAGTACATAGCCTGTTCGCGCAGCGGCGATTCGGGGTAGTTGTTCAGGAACGACTGCAGCGACACATAGGCGGCGTTGTACTGCTCCGTCAGATAGTAGCTGTAGGCAATGTCGTAGTCCTTCTGCATCAGCTTGCCGCGCAGCTCGTCCAGCCGGCTGTTGATTTCGGGGATGTGCAGACTGTTGGGATAGCGGTCCACAAACGACTCATACTCGGCTATGGCCTCCTTCGTCAGCTTCTGGTCCAGATAGTAGTCGGGCGACTGGTTGTATTTGCACGTGGCCGACAGATACAGAGCCTCCTCGGCGCGCTCGCTGTAGGGGAAACGCTTGAAAAAGCCCTTGAACTGGTAGCCCGCCGAGTAATAGTCCTTGTCGCCGTTCATCAGCGACATGGCATAGTACCACGAGATATCCTCGGCGTTCTCCTTCCCGTGGTAGTGCATAATCAGATTCTCGAACAGCTGGGTGGCGCGGGTGTAGCTTCTCTCGTTGTAGTATTTTACCGCCGCCTCGTACTGCGCGGCAAAATCGTTCCCCTTCAGCAACTTGTCATAACTGCTGCAAGAGGCTGCAAGGGCGACGGTTACGATGAAAAAACTTATCTTAAAAACGGTCTTCATAGCCTGCAAAAATACACTTTTTTCCCAAAATAATGAAAAAAAATGTGTGAATGCTTGACGAATTGAAAATTGAAAGTTGAAAATAGTGATTAGTGAATAGTGAAAAGTGAAAAGTGATTAGTGATTGCTCAATTCACAATTCACATTTCACATTTCACAAAATTTCAACTTTCAATTTTCAACTTCCTGACGGCTGTTCCCTCGGCGGTGGCGATGCGGACGAAATAGACACCGGGGCTTATTGCTGACAAGTTGAGTTGCCGACACGTTGAAATGCTGGTTGGGGGGATGACCGTGCGCCCTGTGAGGTCGATGACGGTGAGTGTGGCGTCGCAGCCTACGCTGACCGTGACAACCCCGCGCGCTGGATTGGGATAAACCTCAACCCTCAACCCCGTGTCGCCGACCTCCGCGACCCCCGCAGTCGTGTCGGCCACCCACTCGAAGAGAGCCACAATGGCCGTGTCGCTGGTGACGAGGATGCTCCGCGGATTGCCCGTGCCGCCGTCGTCCCAGCCGAGGAACAGCCAATGCCCTCCCACCGTGGCGGTATCGACCACAGTGTAGCCAATCTCAACCCGCACACCCGACACCGAGTCGCCGCTGCAGTCGGCATAGATGCCGCTGCCAAAAGTCTCGCAGACCCCTTCCACGTTGGCCGTCACCGTCACGCTGTGCCACACCGTGTCGGGAGGCATCGGCGGCAGCTCCACCGAGTCGAAAAAGGCGGTAAGCACGGTGTCGCTCACCAGCAGCAGGATGCGCGACGCGTTGGTGTCGCCGTCGCTCCAGCCAAGGAACTGGAATCCATCGTAGGGTGTGGCACTGATAGCCACCGCGCTGCTGTCTTCATAGATACCTGCGCCAGCGACACTGCCCATTGTGCTGTCGCACAAAAGGGTCACCGTGCGCCACACCGTGTCGGCAACAGGCGGCGCTGTCAGCGTATCGACCAGCTCCACCCGGAAGTCGTCGAGAGCCATGTAATCAAAACCGCCACCGGGACGGCCAGTACTGATATTGCGGAATGCTATGCGGATGGTCTGTCCGGCATACTGGTCGAGCCACACGTCGCGCTCACTCCAGTCGCTCTGTCCGCTTTCGGTGTAGATAAGGTCCGTACAGGCTGCAGTATCAGCAACACCCGTGAGAGAAACACGCACTTCGTAGAGCGCATTGCTGCTGTTTGTAAAGGTACGCCAACTAAGTTTAGGAACAATACTGCCTGTTGCAACAGGGAGCGATAGTGCGGGTGTAAGAATCCAGTTGTCGGCAGTGTTTCCGTAGCCGTAGGGCAAAGGAGAACGCATAAAAAAGTTGCCCGAGTCGGTACCGCCGCAGTACCAGTGGTAATCCCATTCATTGTCGCCGTTTGCATAAATCCAGCAGGGGGGATTGTTGTGTTCGCAGGTGTCCACCCAGGGGAACACGGTGATGGGCGGGCAGGGACCAACAAGGGTGTCGTGGTTCTCCCCCTCCCAGATGCGCACGGTGTCGATGGCCACATAATAGCCGTTGTTATGTGCAGCATCGGAGGCAAGGCCGGTAGGGACAAAGGCAAAGTGGATGGTATTGCCGGCATATGCCGAAAGGTCAACGGTGCGACGGTTCCACATACTGTTGCCCGTTTCGCTGTAAAGGGTGTCGGTAAAATAGCTCAGGTCGATATACCCGTCAGGGTTCACCACATATTCGGTGGGCGACACAAGGACATGGTACGTAGTGTAGTAGCAAGTGGCATTCCAAGCAAGGGTATCGTTGGTGCTGTCGGGCAGGTGGATGGGGGGCGAGATGAGCCATTCGGCTCCATTGCACGCCATGCAGTTGCGGCCCGAGTGGTGGCCGATGCCCGCGGGATGCCATCCGTCCCAGTTGTAAAGGAATCGGCTGCCGCGCGGATAGCATATCCGCTCGTTCTGCCAGTCGAAGAAATGGGCATAGATATTGCTGCCCCCTTCGGTGAGCGTGGCCACGAAGGGCAGCGTGTCGCGCACCTCACAGAGAATGACACGGGTGGTGACCGTAGTCGAGCGCCATCCCAGCACGTTGGATGCTACGACGGTGATGGTGTCGAAATTGATAGCAGAGTAGGCCACCTTAAGACGGCTGCCCTCGGGATGCAATGTAGCTTCGCCGCGGTCGGCCTTAGCCGAGTGCCATGTGTAGGTAAGACCTGTGGTGTCACCGTCGAGGAGTGTCACCTCGAACGAGGCAGTGTCGCATAAGGTGGCGTAGGCGTAGCCTTGGAGACTGACGACCGGCGAGCCGGGCAGCGGCACATATGTCACGTTGACCACGAGCGTGGCCGTGTCGGAGCCAAGGAGGTTGGTGGCAACGACGGTGAGTGTGTCGGTGCCGCTGATAGTGTAAACTATCGTTGCAATACTATCTGTAGTTACTATAGTGGTGCCTGACAGGGTGCTATGCCATGTGTAGCTGAGTCCGGCAGTGCTCCCAGCCACGAGGTTGGCGGTAAAGGAATTGGTATCATAGGTGGATACTGCTGTGGGGCCCGTGACAGCCACCTGCGGCAAACCCACAACCGTCACGACACGGCTGTCGCTGTTGCTGCCGTGGCTATTGGTTGCCGTTACAGTGATAGTATCAATACCCACAACCGGGTACACAAGTTCCCAGCTTGCAGCCGCAGGCATGATACCTGCGTTCCATGTCGAATCCAGCAACGAGGAATGCCATGTGATACTAACACCCTCTAAACTGCTGTCTTGTAGCATGGCTGTATAGGTGACTGTATCGTAGGCACTGACAATGGTCGGGGCATCAAGGACTACATGTGGCAGCAACAAATCCGAACCGGTGTTAAATACCGTGATATTGTCGATAATCACGGCCCACCAGTCGCCAGCGCTCCAACGCAATGCTATTTGGCCATCAGGCACAGTGGCTGAGGCAAAGTTGACTGCGTCGCGCTGATAGTTGTAGGCATAACCTGTAAGTGTATCCACGACGGTGAACACTGTGTCATCGTAATAGCCTATCTCTAATGTGCCATAACTGGCATTCTCGTAACGATAGTCCAGTGCAATCGAAAGGTTCTGCAGACTGTCGTCAAAACGGGGCAGTATCACTTCGGCATGGTACCCCCCTTCGATGCCGACTAACATCAAAAGGGCTTGGTCGGGAATGTTGCTTATCCATGAGTAGCCGCCGGTGGTGACGACATGCGGTGTGTAGGTGGTGTCTCTGCCGTTGAAGGCCGCCGTCCAGCAATGGGGCAGGAAACCGGCAACGTTGTAGGCGGTGGCAGTCACCCTTTCGAAGTTCTCGGTGTATGGTAGCGCCGGGGTGCAGTCGATTACCTCGATCACAATAGTGGCGGTGTCGGCGCCGTAGGCATTGGCAGCCACAAAGGTGACAGTGTCGATTCCCGCTGTTGGATAATGAAGTTCAAGATTCGAAATTCGAGCCAGAGAACTATCAACCCACGTGGTATCCAACAGGGAAGAGTGCCAGGTGTAGGTAAGGCCTGTCGAGACGCAGTTGTTGATGGTGGCAACGTAGCGGGTGGTATCGCCCACCATAACATCGCCGCCTGAGAGAGTCGCCTCCGGTTGATATTGGTAGTATATGCCGAGGCTGTCGAGTTCGATGCCATAGCTATAGTAGGAGCTGCCCGTGTGCACAAAGGCCAGATGGATTTGTTGTCCGGCGTAGGCGTTGAGCGAAAGGGTCTCGGTCACCCATTCCTGATAGTAGGCATTGTGCAGAAGAGTATCGACAAAGCGGGCAGTGTCGGCAGCACCTGTGGTGGAGGCCAAGATGGTGAGGTATGTTGTGCTGGAGGTCGACGAGCCACCATACACTTTCACCTTGAGATTCACTCCAGTGGCTCCCGCGGGAATGTCGATGGCAGGGCTTACAAGCCATGCATTCATGTCGGAGTAGTAGGTGCCGGCCTCTATCACATGGTGGTGGTTGTCTGCATAGCTTAAACTTATTCTCCAATCGCCCGTTTCGGGAGCCGTATAGTAGCTCGACTTGCGCCAACAGGCGAGGGTGCTGTCGCTCTCGAAAGGCTCGTCGAAGGGTATTCCGACGGCGGTGCAATAGGCTGACCGCACCACGACGGTGGCCGTGTCGGTGCCGTAGGCGTTGGCGGCCACGACAGTAACGGTATCCCAGCCGTCCCATATTCCATAGCATAGGCGCAATGTGTCGCCTGCAGCAAATGTGCTGTCCAATAAGGTGGAATGCCAAGTATATGTGAGGCCAGAAAGGATGCCCTCTTCTATGGTTGCTACAAGGGTGGCCGTGTCGCCGTTGTAATAGGTATTCCTGTCGGCAGCCACCGTCACCCTGGGCGCAACGGTGGCACGCACTTCCACGTCATCGATATACAACGAGGCGGTACGGCGCACAACGGGCTGGTTGCGGAAGGCTATGTATATTGTCTGCCCGGCGTATGCAGCGAGGCTGACGCTGCGCTGCGACATGTTGTTCCAGCCCGGCAGCAGGTTGGTGTCGCAATAGAGTTCGACGTATGCGCTGGTATCGGTACGGTCGGCGTCGGTACTCACCATCACGCGATAGACGCTTGAGTTGTTTGCCACCGAAAGTCCCACTCTCCAGAAGAGGCGCACTGCCAATGCCGTGTCGGCCGGAATAGTGACAGCCTTGGAGACAAGCCATGCATCGGCTGTTGTAGTAGAGACGCTGGTCCGCGAACTGGCAATCCAGTTTCTGTTGTTCCCAGAACCGCTGTAGGTGCTCATCCACTGGTAGTATGTGTCGTTTTGTGTCAGATGCCAACAGCCTATGCCATACGAGAAATCTTCTCTCCAAGGCAGGACGAGAGCCGGATTGCAGTCGGCCACTTCGACAATCCGCACTGCCGTGTCGGCTCCATAGGCATTGGCCGCTATTACGGTGACGGTATCGACCCCACCGACAGAATAAAACACGTTGAACATACTCGTCCCGCTACTTCCATTATCCACCCATGTTGTGCCTGTCAGCGAGGAATGCCAATAGTATACCAGCCCGTCCGTCGCCCCACGCCGCAGCTCAATGCTGCAAGTAACGGTGGAGTCGGTGCGGCTTCGGTCAGGCGCATCTATTGGTTCCAGCACCGGCAACAAGTCGTAATCCACGCGCACACAGTTGATATTTGCCTGATAACCATCCCTAAAGAGACCCACGCGGATGGTTTGCCCAGCATAGGCCGAGAGGTCGAAAAGATGCCACTCCATGACAGTGGTATTTGCGCCAGTGCACAATGTGTCGGTATAGTCGGCCGTGTCGAGACTGGCCGTGGGGCTAATGCGTATGGCTGGCATTCTGCGACACTGCACCCACAGCCGCAGGTGTTCATAATCGGCATAGGGGATGCTTATGGCCGGAGAAAGCATATACTTGCCATTGGTCGAATTCGAGGGGGTCATTAGCTGAGTGTATCTTGTAGTCACCCCCTCCTCGTCCACAATCGACATATAGCTGCCATTGCTCAGGTGTTGCCAACCGCTGATTGCCCAGCAAGCATTGTATGTCGCCGTGTCGAGTCCGTCGAAGTCCTCGCGCCACGGAAGGGCGGCCGCTGCCTGGCAGTCGTGGACGCGCACCGCAGCCGTGCGTATCAACGTGTCATAGGCATTGCTGGCCGTGACGGTCAGGGTGTCCCATCCCGACATGGGATAGACCAGATGCATGGTGTCGCCACCTACAAGGTTGCCAAGCATGGTGCTGTGCCAGCTGTAGCTTATCGGAGCCTGACCTCGCGTGAGATTGAGCACTGCCTGCACGCTGTCGCCGACAGCCGCCACTTTGGGAAGCGCCAGCGACCCCAGTGGCCCATATTGTGTATAGATGCCTATCTGTGAGAGGGTGCCACGGTAGCTGTATCCTCCGGCGGACAGCCTCACCTCGAAAGCGATGCGCACCGTCTGGTTGGCGTAGGAGGCAAGGCTTACGCTGTGCTGCACATAGCCTTGCCCACTATTGCCCATGTCGGCATTATAGAGGGTGTCGCGTGTGCCGTTTTCTTTCAGCACCATCACCCTCAAGTTCGGGTACATGACGTTGCGCTGGTCCTTCCACCAGAGGCGCAAATTGCTAGTGGAATTGCCAAACTGCAGGAAGGGTGTGGTGATGGTAGTGTACCCCGTCGATGTAACGCCGCTGTTCAGCTGTCCATAGATAGCCTGTGAGTTGGCAGCTGTCCAGTAGCCATTTCCACTCTGCTGCCAGCATCCTAGGCCGCCGGAGAAGTCGGCCTCCCAAGGGAAACTTCTAATAGTGTCGCACGCGGGGCTCTGAGCCTTGGCCATACCCATCAGGGCGGCAAACAGGAGGAGAATGTATGTTTTTTTCATGTTAGTGTGTTTTATTTGTGTCGATGCAACATTTTTTAATTTCTGCCACGATTAGAGCCACATTTTGACAAAAAAGTGACAAGGAGGTGAAAAAAATGAAAATTGGAAGTTGATTCTCAATTCTCAATTAAAAAAGGACAATTGCCCTCTGCACTCGGCTTATCGAAAACGTTCTGTTTACGATTGCAAAGATACGACTATTTTTTCATTTGGCAATGAATTATTTGCCGTTCTTTTACAGGGGGGGGGTAACTCTTTGATGCTCTGCTTATTGTATTACAAAAAACCAGTTCGGTATTTCTTGGTTTGCACCAATTGGCACATATCGTAGACAAGGTTTGTCAGCGCAATGTTCACAGTGAGATGTTTGCCGCTTCGCGCGGAATTTACTTCTTATTCTGTGAGGGATTACTCCACCTTTCACCTACTTTCGCCAACGTTCCAAAAGTGTCGCATATTTGTCCCCAACGTTACTCTGTGCGCCTTCCGGGCACGGTGTTGCGGCGTTCTTTATCCCACCGTTTTTCGATATTTTTCCCTCATTTTTCCCTTTGTGAAACGGAAAACGATGGGAAAACGATCGAATAAGGAACGAATAAATGACGACGCTTGAGAGTTTAGAGTATTGCTTGATTGTCTGATTGCTTGAAGAAGTTGAGAGTTGAAAGTTGAGAGTTGAGAATTATCCGGGTGAGGCAGCAACTTTCAATTTTCAACTTTCAATTTTCAATTCGTCAAGCATTCAAGCAATATTTCATTTTCATTTTTCAAACAATCAAGCAATCAAAGAGGGTGTCCCAAAATTAAAGGACACTCTCTTCTTCACATTATTTTGCGTTATTATGATTTTTTTTTGTATCTTTGCTTTTTATTAAGTTAGGTGAAGTATGGATACAATTATTATCTTAGACTTTGGCTCTCAATACACTCAGCTGATTGCCCGCAAGATTCGCGAGCTGAATATTTATTGCGAAATACATCCGTTCAACAAGATTCCCGCGTTGACGGGGGATGTGAAGGGTGTGGTTTTTTCCGGCAGCCCGTACAGCTGCAACGCGCCGGACGCTCCGGTGCCGGACATGACGGATATCAAAGGGCGCCTGCCGTTGCTGGCGGTGTGCTACGGAGCCCAGTATCTGGCCAAGTGGGGCGGCGGCAGTGTGCAGCAGTCGGCCACAAGGGAGTACGGCCGCGCCAATCTGCAGTTTGTGGACGGCGAAAGCCCGTTGATGAGGGGTGTGCCGGTGGGCAGCCAGGTGTGGATGAGCCACGGCGACACCATTGAGCGGCTGCCGGAGAACTGCCGCGTGATTTGCTCGACGGACAGTGTGAGGTATGCCGGTTACCAGTTTGAGGGGGAGCAGACCTATGCCATCCAGTTCCACCCGGAGGTGCACCACTCGGTGGACGGCCTGACGCTGCTGAGGAATTTCGTGGTGGATATCTGCGGCTGCGACCAGTCGTGGACGCCTGAGTCGTTTATCGAGACCACTGTGGCCGAGTTGCGCCAGAAGGTGGGCGGCGACAAGGTGGTGCTGGGATTGAGCGGCGGCGTGGATTCGACTGTGGCCGCCGTGCTGCTGAACCGCGCCATCGGGCACCAGCTGCACTGCATCTTTGTGGATAACGGTCTGCTGCGCAAGAATGAGTTCGAGGGGGTGCTGGAGTCGTATCGCGACATGGGGTTGAACGTGAAGGGCGTGGATGCCAAGGAGCGTTTCTACAGTGTGCTGGCCGGTGTCACCGACCCAGAGAAGAAGCGCAAGGCGATAGGCAAGACCTTTATCGATGTGTTTGACGCGGAGGCGAAGCTCATCACCGATGCCAAATGGCTGGGTCAGGGCACTATCTATCCCGATGTAATCGAGTCAAGCTCGGTGAAGGGACCGTCGCAGACCATCAAGAGCCACCACAATGTGGGCGGCTTGCCTGACTATATGAAGCTGCAGCTGGTGGAGCCGCTGCGCAGCCTGTTCAAGGACGAGGTGCGCCGCGTGGGTCGCCAGCTGGGCATCAAGCAGGAACTGATTGGACGCCATCCGTTCCCCGGTCCGGGGCTGGCCATCCGCATCCTGAGCGATGTGACGCCGGAGAAGGTACACATCCTGCAGGAGGTGGACGACATCTTTGTCCGCGGCCTGCGCGAGTGGGATTTGTACGACAAGGTGTGGCAGGCGGGCTGCATGCTGCTGCCGGTGCAGAGTGTGGGCGTGATGGGCGACGAGCGCACGTATGAGAGCGTCGTGGCCTTGCGCGCCGTGGAGAGCGTGGACGGCATGACGGCGGACTGGTGCCATCTGCCCTACGAGTTCCTGGCGAAGGTGTCGAACGACATCATCAACCGGGTGAAGGGTGTGAACCGCGTGGTGTACGACATCAGCTCGAAGCCCCCGGCAACTATTGAATGGGAATGAGGAAAAGTGAAAATTGAAAAGTGAAAATTGAAAGTTGCTGCCGCACAACATATCTACGAATAACGATAAAAGGTTAAGATTAACTATGAAGAAAAGGATTGTCCTATATATGATACTGCTCATGGTGGCGGGGACGACGGCAATGGCGCAGATGAAGGGCGGCGTGGCCGTGAAGGTCTCGCACAGGACCCAGGTGGTGAATGGCAAGCGCTATTTTGTCCATGTCGTGGAGCAGGGGCAGACGGTGTATGCCATCTCGCGTGCCTACGGTCTGAAGGAGGTGGAGGCTATCACGAAGAAGGATATCCATTTCCTGCAGGTTGGGGACACGGTGTGGCTGCCCTGCAAAGGGCAGAAGCTGCCCGACGGCAGTGTGGCGCCTCCCGCCACGGGACAGGCTGAGACGGCAACGCCGGCCGCCACCGCCCCAGGCACAGCCGCCGAGGCCAAGCCCGCAACGAGCGGCCAGGAGGCGGGTGCCGGCAGGAGCGCGGAGCCCGCAGCCCCGCAGGGCCCGTCGGCAGCCGTGAGGCAGAGGGTGAACCCGCAGAGTATCGTGGTGTCGCTGATGATGCCGTTGTGCCTCAGCCAGATGGACAAGATTTCCACCTCGAAGTTCGATGTGGAGCAGCGCGGCAAGATTACTTATAAGAGCCTGGAGTTTATCCAGTTTTACGAGGGTCTGCTTATCGGGTTGGAGAGGCTGGAGCGGATGGGCTGCAATGTGGTGCTGAATGTGGTGGATGTGGAGGAGCCCACTGCCGAGGCGGTGGAGAGGGCGTTTGTGAGCCACAATGTGGCGCAGTCGGACCTGTTGATTGCCTTGCTCACGAGGCAGCCTTTCGAGAAGGCCGCAGCCTTGGCACGCGAAGCGCAGCTGTTTATTGTCAATCCCGTGTCGGACCGGCAGGAGATTGTGAAGGACAACCCGTATGTGTTCAAGTGCCTCCCTTCGTGCGAGGCGCGCGCCCGGCAGACGGTGCTGGCCATACGCCGCACGCTGCCTTCGGCACACGTGTATGTGGTGCATTCGGGCGCCAAGGCCGAGAAGCGGAGCATCAATGCCCTCACGGCCGAGATGGACAGGATTCAGGGCATGGAGTACACGCTGGTGGACTGGGCGCAGTCGGCCAAATTCACCTCTATGCTGAAGAACACTCCCCAGTCGGTTGTTGTGAGTGTCTATGACCAGGACAAGTCGAAGAACCGCATCTATGTGTCGCAGCTCCTCAACAAGCTGTCGTCCATCAAGTCGAGAACGCCCTATCTGTTCACTTTCGACGACTGGTCGGCGCAGTACAGCGACGTTGATTTCTCGCAGCTGCAGAGTGTGAACTACCACACGTTCTATGGCGACTGGCACATGACCACTCCCAGCCACAAGGACTTTGTCGAGACTTTCCGCGACCGATATAAAACCGAGCCTACCAGCACCTATGCCGGCATGGCCAACGATATTATCCTCTACTTTGTGTGGGGTCTGCAGCAGAAGGGCACGGCTTTCTTCACGTCGCCGGTGATTCCTGCACCCGAAGGGGTTATCTATCCGCTGTCGTTCGCGCACGACCGTCAGGACTATGGCTTCGAGAACCAGAACGCCTTGCTGTACCGCATGACGGATTTCCAATTCCAACCGATACCATGAAGCAGACTACGATAGGCAAGGAGTTCCGCATGACGGGCATGGGGCTGCACACAGGCCGTACGGTGACGGTGACGGTGCGTCCGGCACCGCCCGATTTCGGCATTGCCTTCAGGCGTACCGACCGCTTCAATATTGTCACCGAGCCAGCCCTGGCAACCAATGTCAGCGAGACAAGCCGTGGCACCACTATCGGGAGCGGACGCCACAGTGTGGCAACCATCGAACACCTGATGTCGGCGTTGCACGGCTGCCAGATTGACAATGCCCTGATAGAGCTGGACGGCGGCGAGGTGCCCATCCTGGACGGCTCTGCCCGCCCGTGGATGATGCAGCTTACGCGTGTGGGGGTATGCCAGCAGGATGCCGAGCGCAAGGTGTATTCCTTCAAGGAGAAACTACATTTCGAGTACAAGCCCACGGGCTCGCTCTACGATGTGGAGCCGGGCGAATGCTTCTCGGTCAACTGTGTGATAGATTTCCCCGACAGCGTCATCGGCCGGCAGTCGGCACACCTGGACAATCTCGACCAGTATGCCTCGGGCATTGCCCCGTGCCGCACCTTTGTTTTCCTGCACGAAATAGAGCCGCTGCTGCACCTCAACCTCATCAAGGGAGGCAGTCTCGACAACGCCCTGGTGTATGTGAACAAGGAGCTCGGCTCGCGGCAGTTGCGCCGGCTGGAGCGCACTTTCCACAAAGACGCTTCGCAGTTCAGGGTGCACGACGGGGTGCTCAACACCACCGACCCCTATTATCCCAACGAGCCCGCGCGGCACAAGCTGCTCGACTTTATCGGCGATGTGCGCCTGGTGGGCATGCCCCTCAACGGACACTTCTCCGTCTTCAAACCCGGCCACAAAGCCAATGCCGCTTTTTCGAAATACCTTATAGAGTACATAGAATCAAACAGGTCGTAACACCTTATAATTTATATCCACAAGAAAATGCAATTGAACGACATACACCCCAACGCACGCCTCGGCAGCAACGTCACGGTAGGCAATTTCACCACCATCTGCGACGATGTGGTCATCGGCGACAACACGGTCATCGAACCCAACGTGGTTATCTATCCCGGTGCACGCATCGGCAAGAACTGCCACATCTTCCCCGGCTCGGTTATCTCGGCAGTGCCGCAGGACCTGAAGTTTGCCGGAGAGTACACCACCTGCGAGATTGGCGACAACAACGTCATCCGCGAGTGCTGCACCATCAACCGCGGCACCTCGGCCTCGGGCCGCACGGTAATCGGCAGCAACAACCTGCTCATGGCCTACGTCCATGTGGCGCACGACTGCATAGTGGGCAGCAACTGCATCCTGGCCAACAACGCCACCCTGGCCGGTCATATCGTGCTGGGCGACTACGTCATCCTGGGCGGCAAGACAGCCTGCCTGCAGTTTATCCATATAGGCTCGCACGTCATCACCGCCGGGGGCTCGCTTGTCGACAAGGATATCCCGCCCTTTGTCAAGGCGGCACGCTACCCCATTTCCTATGCCGGAGTCAACTCGCTCGGCCTGCAGCGCAGGGGCTTCAGCCGCGAAACCATCAACAATATCACCGACATCTACCGCTTTGTCTTCCAGAAAGGCTACACCATCAGCCATGCCGTGGAGGAAATCAAGGAGCGCTACGGCCACACCGACGAGGGCAAGCAGGTGCTCAGCTTTATCGGCAGCGCCAACACCGGCCTCATGAAGGGCTACACGTTCATGAAACGGTAACAGCACAGAAATACATCGTAATATATTAATATACCGAAATATGAAAAAGATACTTGTTGTTGCAGCCATGCTGCTCTTCATTGCCGGCCTTGTCGGCTGCAAGGAAAAACGTTGCAAATGCACCACTTTCCGCATCAACGAAACTCCCGCCGTGGGGCTTGAGCCGCTGGGCAGCCACTCGAACTGCTCCGAACTCAACGCAGAATGGGCAGCACATGACTCGACCGGCGACATCATGAACAAGACCTGTGTCCCCGAGGAGATTTAAGGGCGTTGGTGCATTAAGGTGTAAGTAATACTAACGCAATCAAACGTCTGCACAATAGCACAATCAAAACCATAGTGGCGTGTGCCGTTATGGCAGTGGTGGCGTTGCTATCCACCGCCGAGTTGCCCTGGGTTCCCTGCCATGAGGCACGCTATGAAATGCGTATACGCGACTACCGCAAGAACATCGACCAGCCCGAAGCGGTGCTGAACGGCTTGGAATTGGTGGACGGCAGGGCTTTGTGCGGCTGGCTCGACAGCCTCTCCACGGCCTTCAGCGGCGAGGTGGAAACGGGGTGTGACGGAACGGAGAAGATAACGTTGCGTGTCCGCAGTGCCGATGCCAGAGAGGCAGAAACCACTGCCCGCACGCTTTTCACCCTTTTCTGCGACACCGTCTGCCGCTATGCCGACAAGGCCTGTGGGATGAAAGCCCGGGAATATTCCCGCCAGATCGACTCGCTGCTGCTCCTGCCGCAGTCCGACAGCATACAGGCTTTGGTCAAAGCGTTTGCCGACCGGCGCGCTATACTCCTTGCCGATGCCGCCGGAGGCGTCAAATACATCGAGGTGCTTAATCCCGCCGAGGCGGGCGTCGCCCACCGCACCGCGCCAAGACTCTTGGTCATCCTGCTCTCAATCGTTGCCACGCTGCTGCTCTGCTGCGCCATAGGGTGGTATGTCCGTGTGGCGCAAGGCGCAGTAAACAGAGATAAGTCATGAACAACGGCAAACGGATGGCACATACCGGGATTCCCCTTCTGCTCGGCAACCGCCGAGGACATGCCGTTGCGCTGATACTGCTCTATCTCCTTCTTTTGGTTGAATATTACGGGTTTGTTTACGGCAACTACTTCTCCCTGATGGGGTTCGACTACCGTTTTAGCCCCGTGGCCTTCCTCTCGGGACTGCTTATGCTGGCCGCTGCAGTGGCCATGCTGGCTGCCGTTCCCAGCGACAAAGGCAGGCTCTACACTGTGGGTGTCGTGGTTGCAATGATTTTCTGTCTGCCTCAGATAGTCCTTTTCCAGATAGGCAAAGCGCAGCCCTATGGGGCTTTGTATTCGCTTCTTCTGCTGTTTCTTGTCACTACGCCGCTGCTTTGGCTGCCGCAGGCCCGCACCCCTCGACTTCCCGCAAGCTGGCTCTGGTGGATGCTGCCCTTGCTGGCATTGCTGGCGCTCATCCCCTTTGTGAACGCCTACGGCCTTTCGTTCAACCTGCACCGGTTCACCCTTGGGCAGGACATCTACCAGGCTCGCGCCGCTGCAAGCGCCAGGGGTACCATGGCCACGGGCTATCTGAGAGGATTGTTGACCAACGTGATGCTCCCGCTCATGCTTGTGTACGGACTCTGTTGCTTGCGCCGTCGGTGGTGGCTGGTGGTTTTGGCCTTGGCCATGACGCTGTACCTCTTCTTTGTCACCCCCCAGAAAAGCATCCTCTTCTCCCTTGGCTTGGTGGCGGTATGCTTTGTGTTTCGCAACAACTTCGCCAAGGCGGGATTGTTGCTCTACGGCCTTTTGCTCCTCTGTGGCTTGGCGGTGGCTCTGCGTCTTGCCACCCATGCCGTGATGCCGGAATCCATTGTCGTGCGACGTCTTTTCTTCATCCCGGCAATTGTGCAGGAAAATTATTTCACCTTTTTCGAGCAGAATCCCGTTTATTTGTCCCACAGTTTCCTTTCGGGCTTGTTCGACTATCCCTACCAACTTGACCCGTCGCACCTTATTGGCCAGATGATGTACAATCGTACCACCACCAGTTGCAACACCGGTGTGACGGGCGACGGCTTTATGAACTTCGGGCATGTGGGTGCGCTCCTCTTCACGGCCACGGCAGCGTTGCTTGTCCGTTTTGTCGATTCCACCGACTACGACAGCCGCTACATAGGACTGGTCGCCGTGCTGATGCTCACTTTCCTCAACGGAGCCCTGTTCACCACACTCCTCACCCACGGCGGTCTGCTCCTGATTGTGGCGTTTTTCTTCCTTGTGCCTGCCGAAACGGGGCGCGGCAGTGTTGTGCCGACCTCCAGTAACCAACCATGATAACAATGCAGTGATGTCGCTTTCGGAATATATCAAACGGTTCAAGGGTAGTTCCTTTGCAAAGAACAGCCTCACCCTTTCGGGTGGGGTGGCGGTAGCGCAGGTGTTGCCGTTGCTCTTCTATCCCGTTCTGGGGCGCATTTTCACGGCCGAGGAATTTGGTTTGCTGGCGGCTGTCAGTTCCATCACCACAGTGCTTTCGGTGCTTGGGTCTGGCAAATACGAGAACGGTATCCTTGTGGCTTCAGACAAGCGCGAGGCCGCTCACCTCGCCGTGCTCTCGGTCGTGCTGGGTCTTGTGTCCATGGCGCTAAGCTGGATTGTGTTGCGTTTTGTGTTGGCCGACAGCCTTGTTGCCTGGTTTCAGGAGCAGGAACTTGCCCGCTGGCTTTTTGTTTGCCCGCTGGCGGCATTCTTCATCATCGTTTATAACGTTTACAACGAGTGGTGTGTGCGTGAGAAATATTTCAAGGCACTTTCGGTAAACAAAATAGTCAACGCCGGAGCCATTACGCTGGGCAAATTGTTCTTTGGTTTTGTGCGCCTCAGCTCGCAGGGCTTGGTGGTGGGCGATTTGATAGGGCGTGGCATCTCGGCAGTGGGATGCAGTATAAGGGCATGGCTTCGCGACGGAAGCACCTTCGCCCAGGTACGCCTGTCCGGACTGAAACGCTGTGCCGTGCGTTTCTCGGAGTTCCCTCTCTACACCATGCCGGGACAGTTGCTCAACACCATCGGTCAGGCCTTGCCGGTACTCTATATCGCGCATTTCTTCAACAAGGCAGAGGTGGGCTATTTCTCTATGGCGCTCACCCTCTTTGCCATCCCCATCAATGTTGTCGGCTCCGCAGTGCGCGATGTCTATCGCCAGCGGGCCAACGAGGAGTATATGTCCGGCGGCACCTGTCTGGCCAGTTTCAACAAGGTGATGAAGATCCTTCTCGCCGTCGGCATTGGGGCGTTCCTCCTTTTCGAGTGGTTTCTGCCGCAGTTGATGGCTCTTTTCCTCGGTCAGCAGTGGTTTGTGGCGGGACGCTATGCGCAGATTCTTGCCCCGGCCATGGTGCTCATGTTCGTATCCACGTCGTTGAGCGGTCTTTTTATTGTGGCCGGAAAGCTGCGACAGTTCTTCTATTGGCAGCTTGCGTATGCAGTCACCACGTTCCTCTCCGTGTGGCTGGGCGGACTGTTGTTCGACAGCATGGAGGCACTTCTCATACTCTTCTCCGTCACTCGCTGCGCTGTTTATGCGGCCAGCATAGTCATGACGCGCCGTTATGCCAAAGGCAGGACAGGCCGTGACCGCAGTGACACAACGGTGGCGTAGCTGTGTTTCCCTGAATGCTTGATTGTGTTACTTCGTGACGTTCTTTTAGCTCGGCATCGTGAGCAAGCTCCCTCTGCTCTCACCCTGTACAACGTTAATCCCAAATCGGTCATTTGGGTTCCTCACTTGATATGACGAGGCCGAGAAAACTTGTCCCTTCGACTCTGAGGAACATGCGCTCTTAATAGGATCTACCCTGTATGTAGAAACCATCAAGCGCCGTCATTTATTCGATCGTTATTCGATCGTTTTCCACTCGTTTTCCCTTTCACAAAGGGAAAACGAGTGGAAACATATCGAAAAACGATAGGATAAAGAACGATGCAACATCGAGCCCGGAAGGCATACAGAGTAACGCTGGAGACAAATATACGACACTATCGGAACGCTGACGAAAGTTGGCGTAATACTTCACAGAATAAAAAGTAACTTCCGCGCGAAGCGGCAGAAAGCAAAGTAAGAGGTAAGAGATACGAACCAAGATTGTATGCCACAGTTCCTAGCTCTTAATTCTTACCTCTAAATTCGTGCGGGTCAAACTGCTAAACCCTAACGACCGATTCGGGTTAATGCTTGAGTGGCTGGCGCGGTCAAATTACTCAAACAATCAGACAATCGGACAATAAAACAATCAATTGGGTCGGAGTTGTTCTTGTTTCAATTTTTTTTTGTATCTTTGCAAGATGGCGGGTGTGTTCCGCCGATGTTTAATTGATTGGTATTTTGTTATGAAGAGACTGTTTTTGCTGGTGGCTTTGATGGCCGCGACGGGTATGGGTGTGGCACAGAAGGCCCAGGAGCCGGAGACCGACCCCGTAATCTTGAACCGTATTGCCGAGTGGCAGGACTTGAAGTTCGGCTTTATGATGCACTGGGGCATGTATGCCCAGTGGGGTGTGGTGGAGTCGTGGAGCATTTGCAACGAGCCGTGGATAGACCGCAAGGGGATGCCCTACGTGGAGTATAAGCAGCGTTACCAGGCGTTGAACAAGACGTTTAACCCTACGAAGTTCGATGCCTCGAAGATGGCCTCGCTGGCCAAAGCGGCGGGCATGAAGTATGTGGTGTTCACCACCAAGCACCACGACGGTTTCTGTATGTTCCGCAGTGCCGAGACGGACTACAGCGTGGCGGGTCCTGAATGCCCCTACAGCCGCAATGCCCAGCCTGACATTACGCTGGATATTGTCAACGCTTTTCGTGCACAGGGAATGTGGACGGGACTGTATTTCTCCAAGCCCGACTGGCACCACAAGGACTATTGGGCACCGGAGTGGGCTACGCCCGACCGCAATGTGAACTACGACATTACGGAGCACCCCCGTCGGTGGGAGAATTTTAAGACTTTTACGCATAATCAGATTCGCGAGCTGACGCACAATTACGGCGATATTGATATCCTGTGGTTGGACGGCGGCTGGGTGAGGCCGGAATGGAGCCTGAACGACGAGACTCTCCCGTGGTTGGGGTGCTATCGGCGGATACAGGACATCGACATGGATGTGCTGGCCTCGATAGCCCGCAGCGACAACCCCGACCTTATCATTGTGGATCGCTCGGTGGGTGGCCGCTACGAGAACTACCGCACACCGGAGAAGCAGGTGCCCGACACGCTGCTGCCCTACCCGTGGGAGACTTGCATGACGATGGGCGACAGCTGGTCGTATGTGCCGGGCGACCATTACAAGAGCACGGAGCAGTTGGTGCACATGCTGGTGGATGTGGTGGCCAAGGGCGGCAACCTGCTGCTGAATGTGGGGCCTGATGCAGACGGAAACCTGCCGCGCGAGGCAGTGGAACGGATGGAGCAGATTGGTGGCTGGATGGATTGTAACGGTGTGGCAATATATGGCACACGCCCGCTGTATCCCTATTGCCAAGGCAACGTGCGCTTTACCCAAAGCAAGGACGGCAAGCATAGGTATGCCATTTGCCTGATAGAGGGCAGCCAGACGAGTGTGTCGTTTGCGATTCCCTACAAGGTGAAAAGGGTGAAGTGCATTGCCCCGAAAAACAAACGCACGGTGAAGTGTACGGCCACAGAGAACGGCACGCTGGTGGATATAGTGGCGGCAGCCCCGCAGTACTATGCCGTTACAGTGGAGTTTTGACGGCGTTAATTCGTAGTTGTGCTAATTCGTAAGTCTGATTGGCACATTCCTATACGTAGCGGAGAAGGCTGAATTTGTCTTCGGTGAGGTATTTGCATGCGGCTTCCTGCAATTCCTGAGAGGTGATGGCAAGGATGTCGCGGTTCATCTCTTCGAGGGTATCGACATGCTCGAAGTTGAGACAGGCTTTGCCGATACTCTGCATCTCGTTAAGTCCGGAGTCGTTGTTGATGGCCATCTGCCCAATCAGCTGCTTTTGTGCAGCTCTTAGGCTCTGGGGGTGTATGGGGGTTTCGCGCAAGTGGCGGAGTTCGTTGTGGATTAATTCAATACTGCGCTCGGTAGCATTGCTGTCGATGCCGGCATAGATGTAGAAGAGTCCGGCATCGGTGAAGGGGATGTATTGCGACTCGATGGTGTAGCAGAAACCCTCACGCTCGCGGACGGCGACATTAAGGCGAGAGTTCATGGCGGGACCGCCGATGATGTTGTTGAGCAGTGTGAAGACGGTTTTGTCGCGGTCGTAGAGGGTGGGAGCGGGACATCCGGCAAGGAGGTGCACCTGGTGGGTATGTTTGTGGACGGAGGCGTTGAATTTCGGGAATTGAGAATTGAGAATTGAGAATTGAGAATCTGGTATGTGAGTTTTCTTGACTTCAATGGTTTGAGGGTCGGAGAAGTGCTTTTGGCAGAGGTGTACCAGTTTCTTGAATTCCACGTTGCCCACTACGCTGATGACCATGCGGTCGGGGGTGTAGTGGCGTTGCATGAACTGTTTGAGGATTTCGGGGGTGAAGCGGCGCACGTTTTTCTTGCTGCCGAGGATGTTGTGCCCGAGCGGATGGTTGCCGAAGTAGCGTTCCTCGAAGTCGTCGTAGATGAGTTCGGCAGGGGTATCGCGGTAGAGGTTGATTTCTTCGATGACCACATCTTTCTCTTTCTCAATCTCGTTGAGTGGGAAGGTGGAGTGGAAGAGGATGTCGGCAAAGAGTTCCAGACAGCGTTCCAGATGTTCGGAGAGGGCTGAGGCATAGACGCAGGTCTCCTCTTTGGTGGTGAAGGCGTCCAGTTCGCCTCCTACACCGTCGATACGGTTGCGGATGTGGTGGGAGTGGCGGTGTTCGGTGCCCTTGAAGATGGAATGCTCGATGAAGTGGGCGATGCCCTCCTCGGAGCCTTGCTCGTTGCGGGAGCCGACGTTGATATATACTCCGGCATGGGTGACGATGGAGTTGTTGCGCCGGAAGATGATGCGTATGCCGTTGTCTAAGGTAAAGTATTCGTACAAAGGGGGTAAGGGTTTTAGGGTTTATATGTTGATACGTTGATATGTTGATACGTTGATATGCTGGTATGTTGATATGATGTGAGCCGTATAAACTTATAAACTTATCAACGGAAAACAATTCGAGGTTTTATGGTTTTATGGTTTTGGGTTTTTCTTCGCTTTTGGGGGAGTGCAGCAGGGTGAAGCCCATGACGGTGAACATGATGCCGGCAAGGGTTTCGAGGGTGTCCTCGCTGATGAAGGAGATAAGGAGGATGCAGAGGAAGGCGGTAAAGAGCGCATGGCGGCAGTAGCGGTTGAGGACGATGGCTCGTGCAAAGAAGAAAAAGATGAGCAGGAACCCCGTCAGCCCGAAGGCAAGCAGGAAGTTGAGGTATTGGTTGTGAGTGTGTAGGTCGGTGTCGGCAAGAGGGGAGTGGATTTGCTCCAACCGGCGGTGGCATTGGTCAACCACATCGCCTGTCCCGACCCCGAAGAGCGGATGTTCAAGGAATAGATGCGCGGCATTGCGCCACAGCTCCAATCGCTGGAGGAATGAGAAGTTGCTTACACTGCGGTAGCAGCGGTAGTTTTCGTATTCGTAGAAAAGGACGTAATACATTTTGCGTGGCCCGTGCTGTATGTAAACGGGGTTGGCAATGCCTTTCTCTATGGCGGCGATGTCGCAGGGCTGCAGATGGGTCATGCCGAGACTGTCTTTTGTAAGCCCCATGCCGTTGAGATAGCGCAGCAGGGTGGGATAGATGCTGTAGCCATTGGGTGTGATGGAGTCGAAAGGAAGATTGCTGTATTTGGGCCACTCCCGACGCATCTCTTTCTCGCAGACGTATTGGTGGACATAGTTGCCGTTTTCTATCAGGCCGTCGTCAAGGTGCTGATAGGGGTTGCCGTTGACGGTGCTGGCGGGAAGCGGCTGGTTGTAGATTTGCTGCAGGTGGTAGTAGTCGTGGTGGTAGATGAAGGTAAGACCGACAGTGAATAGGAGGACGGCGGCAACAGTGGCGGTGGCAATGATTCGCGGGGTGCGGCTCAGGTGTCGTCGGTAGGCTATCAGGAGCACCACGGCAGTGATTAAGAGGATGATGAATGCCGTGTAAGCATGCAGCATGAGCAGAAAGACGATGAACCAAGCGGAGAGGAGCAAGTTGATGATGTACAGCCACAGACGGCGGTGCTTGAAAGCGGCATAGATGAGCAGTACAAGGGTTAGGCAGATGTTGAGGCCAAAGCGGATGTGTGAGATATGGGGCACGAGGTTGCGGTAGGGGAGGTCGGGCATAGTGAGGTAGCGCACCAGTCCCACTATCGACATGACGAAGATGGTGGTGACATAGGCGAAGCCAACGGGGAGCAGCTCTTTGCGGCTGAGTGGCTTTGTGGTGAGCATAACGAGCGGGATGGCTATTAGGGGCAGTTTCTTTTGCATGTCGAAGAGACCGTAGCTGAGGTTCTCGGTGCCAATGAGCCACAGCAGGTGCACTGCCCCCAGGACAAGGAAAGCCTGGAGCAGATGGTTCTGTTTGAAGTTGGAGAACTTCTCCCGCCAGTTCCATTCAATAACCCAGTTGGCCAGCAGCAGCACCCACAGCAGGTTGGTGAAAAATACCGATGTGGTCATACTGATAGCCAGCAGAAAGATGAGGGCTACGTAGATTGTTCTATGAATACGGGTACGGATGGCAGTAGGGATTGGTATTTAACAATCGGTCTTCTCTATCGACTCAAAAGCCGGCGGTATTCTTCGGAATTGGAGAGAATCTCCACAGCTTTTTTCACGTCGGGGTCGCTCCGCAGGGAACTCTCTATGCACCCTTTGCGGTAGTAGTAGTGCACCAGGATGGCATCCTGGAGCAGTTCACTCACCTCGCTGCGGTTGCGCATCAGGTCCTCTTTCTTGGCCTCCTTGTAGGTCTTTTCCAGTTGGTCAATCTGTTGCTTCAGATTGTCCATGTAGTTCTCCTCCTCGGCCACTTTGCGCAGGTCGTTGATGATGTTTTCGGTGTAGGTGGTGTAGTCGTAGGTCTTGTCGGACAGATAGTCGATAAAGTCTTGATATATCTCGTCGGTAATCACGAAGTCGTGCGGCGACGGGATGGTCTCGTGTTCGCGGTGGAACTTGATGGCGTAGTTGAAGAAATGGAAGCGGTTGTAGAGAGCCATAGATAGGAGAGAGGTAGTCTCGTGTTCCACCTCCACATCGGGCTCGATGCCGAAGCCGTCATACACGGTGCGCCCGTTGCGGGTTTTGAAGGCGGTCTTGAGCGAGTCGGGCACCTTGGTGGCGCGTCCGTTGGCGTCGCGATGCTTGTAGTCGATTGCCTGGATGCAGCGGCCGCTGGGGATGAAGTATTTGGATACGGTGACTTTCATCTGGCTGTTGTAAGGCATGGGCAGGATGTTTTGAACCAAGCCCTTGCCGTAAGAGCGTTCTCCTATGATGACGGCTCGGTCAAGGTCCTGGAGGCTGCCGCTGACAATCTCGCTGGCCGATGCACTCTGACCGTTGATAAGCACTGCCACCGGGATGTTGAGGTCTTCGGGAGTCATGCGGGTGCGTGACTTTAAATTCTTGGAAGCGATTTTGCCTTTGGTCTCCACGACCAGTTCGTTCTGCTTCACCCAGATGTTGACGATATCTACAGCTTCGCCCATCAGGCCGCCCCCGTTGCCGCGCAGGTCGAGGATGATGCCTTTCATGTCGGGGTGGTCGCGTTTCAGCCGCTTGAAAGCCTCGCGGACATTCTTGGCGGCATCCTGCGTGAATTCGTCAAGGCGGATATATCCCACATTCCCGTCAACCATACCGGAGTACGAAACGTTGGGGAGCCGGATTTCGGCACGTGTAATGGTGACGTCGAACTCTTTGCCTTCGCGCTCCAGGCGCAGGGTGACGTTGGTGCCGGCCTGTCCGCGCATGGCGCTGCTCACGTCGGCGTTGTTTTTGCCCTCGGTGCTTTCTCCGTTCACGGCGAGGATTCGGTCGCCTATCTTCAGTCCGGCCTTGTCGGCAGGCAGCCCTTCGTAAGGCTCGGCGATGTAGATTTTATCGCCCTCTTGATGAATGAGGGAGCCGATGCCGCCATATTGCCCCAGCACTTGCATCTTGACATCCTCCATGTCGCTCTCGGCAAAGTAGTTGGTATAGGGGTCCATCGAAGCCAGCATGGCGTCGATGGCCACCTTCATGGTCTTTCCGGGGTCAACATCGTCAACATAGTTGGTATGCAGGTTTTTGTAAACGTTGGCAAAAATCTCCAGATTCTTTGAGATTTCAAAACCTTTGTCGTTCTGTCCCCAGGCCGTCATGCCCAGGACTACAAGCAGTGTGAAGAAAATGCGTGTTTTCAATTTCCAAATATCGTTTAATCGTTCAACTTTCTTATGCGTTAAAATCTTTGTCTTCCCTTCTCATCTCCTTGATTTTTAAGTCAAGGGGAGAGACAAACCAGACCACATCCCCGTGTTGGAACAGGGTGTCGGCTGACGGGTTCAGCATGTATTCTTTTCCGCGTTCGATGGCAATCACCATTGACTGATAGGCGCTCATGAAGTTGGAGTTCTTGATGCTGGTGCCAATCAGATGGTTGCCATCCGATATTTCAAGGCGGTAGGTGTTAATCTCATTGTCCGTGTGGTCGTGTATCAGCATGTCGGGTTCCACTTCCACCACAGCGCGCACTTTGGCCAGCTGCTCCTCGTTGCCCAGCACGGTCAACCTGTCGGTGGGCATGATGATCATGTCCTTGTCGGGAAGGTCGAATATCTTCCCAGCCCGTTCTATCGACACCAGGTTTACGCCATAGTCCTGCCTCAACCGAGTGTTCATCAGTGTGACACCGGCCAAAGGCGAATAGGCGGTCACCGTCATCCGCTCCATAATGAAGTTTTTCTCCAGCGACTCGGGTATCTTGAACGAGTTCTGAGCCTGCCGCTGATAGAAATTGGTCACAAAGTGGTCTTCTATGCGGTTGTAGAAGTCTGTGGCTCGGCGCGACATCAGCACCGCCATCACAATCACAATGGCCACCACCACAAGCAAGCCTACGGCCAGATGCACATAGGTGGAAACCACCCAGCCCACTATAAACAGGGTGATAAAATAGCGCAGAGCCAGAAGGGGAATCACAGCCACCTGGCTGTGGTTATAGGTGTGCAGCATCTTCCTGATGCGTTCGCGGTTTACGTTCTTCACCGCCAGAGCCCACAGGAACGGTGCCATAATCAGCAGTGTTGCAATTATGCCCAACAGGTTGCCCCAGATGGCCGGAATCTTCCAAGCCTCGAAGGTGTTGTTGATAAGCGGCCTCAGCCACAGGGAACTCAGTAGTCCGAGCGCCACCAGGATGGCACTGTAGAAGAGTATGGATGTCAGCTGCTTTCTTACAAAAGTGCTCAGTTTCTTCTCGTGCGTGTTCACCCGTCCGGAGCTGCTGTACCGCTCCAACGCCTGTTTGAAGCGCATGGGGAGTTTGGGGTAAATCCACTCATATGCGGGAAGCCCTGCTTTAATCATGTAAGGGGTGACAAAGGTCGTCAGTATCGACACCGTCACGATGATGGGGTAGAGATTTGGGTCAATCACATGGTAGCTCAGACCCAGCCCGGCAATGATAAAGCTGAACTCACCTATCTGGCAGAAGCAGAAACCGCCCTGCATGGCAGTCTTCAAGGGCTTTCCGCTAAGCAGGATACCTGTTGTGGCCGATAACGACTTAAACACCACGATGGTGCCTGCAATAATCAGTATCGGCCCGATATATTTCACCAGCACCTCGGGGTTCACCAGCATGCCCACCGACACGAAAAACACCGCACCGAACAGGTTCTTGATTGGGGTGATGATACGGTGAATCACATCGGCCTCGATGGTCTCGCTCAGGATGGCACCCATCACAAAGGCACCCAAAGCTGTGGAAAAACCGGCAAAGTCGGCCAGCACCACCATCCCAAAGCACAAGCCCACAGCCACAATGCACAGCGTCTCCTCCGTCATCCATTTCCTCATCCAGCGCAGGAACGTCGGGATTAAGAATATGCCGAAGGTAAACCACACTATCAGCGAGAACACCAGTTTCACCAAACTCAAGCCCAGCTCTGCGCCGTTGAAACTCTTACCCACGCTCAGTGTCGAAAGCACCACCAGCAGCAGCACCGCTATCAAATCCTCCACTACCAGCACCGCCGTCACCGTGCTTGTGAAACGCTGCTGTTTCAGTTTCAGGTCGTCAAACGACTTGATGATAATCGTTGTGGAGGAAATCGAGAGCATGCAGCCCAGAAATATGCTGTCCATGTTGCCCATGCCCAGCAGATGCCCCACCGTGTTGCCGATGACGAACATAATCACCAGCTCCGTCAAAGCCGTGATGGCTCCTGTGGCACCCACCCGCTTCAGTTTCTTGATGCTGAACTCCAAGCCCAGAGCAAACATCAGGAACACGATGCCAATGTCGCTCCACACGTGGACGTTGGAGTCGTCGGTAATGGCGGGAAACCAAGGGAAATAGGGACCGATAAAGAAACCCGCCACAATATAGCCCAGTACCAAAGGCTGCTTCAGCCACTTGAACACAATCGTGATGGCGCCGGCAGTAATCAGTATGATGGCAAGATCCAGAAAGATAGGCGGTAGTGACGACATATACACTTTTTTATACCCTCCATAACGTACCTTTCACTTTATTATTGCCCTTTCTACGCTTTTTTTCTGCCAACGGCAAAAACTTGGTGGATGAATTGTGTTTTGTCGAAATTTATTTGTACCTTTGCATTTGCATTTAATCCGTTAAATAAATATATTGTTATGATACAAAAACATTTACGACTCTTACCACTCTTTGCAATGCTTGCCTTTGCATCAGCCTCTTCCGCACAGGTGGATTTCACTCCCATCTTCACCCAGATAAAACTCGAAGCCCGTGCCGATTTCGACTACTACCACACCAACACCCACGAAAGCTTTTTCGGCACCCGCGCTAACGAAAACCAATACGGTTTTCACGGCCGCTATTTCAACTTCGTCATCGGCGGCCCGCTGGGCGAGAAGTTCAGCTATTTCTTCCGTCAGCGCATTGTGGCCACACCGGGCGACGTGAGCCTGTTCGACAACACCGACTTCCTTTACCTCAACTACATGCCCTCCAAGAACTGGATGATACGTGTGGGTAAGGACGCTTTGGCCGTGGGCGGCTTCGAATACGATGCGCCTCCTATCAATGTGCTCTTCAGCACCCACTATTGGGATAACTTCTATTGCTTCCAGCCGGCTGTCGCCGCCGCCTACAAGACCGACGACGCCAACCAAATGTTCCTCCTGCAGGTGGCCAACTCCCCCTACGTACACTACGGAGCCGGTCTGGGCTTTGCTCCCGGCAGCGAGTGGAAAAGCGGATTGCTGTCGTTCAACGCCTTCTACAGCGGCAAGTTCGGCCACTTCAAGGTGCTGCACTCTGTGAACATGTTCGAGCGCCCCGACCACAAGTTCATGAACTACATCGCCCTCGGCCACGAGCTGGAGTACGACAAGTGGGACATCTATGTTGACCTTATCCACCGAGCCAACGCCCTCAACGACTGGGGCAACACCTTTGCCGTTGTCAGCTGTGCCAACCTGTATTTCAAGCACGGATTCAACATCTTTGTCAAAGGAGCCTACGAGCAAAACAAATCCAACGAGGTGATTCCCAACTATGGCGTTGACGGTCTCTTCGACTGCTTTGGTGAAGCGGGCCACACCTACCTCACCTACGGTCTCGGTGCCGAATACCGTCCCGAGGCCTGCCCCGACTTCCGTCTGCACGCTTTCCTCGCCAACCGCCGCACCACCTACTCCGAGATCTTAAACATTGACGACATATCCCCTGTCAACAATGTGACGCAAAACTCCCTGCGTTTCAACATCGGCATCACCTGGGATATGGACATCCACCGTATGCTCAAAGACCGCATAGCCAAAACCCTCAGCGAGAAAACATCCCTTGAATAATGATTTCTATATGTTTAGAATAAATGGGAAAATGGAGGAGTTTCAACTGGATGTCTTTTAATTGCGGCATTATACCTCCAAAAAGGTTATATTGGGTGGAACGAATTCAACGAACAGAAAAAAAGATTTAGTTTTTTACCTTATTATCATGAGACTTTCATTATTGGCAGTATCAATATCATTGCTTTTGCCATCATTAGTATGGACTCAAGTCTTGCCGAAAGGGAATCATGTGCATTATCTTCCAGATAACGTAGAACTAATACAATTTTCAGAATATCAAGTCACCAATGTTTTCGATACGATTGGTATTCCCAAACATGTAATGTTTTCCCTTCTGTATGTTGTTGACTCGTCAGAGACTCTGTGGTGGAACCTCACGGATTACGATAATGTTGACGATATGCTAAAAGTCTCTTTTTGGCGATTTGATGAGGAATCTCACCTCTGTGACACTCTTATTCATGGTTGGATTTTCAAAGACAATTTAGCGGTATATCCATTCGCACACCCCGATGAGCGTATAGAACTATTTGACAGCATTAATGTCTCAAATTGCATAATTTCTTTTGGTATGCGTGATGACTGTTGCCCCGAGGTGTTCAAGGTAGTAGATGTTGATTTGAAAAGCAAGTGGGTTAAAATACTTTGTGCTGATGGTAAAGAATACTGGATATCATACAAAAACCAATGTACAAACCACTACACCTCAAGTATGGGTGCTTGAACCGAAACGATTGGTCGTAACCGAATTGGAGTGACGAATCTATTTTTGAGTAAGTTGAGCCACAGTCATCAAAAAAAATGAAGATCAAGAACTAAGAAGTTGAGAAATGGATGCAATAGATTATTGGAAAGACCAATGGGAAATACCAACCATGAATTCTTCTATTACCTGCACAGATTATTCTACTAATATCTCTGCAAAAAACAAACCTGTCATTGGGAGATACTATGATATTAACGGGAAATGGCTTGGTGATGCAAAAAAGAATGCTACAAATATAATATATGTTGCAGACTCTGTGGAGAAAGATATAGAGGGGAATGTGATAAAAGCAAAAAACATCACGTCACTGAAAGTTAATTATACTAAATTCCAAGGAATGGCAGCTGTTGTCTATGGAGAAAGCTCAGCAGCTTATATGAATACAATGACAACTGATCTCAAACATGAGATGTTTGCAATAGCCTCTGTCCATCAATTGAATAGTATTGCGTATGGATCAGAGTCGGTTAAGGCTGATGAGTATAGGAGATACTCACTGGAAAAAATTAATGATGATCCTTTCAAACTTGCAGCAAACGCTGCTGTAATTAATGCGCTATTACGTGGAGACGATTTAAGTAATGGAGCCATTATGTGGGATGGTAAAGAACAAGCCCTATTCGACAAATCTATTAATAAAGAACATGTGAAAATGGGGAATATTACCATTGAATTACATATGAATACTATGGGATGGACGATCTCAGATGAGCATTATAATAAATGGAAGAAAAATATAGGCGACGAGTTTAAAGCCCCACAAGAAAAAAAAGCCGTTTCAGGGATGAATAAAGATAAAATGAGATTGAAATCCACTGCAGTATATTGTCGAACAATTTTTTGGGAATTCAATGAAGATGAAGAATAGTTTATTTGTAATCCTACTTTCATTTGTATATTTAGGCCAAGCACAAGATGTGAAGATAGAATATACAAAAACAGCCACTACTAATTACATTAGTAACTATGAAGAGATATCGTCTCGCACAGACACCCTGCTGAGAAAAACCATCCTTCTTTCCAACAAAAAAAGAGAATATGTTGTTAAACGCAACGGAAACGGACGACAAATATATGATTCTATTAGATATGAGTATCAGGGTGATGATACTTTGATAGTACGCACATTCACACCGATATGTGCCAATGAAGACTTGTCTGAGGTTATTGCTTTCAAGGAGTCTTTTGTCGACACTATCACGGTAGCAGGCGAGTCATTGCAGTTGTTTGACTATGATGATTTTTCTATGTTGAGGATGTACGATGACCCTTACGAATACTTGTCGGATAGTATGCCTTATGAGTCAATAATTATAGATACAATATTGGAAAATGAGGTATTTGGAGAAAATCAAGGTCATGTATTTGTTATCAACAAGTCCGAACATATAATATCCGAAACGAGATTCTATAAGTGTAATAAGCGTACATGGTTTTCTTTTTGCTCGTATGGAGTACCTCATGACAGCAAGTTCTTGTCTTTCATGTATACTACAATGAACAGAAGATTGATGACTGATTGCTTTATTACGAATGAGTTTTGCATAAAAAGAGTCTTTTTTTATGATGACTTCAATCGTTTAATCCGTGTGTTGGTTTATCGGATAAACATCTTAACAAATAACGAGTTGATTGAATGGAATGATTTTTTTATTTACGAAGGGACATAAAGAAAAAAGGGATTGATGAGTTCATACTTCAATTACGTGGTGCAAAAAACATTCCGGGCAAATCTATATTGGCAACCCCACTAGGTAAATTAGTTTAGAATGAGTAACGCTTTTTTCTGTTTTAGCATCTTACTAATTTCTACAGAATTTTCAGAACAAAGACGTTTTGTAGGTGGAACGGCGTTTGACATCATTTATGCCACAATAAAACACACAGGAACCCGAATGCGCCTCGTGACTATTATTTATACAGATACTTTAAAATATACGGAGAGTTCGAAAGTCCATACCTATCCAGTTGTGCGAAAAATGGGAAAGTTAAGCTCAGATAAACAAACTTCTGCTGCTCTCATTTTACGCGATATTGGGAAAAAGATGTTAAATTAAAAATAAATCGTATTTTTGCAAAATAATACCCCAAATACAAGATATCATGGATGAAATTTTAGAGCCAATCAGAAACATAGAAATTCTTAGGGCAAATCTGGCACAAAATAGTTGTGTCTCAAAAGACGCTTTTATGAAACTGAATGAGGAAGGGACAGCCCCAACTTTGGATTATAACCTACCTCAAAACTCAACTTTTACCACATATGGACACATACAGTTAAATGTTCCAGAGTCCTCTTTCATAGAACAAAATACACCAATTAATCAAGTAGTGAAAGATCACTACTTCAAAAAAGACGCTACTGCTTTACGTCTACAATTCAATCGCAGTATGCAGTTGAACTCAAACGACATGGGGATAGGACTTCGAGCGACTGCGGCAAGAAAACAATTGGATTTAACTGCAGGTAAAAATTTGCTTGAGATCTCAGTGCAGACAGAAAACGACCTCTCAGATGATCCCAATCCGCAGGTGGTAATAGACGGTACATGCCTAAATGATGTACAAGTTGCCGATTTAGCCAGTGGCGGATTTCGTCCGTTTGTAGTCAACAAACTGAATGGTTTTGGCTCCCGATTAGAATTTTTGAAAAAACCCGATACTGTTCAGCCTCGCATGTATATTATCGAGGAATACAAGACAAGTTCATTTTTAGGAAACTACGGGGCAGGAAAAACGATACAAACATTTTCTCTCCTTCCTGGCGAAAGGACAACTTTAACCATACGAACTTACAAGGATAGTACCAAGACAAAAAGCCAATCAGAGAATCTGCTCGACAGTTTCAGTCAGGATAGTGTGGACGAAATGGAGAATCTGATGGAAGAAGAGAATAACTCCAGTAGCAGCGATACCACATCCAAGTCGGCATCGGTCTCAGCAAGTGTATCCGGAGTTATCAAAAAGATAATAAATATCGATGTTTCAGCAAACGCAAGTCAAAACACTACTGCCAGCCGCTCGGCCAACACCCGGGCACTCAACAGGGCGTTGAGCAAGCATGTGGAACAAAGTAATTCTTCTCGTAACATAGAAATCAATACCAATTCCTCCGAAACCATTAATGAAGGCGAGGAATACTCAACTGTCCGGGAAATAGAGAATATAAACAAGAGTCGAGTACTCAACTTTGTGTTCCGCCAGCTACTTCAGGAATATGTGAGCATAACCTATCTTTCAAACATCCGCATTGCATATACTGACGGCCTATTGGAATCCACCCGCATTGTTGATATTGAGGAAATGGACGACTTGTTATCAGGTGTAATCAAACCCAGCTCAATAGCGAGTGTTAAAGAATCCATCATTAGCAAGTATCAATATGTATTAAATTACGGAAAGACCCCTAAACAATTACTCCAGTACATTTCAAACGAAACAATAAATGCAGCCAACGGTGAAATAGATATTGAACCTTTCTGGACTTGCAAACCAGAAAGTGAGATGTATTCTATTGGTAACATGGAGGTCAACATTCCTGGCGTGATTCTTCATGTGCAGTCCAATATTTTGCGTACAGACAGTCTTGTGGCGGATGCTTTGCTTGGTCAAGGTGAAGCACTTGACTGCTTCAATATGCGTGCTCAAGATGCTGTTGCCATTGGCGAGAATCTTAAGAACCTTGAGTTAATGCAGAAGATTGAGATTATTGAAGGCATAGATGACCCGCAGTCCAAGGCCGAAGCATACAAGTCTGTATTCTTCCCGTCTTGTGACAAACCACAGACACAAGTTATTTAGTAAACCTCAAAAACATAATCATGAATATGATTGATGCATGGAGGCTGCAAATATCCGCTGTGGCCGATATATTGAATTGGAGAAATGATTCCAAACAAGCAAAAGAAAAAAATGCAATATCTAACATACTTGGTATTTCTCCATTTATTGGAGGTTGTTTGTACAATTCCTCAGGTGAACTTCTTGGGTGGGACGGAATCAAAGATCATGACGATTGTGTATTTGTAGGTGAATTCACCCTACCCCTATCTGTTAGTATTAACGTGCTGACTACCTCTTACAGTTACACCAACAAGGTTAAAAATGTTACAAAAAAAGCAGGTCTGAAAAACAGGGAATTAAATATTCGCTCTGTATTATCGACAATAAAAAAAGCGGAAGCAGGATATGTTGGCAAATACGCTTTAGATTATAACGCATGGAATCGGGGACGGACTTTTACTGATAAAAAATACAAAGACTGTCCCGAAGATTATAGGTGCCATCCTGGGCTATTAAAATTGTCCGAGAATGATGAAGGTAGATCTGCAGCAGGTGCTTACCAGTTTCTTGAAAAATATTACAAAGAAATAGATTTTTCTCCACAATCCCAAGACAAAGGTGCTATAAAACTAATGAAAGAACATGGGGTGTTTGACTTAGCTGCAAGAGGGGATTTTGCTTTATTCCAAACAAAAGCATCGAATATTTGGACTTCGTTTAAGGCACAAAAGTGGCAAAACCACGAATTGGAAAAAGTGTTTAAAGTGTATAGAAGCAATGAGCTATCTGGATTATCAGATATAGAAACTCCCATAGGAAAACTACTTGAGATATGAGAAAGGCAATTCTTCTGTGTTTTGGATTATTACTCTCTGTTGGCAAGATTTATGCACAAATAGAAAAAGTTGACGGTTCTGTTTATGACACTATCTTTGCCAGCATAGAGTATGAGGGCGTAAGACTACGGTTGGTGACCACTGTTTACAAAGACACCTTGGCAGATGACGAATCAATAAAGGTGCCCGTCTATCCAATTGTCCGAAACCAAAAGATTGAGGTGTATCAAAACGGTATCATGAAACGGTGGCACTATGTCAAGATACCGAAGAGATATGCCTACACCACAAGTGGCCGATGGGTGAGGTATCAAACCATACCTGTGCTTGGGTTGTCAGTTCAGCAGAACGGCCGGCAGTTCTTCTTTATGGCTGACGGTTGCGAAATTGGATGCGGCAAAATAGGAGAGTTTATCGGAATTTATTCGATGCAGGGGGAGACTATGTCTGAAAACTATGGCGCGGAGGGCGCACTTGTCAAAAGCGGATGGAGAAAACAGTATGGGTATGCAGAGCTGGATACAGGAATCGACTACGCTTTCTCCAGCAGATGCCGCATAAATGAAGTAACAATTACTTGTTTTTTTTCAACAATGAAACCAAGGGATACATTTTTAGGAGTTTAATGCTATGAAGAAATTGTTGTTTGTTTTGGCTCTTTTGGGAGCGAGTGCGCCAGTGTGGGCACAATTAAACAGAGGCGAACTGAAATCTGACCGCTGGGTGACTTTTGACGAGAATCAGTATTGCATCAGACGTAATGTTTCAACTGCAGAAAACAGTCTCTATCATAATTATCTTGAAGGAATTCGCAATGACAGTTGCATAAATATAACCATTCCTCCAATGACTAACACCCGTGATAATGAACTCTGGCAAAATATGGGTTTGGAGATTTCCCTTCCCCTGTCAGTGACAGATGCAATAGACGTGTTTGGTAGTGGTTGTTTTATATTCCTTGTCGACTCAACAGGATATATTATGCTACGATACGCAAAAGCCGCAGACGACAGCGACACTCTTTTGGGAGATTCGATTGCGTTGTTTGATGTGAATCAGTTCAATTTTTCTTTTGACAGATGGCCTAATGCCCCTGTTGATGTGGAACTGGAATTGTTCAGGCACAGGGTTGGCTATTATAACCCGACGTACTTTGCCAAAGTGGGTTGTGTCCGATTTGTTTTCTTTAATATCCCTTTCGACGATGTTGTCAAGACACTGAAATCAGTAAAAATACTTAGCTGCTATGGACGCATTCGTTAATATTACATTGCAATACCTTTTGTACAAGCAAGGTGTCTCTATAATGTTTTTATGTGGGAATTTGTTAATGATATTACTCCCACATTTACACATTCCCAAATTCACACATTCATTATTTTTTAATTCTTAATTTTAAATTCTTACATTATGCCGCTACATCAGCCCATCCGCAAAATGACAACCGAATACGCCCACTGGGTAGAGCGTCTATTCGGCAAAGTGTTTAAAAATCCGCTCAAGTTCACCAGCAAGCGCTCCATCGAGGCCATCCTGTTCCTCGTTATCTTTGTGGGCTTCTTCTGGTTCCTGGCCTACCGCATGACCCTGCCCCACATGCTCAACACATTTATGCAGACCGCCTATCAGCTCCTGCTCGAAACAGTCTTCTACATTATGGCTATCTGTGTTTTGATGGGAGGCATCAGCAAACTGCTTATCGAGTTCGGTGTCGTGCGACTCATGGAGAATATCCTCCGGCCATTGATGAAACCGCTCTACAATCTGCCCGGTGTGGCAGCTTTGGGTGCCGTTATGACCTTCCTCTCCGACAACCCCGCCATCATCTCCCTGGCCCACGACAAAAACTTCTCCCAGTATTTCAAGAAGTACCAGCTGGTGTCGCTCACCAACTTCGGCACCGCCTTCGGCATGGGTCTCGTGGTGCTGGCCTTCATGATAGGCAAAGGCTTCGGTAGTGGTGCCGCTGTGGGCATCCTCGGTGCCTTTATCGGCAGCATCGTATCCACCCGACTCATGCAGCGTTTCACCCTTAAGAGCTATCCCGAAATGGATGCTCCTGTTGTGGAAGGCTCCACCGAGGGCAACGAACAGGTGATATCCTACAAGAGCGAAGGCAGCGTGCTGCAGCGTTTCCTCAACGGTGTGCTCGACGGCGGCAAAGAGGGCGTCAGCATCGGCCTTGCCATCATCCCCGGTGTGCTCTGCATCTCCACCATCGTCATGATGCTCACCTTCGGACCCTCGGGCGAAAACGGACAATACACCGGCGCCGCCTACGAAGGCGTTCCCGTCATCACCATGCTGGCCGACAAAATCAATGTGGTCTTCGACTGGCTCTTCGGTTTCAAATTCGGTGCTCTCGTTTCCTTCCCCATCACCGCTCTCGGTGCCGTAGGTGCCGCTCTCGGTCTTGTGCCTCGCTTCATTTCCGAAGGCATCATTGACCAGAACGCCATTGCCGTTTTCACCGCTATGGGTATGTGCTGGAGCGGCTATCTCTCCACACACACCGCCATGCTCGACAGCCTTGGCTATCGCAACCTTATCGGCAAAGCCATCGGTGCCCACACCATCGGAGGCCTCTGCGCCGGCATCGCCGCCCACTGGCTTTGGGTTCTGTTCAGTCTTATTTTCTAAGGCATGAACCTGAAAGAAACACTTGGACGTTTCCGCGTTAGGCAGAACAAACCCACTCTATACTCCGACGAAGAGCTGGAGGAACACCAGTGCCCCAACTGCGGACATGTGTTCATGGGCAACTACTGCCCCATCTGCTCGCAAGGAGCCGGCGACGGACACATCACATGGAAGTGGGTCGGCAAAAGCATCCTCGACGTGTGGGGTATGGACAGCCGCTCCCTTCCCAACACGCTGCTGCAGCTCCTGTGGCGCCCCGGCCACCTGATCGGGGACTATATCGGCGGCCACCGGCAGATATGCTACAAACCCGTCAACATGCTCTTCATTGTGGCGCTGGCCTATGTCATCCTCATGCAGATAATCGGTCAGGATGTCAGCCTTAACGACCTCGAAATTGAAGACTACGACCGGACTGGATACTTCAAGATAATCAGTACCTGCTATCAATGGTTGGTGACTCATCCGGGATGGGCCATGATGGTATTGACCATGATAATGATATTGCCCACCTTCATTGTGTTCCGTTTTGCCCCGCGGCATCCGCACCTCTCCTTTCCCGAAAACATCTTCATTCAGATTTTCATGAGCACATTGATGCTTGTTGTCGCCTTCACCATCCGTGTCAGCAACGGGATTACCATATTCCTTATCCCGCTCTATTATTACATCTGCTATCGGCAACTGTTCGGCTACAAGTTTTGGGCAACAACATGGCGTCTTGCCGTCTGTTTCTTTGTGTGGTCCATTCTTGCATTCTATCTCATTGTCTTGGTATTGGTGGTAGCGGTACGCCAAAATGAAGTGGAGAATCCTGTACGCGCCACTATCTATGGTGCCTTCATGTTGACTTTAGGCACGGCTGTGCTGATAGCCATACCACTTTCCATTGCCTACTTCATCAGCAGGAAAACGGCCAAAAGACGACAGCAACCCACGCTTTAGTATTGTGCACACCATCGTCGGATATCGTTTTTTATTACCCTACACCTATCAGTCTATCAGGCATTAAACACCGTCGCAATCCCTTCCTGATAAAAAAAACTCTCTATGTCCGAAAAAAGTTGTACTTTTGCACCACGTTATTAACCCTAAAAAAAGAATAAAATGGCTTACAAAATCACTGACATCTGCGTTGCTTGCGGCACTTGCATCGACCAGTGCCCCGTCGGAGCTATCTCCGAAGGCGACATCTACAAGATTGACGCTGACACTTGCGTTTCCTGCGGTACCTGCGCTGACGCTTGCCCCACCGGTGCTATCGTCGAAGGCTAATCGAAACAAAGATGTTACAACTAAAGCCCTGCCCCTGTGCAGGGCTTTTTTACAACAAGAGTAATAACCTAACCGTTTCTCCCGATGAAGAATATATACAATTTCCTGATTCTTGTATGCTTTGTCGCTGCAATCTTCTCGCTCGCCTCATGCAAGAAGACCAACGAAGACCTTATCGTAGGCACGTGGCGGTGCACTTCCGTCACCTGCAATCCCAGCGGTATCACCGAGTCGGAAAGGCTTGCCGCCTTATACACCTCCGCCAAGTTCCTCTTCACGGCCGAAAAATACTTTGCTGTCGCGCTCCCTTCCGAGACGAGCTACGGTTTCTATACCATCGATGGCGACAAACTGGGCATCGTTATCAGGGGGAATGAGAATTCCGTTATTGCCCAAATCAATCACCTCGACAGCAAGAATCTCACCTTCACCTTCTCGCAGGAGGTATATGACGAGGACGAGAACGGCGAGGGCCGCCACACCAACGTCGCTTTCACCTTTAATCTCGAAAAACTGAAGGAATAGCTGTAAATCACCTCGCAGAGGTGAGACTTTTCATAGCACGGTACAAGTCATTAGGCGCAGTGCCGTGATTGTCAATGGTTGACAGATGCGTCCCGATAGGGACGCGACACATTAGCAGAATAATTGCACCCTCCTTATTGCTTCTGTAGCCTTTCGCGGTATTGGGCAGCGGACTTTTTGTCTTTCATGCGTGTATATACGTCCACCAGCTGCTGCAGTACGGCGGGGTCGTTGGGCGCCAGCTGTTCGGCTCGTTTCAGGTGGTGGAGGGCGGTTTGGTAGTCGGCTTCGGCGATGTAGGTGTAGGCCAAGGCCGAGAAAAACGCGGGCTCGGAGGGGAAGAGCTGTGCGGCGCGGTGGGCTATGCGGCGTATCTGTGGCAAAGCATCGGGGGCGGGAGCCGTTGTGGCTGCAGCCTGGCTGGTGCCGTCGTCAGTGGGTTGGCCGGAGCTGAAGAGGGTGTAGAGGTAGTCCTGCACCCCTTCGACGATAAGGATGCGCCCACCTTGGTCGAAGTTGGGAAACTGCCAGCGGTGGTTGATAAGTTCGGAGCGGTCCAGCGTGCTGATTATCTCGTCGGCAAAAGACGCCCATCGTCTGATTTCGCCCAGGAAATAGATTTTGCCAAAACGCAGGTCGAGCCGGTCGGGGAAGAGCCTGATGGCTTGGTCGATGACGAGGACGGTGCTGTCGGCGGCAGCGGTGGATGAGGTGCCGAGGGTCTGCCCCATGTGGTAGTTGAAGCGGGCTATATACAGGTCGATGTCGTCGGGCGAGGCCTGCTGCCATTCGGCGAGGATTTGCCGCTGCATCACCAGGTTGTCGCTGTTCAGGGCATCGTAGAATGAGTCGGAATATGACTGTGCCGCAGCGCCGAAGGCCATCGGGAGGAGCAACAGTAGCGGGATGATTTGTTTCATTGTGACAGTGTTTTAAGGGCGGATGTGTGCCGCAAGGTGTTGTTTGTTGAAAATGCAAAGATACAAAATAATTTTCGTTTTCCAACGTTATGGGCTAAGAGTATGAAATTTTTGCTTGTCACACCGCCCCTTACCCAGTTGAACACGCCGTATCCCGCAACGGCTGTGCTGAAAGGCTATTTGCAGTCGCAGGGCTATGAGGCTGTCCAGGCCGATTTGGGCATCGAACTGGTGAACAGGATGTTTACTGCCGACTGGCTGCGCGGGGCTGCCCGCGGGCGGCATCGCGACTATATGCTGTCGGCGGCTGCGGTGGTGGAGCCTGTGATGCGTTTTCTGCGGGGCGAGGATGCCACTGTTGCCTGGCGCATTGCGAACGGTTCCCTGCTGCCGGAGGGGCCTCGGTTCGAGCGTGTGGAGGATTTGGAGTGGGCTTTTGGCGCTGCGGGGGTTGCCGACCGGGCGCGGTATCTGGCCACGCTGTTTGTGGAGGATGTGGCCGACAGCATCCGCGAGGAGGTGGATGAGCATTTCGGCTTGGTCAACTATGCCGAGCATCTGGCGACTTACGCCCCGGAGTTTGACGAGCTGGAGGCGGCACTGAGGCGTGAACCCAACGCTGTGGATGTGCTGATGCTTGATTTGCTGAAAGGCTATATGGAACGGGAACAACCCGATGTGGTCTGTTTCTCGGTGCCTTTCCCCGGTTGCCTCTACGGCGCGTTGCGCTGCGGTCAATGGCTGCGGAGCGAATGGCCGGCGGTGAAGGTGTGCGTGGGCGGCGGCTTCGTCAACACCGAGTGGCGGCAGCTGCGCGACGAGCGGGTGTTCGACTATTGCGATTTCATCACCCTCGACGATGGCGAGCTGCCTCTACAGCGCATCGCCGAATGGCTGCAAGGCAACTGCACCGGGCAGGACTTGGTGCGGACGCTGTGGCGCAGGGACGACGGCACCATTGTGTGGCAGCTGCTGAACGAGGAGGCTGTGGTCGAGAACGGCGAGCCGGACTTCGATGGGCTGCCGTTGGGTTTGTACCTCTCCACAGCCGATATGACCAACGCCATGCACCGCATGTGGAGCGACGGGCGGTGGAACAAGATGATGATGGCCCACGGATGCTATTGGCACCGCTGCGCCTTCTGCGACACCACGCTGGACTATATCGGGCGTTTTGCGCCCCCCAAGGCCGAGAAGGTGGTGGATACGATGGAGCGGGTGATGGCGCAGACGGGGGTGAGCGGCTTCCATTTCGTCGATGAGGCGCTGCCGCCCAAGCTGTTGAAGGAGGTGTGCGAGGAAATCCTGAAACGCGGACTGGTGGTCTCCTTTTGGGGCAATATCCGCTTCGAGAAGGCCTACACGGCCGAGATGTGCGAACCGCTGTCGGAGGCCGGCTGTGTGGCGGTGAGCGGTGGGTTGGAGGTAGCTTCGGACAGATTGTTGAAACTGATGGACAAAGGGGTGACCATCGACCAGACGGTGCAGGCCTGCCGGCATTTCCGCGATGCGGGCATCATGGTGCATACCTATCTCATGTACGGCTTCCCCACCGAGACACTGCAGGAAACCCTCGACGCGCTGGAAACCGTGCGGCACATGTTCGACGAGGGCATTGTGCAGAGCGCTTTCTGGCACCGCTACGCGATGACCTGCCACAGCCCTTCGGGTCAGCACCCCGAGCGGTACGGTGCGCGGCGTTGCGATGCCAAACCTAATCCCTTTTGCAACAACGAGGTGGACTGGATGCCGTTGAACGGGGGCGAGCAGTTCGACTACGACATCGAGGAGGTGGGTCGCGGCCTGCGCGTGGCCACCTACAACTACATGAACGGCCTCGGCCTCGACCAGCCGGTCAAAAGCTGGTTCCCCGGCATAAAATTTAAAAAGCCAAAGAAAACCTAGTCCCTCCTAGGAAAACCTAGAACGTCCTAGTCCCTCCTAAAAAAAAGCCCTCCTATGAAAAAAGAAACAACAAACACACGTCTTTCCGGCTGGTGGCCGGTGGTGTTGCTGGCAGTCTTTTCGGTGGTGAGTCTGTCGTTGTTCTATTTCCCGCGGCAGCCGCAAGACCTGGTGTCTATGACCGAGCCGAGCAACCGCTGTGAGTGGACAGGCAAGCGGGAAGTCTTTCCCCTGTCGGGATTGCTGCTGGGCATGGGCTACAGCTGCATGGAGCTGTATGGGCAGCCGGCCGAGTTCTACACCGATTTCCAAATGCCCTATTTTGGGGATGACGACAGCGTGCGGTTGTGGATAAGGCAGGGAGACTGCGACAGGCTGCAGCAAGCCAAAGCCGAGGGCAGCGACGAGCGCCGCAGGATAAAAGTGTACAGGATGGATGTGTATGAATCCTATATGAATACGGGCTGGCAACGGTTTATGGCGCAGCATCCCCACGGCCCCGGCGGCTGCTTCGCCCTCGGCGCCCTCACAGGCATTCTCAGCCTAATCCTGCTGATAAAGAAAATCTTCTATTCCTGAAATACAAAACTCCCAGCCCAAACTCCAACTCCCCGACCCCATCAGAAGAAAAAGGAGAGGGCAATTCCGAACTGTAACACTGTAACGCTGTAACGCATCAAAAGAGGATACCCCCCCCCCGACCGTTGGTAACCCGATTTGGGATGATTCACCCCAGCGGGGTGAGATTTGAATAACACCGTACAAGCAATACACGGTGTCGCGACCGAATGGGAGCAACATCGTGTATTGCGCAGTTTGGTGACAGAATAAACTCGCTCCTGGCGTCCCGAAGGGACGCGACACAAAAACAAACAGATAGAGCCCTCCTTAAAGAATCCCCGCAACAGCGCATTCTCGCATCCCCACACCCCTCAGTAATCGGAAAAGTGTATTTTTTGCATGCTCATTTTATAGGAAAAGTGTGTTTCTGCTCATTTAAGAGCCAGGCATCAGACCTGAATTGGTTTAAAAACTTATCCCTCGGCCTCGCAAAAAAAACAGAGGACGTGTGGGATTAAACCCATTTCGATTTATGTCAAGTTGGTGACCGTAAGCCGTTACGAATCAAAGGAGACGGAACGCGTCTTTGGATGCTTTTTTTTGCTTCCGGAGGTAATTTCTTTTTGCCAATTCGAAAAATAGTTGTAATTTTGCAGTTGCATACAAATCAATAATAATGGGCAAACTGGCATTCATACTCCGCTTTATTCTCTCGGTCTTCCCTGCCGACAAGGATGAGAATCGTCGCCACATACATGTGGTACGGCGCGGCAGCAAATCCTCACACCGCGGCGATACTGTGGCCAAGATATGGATTGAGGAGAATGGTGCAAAGAAGATAGAGGTGGCGTGGTCTATGCTCACCGCCCCGGAAGAGCAGATGATTGTCGAAGCCATCGACCAACATTGGGAAGAACTCAACAACCTTATTGACCAAGTGTTTGAAGGCAAGAAAATCCAAGTGAAACGAATCAAATAACAATATATATGTGCAAGTATAAAGACACCGATTTGGGTATTAAGAAATTGGACTTCGGGCAGAAACGCGGTATGATGGCCGTCTATCTGACCGATGGACGCGTGGTTTTGGTGCCCGTCAGCATGTTCCCGGACATCAAAAATCTCAGTCGCAAACAGAGAGAGGAGTGGATGGTGCTCGACGACCAATATTTCACTTTCGAGGCCGACAGCCGCATATACTCCGTAAAGGACGTGCTGAAAGTCTGAGACCTAATAGAATTACGACTATTCAACATAAGGCATCTTCTATTAATTGCATGCAATTAAAGGCTTTTAATTCTTATCAAATTCAAAACGTGCAATCTACAAATTCTCAAATTCTTGATGAATAGAAGCCCCCATAAACGAAAACAACAATATATGGCATAAAACGAAGAATTAGAATAGACATAAAGACATATTGAGCTGACGCTCTTGTTCTCTATAGGAAAAGTCTAGAAAACGAATCCTTGAAGTGAGAAGAAGTTTGCTGAAATTCGCGCATAGGCGTGAATCTTTGCACTTGTTTACTTCAAAGGTATTCCAGACACCTTCCTATAAAATAAGTGATAATTTTAAAGGTTTGCGCCTTTCGATATTAATAATAGTTATGAAGAAAATAATCTTATTAGCAAGTTCTCTGTTCTTCTGTGCAAATTACTTAAATGCACAAATCACCATCTTGGATGAGACTGTCCAAGAAAGAATCGTTTCAAAGCCAAGAGCGTTTGACAGCCTTTCCAATATTAGTTATCAGAGAAACCCTGTTCAATACAGACAATATATTGGCTACAAGTTATATTGTTTGCCAGTGTCAAACAAATACTCGTCATCATCACCTCTTCAGCTAAAGGAATTTAAATACAAAACACCGCGTGAAATCATAATTCCACATCCTCCATATGAAAAAACAGATGACGGAAAATTATTTGTATACCTTGCAACTACAAAACGCGAAGAGCAAACTGGAAAGATTCCTGATGCAGAAGTGTCAAGACTGAAAGGAGAAAGTCTGAAACAGTATAGACAAAAAGAGGCCGAATATGAAAAACAATTTATTATTTCTACAGATATTTACAAGTCAGATGTTTTCGAATCGGCCTCTGGGATGCCTCGTAATGCCATTATGAATTTTGCAAAAAACAACATTTATACTCCTTACGACTCCATTCAAAACACATATTTTACAGTTCTAAATATCGAAATTGCCGATAATATTGAAGCAAAAAAGGGTTATTCTCTAAACTGGAAGAATTCGATGGTCGATGCGATGAATTGTCAGTACTACGATTTACATTGAAAAACGAAAGAAATGGCGAAGAACTTTATTGGGTTATTGAATGTAGAGATCTGAAATGGTCATGTATGTTTCTTGTGCCATACTTTGAGAAGATGCAAAAGACCTATAAGGGGAAGAATGTTGTCCCGACAAAGAAATATGAACAACTTGCCGACATCAATACAGGAGAACCTGTCAATATAAATCCGGGCGAGGTGTGGTCGTGTTATGACGTGACATTTGTTAACACAAAGAAACAGCAATTTATTCAACCTTATTGCATTTTGGAGAAAAATGGGGCGAGGGTCATGATAAAGTTTCAAGATATTACGGAAAAATGCAGAGGAATGTTTTCCGAAGAAGACCATCTGTTTCTTCCTACCTTTATCTTAGAACAAGAGTACAATGAGATTGTCGCTGAAAAACAGCGTGCAGCCGAAGAACGTCAACGAATCGCCGAAGAACGTCAGAGACATGAGGAATTGGCACTGCAAGAACGCAATAAACAGATTATGCAGAAATATGGCAACAAATATGGTAAACTGATTTGCGAAGGCAAGGTGTGTCTTAATATGACAAAGGAAATGTGCAAAGAGGCATGGGGCGAACCTCTGTATGTGAATTCGTTGATGGTTAAAGGACTTGTTCATGAGCAATGGGTATATTGGGGAAGTTATTTGTATTTCGACAATAATACTTTAACAGGCATTCAAAATTAATATATCATGACAACATTATTTGCACTATAGGCTCTGCTTTTCCCCATAGCAGCCATTATTATTATCCCGAAATGGATGAAGAAAAACGGGAAAGGGAAGAAACAATTTATGCGCATCTTGACGGGAATAGGATGTGCTGTGGGCTTACTTGCTATATTTCAAATAAATAGAATCTACCTTAAGAGCCATTAATTCATGATTATTACATGATAATTCATGTCATGATTTGAACTCGAATTGCCATTAATTGTCATTAATTTTTGTCGGGGTGATGATTTTTCTTGAACACGAATTTATACTGTCAACAATGTCAGGAAATTGTCAACCTCTCCAGTACAACGAGAGACACCCTCATCAGGAAAAAGTGAGGTCGCGACCGAATGGGAGCAACCTTGTTTTTAAGTGAGGTCGCGACCGAATGGGAGCAACGTTGCACAAAGTAACGACGCTTGCCGCTTCGCGCGTAATTTACTTTTAATTCTGTGAGGGATTACGCCACCTTTCGTCAGCATTCCGATATTGTCGTATATTTGTCCCCAACATAAAAATTGAAAATTGAAAGTTGCTGCCGCACCCAGTTAATTCTCAACATTCTACTTTCAACTCTCAACTTTCAACTCTCAACTTTCTGGGTTCGGTGTCGCGTCGTTCTTTATCAAATCGTTTTTCGATATGTTTCCCTCATTTTTCCCTTTCTGAAACGGAAAAGAAAGGGAAAACGATCGAATAACGATCGAATAAATGACGGCGCTTGAGAGCATGATGCTTGAGCCGAAGGCCGCGAGCCAGAGGCCGCGAACTCCGCTGAATAAAAGTAATAAAGTGAGCAACTCCGCTGAGTAATAGTAATAAAGTGAGCAACTCCGCTGAAATAAGTTAATAAAGTGAGTCAATGTGTAAATGCTTGAATTATTGCTTGAATGCTTGATTGTGTTAATTCCTGAGTGGCTGGCGCGGCCAAACCATTCAATCAATCATAAAATACTTAAACAATCAAGCAATCAGACAATCAAGCAATCAGCGAGTATTCCTCTGCGGCGAAGGGATAGACATCCTCGGCCACTTCTTGTCAAGTGGCAATTGGGTATGAAACCCTAATGACCGATTGGGGATTATGGGAGTGCCATAGTGCCACACTACATGGCATCAACTTTCCATAAGGGAATGCGAATGTCTTTATGTCGCAATGAGATGGTTCTCGTAGGGAGAAGGTGGAATTTGGCCAGCAACTTACACCGGCTGGAGTATGTGAGGATAGCAAACTTATTGTAGGAACGAAATAGCTTTGCGGTTTGCGCGTCGGTTTCTCCTATGATTCTGCATATGGGTTTATTGCGCCTTTTCCTGACAACATAGTAGTGGTTAAGCCTTTTGATAGAATATAGATCCGAATTTCCCACAATCCACCATTGGGCATAGTCGGATGTAATCTTTGCTTCATTATGTAGTTGTAGGGACGTTAAGAATAAACTTGCGCGGCTTTCACTGATGAGGTTCCATCCCATTTTCATGAAGACAGGATACGATTTCAGGTTGGGAAATCCATACACAATAGCTTCTTTCTCTACACAATCATTGATTATGCCTATTATTTTGGTGAACAGGCCTTTGTGTTGGTATGCGCTAATCACGCTCGAATCGGCAGACTGATATGCCATCCTCCCTTCGATATCGTTCCGCCAGTAGGCTTGCGCTGCAATGGGCCTCTCTTTGTCGTACACAACAATAACTAATGACCTTCCATATGGATTATCTACATATTTCTTTCTGAAGAAAGCTTCAGTATAGGATCCCGAAAACAGAACTTGATTTTGAACGGAGACAAAATCCTTAATAAATTGGTCGGTGAAATCAGTTGACCATTTGCTCACATATAAAAAATCATCCATTGTTTTGTATATTATTGAAACTGATTATTATTTACTCGAAAATGATAGGAGAGGTTTGTGTCATTGAAGAGCTGGTCTGGCGAGGAACTGACAATCCAGCACACGGGAACGGCCTTTCATTTGATTAGAGATTTATATAGTTTTTTGATTCTTTTGTAAAAGTAGTAAAGTATACCGGTAAAGATATTATTAAACCCCTTGACGTCAATCACAAGCATACCATTATATTCGTTTAAGGTATGCATCCCCATTCCGTATCTTAAGCTTGGTGACACTAATCTTTTTGTTGGAATAAAATCAAGGTCATTGTCTTTTTTCACAACCTTCATTATTTCAATGGCTCCACCATACGTTTCGGTTGCATCTTGTGTTGGACAGTAAACAGAATCCCCATAAGCAAATATCTGACCTGCTAATTGGTGATTTGGTTTCTGAGACTGATAGGTCCTGAAAAAGACAAACTTCTTTTCCGTGTCGCTCCAATTATATACGTCTATACAATATGCATTGTTTTTACCGCCAAACAATTGCCACTTTCCGAGTAGGTTTGTTATTGACGAATCCCATAGGCCATCGTCACATATCACTTTCTTGAAAATTAGTTTTTCTTGAGCCGGATCATACTCGTATATGGACATTTTTCCGCTACGGCAATTCTCGGGATAAACATATATCTTCCCTTCATGCCTTAGTATGTTTGGAAAACTCAGATGCGTATCTAACTCAAGAACAATGACGTCTTTAACTATTCTCCAGCTGTGTCTGTCAACGGTCAGTTTTGCAATTCTTCCTTTTGGATTATCAAATCTATACTCTTCTGCCAAGATGATGATTTCTTCATCATTCATAGACAAAATGAATGGGTCGGCATACCAACGATCTCTTTTGGGATTCTTAACCCAGTGCACCTTAAACTTTTTGTTATTAAAAACAGTTTCATAGCCACCTTCGATTAATCCGATTTCCCATCTCTTTTCTATAAGCCTGTTGAATTTCATTTTTTTGACTATTAGTCCTATTATGGAAGATTCTATTTTACAATTTAGTCGTTACTGTATGTATAACTCTATAATCTGATAGAAAATCATTGTTTTAACAACCTGATTTCTATTGCAAAGATACCACTTTTTTTTCATTTGACAACGATTATTCTCTCTTTTTTTTACAAAGGCATGACAACCCCTTGTTGCTCTACATGTTGTATTCAACCACATTTTATTGGAGCGAAGCATATTGTTCTTGTAAACACCCATGGATTCCGGTTACTACACCACGGGTACTAACTCCCCGACCCCATCAGAAGAAAGAGGAAGAGGGCTATCCCGAACTGTAGCACTGTAGCGCTGTAAAGCGTAAGACAGTAGCGGGGAGGAAGTGGCTGAAGGCAACTTGTTGCATAGCAGCAATCTCAAGTATTTTTCCGGAGAGATTCGTAAACCGCAATGCGATGGTTGTATCTTTGCATCGTGTTTGAGTCGCGACGCACCTTGTTGAAGGTCCTGAGTGCCTTCGCTCTAGCTTCGCTCGAACGCCACTTCCGGAAACGGCGTTTGGGACAAGTCGGGCAGGGGAAACGGAAAAGTTACTCACAGGACACCGCTGCGGCTCCATTCACGAGAGTTCTTTGACAGACTGGGTTTAGGTTTCCCGTTGGTTCCGGTTTCTCAGCCATTGGGTGTGGCGGATGCGGCTGAGGGCGGTGTGCTTGGTGGCGCGACGGAAGGCGGCGGGGTCGGCGTCGGCAAGGGCTTCCAGCTGGGATTTGCGCTCGTCGGTGAGGGTATAGCGCACTGCGGCGGTCTGGTTGTAGGGGCATACAAGCTGGCAGATGTCGCAGCCGAAGGCATAGCCGGAGAGGTGTATGTCGGGCGGCAGGGTTTCGGCACGGTTCTCGATGGTGTGGTAGGAGGCACACCGGTTGGCGTCGAGCAAGGGAATTTGTGAATGCTTGAATGCTTGAATGCTTGAATGCGTTAGTGCTTTATTGGGGCAGGCATCGGCACAAGCACGACAGTCGCCACAGCCGTTCTCCAACGGGGTGTCGTAGAGGTCGGCAGGGGAGGGGGTGACGAGTTCGCCGATGTTGCAGTAGGAGCCGAGCGAGGGGTTGACGAGGAGGGTGTTGCGCCCTATCCAGCCCAGGCCGGCACGACGGGCCCACTGCTTGTCGCTGATGGGGACGGTATCGACACAGGGCTTGGCCTCGAAGTCGGGATACCGTTGACGGATGGCCGCGATGAGTTGGTAGAGCATGCGCTTGATGCGCTCGTGGTAGTCTTCGCCGTAGGCGTATTGCGCGATGCGGGCTTCGCCCTGCATGTGTTGCGAGGGCTTGTAGCCGAGGAGGACGACGATGACGCTCTGCGCCCCGGGGACGAGCAGGGAGGGGTCGCGGCGCATGTCGCGGTGCTGCTCCATAAAGGCCATATCGGCCTGGTAACCGTTGCGGAGCCACTCGTCATAGCCCCATTCCTCCTCGGTCAAAGGGGCGGCAGCGGCAATGCCGCAGGCGTCAAAGCCCACGGCAGCGGCGGCCTCTTTCACGGAAGAGGAGGAGAGGGTGGGGACGGACACAGGCTAGTTGTTGTCGTTGACTTTTACGGGCGAGGCGCCCTTGCTCCGGGTGGCCTTTTTTACTGGCGAGGCGTCCTTATCCCTTTTTACGGGCGAGGCGCCCGTATCCCGGGTGGCCTTTTTCTCTTTTACGGGCGAGGCGCTTGTATCCTCTTTTACGGGCGGGGCGCCCGTATCCTCTTTTACGGGCGAGGCGCCCGTGCTCCGGTTATCCTTGAGGCTTCCCTCAAAGAGCTGGTACTGCACGAATCGGCAGTCGAGCTGTCCGTTGAGCAGGGGGATCTTCTTGGAGGGTTTGAGCCCCACATGCTTCAGTGCCTCGAAGTCGGAGGTGATGAGCCACACTTCGCAGTCTTTGCCGTATTTCTGCTTGAAGGTGTCGCCCAGCTGCTGGTACATGGCATTGAGGGCCTCTATCTTGATGCGCTCGCCGTAGGGCGGGTTGGTGACGATGAGGGTGCGGCCTTCGGGCGGGTCCTGGTCCTCGAAGGAGCCGTTGAAAAGCATCACGTCCTTGTGGAGCTTGGTGTATTCGAGGTTTTTCTCGGCCTGCTGCAGGACGGTGAGGTCGATGTCGTTGCCCCAGATTTCGTACTCAAAGTCGAGGGAGCCGATTTTGCGGTCTTCTTGCTGCTTGATGCTCTTCCATTCGCCGAGGTTGAACTCTTTCCAGCGTTTGAAGGCAAAGCGGTCATCGCGGTAGTATTGGGCGGGGATGCGGTTGGCCATCATGGCGGCCTCGATGAGGATGGTGCCGGAGCCGCACATGGGGTCGAAGAAGTTGCAGTCGCATTTCCATCCGGCCAGCTTGATCATGCCGGCGGCGAGGACCTCGTTGATGGGTGCTATGCCGACAGCCTGACGGTAGCCGCGCTTGTGGAGCGAGTCGCCGCTGGAGTTGATGAGCAGGGTGACGTGGTTGTCGCGGATGTGGAGGTTGAACTTATAGTCGGCGTTCTCGGTGTCGATGGAGGGGCGCTGGCCGAAGTTGCGGCGGAAGCGGTCCACGATGGCATCCTTGGTCTTGAGGGCGGCATAGTAGGAGTGGGTGAAAATCTCGCCGCTGGTGGTGCTGTCGATCATGAAGGTGCAATCGACGTCGAGAATCTTTTCCCAGCGAATCTGATAGACTTTGTCGTAGAGCTCCTGGTCGCTGTTGGCGTCGAACTCGGCAAAGGGCTTGAGGATGGCCAGCGCGGTGCGGCAGGTGTAGTTGGCGCGGTAGAGCACGCGCATATCGCCCTCGAAGGTGACGGCGCGGTTGATGCACTCGATGTTGGTGGCCCCGCATTCGCGGAGTTCGTCAGCCAGAACCTCTTCAAGTCCCATCATGGTTTTGGCGACCATCTTGAATTTCTCTTTGTTTGAAGGTTGGAGGGGTACGGCTTTGCCGTCCTGTTTTTGGATAATCATGGTATGTTAAGAATTATGAGTTGGATGTGATTGTTTTCTTTCTTTTGCGGTAGTGGCGCAGGCGGTGCCGGATGGTGTAGCCTTTGAGCCGCCCGTTGAGGATGGCGGTGTTCAGCTCGTAGCCCAGCATGATGACGAAGCAGTTGAGCAGCAGCCACAGCATGACCACCAGCAGGGTGCCGATAGAGCCGTAGAGCAGGTTGTAGCGGTTGAAATTGGCCAGATAGACCTTGAATCCCCAGGAGAGCACGATGAACATACCGGTGGCGAAGACGGCTCCCGAGGAGAAGAACCCCACGCGCTGTTTCTTCATGGGGATGATGTAGTAGATGACGCTCAGCGTGAGCAAGGCCATACCCACGAGGATGACCCAGCGCCCGACGCTGATGGCGATGTGGGTGAAGGAGCCCCGCGTCAGGATGCCGTAGCGGAACAGCCAGATGAGTATCGACTTGTAGCCGATAAGCAGGCAGAGCACCAGCACAATCATGATGTAGAGCAGAAACACCAGCAGGATGCACAGTGGGTACTGCTTGATAAAGGTGCGGCTCTCGGTGTGGCGGTCGCTGAAATAGAGCATCATGCCGTTGATGGCGTTGGATGCAAGTATCACCGATGTGATGAAACCGATGGAGAGGAGGCTGGTGTGCTTGTGGCCCATGACGTCGTTGATGGTGTTGGCCACAGGACCGTAAATCTTTTCGGGGATGATGAGCTCCAGCTCGTAGAGCAGTTCGTTCTGCAGCCCGTCAACCGGCAGGAAGGCAATCAGGGTGAAAATGAAGATGAGCAGGGGAGGCAGGGCGGTGAGGAAAGAGAATGCCAGCCCTTTGGAGGCACGCCACAGGTCGCCGTTGAAGATGCCGCGCAACAGGTAGCGCGTAACATCGTAGAGGGGAACGCCCTTGTTGCCGGGCAAGGAAACGGTATGCACCCCCAGCCGCACCATTCGTACCGTCCGGCTGTGCACAATCCGTTGCCACAGGTTTTTGGCTTCCTCAATTACCGTGTTCCACCAAGCCGCCATGCGAGTCTCAGCCTTTCACCAGCGAAATGTCCATGCTTTTGATGTGGTGGGTGAGGGCACCCACGGAGATGAAGTCCACGCCCGTCTCGGCGTAGGCGCGCAGGGTGTCCTCGGTGATGCCGCCGCTGGCCTCGGTCTCGTATTTGCCGCCGATGCGCTCCACAGCTTTGCGAAGCGTGTCGGTGTCGAAGTTGTCCAGCATGATGCGATCGACGCCTCCGTGGCGCATCACCTGCTCCAGCTCGTCGAGATTGCGCACCTCAATCTCTATCTTCAGGTTCTTGCCCTTCTCCTTGAGATAGGCGTGCGTGCGGTCGATGGCGGCCTCGATGCCTCCGGCGAAGTCGATGTGGTTGTCTTTGAGCATCACCATGTCGTACAGCCCGATGCGGTGGTTGGTGCCGCCGCCGCATTTCACGGCGTATTTCTCCAGCAGCCGCATGTTGGGAGTGGTCTTGCGGGTGTCGAGCAGCTGCGTGTGCAGCCCGTCGAGCATACGCACCATTTTGTTGGTCTGTGTGGCGATGCCGCTCAGGCGCTGCATAAAGTTCAGCGCCGTGCGCTCGGCAGTGAGGATGGCTCCCGAGGCGCCCTCGACAGTCATCAGCACATCGCCTTTAGCCACCTTGTCGCCGTCTTTTTTGAGCAGGGTGACTTTCATGGGTATCTGAGTGTGGTAAAAGGAGTCGTTGACAAAGTGAAATACCCGTTCACCAACCTCCATGCCGCAGACAATACCCTCCTGTTTGGCCACCATCTTTGCAGAGTTTGTGGCCGTCGGGGGAATGCACGACAAAGTGCTGTGGTCGCCGTCGCCTATATCTTCCAACAGCGCCATACGAATCAATTCGTCCAAGTTCGGAATACTGGTCATCATGTCAAATACCTGTTTGATTGAATTTGCAAATATACGAAGATTCTTTTGAATAATAGGAAATATTCTTAATAATTTCTCTTTTTTTCGTATTTTTGCACCATGAAAGCTACTATAATCAACATCGGTGATGAACTGCTTATCGGGCAGGTAGTCAATACCAACGCCTCCCGCATGGCGCAAATGCTCGTCGGTGCAGGCATCGACGTGTGCTGTACGGAAGTCATTGGCGACAACGCCGATGACATCAACGACAGCCTTTCGCGGGCGTTAAAAAACTGCCAAATCGTGCTGATTACCGGCGGCCTTGGACCCACCAAGGACGACATCACCAAGAAGACCCTCTGCAACTACTTCCACAGCGAGCTGTATGAAAACCCCGAGGCGCTGGCCAACATACAGCGCATCTTTTCCGCCCGCGGCTATGAGCTGACGCCCATCAACCGCCAGCAGGCGTGGGTGCCGCGCTGCTGCACTATGATTAACAATGTGGTGGGTACGGCTCCCTGCATGTGGTTCGAGCTGCCTTCGGAGCAACCCGGACAGCCCGCCAGCGTGGTGGTGTCGATGCCGGGAGTGCCCTTCGAGATGGTGAACCTCATGGAGACGGAAATCGTCCCCCGCCTGCAGCGTCATTTCTGCACTGGGCAGATTATTAACAAGAACATCCTTGTGCAAGGCATAGGCGAGTCGTTCCTCAGCGACCTCATCGAGCCCTGGGAGCTTGCGCTGCCGTCCACCATACGCTTGGCCTATCTGCCCCAGTCGGGCATGCTGAAACTGCGTCTTACCGCCCGAGGCGGACACGACGAGCGCGCACTGCTGCAACAGCAGATTGACGAGGCCGTCAAGGCGCTCTATCCCATCGCCGGACAGTATATCGTGGGCGAAGACCTCGAAACCATTCCCGAACTCGTGGCCTACACGATGAAGCGGCACCACGCAACCCTCGCCACCGCCGAGAGCTGCACAGGCGGCGCCCTTGCCCAGCAGCTCACCGCTATGGCCGGAGCCTCAGAGTATTATCTGGGCGGTGTGGTGGCCTACAGCAACGAGACCAAGGAGCGCGCCCTCGGCGTGAAACACGAAACCCTGCTGGCTCACGGGGCCGTCAGCGAAGAGACCGTGCGCCAGATGGCCGAAGGCGTCCGTGAGCGGCTCCACGCCGACTATGCCGTCGCCACAACGGGCATCGCAGGCCCCACCGGCGGCACACCCGAAAAACCCGTGGGCACCGTGTGGATTGCTGTGGCTTCGCCGCAAGGCACCACCGCCAAGCTCCTCAAATTCGGCGACCGCCGTGCGCAGACCATCGAGCGCACCTGCAACGCGGTGTGGGCCGAACTCGTAAGGATAGTGAACGATGAAACAAAATAACTTGATTCTAAAACTTTAATTCTCAACTCACAGCATGTCCCGCGGACTTCTTACCATACTCATGCTCATCTGCTCGAATGTCTTCATGACATTTGCCTGGTATGGAAATCTTAAACTCCAGCAGATGAACCTCATCAAAGACTGGCCTCTCATCGCCATCATCCTGCTCTCGTGGGGTATGGCGCTTCTGGAATACAGCTTCATGATTCCGGCCAACCGCATCGGCTCGCAAATCACCGGCGGGCCTTTCTCCCTCATGCAGCTCAAGATTATACAGGAGTGCATCTCCCTTTTTGTGTTCACGGTCATCGTGGCCACCGTCTTCAAAGGGGAGCCCATCCGCTGGAACCACCTCGTAAGCTTCGGATTCATCATCCTGGCCGTCTTCTTCGCCTTTATGAAAACAAAATGATAGACTTATGAAAAGAATAATACCTGTGCTGATTGCACTCTTGCTTGTCGCGGGTTGCAACAGCGATATGGAGAAAACCGAACTCACCGACTGGGAGTTCGAATACAACGACCAATGGTACTCCGCCAAGGTGCCAGGCTGCATCCATACCGACCTTATGGCTCACGGCCTCATCCCCGACCCGTTCTATGGCACCAACGAGGACTCGGTGCAATGGGTGGGCAAGCGAGGCTGGAAGTACCGCACGATTATTACTCGCGACATGTGGGAAGGCTTTGAGCATTGCGACCTTGTGCTTTACGGGGCCACCTATTGCGATGTGTGGCTCAGTGGCGAGTCGTTCGGCACCAAATATCAGGCGAGGGTGATGACGGGGGAAAACATGTTCCGCGAATACAGGGTGTGCCTCTTTGATGTTCTGCTCGACAACAAGGAATTGCCCGACCTTGGCGACGAGGCCTTGTTGGAAATAACGTTCTACCCCATAGAGCAAAACAACGAAGACCATTTTGCCACCGAAGTATGCGAAGCTGATGGCTACCCCTGGCCCGATATGGACTACGAACTGCCCGACCACCGCGCCATGAGCCGCATGGCACCCTACATGCTGGGGTGGGACTGGGGTCCGAAGCTCAGCACTGTGGGCATTCTCGGCAGCGCAAGGCTGGAATGCTACAACGGAGAGCTGCCCGAAGAACCGGTGAAGCAACCCAAATCGTGGAATGTGGAACTGCGGCAGGAGAAGGACTCCATCGGTCAGAGTTTTGCCTTCTACCGCAATGGGAAACCCCTCTTTGTGAAGGGCGCCAATTGGATTCCCGTCCATTCGTTCCCCGTGCTCGACAGCGCCAACCGCGCCCGCTACCGCCATTTGCTCACCTCCGCCAAAGCGGCTAACTTCAACATGCTCCGCGTGTGGGGCGGCGGTATCTACGAGCCCGACTATTTCTTCGACCTGTGCGACTCGCTGGGTCTTATGGTGTGGGTTGATTTCAACTTCAGCTGCGCCCTTTATCCTTCCGACAGCGCGTTCCTCGAAAATGTGCGGCTTGAGGCCGAGCAGCAGGTGCGCCGCATTGCCCAGCATCCATGCGTGGTGCTGTGGTGCGGCAACAACGAGGTGAAGAACGGCTGGGAAGACTGGGGCTGGCAGGAGCAGTACAAGTGGACCGATGCCCAGTGCGCCCAGCTGCAGCACGGCATTGACACCCTCTTCGGCGAAAAGGGCATCCTGGCCCAAGCCGTCAAGCAATACGACCCGCTGCAACGCCCCTACATTACCAGCTCGCCGCTGTTCGGCTGGGGTCATCCCGAATGCGTCACGCACGGCGACAGCCACTACTGGGGCGTATGGTGGGGAGAACAGCCTTTTGAGATGTACAAGGAGAAGACCGGCCGCTTTATGTCCGAGTTCGGTTTCCAGAGCTACCCGGACTATAGCACCGTGTGCCGTTTCTGTCCCGAAGACCAACGCACCATCGATTCGCCCACGATGAAGAACCACCAGAAACACGGTCGCGGCCGCGAGATAATCGACAAAGCCATGAAGCAATACTATGGGCTCGACAGCCGCTCGCTCAGCCTTGAGGACTACTGCTACGTGAGCCAGCTGCTCCAGGCTTGGGGCACGGGCTACGGCATCCTGTGCCACCTGCAGGCGCAGCCCCATTGCATGGGCACCCTCTACTGGCAGCTCAACGACTGCTGGCCTGTGGCTTCGTGGAGCAGCATAGACTGCTACGGCAATTGGAAGGCGCTGCACTACCGTGTGCGCGACCTTTTCAGCGACACCGCCGACCTTTCGCGCTGGGAGAAATACTATAAGACCTATCCCAAAAACCTCCATCTGCCCAAGGCCAAGTATCAACTTTCAAAGGCTCTTGACAGCAAGGGCCGCCTAACGGTCACCCTCAAGGCACAGACGAATCTCCGCGATGTGATGCTCCAGACCGAGCCGCACGTGGATGGCCGCTTTGAAAACAACTATTTCGACTTGCCTGCCGGCAACAGCGTCACGCTGCGGTTCATCCCCGCCGACCCCGCCGCCGACCTTTCGCACGTAGAGGTCACGCTCAAATGTCTGAACCAGGTGCTACATCGCTGATTCGGCATTGGGTCGTTGAACGTCCGGTTGTGTTTCCCTGAAATTGGGACTCGATTGGGACGCTGATGTGGTGACTAATGGAAGGGGAGGTAGATGACTTTCTTGGTCAGGAAGTAGTCTTCCTGGAAGAAGTCGCTGATGTCCCATGTGCGGGCTTTCTTTTTGAAGGGGGCGAGTTCGTCGGTGAGGTCGCCGCCCTTGAGGTAGAGGATGCCGTTGCGGAGTTTGTGGTAATGAATGGTGGATACTTTTCCGCGCACCCATTGGGTGAATTGGCTGAGGTCGGTGACAGCGCGCGACACGATGAAGTCGTATTCACCCCGCAGCTGCTCAGCGCGGATTTGCTCGGTGCGGACATTCTTGAGCTCCAGTTGTTCGGCAACGCTCTGGACGACTTTGATTTTCTTGCCTATGGAGTCGATAAGGTGGAAGCGTGCATCGGGGAAGAGGATGGCGAGAGGAATGCCGGGAAAACCGCCGCCGGTGCCCACGTCGAGTATTTCGGCCATGGGTTTGAAAGGTTGCACCTTGGCGATGGCGAGGCTGTGGAGGACATGGTGCTCATAGAAGTTGTCCATGTCTTTGCGCGAGATGACGTTGATTTTGGAGTTCCAGTCTTCGTAGAGTGGCAACAGAGCGGCAAATTGCTCTTTTTGCCGCTCTGTGATTTCGGGGAAATATTTCAGTATCTTGTCCATCGGCATTACAGATAAGCCTGGAGGTGTTTGCTTTTGCTGCTCACACGCAGACGTTTGATGCCTTTTTCCTTAATTTGGCGGACACGCTCGCGGGTGAGGCCGAACTTCATGGCTATCTCGTCGAGGCTGAGGGCGTGGGGCATGCCGATGCCGAAATACATCTTGATGACCTCGCGCTCGTACTCGGTGAGGGTGGAGAGGGCGCGCTCGATTTCCTGCGAGAGGGATTCCTGCATCAGGGCGCTGTCGGTGGGCGGTGTGTCCTCGTTGGGCAACACATCGACAAAGTTGACGTCTTCGTCGGCTACCAGCGGAGCGTCGATGGAGATATGGCGGCCCGAGATGCCGAGGATGCTCTTGATTTTCTCCTCGGGGATGTCGAGCATGTCGGCCAGTTCCTCTTCCGATGGCGGACGCTCGAGTTCCTGTTCCAGGCGGCTGATTTCCTTTTTGAGTTTGTTAAGTGCGCCCAGCTGGTTGGAGGGGAGACGCACGATGCGCGAGTTCTCGGCGATGGCCTGGAGGATGGATTGGCGTATCCACCAAACGGCGTAGGAGATGAATTTGAAGCCGCGTGTTTCGTCGAAACGCTTGGCGGCCTTAATCAGACCCACGTTGCCTTCGTTGATGAGGTCGGGAAGGCTGAGGCCTTGGTTCTGGTACTGCTTGGCAACGGAGACGACGAAGCGCAGGTTGGCCTTGGTGAGGCGGTCGAGGGCTTCTTGGTCACCGGCTTTGATGCGCTGAGCCAGACGGACTTCCTCCTCGGGAGTGAGCAACTCTTCACTGCAAATATCCTGCAGGTATTTGTCGAGCGACTTAATGTCGCGGTTGGTGATGGAATGGGTAATTTTTAACTGTCTCATGGCGTATATATAAATTCCACTCTTCTTTTACCCCTACATAACGATAAAAATCAAAAAATGTTTCATGAAATAGAAAAAAAAGTTGATATTTGTTTCAACAGGTCTGAAATGTCAAAAAAAAAACGTAAATTTGCATTTTCAACTGAAGATGTAATACGATTATGTTTGAGAGTATTAGTAATAAGATAGAGAAAGCGTTACACACGTTGCGCGGCAAGGGTAGCATTACCGATATTAACATTGCCGAGACGGTGAAGGAGGTTCGCAGAGCCTTGATTGACGCTGATGTGAGCTACCCTATCGCGAAGGAGTTTACCGATAATGTGAAGGCGGAGGCTCTCGGTCGCAATGTTATCAAAAGCATTGAGCCGGGGCAGTTGATGGTGAAGATTGTCCATGAGAAACTGACCGAGTTGATGGGCAGCGAGGCGGTGGACATTAATGTGAAAGGGAATCCTGCGGTGGTGCTGGTTGCCGGTCTACAGGGCTCGGGTAAGACCACGTTCTCGGCCAAGCTGGCCTATCATCTGAAGAATAAGCGCAACAAGAGTGTTTTGCTGGTGGCCGGCGACGTGTACCGTCCGGCAGCTATCAGCCAGTTGCAGACGCTTGGCAGCCAGATTCAGGTGCCTGTGTTTACCGAGGAGGGGAACACCAACCCGATAGACATTGCCACCAAGGCCGTCAAGGAGGCCCGGATGAAGGGTTTCGATGTGGTGATAGTGGATACGGCAGGACGCCTGGCTGTGGACGAGCAGATGATGGACGAGATTTCCGGTCTCAAATCGACATTGAATCCACAAGAGACATTGTTTGTGGTGGATTCGATGACGGGTCAGGATGCAGTCAATACGGCCAAAGCTTTCAATGACCGCTTGGACTTTGACGGTGTTGTGCTCACCAAGCTCGACGGCGATACCCGAGGCGGTGCTGCGCTGACAATCCGCTACACGGTGCAAAAGCCCATCAAGTTTGTCGGTATTGGTGAGAAAATGGAGGCACTCGATGTGTTCCACCCGGACCGTATGGCAAGCCGTATTTTGGGTATGGGCGACGTCGTTTCGTTGGTAGAACGTGCTCAGGAGCAGTATGACGAGGAAGAAGCCCGCAAGATTCAGAAGAAGTTAATCCACAACGAATACAGTTTCGAGGACTTCCTTTCGCAGATAAACCAAGTGAAGAAGATGGGCAGCATGAAGGACCTTATCGGTATGATTCCCGGTATGGACAAGCTGACTAAGAATGTGGAGATAAGCGACGATGCCTTCAAGCCCATAGAGTCGATGATTGGAAGCATGACGCCCTATGAACGGCGTAACCCCAGTTGTCTCAACGGCAGCAGAAAGCAGCGTATTGCCGCCGGCAGCGGCCATACGATTCAGGAGGTCAACCGTTTCGTCAAGCAGTTTGAGGAGACACGCAAAATGATGAAGGCTGTGAGCTCGAAAGGAAAGCTGGCCAACATGCCCAAACGTCGTAGATAATGAATAATAAATAACCTACAATTATACAAAATATACTCCCATGTTACAGTTATTAGACGGCAAAGCCCTGTCCATCCAAATCAAAGAAGAAATCGCCAATGAAGTGCGTCGGCTGACGGCTGCGGGAAAAAGACCCCCGCATCTTGCAGCTGTCATTGTTGGCAACGACGGCGCAAGCCAGACGTATGTCGCCAATAAAGAGAAATCGAGCCATGAGGTGGGTTTTACCTCGTCGGTGTACCGCTACTCGGAGAATACCTCTGAAAAAGATTTGCTGGAGGCTATCAATTTCCTCAACAACGACCCGGAGATTGACGGTTTTATCGTCCAGCTGCCGCTGCCCAAGCACATCAATGAGCAGCATATTATCGACGCTATTTCCCCTGATAAGGATGTGGATGGCTTTACGGCCATCAATGTGGGGCGTATGGTGCTGGGAGAGGATGCTTTTGTTCCCGCTACGCCCATGGGGATATGCACCCTGCTTCAAAGATACGGCATTGAAACCACCGGCAAGCATTGTGTGGTGATAGGCCGCAGTAATATCGTAGGTACGCCTGTGGCCAACCTCCTTTCGAGAAAGGGGTTCGACTGCACGGTGACGCTGTGCCACAGTCGCACGAAGAACCTGCCCGAACTGGCACGCTCTGCCGATATTCTGGTGGTGGCCATCGGAAAGCCTGAGTTTGTGACGGCTGATATGGTCAAGGAAGGCGCAGTGGTGATAGATGTGGGTATCCATCGCATTCCCGACGAAAGCAAGAAGAGCGGTTATCGCATTATCGGTGACGTGAAGCACAGCGAAGTGGACAAACTCTGCAGCTGGGTGACCCCTGTGCCCGGTGGTGTAGGTCCCCTGACTATCATTTCGCTTTTGCAGAACACTATGAAAGCGTACAAGAGAAATCTTGCCGCCCAGTGATACAAGGCTAAAGCCTTATAAAAGAAATCCCGCATCTGCCACTGGCCGGTGCGGGATTGTTTTGTTGTACGAATGTTTGTTATCGGATTTCGTCCAGCAGGTTGTCGTTTACTTCTAGGGGGGAGTAGCGTTTGCTTTGGCTGCAGTTGACCTTGGAGGCCTTATGGCATATACAGCCCTCGGACTTGCCTGTATAGGGGTCGGTGCTGCTGCAGTGCCGCTTGAATTCCCCGTTTTTCCGGAATAACATTTTGATGCCCAAGCCGAGCATCATCAGTGCCAGGATGGCGAGTGCCAAAAGCAGGGTTATGAGCAATGTGTTTGTCATTGTGTCGTTGCAATGTCTTTATAAAAGAAAAAGCACTGATGTTCAGTGCTTATCTTTGGCTCCCCAAGCAGGACTTGAACCTGCGACCCCCTGATTAACAGTCAGGTGCTCTAACCAACTGAGCTATTGAGGAAGGTTGCTTTATCTCTTTCAAAGCGGTTGCAAAGATACACACTTTTTTTCAATTGGCAAAATTATTTTTAAAAAAATATTCTTTGCGATGATTTATGTTTTGATTGTCAGATTGTTGCTTTTGGTAAAAAATCGATGATGTCACTTGCTACAATGCCGCATTCTGATAGTTTTTTATGGGCTAAATCACCGGATTTGCCATGTATCCACACACCCAAAGATGCACACATTGCTGCATCTAATTGTGTTTCTTTGTTTTGTGCTAATATTGCAAGTATAACTCCTGTCAGCACATCGCCGCTGCCTGCGGTAGCCATGCCTGGGTTCCCAGTGGTGTTAATGTACATTTCCCCCTTGCTTCCAGTGGTTTGTGTACGGTTGCCCTTGTAGACAATGGCACAACCTGATTGTCGGCTGATCATGCGTTGCGCGTCCTGCCGTTCTTCCGGGCTCTTGTAAGTGCCGAACAGGCGTTCAAACTCTTTGGCATGGGGAGTGAGGATTGTGGGGGCAAGATGCCCTTGGATGCCCAGCCGACTCTCTTTTTCCGTAATGTTCACCAGCATATTGAGTGCATCGGCGTCTAAAACAAGCGGTTTTCCGCATGCTGAGGACAGCAGCGTGTCCAGGGCTTCTGTGCAATTCGTTCCCAGTCCGGGACCGACAGCAATGGCATCGTAACGAGCTAGGTCATCGGGACGGAACTGTCTTGTCCAGTGTGTGTCGTTGCTGTCGATGGACACCATCGCTTCCGGTACGGCGGTCTGTATGATATCGACTCCCTTGGCCGGGACGTGCACAGTAAGTAGTCCGACTCCGGAACGGAGGCAGGCACGTGCTGCCAGCACAGCGGCTCCCATCTTGCCATAGCTGCCCGCCACAAGCAGTGCGTGGCCGTAATTCCCCTTGTGGCTGTCGGCCGGCCGGTGGTTTAGAAAATCAGGCCACACGGGCTTGTCCACCTCAAATGTTATCTCGTCAATTTGTATCATGGTTGTGATGCCAATGTCTTATATCGAAAGCAGGCATGATGTCCAGATGCTATGCTCAAAAAAAGGCGGAAGCCGTTGACAACGGTTCCCGCCTTTAGTTTATTCTGTAGGGATTTGATTAGAAGTGATAGGTGAGACCCATGCCGAAAGTCCAGGTGCGGTTGTAGGTCTTGTAGGGCTTTGCAGCGGTGCTGATAAGGCCGTGGTAATAGTTGCCTTCGAAGTGCAGCTGCCAGGCGGGAGTCACCTTCATGGTGAGGCCGATGCCACCGGCCAAGCCGGCATCAAAGCGCTTGTCATAGCCCTTGACAAAACGGTATGTCCAGCCTGAGTAAGGACGGCTGTCGCCGGGGACATACACGTAGCCGTCGCGGTAGTGCGAAGCCCAGAAGGCTGCATAGCCACCGGCCATGAAGTGGATGCGGACGCTCTCGCCGCCGATTGAAAGGTCGGCCATCACCGGCAGTTGGAGATACTGGTTCTGGTGATAGGTCTGATACGAGTTGGTGACACCGTTGAAGGGAATGCTCAAATCGGTGGAGTAGTTTTTCGATACCAGGTTGAGACCGCTGCGGATGCCAATCCATTCATTGAACTGGTAGCCGAAGCGAGCCTCCAGATTCAGGCCGCGCTGGCTATACCATTTGCCGTCCCACATAGCTTGCTTCACAGCCATGTAGTTGGAAGAACCGCCAAGCATCAAGCCGAGATACCAGCCTTTGGCCTCGTCGTTGCGGATATCCTCTTCGGGAATCATGTGGCGGCGCACATCCTCACGTCTTTCGGGATTGTCTTTGGCCTTTACATCGTGGTGGCTACGGGAGTCGACAGTGTAGACGCCTTTGTCATTCAGCTGGTTGGTGTGCAGGAACACGCGGGTGGAAGGCTGCACTCTTTCCACCAAGTTGGACATCAGGAAAGCCTGATATTGCTCAGCCTCGATAAGCGCATTGGCCATTCTGCCCGAGCGGGTCTGGATAATCACACCGTACTTGTCTAAAGAGTCCTGCGGCACATTGCTGTCGGCTCTGAAAGTAATTAAAGCCGATACATACTCTTTGGTACCCTGGTTCTGGGCAAAAGCTCCGCCCATCAGGGCAAGCAGCATTACGAAAATTAAGTGTTTCTTCATAGTATTGTAATTATTTTATTGTTCAATTTCAAAATGCAAATATACACGTTTTTTTCCTTTTATTAAAAAAAAGAAATTCTTTATTTGATATTCTGTTTACAATCTGATGGTTGCAACGCCTCTTTATGTGCGTGGCACATGTGTCTCACGACTGTTGCAGACTGTTTTGTCAGAGGTTGGAGTAGCTGGGGGAGAAGGTGTCGCCGCCAGCCACACTGCCTGTGGACAAGCCTTTCTTAAGCCATTTGGAACGCTGGGCCGACGTGCCGTGGTTGAAGGATTCGGGCACCGTGTAGCCCTGAGCCTTTTTCTGTAGATAGTCGTCGCCAATAACCGATGCCACATGCAGCCCTTCCTCGATGTCGCCATCCTCAAGCGAGTTGAACATCTTGTTGTCATGATAAGCCCATACGCCTGCATAATAATCGGCCTGCAATTCCAGTCGGACACTGATTTTATTGGCTTCGGCCTTGCTCAGGCGGCTCATCTGTTGGTGTGCCTCTTCCAGCGTGCCCAACAAATACTGCACATGGTGACCCACCTCGTGGGCTATGACATAGGCATAGGCGAAGTCGCCGTCGGCTCCCAGTTGCTGGTACATGCTTGAGAAAAACTCCAGGTCGAGATACACACATTGGTCAGCGGAACAGTAGAACGGACCCGTTGACGATGTGGCGTTGCCGCAGCCGCTCTGCACAGCCCCCTTGAACAGCACCAGCTTGGGCGGCTTGTAGGTGCGGCCCATCTTCTTGAACTCTGCGGTCCATACATCCTCTGTGCCTGCCAATATCTGGCTGGCGAACTTGGCCAGTTCCTGTTCTTCGGCAGTGGCTACATACTCGGTGTCCACAGTTTCGGTTCTGCCGCCCATTTGTTGAACTAATGGGGCTACATTCGTGCCGGTAAACAAATAAATAATGCCTGCAATCAGCAGTCCGCCGATTCCTAATCCGGCTGTTTTTGTTACTTTGCCTCTGCGGTCATCAACATTCTTGCTTTCGCGTCTTCCTTCTAAGTTCATAGTGTTTTATTGTTGGTTTTCTGTTTTATATTTAGAGATTGTGTTGCTGGCGCGAGAAGGCCACAGAGTCTTTTGTCCGATGCCTTGTGTTGTGAACAACAGCCTCTTGCACACGGTTGTACCCCTCTTTTGCCAGTTAAACATACAGCTCTCTTTAAAAATGCAAATATACACATTTATTTTTAATTACTAAAGTTTGGCAAGTTTTATCCCTTATTTCTTTCGACATCCAATACGGGGTTTATGCCAGATTCGTATTTGTGTCGAGCAGATTGGCCGCTTCGCGCGGAATTTACTTTTTATTCTGTGAGGGATTACGTCACCTTTCGTCAACTTACGCCACTGTTCCGATAGTGTCGCATATTTGTCCCCAACGCTACTCTCTGCACCTTCCAGACCCGATGTTGCGTCGTTCTTTATCATATCGTTTTTCGATATGTTTCCCTCGTTTTTCCCTTTCTGAAACGGAGAAAGAGTGGAAAACGATCGAATAACGAGCGAATAAATGACGACGCTTGAGTGGTCAAAAAGCGAGAGAAAAACATATAAAAGTTGGCCTATTGACCGATTTGGGTCAATGTTTTCAGGTGCCCGACACAATATTAAAACGGGGAATGCGTTATTGAATGCATGACTACAAAAATGATTAAATCGGTATTGCTTCTTTTGCTGGCGGTATTAATGGCCATGCCGGCACAGGCACGTAAGAAACCCAAGTATGAAATTACCCTTACCATCAAGAACGGAAAGGATTCGGTGATGTATATGGGGCATTACTTTGCAAAAGGTAATCAAGTGGTTGACACTGCATTCGTGGATAAGAAAGGGCGTTTTGTCTTTTCGAGCGCTACCGACACCCTTCCCTACGGGCTTTATTTTTTCGCCAACCCGAAAGGGACTTATGTCGAGTTTGTGGTTTACCGCGAGAAGCCTTTCTTCTCCTTTGAGACTGATGAGAACGACTGGACATCGAACATGAAGGTGAAAAACAGTCGCCAGAACGAGTTTTTCTTTCAATTCCATGTCATCGACGGGCAGTATTCGAAAGATATCAGCCAGCATAACTACACGATGGACTCGGCAGCGTTTGCCGAGTATAAATACCGCAAACTGTTGCAGCTCGACAGCGTGAAGATGTCTTTGATAAAGGAGCATCCAGAAATGTTTCTGTCCAAAATGATGCTTTGCAGCAAGGACGAAGAGCCCCCGGTGGTGTCGTCCAACGGAGACACGCTGACTGCCAACCAGCGGCGCAACTACTTTATAGAGCATTATTTTGATAATATGATGCTCGAAGACAATGCGTTGGTGCGCACTCCCAAGGCGGTGTTCTACGACCGGGTGATGGATTTCTACGACAAAGTGCTCAAGTATGCTCCGCCCCAGGTCATCATCAGCTATATGGACCCGATGCTTGAGCGGGCCAAGGCCGCGCCCGATGTGTTCCAGTATCTGCTCATTACCTTGATGCAGAAATACCTGCAAAGCAATGTGATGGTGTACGACGAGATATATGTCCATCTGGTAAAGAAATACTATGCCAGCGATGACAATTTCTGGTCGTCGCCCAGCAATATAGAAAAAGAACTGTTGCGTGCCAACAAATGGGAAAGACTGCTTGTCGGACATGAGGCGCCCGAGTTGATACTGTTCGACACCATGCATGTGCCGCATTCGCTCCACGCTATGCCGCATAAGTGGAAACTGCTGGTGTTCTGGTCGCCCAACTGCGGCCATTGCCAGCACGTCATCCCCGAAGTGTACAGGGTGTTCCAGAAATACCAGTCGCAATATGACATAGGAGCGTTTACCATCCTCAGCGACCCGGATGACAAGACTCGCGCCGAGTGGAAGAAATTCATGGCTGAGAAGGGAATGAACAGCCCCGTGTGGCTGAGCTTGGACGGCGGCGAGGCCAACGTCGACTGGCACGATGTGTACGACATCAACACTACACCGCAGATATACCTGATTGACGAGAACAATATTATCCAGGCCAAGAAACTGGGCGAGAGCAGTATTGAGGGCATCATAACAGCCATCTGCGGCCAAGGGTTATAGTTGCGAAAATAACAAATAATATATCATTATGAGAAAAACTACTTTATTAATTGCAGGGTTCGCAGCAATGACCCTGCTCACAACAGGATGTAAAAAAAGTATGGACAATCCTTTCTTTGCACAGTGGGGTACTCCCTATGAGATTCCCGATTTTGGGAAAATCAAGACCGAACATTACATGCCTGCCTTCGAGGAGGGCATGAAACAGCAGATGGCAGAAATCGATGCCATTGTGAACAACCCGGATGCTCCCACTTTTGAGAACACCGTAGAGGCTTATGAGTACAGCGGCGAGCTGCTCAACAACGTGGCCAGTGTGTTCTTCAATCTGAGCGAGTGCGAAAACAGCGACGAGATGGAGGCTATTGCCGAAGAGATTACTCCCAAGCTCTCGGCTCATGGCGACAACATCGCTCTGAACGCAAAACTTTTTGAGCGTATCAAAGCCGTCTATGACCAGCGTGAGAGCCTGGGCCTTAATCCCGAACAGATGCGTCTGCTCGAAGAGACCTACAAGGGCTTTGTGCGCAGCGGCGCCAATGTCCCCGCTGAGAAACAGGCCCGTTTCCGTGAACTGAATGAGCAGATTGCCTCGCTCACCCTGCGTTTTGCCCAGAATGTGCTGAAGGCTACCAACGACTATCAGCTGGTGCTTGACACCGCTCCCGCCGGCATCACTGCCGACCAGATTGCCGCTGCCAAGGAGGCCGCCAATGCCGACGAGGCGACCAAAGGCAAACTGGTCTTCAAACTCAACCTGCCCTCGTGGGAACCCTTTATGCAGAATTGCTCCGACCGCGGCCTGCGCCATCAGATGTGGGAGGCTTACAGCACCCGTTGCAACGGCGGCAAATTTGACAACACCAAGATTATCGACACTTTGGTCAACCTCCGTCTGGAGCGTGCCAATATCCTTGGTTTCAAGACCCACGCCGACTATGTGCTGGACAACTGTCTGGCCAAGACCCCCCAGGCCGTGAACACCTGCCTGATGCAGATTTGGGGTCCCGCATTGTCCAAGGCCAAGCAGGAATGCGCCGAATACCAGAAACTGATTGCCAAGGACGACCCCGCAGCCAAACTGCAACCTTGGGACTGGCGTTACTACAGCGAGAAACTCCGCAAGGAGAAATATGACTTGGACGACGATGTTGTGCGCCCCTATTTCTCTCTCGACAATGTAAGAGAGGGTGCCTTTGCCACAGCCAACAAGCTGTATGGTATCACCTTCCGCGAGAATCCCGACCTGCCCACCTACAACAAGGAGGCTCACGCCTATGAGGTGATGGACGGCGATAAGGTTATCGGTATTCTCTATATGGATTTCTTCCCCCGCGCCAGCAAGCGCAGCGGTGCCTGGATGACCGAGTTCCGTGGCCAGAAGGTGAACCGCGAGGGTGAGAATGTAATCCCCATTATCCAGGTGGTGTGCAATTTTACCAAACCCACTGGCGACAAACCCTCTCTCCTCAATTTCGACGAGAGCGAGACGCTGTTCCATGAATTCGGCCACGCCCTGCACGGACTGCTGAGCAAGTGCCACTATCCTTCGCTTGCCGGTACCAATGTCCCGCGCGACTTTGTCGAGCTGCCTTCACAGATTATGGAGAACTGGTGCCGCAACCCGCAGGTGATGAAGACCTATGCCAAGCATTACCAGACCGGCGAGAGCATCCCCGACGAGTTGATAGCCAAGATTGCCGCTGCGCAGACCTATGGACAGGGATTCATCAACACCGAGCTGTTGGCCGCCTCTTTGCTTGATATGGCTTACCACAGCATCACCGAGAAACAGCATGTGGATGCCAATGCCTTTGAAGCCAACTACCTCAACAGCATCGGTCTGATACCGGAGATTATCAGCCGCTACAAGAGCCCCTATTTCCAGCATGTCTTCACCACGGGCTACGATGCCGGCTACTACAGCTACACCTGGACTGCCATCCTCGACCACGATGCCTTCGCAGCCTTTGTGGAAAGCGGCGACCTGTACAATCCCGAGCTGGCCAAGAAGTTCCGTCACATATTGGAGAGCGGCAATACCATCGACCCCATGACTATGTACATTGAGTTCCGCGGCAAGGAACCCAGCGTAACCCCGCTTCTGAAAGACCGTGGATTACTTTGAGTAGTGTTGTAAAACCATTTAATATTACAGTCACATGGACAACAATGTTCGCAAATTGACCCGTAGCACCACCGACCGCCGTATTGCGGGGGTGTGTGGCGGTCTGGCCAACTATTTGACGGTTGACCCGGTAGTCCTTAGAATCATATTTCTGATTTCATTAGTCTTCGGTGGTCTCGGTTTCTGGGCCTATCTGGTTATATGGCTCGTAGCACCCGAGGACAACCGCTTAAATCAATAGCAAGTGGCATCATACCCTTGCTTACAAAACAACAATCGGGTCAAGAGCTGTATGCCTTGACCCGATTGCTTTTCTGAGATGAGTGGGAGCGATACCCGTTACATGCTTTCTCTCAATATCTCCATCACCTCGTCTTTTGTCAGTGTGCGGTAGCCGACGGGCAGGATGAGGACGGCATCGGCAACAGCCTGCAGGTTCTCTTCGGTGACGCCTAGCTCGCGCGAGTGCATCACCACACCGATTTCCTTCATCCAGCTCTCTAAGCAGCCAAGACCTTCGGTAGCGATTTGCTCGTCGCTCTTGCCCTCGGGGCGTACACCCCATACGTTCTCGGCAAAGCGCACAAACTGGTGCAGCCCGTCGTGCATCACGTGGCGGTAGTAGGGGAGGGATACGCTGGCCAATGTCATGCCGTGCGTGGCATCGGTCACCAAGCCGATGGCGTGGCCAATCTGGTGCACCTCCCAGTCGCCGCCCTTGCCGCATTTCAGCAGGGTATTCAGTGCCCAGGTAGCCGTCCACATGATGTTGGCGCGTGCCTCATAGTCCTGCGGGTTCTTGGCGGCAATGCGTGTGGAGTGAATCAATGAGCGCATCAAGCCTTCGTTGATGTAGTCTGTGGTGCAGTCGTCCTTGCCGGCAAAGTACTGCTCCATCAGGTGGCTCATGATGTCGAAGAAGCCTGCCACCATCTGATACTGCGGCACCGTCATGGTGAAACGCGGGTTGAGGATGGTGAACTTCGGGTACAGGTCGGGGCCGAACACTTTGCCCAGTTTGAAACCGGCCTTGCGGTTGGTGATGACGCTGCCACCGTTCATTTCGCTTCCGGTGCCCACCATAGTCAGCACAGCACCGATGGGTACGGTTTTGCACGACGGCCAGCCTTGCTTCACCCAGTACTTCTCCCAAGCATCCTCCTCGCAATAGGCCGAGGCACTCACGCCCTTGGCATAGTCGATGGTTGAGCCGCCGCCTACCGCCAGGATGAGGTCAACATTGTTCTCCCGCACCAGTCGGCAGCCCTCCAGCACCTTTTCGTAGGTGGGGTTGGGCATCACGCCAGCATCCTCCACAACGGTCTTGCCTGCAGCTTTCAGCGCGGCAATAACGGTGTCGTAGATACCGTTGCGCTTGATTGAGCCGCCGCCGTAGCTGAGCATCACCGTCGGGCCATAGTTATTCAACTCGTTGCATAGGTGATTCATTGCATCCTCGCCGAAATACAGCTTTGTGGGATTGTGATAAGAGAAATTTCCTTTCATGGTATTATGTGTTTTTAGTGTTTCAAAATAAAAGGGTAATTTGTGACTGATTACAGACCTTTTCGTCTGCAAATATACAACAAAAATACGACATGACAACATGTGGCCTTTCACATGTCCATAATATGTGAGGTAATGTTATGATCAAGTGGTCGGGACAGACGGTATCTGTGATTTATTTGTCTATACTGACAATCTTGTATTTCCGTGTTCCGAGGCCGATGGCTTCGGCGTGCTCAATGGTGTGGACGCCGTGCTGTTTGTCAATGCGTTTTAGAAGGTCGGTGGGGTCGTTGGTGGCTGTCACCTGCTGATTGTTGATGATGTCGATGCAGGCTTGGTCAAGGGCCACAGGGTCGGTGGAGGCCAGAATGCCATAGTCTTCAAGTTTCACCGGCGCAGGGTGGTCCACACAGTCGCAGTCAATGCTCATGTTGTTCATCACGTTGATGTAGATGATACCCTCTTTCTTGTTAAAATAGTTTGTCACAGCCTGTGCGGCAGCCGCCATGCTCTCAAGGAATCCCTCCTGGTCGTTGACATACTTTGTCCAAAGTTTCAGCATATCGAGTTTGTCCATTCTCCCTGCCGAGTGGATGTAAGCCTTGCCGTTCTTGCTGGCACATCCGATAGAAAGGTTCTTCAGCGCTCCGCCGTAGCCGCCCATGGGGTGACCTTTGAAGTGGCTGAGGGCAATCATAAAGTCGTAATTGGCCATGTGACCGCCCACGATGTCATACTTGATGTGCTTCTGGTCCTTTACGGGGATGCGGATCTCGTCGTACTCGTCCATAATATCTACTGGGAAATACTGGGTAAATCCGTGCCGCTCGATGACCTTCCAATGGTTCTCGGAGGTGTTGCGGTCGTCTTTCTTGTTAAGGGGGCCGCTGGTGTAGGCGGTGTTGCACTCCACTATGGTGCCGTCCACCTCGAAGACCAGATTCTTGATAAGCTCTGGTTTCAGATAGTTGGGGTTGCTCCCCTCACCGGTACTCATCTTAATGGCCACACGTCCCTTGGCTGGGACGCCCAGTGCTTTGTAAATCCTCACGAGAGACTCAGGGGTGATTTCTCTGGTCAAATAGACTGTCGCCTCTTGTTTTTCTTGAGACTGAATAGGTCCTGTCTTCTGTGTGAAGCTAACCATCAACAAAGTGGCCACCACCGCAACTGCTACAAATAATGCTATCTTTTTCATTTTGTTTTGTATTTAATCTGTTTTATATTTCTCCTTTCACAAAAGATTGGTAGTTTTCAGGACTCACCACTGTGAATGTATGGTTGGGGTAGTTTTTCGCAAATGTGTCTGTTAAACGAGGATGCTTGCTGTTATTCCACTTGAATTCATAGGTGTGCAACACACCGTCAATGTCTTCGATATAATCTATTTCTTGCTGCTGTTGTGTGCGCCAGAAGTAGCTTTTGCCGTAAAAACTGTTGTATGCGTTATGTTTCAGTCTCTCGGCAATGATGTAATTCTCCCATAAGGCACCAGTGTCGTTCCGTAGCTCCAGCGGTTTATAATCGCCTATCAGGGCGTTGCGCACCCCATTGTCATAGAAGTATATCTTCCTGCTTTTCTTCAGCTCAGAACGTACATTGCGGCTGAATGAACGCAAATGAAATACAACGTATGACTTTTCTAACAGGTCGATATACCGTTGGATAGTTGCTGTGTTCAACCCCAACAGGCGGCCCAGCTCATTGTATGATACTTCGCTGCCAATTTGCAGAGCCAAAGCTTGTAGCAATTGTTCGATGATTTCAGGTTTTCGTACATCCTGGAAAGAGAATATATCCTTGTAAAGATAGCTGCCCACAAGCTCTGTCAGTGTATCTCGCTCTTCTCCTGTGTTATTCACCACTTCAGGATAGGAGCCATAGATTAACCGACGCTCCAGCATACGTCGTTCCTCTTGCTCACCAAACTCATTGAAGAGCTCTTCGCAAGAGAAAGGATACATCACATACTCATATTTTCGGCCTGTTAGAGGTTCATTGATGGAATTTGACATCTCAATAGCCGATGACCCAGTGGCGATGACCTGCTTTTCCGGGTAGTTGTCAATCAGTAGTTTTAGGGTAATGCCAATGTTCTTTATGCGCTGAGCCTCATCTATCAGTATCAAGTCGGCATCCCCTATTTCAGCTTTCAGCTCTGTTGAGGTGGGCTCGGTCAGTCTGCGTCTCACGTCTGGTTCATCGCAGTTCCATTCTATTACCTTCTTTTTAGTCTCGGAAACCAGCATTTTCAGCAGTGTCGTCTTTCCAACCTGCCGTGGACCAATCACAATAATGGCCTTATTGCGATATATTTTCTTTTCTATCAGTTTTTTAAGCAGTCGTTCTATCATAATTCTTTCGCCTTTTCCGACTGCAAAGATACTAAGAATTTTCGATTATAATAGAAAATTATTATAAGATTTGTCGATTATAATAGAAAATTCTTATGTTATGGTATGTTAAATGACTTTTAATTCCAGCCTCGAAAGCTTCAAAACATTTTCTTGGTAAAAAATGAGCGAGGTATTATTTCCTCGTAATATTTTAATGAACATGTGTCTACTTTTCGTTGTACAACAATCCAAATTTATATTGTTCTATGCTCTTTTGCTATTCTATCAAATAGTGTTCTGTCAAACTTTTTCATAAAGATGTGATTTGGAACATTTTCTTTTTTCTGAATGATGCTGTTGTTTCTCCACAAATAGTATGAATATTTTTCAAGACTGTATATGTCAGTATTCTCTTTGTAATTGTGGCAGCAATAGGTAAGATTAGTCTTGTCAATTAAATCATCAGGCAAATCTTGTATGTTAAATGACCAAATTTCATTTTTGGTCTTTAATTTGGTACCACAGTACTCGTCACTATTATCAATATTTTTACAGAATCGACAATGTTTGATTTTAATACCATGTTGTGCTGCACATCTAATTCCAAATTCAAAGAATGATTCTGATAGTTTTTCGGAAACGATTGTTTCTTGGACAAATATCTCCATAATAGAATTATTCAAGTGACTTCCGATTGAATTGCATGGAATAATAGAGTCATCAACATTACCATGCATTATTCCGTATTTGTCCTGGTAAACATAAAATCTCCTGTAGGAATGAACTTTTTCATTGAATCCGTAAAGTTTAACCCACGGATTTTTCATTTGTTCGATAATTCTTCTCGGAAAGCCGTCCCTGTTAGAATTCGATAATGGCTGCGGTAAATGAAGATTGTCATCATTTACCACAATTTCTACAATGGGGATTCCCGAATTCCTTTTATCTTCATTACATGGATGCTTGTAACATATTTCAATGAATGTTGGTACAATTTCAGGCCGTTTACTATGGCACAGAAGAATATCGGCACGATATTTATCATAACAACCCTCTATTATACAACTGTCATATTTTTCTTTTAAATCAATGGTTACTGTTGCATAGTCATTATGGCAATGGATATGCCTGTTTCCGGTGTTCAACTGACAGGTGTCCACTCCGTTACAAGAATGAATGACATTGTATGAGACATATAAATGATTAAGCAAGCTCCATTGCGCAACAAAATAATCCTTCCAAAGTTTGTGAATGTAGCTTTCATAGCTGCACACATTATTCTTGTGCCGGAAATGGTGTGCATTCTTTTTGCCGAGTACAGGAGTCAATTCCCCATTGCAACACAAGCAACGATAACCATCGTGACGATTAGCATTATTTACAGCTGAGATATGAATGCGATTACCGGATCTATCCACAGCATGTCTGTAGTATTTGTCCTTTTCTATTGTCATTCTTTCATTAACATGATTATAGGTACAGTGGAGTAGTTCCCATCTCCTTTCTTATAGCGAAATATTCCTACTTGGCGAAAGCATTCTCCATAAGATGCAGATATTGTTTGGCGATCATAATATGGTGAACCATCTTCATTGTATAAAAGAACGATGGCTCCTAATGGATTAGGGAGTCCATTCTCGTCAGATTCCCATGCCAATGCAGATCCATCGCTTAAGGCCTGAAATACCTGATAGTTTGAGCAACCCATAACCTCTCCTGCTTCTTTAAAGAATTCCATTCCATCAGGAGAATGCTCTTTGTTGCTATTGCCGATGATAAATAACACAATAAAGGTAACGACAATACCAGTCAGTACACCCAGTAAAAAAATCCAAATCTTTTTCATGATAAATATGTTTAAAGGTCATCAATTGCATTGGAACGGACTTTATCACCGTTTGCATTATCCTCGTAAACCAAGATTACATAACACTCCAGCATGTCGTTGTGGTCAATTCGTAATTCAATTGAACCACTCTCGGTTGAGAAAACGGTAATGTACTGGCATCTGTCATGTTTGACATAATGCATTTTTATGTTATCGCTATCATCTTTACCGCCCCTATAGGATTGGAATTCTTCAACAACAGATGCAGGCTCGCCATATTTCTGTGTGAGCATCTCTTTTAACGATGAATAGTCATTGTACAGCCGAATCCAGGTGTCTTTCTCTGGGAACATGACACCGACTCGGTAAACATATCCAGATTCGTAAGCAATTGCAGCAATGGAACATCCCTTATGGGCGGCAAATTCCCCCTTGAATAAAGCTACCCCTTGCTCTGTTCCAATATATGTAAGGCCTTTTTGTTTCAGTTTACTGACAAATGTACTTAATGTACCGTCAATTGGAACACCTTTGAATGTAAGGTGTTCTGTCTGTGCTGTGGCAGATATGCAAGCCAGAAGCATCATTAAGACAACTATTTTTTTCATTGTGTTATGTGGTATTAAAAGTTATAACCTAATTTTAATGTGATTACCATCGGTGTAAGTGTGCCGAGTTGAAAGTTTTGTTTAGATGGTTGACTTTCTCCATCATCAGTTGATAATGTAGAAAAGACATCTCCTTTGCCTAAATAATAGTAAAAAGCGGATAGGGATAATTTCTCAGTAAAACATATACCGACACCCATACGGAAAGCTACCTCGCCTTTTGTAGCATACGAAATAGTCTCTTTCATTTTGAGGGAAATGTATTGACCGCGATAGAGACAACTGGCTCTTTCGGTGAATCGTATTGGGGAGAGTAGTCTAAGATTGTAACCGATATTCCCCTCAGCAAAAGCACTCATTCCGTTTTGAAAGGGTAGAGTGTACCGAAGACCCACTAAGATTGGAATATTATAATAAGCACCACTCCAATCTAATGAACAAGAAGAGGTAATCGATGATCCTCCATCATTAGCAATCCCTTGTCGACAGCTTGCATCTATCATTTTACTCATCTGCGTTAAACACGATTTTGCATTACTGTTAAGAGGGTTATAATGTAAATCAAATGAAACGGCAAAACTAAGCCGTTCAAATTGTAGGGGGAAAAGAACTATGCTACCAAGACTGAGTCCGGAAGATGCAGCGCCACAGATGGTATTTTCATCAAATAGAGCACAATCTGTTTTCATAGTATTTTTATTATATTCCATTTTGGCAAAATCACCAATTGGAAAGGATCCACCGATGTTTATTGACCATTGAGCTTTCTTTTGTGCAAATGAATTACAGCACAGCAACAATGTAAATGCAATTGTCAGAATACTTCTTTTCATATGTAAACTTAAAACAATGCCTACTCTTTGATGCAGTTTTCGGCTTCTCTGCTTGTTTTTGTTATGAGCAGGAAGCTGGTGTTTAGAATAGGGTATGAAAAAGGCGCAAATCCTTTCATCTGCCACTTATTCTTAGTGTGGGTGTCTGGAATACCTTGAAACAAATAAGTGGGAAAGAATCCACGCCAACGCGTGAACTATCCGCAATCTTATTTCCGTTTCTTGGTAATAGTTTTCCAGACGTTTACACTAAGGAAACAAGAGCGTCAAGCTCAATATGTCTTTGTATTACTATTGTTTACATGACAATTCTTTTTTTTGTTCAACTGGGCAAAAATACGAAATAATTTCGGTACTGCAAAATGAATCTTTGCGAATGAACTGCTTTGTGTATTACGGAGAGTCCATTGTTTGTTAATTGCCCCATGTGGTAAGGTTGTGTATTCTACAGAGTGTTAGTGTTGTGCAAAACCATACAAAATATGTTAAGGGCAATATGCTAAACATCATAAAACGCGAATCGTTAATGATCGTCTATTAATTAATGTTGTATCCGTGTTAATTCGTGTTTGTAATGGTCGTGTGTATGTATGTAATCCAAGTTTTTTGTGTATTTTTGCAGTATCTAATAATTGGTCTGTTTTTGGTATGTGGGACAATGACAATATCTTGCAGGTTCTGCGCTCTTCGTTGGGGGGTGCGGAAGTTCGCGCTCTTGCCAAGGAGGTACCATGTTCGCTTTTGCTACCTCGGCTGTACGATGAAGACATCCGGGTGGCACGCAATGCCGCTTGGGTCTTGACACACAAGCCTATCACACAAATAAGGACACTTCCGTACAATGATCTCATTGACTTAATTATGGCCACACCTGACACATCTCTCCGCCGGCTGACACTCAATCTTATGGACCAACTATATTACCCTTTAGGCATACTACGGATTATGGGTCTCCCCATGGATGCGGAGCTGATGCGTACCGATTTCCTCGACTTCTGCCTGTTGCACATGCACATGCCCGAAGAGCCACCCGGTGTGCAGGCTCTTTGTATGAAGCTGGCTCACCGTATGTGTCTGCCCTATCCCGAACTTCTGCACGAGTTCTACGAAACCCTCAGCCTTATGCAGCCTGAGGATTGCAAGCCCGGCATAAAACATTTGATAAACAAATTGAAAAACCAACAATAAACTTCTTCATGAGCAAAATAAAATACATTATTCTCTTTGCAATCCTCGCGCTCTCTGCCGTGCAGCTGCTTGCCTGGGGTCCCACAGGCCACCGGGTCGTTACACAGATTGCCTACGATAACCTCAACTGCCGGGCTCGCCACCGTGTGGATCGTATACTGGGCAAGCACGGCATCGTCTATTGGTCCACGTGGGCGGACAACATCAAGAGCGACACCATCTACCCCGACAGCTACGACTGGCACTTTCAAGACTTTGACTCAGGGCTTTCGGACTCTGTAGTTCTGTCCGCTCTGACGCATTATCCCGCCGAGGGCGGCAACCTCTTCAGGGCAATGGACAGCATCGTCAACCTGCTGCGCCGTGAACCAGACAATGTCGATGCCCTCCGGTTTCTTATCCACTTGGCTGGTGACCGATTCTGCCCCATGCACATGGGCCATCAGGCAGACCTCGGAGGCAATACTATACGCTTTGAATGGTTTAAGCAGCCCTATAATCTGCACCGCTTGTGGGACGAAGGTATCATACTTGCAGTGGGTTACAGCTATACCGAATATGCTGAATATCTTGAGAATGTCTATGGCAAACAGAAGAAAGCCATACGACGCATGACCAACGAAGAACTGCTGCTGCACAACTACCGTCTCACCGAGGAAATCTATGCCTATCATGAAGAGTGGAACGGCAACCCCTTCGTCTATGTCTATCACTTTGCCCCCGAAATGGAATGGCAACTCTATGCCGCCGGCATCCGCTTAGCTATGCTCCTCAACGAATTGTACGGATAATCTCCCCCATTAAACCCAAATTGGTCATTAGGGTTTATGGCAGATTAGCATTTGTTTCGAGCAGATTGGCCGCATCGCTGACGAAGACGTAGCGGGCTACGGCGAGACAGGGATGAGGACAAGATGCCGAAAGAAATGCTGATATGGCATAAACAGAACTGAGAAAGCGAGAAAGAATATAAAAATCGGCCTAATGACCGATTTGGGTTAAAGAAAGAGGTAAGAACTATGAAGGAATCAAAACTTCATAGTTCTTACCTCATTGTTCTTACTTCTTTCAAGCAATCACACTTCGGCTTTCACCTGCTCGGCCAACTCGTTGGCACGGGTCTCGGTGTGTGCCTCGCTGTAGATGCGGATGATAGGCTCCGTGTTGCTCTTGCGCAGGTGCACCCAGCCGTCCTCGAAGTCAATCTTCACACCGTCGATGGTGGTAACTTTGCAGCCGGGAGTGGCGTTGTACTTGTCGGCCAAGCGTTTCAGCAGGCCGTCCACATCCATGCCTGCGGTGAGGTCAATGCGGTTCTTGGAGATGATGTAGTCGGGATAGGTTTTGCGCAGCTCGCTCACCTTCATGCCCTTCTTGGCCAGCAGGGTGAGGAACAGGGCCACGCCCACCAGCGCGTCGCGGCCATAGTGCAGTTCGGGATAGATGACACCGCCGTTGCCCTCGCCGCCGATGACGGCACCGGTCTTGCGCATCAGGGTGGTGACATTCACCTCGCCCACGGCGGCGGCGTTGTACTCGCAACCCGCATAGCGGTGTGTCACATCGCGCAGGGCGCGGGATGATGAAAGGTTCGATACGGTGTTGCCGGGCGTGTGCTGCAGCACATAGTCGGCCACGCTCACCAGTGTGTATTCCTCGCCAAACATCTCGCCGGTCTCGCACACCAGTGCCAGGCGGTCCACATCGGGGTCAACCACCACACCGAGGTCGCACTTGTTCTCGCGCACCACGCGCGAAATGTCGGTCAGATTGGCGGGGATGGGCTCCGGGTTATGGGCAAAGTGACCCGTGGGGTCGCAGTTCAGCTCAACAACTTCTTTCACGCCCAATGCACGCAGCAGGCGGGGGATAGCCAGCCCACCGGTGGAATTGACGGCATCCACGGCTACCTTGAAGCCGGCCTTGCGGATGGCCTCGACATCCACGAGAGGCAATGCCAGCACGCGCTCGATGTGGTGGTCGATGGTGGTGTTGTCCTCGGTCACCTGCCCCAGGTCGTCGACCTCGGCAAAGTTGAGTTCCTCGCTCTCGGCCAGACGGAGAACCTCGGCACCCTCGGCGGCGTCGATGAATTCGCCGCGGGCGTTAAGCAGTTTCAGAGCGTTCCAATGTTTGGGGTTGTGGCTGGCGGTGATGATGATGCCGCCGTCGGCGTGCTTGTCAATCACGCTCATCTCGGTGGTGGGGGTGGTGGAGAGGCCTGTCTCGATTACGTCGATGCCCATGCCCTGCAGGGTGCCCACCACAAGGCGGTCGACCATGGCGCCAGACAGACGGGCGTCGCGGCCAACTACGAGAGTGAGACGTTTGCCAGCGTTGCGTTTTTGCAGAAATGTGGCAAAGGCTGAAGTGAATTTTACCACATCGATGGGGCTGAGGCCGTCGCCCGGCTTGCCGCCGATGGTGCCCCGGATACCGGAAATGGATTTGATTAAACTCATTGTTATCGTGTTTTATTGTTATTTGCTGAATGTATTGATTCCTTTCTAAACTATCCATAACGACGGATTGCCATTATTATTGTCTTTTGTTAAAAATAAAAAAAGATATAGATTCAACCTCGAAGTGTGGTCGGGGAGGGGACGTTGTCACGTCGCTGTAAATGTGTTAATGTGTGAATGTGTTAATGCGTGAATCCTTGAATAACGAAATAACACATTAACGCATTAACGAATTAAAACCTATCGGGGGTGTTTGAAGTGTTTTTTTTGCAAAAACTTCTGCTTTCTCGGATTTTTTTTGTATATTTGCCTTTTATAAAATATAAATATAAAAAGCCTATCCTTTTGCATCCCAAACGGATAGGCAAATTGTGACGTATTATGCACATCGCTATTGCAGGAAATATAGGCTCGGGAAAGACGGCGCTGACCAAAATATTGGCCCGTCACTACGGCTACAGACCCATATATGAATCGACGGAAACCAATCCCTATATCAACAGTTTCTATGAGGATATGCGCCGGTGGTCGTTCAATATCCAGATTTATTATCTGCACACCCGCACGCGGCAGCTTCTCGACATCCGCAAGGAGAGCAAGAACATCATACAGGACCGAACCCTCTACGAAGACGCCTATATCTTTACGCCCAACCTGCATGCCATGGGCTTGATGAACACGCGCGACTTCGACAACTATCAGCACACTTTCGAGCTGGTGTCCTCCTTCCTCCAGCCGCCCGACCTGCTCATCTATCTGCGTGCCGATGTGCCGACACTTATACGCCACATACAGGCCCGTGGCCGGGAATATGAGAGCAGCATCCGTCTGGACTATCTGACGGGGCTGAACAAGCGCTATGAGGACTGGATTGACAAGTACAACAAGGGCAAATACATCATTGTGGATTTGACCAAGCTGGACTTTGTGGAGAGTGACGAGGATTTGGGCATGGTGTACAATATGATTGATGCAGAAATTAACTCTTTGTTCTCGTAGGATGCAGAAAACAGTGGCCATAATACCCGCACGATACGCTTCCACCCGTTTTCCGGGCAAGCCCTTGGCACTGCTTGGCGGCAAGCCGGTGATACAGTGGGTGTGGGAGAATGTGTCGGCCATGTCTGAGCTGGCGTGCGCCGTGGTGGCCACCGACGACGAGCGTATTGCCGAGGCTGTGAAAGGCTTCGGCGGACGTGCCGTGATGACTGCTTCCACCCATAGGAGCGGCACAGACCGCTGCGGTGAGGTGGTCCGCAAACTGCGGGAAGAGGGGCAGGCATTCGACGTTGCCATAAATGTGCAGGGTGATGAGCCCTTCGTGCGGCAGGAGCAGTTGCGCAGTCTGGTGGACTGCTTTGCCGACGGCGAGGTGCAGATTGCCACGCTCAAGACGGCTATACACAGTACAGCCGAGCTAATGTCGCCCAATAATGTGAAGGTGGTGTGCGACCTGCGAGGACGCGCCCTGTATTTCAGCCGCCAGCCGCTTCCTCACGTGCGCGGCGTGGAGCCGGAGCAGTGGATGGAGCACCACCCGTATTTCAAGCATGTGGGCATTTACGCTTTCCGTACCGAGACCCTCGAAGCGTTGGTGCGGCTGCAGCAGTCGCCGCTGGAACTGTGCGAGTCGCTGGAGCAGTTGAGGTGGCTTGAAAACGGTTATGAAATACAGGTGAAGGAGACCGCCGTGGCCAACATAGGCATCGACACACCCGCCGACATGGCTTTGGCCGAGCAGTATTTGACGAAAGAGAGAAATAATTAAAGAAAAACAATATAATAATATGAATATAACAGACTTAATAGTAGAGTTCATCCAACAGGGCAATGTTGTCGAGTTTCCCGGTATGGGAACGCTGACCAGCAGTAACGTTAATGCTTATCACGATGCTGCCACGAGTATATACTATCCTGCCCGCCGCACGGTGGTAATGACCGAGACCCTTGCGGGAAACAAGGCCGTTGTCCGCCGGATTGCGGAACGGGAGTGCGTCACCAACGAGATAGCCGAGCAGATGTGGGCAAATTATGTGATCGCCTTGAAGGACAAACTGCAGCACAACCCCAAGGGTCATGAGTTCCCAGGGATTGGATGCTTGCGTCTGTCAGGTTCCAAAGTGGTGTTTGACGCTTTGGAAGGATTGGATTTGGATGCTGGCAAAAAGCACGAACAGCCTTTGGAGAATGTGGCCACCTACACACCCAAGGAGGTTGAGGATCCCTTTGCCGCTTTTGAGAAGCCTGCCACTCCCAAGCCTCCGGTGGTGGAAGAACCCAAGCCGGAGCCCGTTGTCGAGCCGGTAAAGGTGACACCCGTTGCCGCTCCCGCCGCCCCAGCACCCGAACCGGAATTGGTCGCAGCCCCCATCATGGCGGCGGCAGCACAGTCCGACCATCTGTCGGAGGTGAAGCGCAAGTTGGATGAGATACCCTCTTCGCCCAAGAGCGCCAAAGAGATGCGCCGGGCAGAAAAGGCTGCTGCCAAGGCCGAGAAGGAGGCCCGCAAGGCTGCTGAAGAGGCCGAGAAAGCACGTGCCCGCGAGAAAGAAGAGGCCAGAAAGGCTGCGGAGGAGAATGCCAAGGCGTTGGCCAAGGAGCGTGAAAAGAACGCCCTGAAGGCCGAGAAGGAGAAAGAAAAAGCCGAGCGTGCCGCCTTGAAACAGCAGAAAGCCGAGAAGAAAGTGAAAAAGGAGAAGAAAAAGAGACGCACAGGCCTGTGGCTGCTGCTTCTGTTGCTGCTTCTGCTGATAGCTGGAGCTGTCTATTACTTTACCCAAGTGTATCACCCTGCCCCCAAGGGCGAGAGCTGCGCACAGGATGTAACCCTTTCATATCGCGACCAGTTCACGGACGACTATGCATTGCTGAAGTTCGAGGAGATGGATATCCGCAAGAATGCCGGCCTGCTGCATGACTTCATGGCCGACTATGTGAAAGCCTTCCTGATGGGTCGCCATTACGGCAATGCTTTTGCCGCAGTGATGAACCAGGTGGACCAGTATGCCGACGGCCGTCTGCACGAGCTGATGGTTGAGGGCTACTGTGTGAAACGGTTCTTCCCCTATGAGGACTTCTGGCTGGAGCGCAACTATGGCGAGTACAAGGATGCCGGTGCACACTACTACCGCTGCATGGTGCAGAAGGAGTTGATGGACTATGACCTGCTCGACGGCATATTGGACGACGTGGTGATGAACCTTGGACTGCATGCCGATGGCTATGGCTACGGCTATGGCGCCGACGGTGCCGCAGGCGGCAGAGGCCGTGGCGCGGCAGCGAAGCCTGTGTCGGACAAACCCTATGAAGAGGTGGTGCCCGAAGCCCCGACTTTTAAGGACAGCAAGCAGGGATTTGACATTATTGCCGGATTCTTCACCTCGAAAAAGTCGGCCAACAAGTGTGCCAACCAGCTGAAAGCACTGGGCAGCGACGCCTACATCATCAGCAAGTCGGGCGGCTACTATGTGAGCATGGGTTCTGCACCCACCCGCACCGCTGCCGAGGCCATGGAGAAGCACATCAAGTCGTGGTACAAGAGTGATGTGAAGATTTATAACTTTAACGAATAAGAGGTTCCATTTCCGCCAGGTTAGCCTATGGGTCATCACAAGTTAGAGAGGTTTGCCGAAAATCTGACATTCCCCAACCTGTTTCAGGTCTCATACGAGATGTTGAAAGAGGAGGGGTTTGCCTTACGGGGCAAGTGGGCGGAGCATTTTGGCAACAGCAATCCCATCACGCTGGAGCTGGGCTGCGGCAAGGGCGACTATACCATTTCTCTAGCCCGCATTCATCCCGACAGGAATTATGTGGGGGTGGACATCAAGGGCGCACGCCTGTGGCGCGGTGCCAAAACCGGCGTGGAGGAGAAGATGGGCAATGTGGCCTTTGTGCGTACAAGGATTGAGCTGATAGAGGGATTCTTTGCCCCTGGCGAGGTTTCGGAGATTTGGATTACCTTCCCCGACCCGCAGCCGAAGAAGGAGTTCAAACGGCTCACTTGCGAGCGTTTCCTGAACTACTACAAAGGTTTCCTCAAGCCCGGATCGCCCATCCACCTGAAGACCGACTCGCAGGAACTGCACCTGTACACCCGCGACGAGGTGATACCGGCTGGCGGCTACAGGGTGGAATATGCCACAGACAACCTTTATGCCGTCGATGCCGCGCAGCACCCTGAGATTCCCTGTCTGCAGGAGGCACAGATGACGCAGACGTTCTACGAGAAGATGTTCCTCGCAGAAGGGAAGCCCATTACCTACTTGAAGTTTTATATTAATTAGAAACAATTAAATTATTAACAATATATAAAAGTATTAATTTATGTCAGGACACAACAAATGGTCAAAGATTAAGAGAGCTAAAGGCGCAGCCGATGCAAAGCGCTCGAAACAGTGGAGTAACATTCTGAAACAGGTCACCATCGCCGTGCGCGAGGGAGGCCCTGATCCCGACAGCAACCCCCGTCTGCGTCTGCTCGTCCAGAACGCCCGTGGCTGCAACATGCCCAAGGACACCCTGCAGCGCTCAATCAACAAGGCCAACGACAAGGATGCGGCCCAGATGATGGAACTCACCTTTGAGTGCCACGTCAGCCATGGCATCGCCCTTTTCATCGAGGCCCTCTCGGACAACAACAACCGCACCGTGGCCAATGTGAAGTCTATTATGAACAAGAACGGCGGAACGCTGGAAACCAACGGCAGCCTCGCTTTCCTGTTTACCCGCAAGGGAGTCTTTGTGGTTCCCCGCAAACCCGACATGGACATTGACGAACTGGAGATGGAACTCATTGACGGTGGCCTCGAGGAAATGGAGGTCGACGATGAGTACCTGACCCTCTACACCGCCTACGAAGACTTTGGCAACATGGTGAAGATGCTTGAGCAGAAGGGCATCGAGTGCGAAAGTGCCGAGCTCCAGCGTATCCCCAACACCCTCCGTCAGGTCGACGAAGAGACCATCCGCAAGGTCATGAAGGTCATCGGCATTCTCGAAGAGGACGACGACGTGACCAACGTCTACCACGATATGGAGATTCCCGACGACTTCGAGGAGTAGAATGAAGTTATATCTCGTTCCGACCCCTGTGGGCAACCTCGGCGACATGACTTATCGTGCCGTCGAGGTGCTGAGGGGGGCAGACCTTATCTTGGCAGAGGATACACGCACCTCGCGGGTGGTGATGCAGCATTATGGCATCGACACCCCGTTGCAGTCATACCACATTTTTAACGAACACCAGACACTTCAGCGCGTCATTGACCGGCTGCTTGCCGGCCAGGTGATTGCGCTGGTGACAGATGCTGGCACACCGGGCATCAGCGACCCTGGTTTCCTGTTGGTGCGCGAGGCCGTGCGGAACGGCATTGATGTGGAAACGCTGCCGGGTGCCACAGCCTTTGTCCCAGCCTTGGTGGATAGCGGCATTCCTTGCGACAGGTTCACCTTTCTGGGTTTCCTCCCCCACAAGAAAGGCCGTCAGACCGCTGTCAGGCAGCTGGCCGAAGAGAAACGCACCATGGTGATATACGAGTCGCCCTACCGGCTGGTGAAGCTGCTGGAAGAACTGATGGAGGTGCTGGGTGAGAACCGGCAGGTGAGCGTATCGCGCGAGATAAGCAAGGTCCACGCCGAGACGGCGAGGGGTACCCTGCGTGAAGTTCGCGACCACTTCGCCTCCAAGGAAGTGAAAGGCGAAATAGTGGTTGTGCTTTCCGGCGAACCGGCCTTCGACGAGGAGGAAGTGCAGTGAATAAAAAAATATAATTAAAGAATACCGTTATGCCTCTTGAAATTTTTCTCAATCGTCTCCTGTGCGCCTTGTTGGCGGGAATCCTTATTGGTTTGGAGCGCCAGTTGCGCAGACGCAATGCCGGCCTTGCCGTCAATGCATTGGTATCGGTGGGCGCCTGTATTTTTATCCTCCTTTCTGAGAGTGTCATCCAAACGGCCATCCAGTCGGGAGGGCTAGTCAACAACGACAACCTGCGTGTCCTTTCCCAGGTGGTCACCGGCATCGGTTTCCTGGGTGCAGGTGTCATTATGAAAGACGGTCTCACCATCCATGGCCTTAACAGTGCCGCCACCATCTGGTGCAGTGCCGCAGTGGGCTGTCTTTGCGGTTACGGCATGTGGCGCATGGCTGGAATCGCCGTGCTGGTGATACTTTTCATCAACTGGATTCTGAAAAATATAGAAATCTATTTCGAGAAGAAGCAGCAAGAGAAAGAGAACTGAAACTTTTTTCCTTTTTTTGCGTATTAATAGCCATCCAGCCCGGCAGGGTGTCTGTCCGGCACGGCGGGGTCAAGGAAATATAAATACGTATAATGAAGAAACATATTACACCTGAAGAATCATTTGAGATGGATATAGAAATAGACAAGCTCGACACGGGAGAGTTCGACAGTCTCTCTGCACGGGCTGAAATCATACCCCTTGTCACCAAGGACGATGAGTCGTTCCTTCTGTACGAGGACTCGATACCCGACGACATGCCCTTGCTGCCGCTGAACGGCAACGTGTTGTTCCCCGGTGTGGTGATGCCAATCAGTGTCGGCCGCAAGGCCTCGCTGACCCTCCTGCGCATGGCCGAGAAAAAGAACATGCGCATCATTGTCGTCGCCCAGCGCAACGACAACGAGGAACCCGGCATTGAGGACATATACAGTGTCGGTGTCATAGCCCGTGTGCTGCGGGTAATCGAATTGCCGCAAGAAACACATCTGGCCGTACTGCAGGGCACCATGAAATGTTCTGTGGACAGTATCCTTGCCACCGAGCCGTTCTACCGCGCCCATGCCACACTGATTGACGAGAACTTCAAACCCGAGCATCCGCGTATGTTCCACAACGAAGTCGTCGCCATCCGCAAGAGCTATGCCGAACTTCAGCAGGAAAAGAACAATGGACATGGGTTCAGCTCCAAGGAAATCATCAACTCCCTCGGCAACATTGCCAGCGACCGCATCCTGGTCAATTTCATATCATCACATCTCGACATCTCTGTCGAGGACAAGCAGCAGCTTCTCGAAACATTCGGCTATGAGAACAGGGTGGAACTGCTGAAGCAGTTCCTGGCCAACGAGCATGAGTATTTCAGGGTACGCGACGACATTCAGGACAAAACACGGCAGGAGCTCGACCGTCAGCAGCGCGAGTATTTCCTCAACCAGCAGATGCGGGTCATCCAGGATGAGCTGGGCAGCTCTTCCGACCAGGAGATTAACCGCCTGCTGGAACGTGCCGCCAAGAAACGCTGGAACCCCGAGGTGAGGGAAGCCTTCGACCACAGCATAGAGAAACTGCGCCGCACAGCCGTGCAGACCCCTGACTATACTGTTGAGCTCAACTACGTCGAGCTCCTCCTCGATATGCCGTGGAACGAATACAGCAAGGACGACCTCCGCACCGACCACGCTCGCAAGATTCTCGACCGCGACCACTACGGCATGGAGAAAGTCAAGGAGCGCATCATCGAATACATTGCCGTTCTCAGGCTCAAGGGTGACATGAAAAGCCCTATACTCTGCCTTGTGGGTCCTCCGGGCACCGGCAAGACCTCCTTGGGTAAAAGCATCGCCGAGGCTATGAAACGCAAGTATGTCCGTGTGGCCCTGGGTGGTCTGCACGACGAGGCTGAGATTCGCGGACACCGCAAGACATACGTGGGTGCCATGCCCGGCCGAATCATCCAGAATATTAAGAAGGCCGGAGTGAGCAATCCTGTCTTTGTCCTTGACGAGATAGACAAAGTGCAGGGCATGAGCCACAACGGCGACCCCACGTCGGCTTTGCTCGAAGTTCTCGACCCCGAGCAGAACAACGCCTTCCACGACAACTACCTGGAACTGGACTACGACCTCTCCAATGTCCTCTTTATCGCCACGGCCAACACCCTCAGCACCATCCAGCCCGCACTGCTCGACCGACTGGAAGTCATCGACCTCAGCGGCTATATTCTTGAAGAAAAGATACAGATTGCCCAGCGCCATCTTATCCCCCGTCAGCTTGTGGAGCACGGCTTTGCCAAGAAAGAGCTGAAGTTCAGCGACGCGGTGCTTACAACCATCATCAACGATTACACCCGCGAAAGCGGAGTGCGTCAGCTTGAAAAGACCCTGGCCAAGATAGTCCGCCGCCGCGCTGTGCAGAAAGCCGACGGCAAGGAGTTCGACAAGTCAGTGCGTGTGGAGGAACTGAAGGACATCCTCGGCCTGCCCATCCACAACAGCGAGCGCCGCGGCAAGGAACCCAAGGTGGGCGTTGTCACAGGTCTGGCCTGGACACAGGTGGGTGGCGAAATCCTCTTCATCGAGTCCAGCATCAGCAAGGGCAAAGGCACCCTCTCCCTCACCGGCAACCTCGGCGACGTGATGAAGGAGTCTGCCACGCTGGCTTTCGAATACCTCAAGGCCAATGCCGAGCAAATAGGCATCGATCCGGAGAAGATAGAAAACAGCAACATCCACATCCATGTGCCCGAGGGCGCCACACCCAAGGACGGCCCCTCGGCAGGTATCACCATGTATGTTGCCATGGTGTCGGCCTTCACCAAGCGTCCGGTTATCCCTACCGTGGCCATGACAGGCGAAATCACCCTGCGGGGTGCTGTCACCCCCGTGGGCGGCATCAAGGAGAAGATACTGGCCGCCAAACGCGCCGACATTACCGATATCATCCTGTGCGAAGACAACCGCCGCGACATTGAGGAAATCCCGTCCGAATATCTCGGTGGCCTCACATTCCATTACATCCACGATATGGCCGAAGCCCTGCCTATCGCTTTCAAGCAGTAAACGACCATGAAGAAACTGCTGACAACTATCATCCTTGTGTGCGCGGCCATGTTCCCGCTCATGGCGCAAGACATTGTGCCGGTTTCCGTCACACCCCTCTCCGGCATCCAGTTGCCGTGGAGCCTCACCAATCTCACCGTCGTCGACGGGAGGCTCTATGCCTGCCAGAACGGTGTGTTGGTATGTGCCACAGCCAACGACGGCGTCGTCACCTCCCTGCGTCCCGACACCGCACTCGTCCGTCTCTGCCCCGGAGCGGAATACATAGTCCGCAACAGCCGCGACAGCCTGTACTATTTCACCCACCGCGACGAGACCGACCCCTACGGTTTTACTGTCCACACCGACAAGCGTTTCCATCCCAACCGCCATGTCGAGGTGAGGGCGTGGTACCGCGACGTCAGCCATCCCGCCTTTTCGCCTGATGGCAATATGATGATTTTCTCCTCGAAAGGGAAAGTAGGATTGGGCGGCTACGACTTGTGGTGCTCCTTATGGAACGGCAGACGCTGGTCCAAGCCCGTCAATTTGGGCAACATCATCAACACCCCAGGCAACGAAATCAACCCAGTCTTCTATGGCAAATACCTGGTTTTTGCCTCCAACGGCATGCCTGGCACCCCCGAAGGCTACAACCTTTATGCTGTGCGTATCAACCCCGGCACCAAGGTGGACGACATCATCTTTGCCAACTATGTGGTACAGCCTCTTCCCGAGCCAGTCAACAGTAGCGGCGACGATTGGGAGATAGCCTTCGACACCTTGTCCAATACCGGCTACTGGATGACCAACCGCAACGGCAAGGACGAACTCTATTCTTTTAAGGGAATGCTCGACGGCGTGCTGCTCAAAGGCAAGGTGGCCGATGAATCGGGCCGCCCGGTGCCTGATGCCACCGTCAAGATTCTGCACCGGGGACGGCTTGCCACCGCTGCCCAAACCGACTCCAACGGCTGCTACCGCCTCTTTCTGCTGCCCGGCGACGACTATCACCTCTATGCCGGGAAACCGGATTACTACCACTACGAGGATGAGGTGTCCGTCATCCGTGCCAACGAGGACATGCTTATAGCCTCGCAGACCTACGACATCGTCCTCTCGCGGCTGCCCCTTAACCGGGCTCTGATGTTCGACAACCTCTTCAGCTCTGCCGGTGACATCGAACTCACTCCTACGGCGTTGGCATCCCTCAAGCCTGTGGCCGACTACTTGCGCGACAATCCCCATATCTCGGCGCATGTCTCGGTCTATTGCTCGCAATCCGAAGATGAACAATATAATAATATAATCATCGAACAAAGAATCAATGCATTGCAGCAATTCTTCCGTCTTTCGCTGCCCGAAGGAGGGCGAATTTTGTACAAAAACGGCAACAGCAAAGGCAAAACAATGCCTTCCGAGTATACCCAGAATGCAGTTTTTATCGAATTGGTTAAAGTGAATAATGCGTTGTAGAATAATCTGTTGTAATGGTGTTGAGGAGTGAGGTAAACTTTTTTTTATGAAAAAAGTTTGCCATATCAAAAAAAAGTAGTACTTTTGCAACCGCTTTTGAAAAGAGATAACCGCTGTTCAAAGCATAAATGTTCGGGGCGTGGCGCAGTTGGCTAGCGCACTTGCATGGGGTGCAAGGGGTCGAAAGTTCGAGTCTTTTCGCCCCGACAAAAGAAAGAAGTTGCTTGGCAACTTCTTTTTTTTATGCTCTGCACAATAATAATTGCCGTTCTTCGTTATAAGCCAAAATAATTAAACATCATTACTATGAAGAAATTTTACATTCTCTTAATCGCAATGGCTTTGACAGCCGGCACAGCATTTGCCCAGAGCAACGATTCCATTGAACGTGCCAAGCAGCAGCAGGAACTGCTCAAACAGCAGCAGAAACAGCAAGAAGAATTGCTCAAACAGCAGCAGAAAGAGCAGGAGCGCCTGATGAAAGAGCAGCAGAAGGCTGCCCAGAAAGAGCAGGAAGAGCGCATAAAAGAACAGCAGAAACTGCAGAAAGAGCAGCAGAAGGAAGCTGAAAAAGCCGCCAAGAAAGAGCAGGATCGCATCAAACGCGAACAGGTGAAGGCTGAGAACAAGGCCAAAGCCGAGCAGAAGAAAGCCGAGAAAAAGCGCAAAAAACAGGAGCATTATGCAGCCTGGGGACGCAGTCCGCGCCTCACAGCCGACCCCTCGGCCTCGTTCCTCTTCAACCGTCGTTTGCTGGGCAACAACAGCCTGTACAACGGCATGGGCTACAGCCTCGGTTTTGTGTTCGACTACCATGTGCCCATTGCACGCCGTTGGGACTTCAACATCGGACTCGGCTACCGCTACACCACTTATGCCTACAGCCACAAGTTCTCCTCTGACAAGATTGAGGAGCTCACCGTCGATGACTTCTACGGCAAAGAGATTACCAACGCCCTCCACACCGTGGTGCTTCCCCTCAAGATCAGCCACATCTCCAAAGACAACGAGCGTGGTCTCTACCTCGGAGTAACCCCCGGCTTCAACATCAACAAGATTTCCTACATCAACCGTTTCCGCTGCGACCTCTCCGTGGGTAGCCAGCAGAAGTTCCTCATCTTCTCCGCAGGCTGGGAACTCTACTACAACCTCCTGCCCACCTTTGTCGGTGTCGAGCAGAAAGGCCGCATCCACGAATTCGGTGTTCGTTTCGTTTTGTAAAATCACTCCCTATTCAATTATAAACCCCGCCTTGTGCGGGGTTTTTTGTTTTGACAACCTCCTTTCCTCCTTCTTTATCCCAAATCTGTCATTAGGGTTTATGCCAGATTGGTATTTGTCTCGAGCAGATTGGTCAAATTGCTGGAAACTGCTGCAAAAGTACTCGATTTGTTTTTGTCCGGCTCGTTAATCTACCTTAACCCGCCTTGTCTTTCGTAAAAATACCGATAATGGACGTTAAACCGACTTTACAGGCTATTTGTCCTCGTGTTTTCCCATGGCCTCACTGTATTACTTCCTTTTTTTATTATATGTTGCTAAGTCGTTGTTGTGACGTTCTTTATGCATTTTGTATCATATTGTTTTCCCATCGTTTTCCCTTCTGAAAAGGGAGAACGATGGGAAAACGATCGAATAACGAGCGAATAAATGACGACGCTACGACGTTTGCAGAGCGGGTGGCGGAGGGTGCGCGGCCGGGCTGTCCGGGGTGTGTCATCTCAGTATGATGCGTTGTGCGGGGCGGTTGCCGGCCTGAATCAGGCAGACGCCCGCGGCGTGCATGCGGTGTTTGCAGTGTCATCCTGCAAAACATGAACATCATATTCTTGTTTGTGGTATATGTTGATGTGACTGTTTGAATATTATTTGTTTGTCTTGGATCTGGATTCCTTTTTTCTTTCCTGTGGATGGGCTTTGGAAAAATTTTTTGCAAAAATATAACTATTTTATACAATAAAGATTTAAAACTTACGTTATGGAACTAAAAAATTAATTATATTAAGCTATGAAAACACAGGAAACAAAGGAATTGACCCATGCCGAAGAGCAGGTGATGCAGGCGTTGTGGGCTGTAGGTCAGGGATATGCCAACGAGATTGTTGCGGCTATGGCCGAGCCGAAGCCCGCCTATAACACGATTCTTACTATAGTAAGAATACTGGAAAAAAAGGGATATGTGGATCACGAGACATTCAACCGGGCGAATCGCTACTATCCCCTTGTCAGCCGTGAGGAGTATTCAGGGCAGATGCTGGGGCGTTTGGCAAGGAATTATTTCGGGTCTTCGTTCCGCAGCATGGTGTCGTTTTTGGTGGATAGGAAGGACGTGTCGATTGAGGATCTTGACACTTTGATTAAGGAGGTGGAGAAATGACACGCTATCTGTTTTTTGCCGTGGTCGGCACGGCTTTGTTCTGGTGTGTCTATCGCCTGCTGTTGCGGCGGGAGCATTGCCTGAATGTGAACCGTTTCTTTTTGTTGTCGACTTTGGCACTGAGTCTGGTATTGCCGTTGGTGCATCCGCAGGTGGCTGTGCCAAGGCCGACGGTGGCAAGCGGTGGCGGATATTTGCTTGAGTTGCCGGGAATAGTGGCGGAAGCACCTGACGCAGCGGTACAGCAGTCTGTTGCCGAAGTCAGTGCTGATGCGGTGCGCGGTGTGGATGTGTGGACGGTGCTGGGTGTACTGTATTGGGCTGGAGTGGCGTTGAGTGTACTGATTCTTGTGGTGCGCTATGGCGTGCTTTGGCATAAACTGCAGAAATATGTGTTTGTACGTCAGGGACGTTTCCGCGTGGCGGTGACCGACAGGGAGGAGCCGTCGTTCTCCTTTTTCCGCTATAGTGTGGCAGGACGTGGTGGCATGACCGATGCCGAGTTGCAGCAGGTGCTGCGCCACGAACGGTTGCACGCCGCGCAGGGCCACAGTTGGGACAGGCTGGCGGTGCAGCTGGTCTGCTGCCTGTTGTGGTTCGACCCGTTTGTGTGGCTGTACGGCCGCGATTTGCGTGAGGTGCATGAATACCTGGCCGACGAGGCGGTGCTGCAACAGGGCGGCGAGGGCGAATACAAAATCGTATTACCATGATGAAACAACCGAAATCCCACAAAGGGTGGGTCAAGGCATTGGCAGCCTTGCCCGTGGCAGCCTTGCTGCTGTTTGCCAATTGCAAGAACCAGGAGCCTGAGCAGGAGCAGGCCGTTATCCCCGACGGACAGTATCTGGTGTCGCCATTCACCGACACCTACCGCGACGGACAGTTAGTGGAACGCGAGTTTATGGGCGTTCTGCTTCCGCTTGAAGAGTTGGATAAACACAAGGTGTTTGCCGACTCGGCCGAGGCGGCTCGCTACTCGGACAGGCTGGTAGTGGAGGGGAAGGCTGTACGCACGGTGTCGATGGTGAACCTTAACGATAGCGCTGCAGCGCGGTGGTATGATGTGGCATGGGCCGACGACCGGGCCGCATTGAGCTGGTGGGACGAAGAGGACAGTGGCAAATTTAAGCTTGCCGAGTACCCCGGGGGCTTGGAGGCCATGTCCAGTTATATTGCCAAGTCGGTCGTCTATCCCGAAAAGGCCAAGACCGACGGGGTGCAGGGCAAGGTGTATGTGCAGTTTGTTGTGGAGCCGGACGGCAGCGTGGGCGACGTCACGGTGTTGCGTGGAGTTGGTGGCGAGTGCGACGAGGAGGCTTTGCGAGTGGTGAAGTCCATGCCGAAATGGCAGCCCGCCACATTCAAGGGCAACCCTGTACGGTCGAAGTATGTGATGCCTATCTACTACACGTTAAAGTAACCTATGCGTTGGCTTGTCATTTTCATCTCTTTGATGCTGCTTTGCTGCGGCTGCGCCTTGGTGCAGCCGCAGTTGGAGGGCAGCGGTGGGGTGGAGGTGGCCCGGGTGCCGGATGGGGTGTTCAGGGCATACCTGGTTGAGCAGGGCTATGCGGAGCCGTATAGGGGGCCGATGAGGAGGCTCGGCTTTGTGGTGCCGCGGCGCGAGGTGCATGAGTACCTGGCCGACGAGGCGGTGCTGCAACAGGGCGGCGAGGGCGAATACAGGAGCTACCTCCGTTTGCTTTATAAATCGTATTACCATGATGAAACAACCGAAATCCCACAAAGGGTGGGTCAAGGCATTGGCAGCCTTGCCCGTGGCAGCCTTGCTGCTGTTTGCCAATTGTAAGAACCAAGAGCCTGTGCAGGAACAGGCCGTTATCCCCGACGGCAGGTATGAGGTGTCGCCGTTCATCGAAACCTACCGCGACGGACAGCTGGTGGAACGCGAGTTTATGGGGATTATTATTCCTCTTGACTCGGTAGGCGAACACAAGGAGTTTGCCGATTCGGCCGAGGCGGTCCGCTTTAATGTCAATATCCATGAAACGGTGGCGAAGTCAAGCCGTGTTACCGCTATGATGAATCTTGACGACAGCACAGTTAATTGGTATCAGGTGGCATGGAACGATGAGGAGGAGATGTTGGACTGGTTTAACAAGGAGGATAATAGATTCTTCTCGCTCGCCGAGTATCCAGGTGGCTTCGAGGCCATGTCTGCTTACATTGCCAAGTCGGTCGTCTATCCCGAAAAGGCCAAGGCCGAGGGAGTGGAAGGCAAAGTGTTTGTGCAGTTTTTTGTTGATACCGACGGCAGTATAGCGGAGGCCACTGTGTTGCGTGGCGTTGGCGGCGAGTGCGACGCTGAGGCTCTGCGTGTGGTGAAGTCCATGCCGAAATGGCAGCCCGCCACATTCAAGGGCAAGCCAGCACGGTCGAAGTATGTGATGCCTATCTACTATACGTTAAAGTAACCTATGCGGCGACTTGCCATTTTCTTATCTTTGGTGCTGCTCTGCTGCGGCTGCGCCTCGGTGCAGCCGCAGTTGGAGGGCGGCAGCGCCGTGGAGGTGGCACGGGTGCCGGACAAGGTGTTCAGGGCATACCTGATTGAGCAGGGCTATGCGGAGCCGTATAGGGGGCCGATGAGGAGGCTCGGCTTTGTGGTGCCGCGGCGCGAGGTGCTGAGGCGTACGGCAATGGGGAGGGCATTGCAGTTGCTGAATGTGCATAATATGGGCATAGGGTCGTTGGATGGGGTGGAGATGTTCGACAGCCTGGTGGTGCTTATATGCAGTGAGAACCCGCTGAGGAGCGTGGATTTGAGTCACTGCCCACGGCTCAAGCAGTTCACCGCCATTGAGACTCCACTGGAGCAGTTGGACCTGAGCCTGTGTCCGGAACTAAAGCTGATTGAGTTGAGTTATACGCAGCTGCGGCGATTGGATGTGAGCCGCAACCCGTTGTTGGAGGAGATTTTCTGCATCTTTTCGCCGGGGATTGATTCAATAGACATCAGCCACAACCCGAGGCTGCGACGGCTCTACATCCGCGAGACCCGTATCCGTGAGGTGGATATCAGCGGTTGTCCGGAGTTTGAGGGGCTATATGCCCTGGACACCCCGTTGGCGACCCTGTATGCCACCGAGGAGCAATTGGACAGGGTAGAGGCTGTGGTGGAGGACTCGGTGAAGGTGCATATACTGCCTGAAAAATAGACTGAAGAGTTTTCTTTTTGTACAATAAAAATGCTGGTGTTGCGTTATGTACATAAGAAAAATACGAAATGAGCAAGGACGAACAGAACGCATACGTACCTCCGTTTACCGTTACAGATGAGATTACAAATCTGGTGGCGGAGATTGCTGAAGCCATAGGGCGCTTGACGGCAGGGGCAGATTGTCTGCCAGCTCCTCAGCTCCGGAAAGAAAACAGGATAAAGACTATCCATTCTTCACTTGCCATTGAGAACAATTCACTTTCGCTGGATCAAGTGACCGCTATTATTGGAGGAAAACGAGTGTTGGGTGCACCAAATGAGATAAGGGAAGTGAAGAATGCCATTGACGCGTATGAGTTGTTGATGGAGTTGAATCCTTATCAGGAGAAAGATTTATTGCGTGCACATAGTTTGATGATGTCTGATTTGGTGCGTGAATGTGGAAGATACAGACAAGGCGGGGTGGGTGTATTTAGTGGAGACAGATGTGTGCATGTGGCACCACCGGCCAGCAGGGTTCCTGCGCTGATGGGAGAGTTGCTTTCGTGGGTAAAGAATACAAAGGTTCATCCACTTATCAGTTCGAGCGTGTTTCACTATGAATTTGAATTCATTCATCCTTTTGCTGATGGCAATGGACGTATGGGGAGGATGTGGCAGACGTTGCTTTTGATGCAGTGGAAACCGATATTCGCATGGATTCCTGTAGAGTCGATTGTAAAGCAGCATCAGCAAGAATATTACGATGTTATAGCCCAAAGCGACCATTTGGCCTCCAGCACTCCTTTTATTACTTTTATGTTGACATGCTTTAAGCTTACTGTAGAGGAGATGATGGAAAGTAACCAGAAAAGTAACCAGAAAAGTAACGGGAAAATCTTGCTGTTGATGCAGCAGAATCCGTTTGTCTCTATTCGTGAGTTGCAGGATTTGACGGGACTTTCTGAAAGCGGGGTGAAAAAGGTTATCCGTCAGTTAAAAGCAAATGGCAAAATACTACGCTCGGGTGGAGCGAAGGGCGGCCATTGGGTGGTCGTGGATAAGTGATTGCTTGAATGTTTGATTGTTAACGTGTTTGATGGTTTTAGGGGAGGAAAGTTTTAGGGGAGGAAGGTTTTAGTGTATCAAACCCTTGAACCCTTAAACCCTTAAACCCTCAAACCCTTGAACCCTTGAACCCTTAAACCCTTAAACCTTCAAACCCTAAAACCCTCAAACAATCAAGCAATCAGACAATCAAGCAATCATTATAAGACCTCTTCGAGTAGCCACATGCGTGTGCTGTTGGAGCCTTTGAGTAGGATGGTGCAGCCCGTGGGCGGCGTTTGCCGCAGGCTTGCTTTGGCTGCTTCGACGTTGGGGAACCACTGGATTTTGTGGTATTGTGGTTCAGTGCTGACAAACTGGAATTCTTCGCCCACGAGGATGGCTTGGATGGGGGAGTTTGCAAGGCGGTCGGCGATGGCTTTGTGTTCGCTGGCACTTTCGGCTCCCAGTTCGCGCATGCTGCCGAGGATGGCCATCTTGTTGGGCAAGGGCAGGGCTTCGAGGTTGTCGAGCGCCACCTTCATGCTTGAGGGGTTGGCGTTGTAGCAGTCGAGGAAGAGGGTGTTGCGGGCGGTCTGCTTGTATTGCGAGCGTTTGTTGGAAGGCTCGTATTGCTCGATGGCCTCTTTGATGTCCCACGGCTCCACGCGGAAGAAAAGCCCCGCGGTCACGGCGGCCATGCAGTTGTCAAAATTGTAGTTGCCCAGCAGGTGGGTGCGGACATTATAGACATTGTCGGCCACCTCGAAGTAGAAGTGCATATAGGGGTCGCTGCCTACGAGGGTGCCGCGAGTGTCGGCGTTGCCGCTGCCGTAGGTGACGGTTTCCAGGCCGCATTGTGCGGCCTGGGCTGTGAGGATGTCGTTGTCGGCATTGACGAAGGCGGTGCCTCCTTTGGCGGAGAGATGGCGGTAGAGTTCAGTCTTGGTCTGGATGACACCCTCGAAGCTGCCGAAGCCTTCGAGGTGTGCGCGGCCCACATTGGTGATAAGGCCGAAGTCGGGGTCGGCGATGCGGCAGAGGTCGGCAATCTCTCCCGGGTGGCTGGCACCCATCTCGATGATGGCAATCTGGGTGTCGGCGGGGATGGCAAGAAGCGTGAGAGGCACGCCGAGGTGGTTATTGAAGTTTCCAGCCGTTGCGTGAGTGCGGTATTTTTTTGACAGAACGGCATGGACAAGCTCTTTGGTGGTAGTCTTGCCGTTGGTGCCGGTGATGCCTATGAAGGGGATTGAGAGTTGGCGGCGGTGGTGAGCGGCAAGCTGCTGCAGGGTGGCGAGAACGTCCGGCACCACGATGCATCGGTCATCGACTTTGTATTGCGGGTCACTGATGACGCACAGCGCGGCACCCTGTTCCAATGCCTGGGGCGCGAAGGCGTTGCCGTCGAAGGTCTCCCCACGGAAAGCGAAGAAGAGGCAGCCGGGGGTAATCTGCCGTGAGTCGGTAGTGACCGTGCGGGACTGCAGGTAGGTTTGATATAGTCTTTCTAACATATCCATTGCTTGATAAGATAAACGGTTGAGAAACGTTTCGTTTTGCAAAGATACGAAATTGTAACGAAAGAAGTACAAAAAAACGACAAAAAAAGTTCTTTTTTAGGTACAAAATGACTGGAACGGGACCGTTGACAGGCAGGGAAGAATAGTTAAAGATTCATTGTTTGCAAAAAAAGTTGTATATTTGCAGCGTCAAAAGGACAAAGTATATCCGTATAATCAATAGGTACAATTATGTAGCAAACAAAAGAAACTAAAGACATAACATAATAGCGATTCGTGCTATTCTTGAACGTCAAATTACCACTTGGTCTCTATGGGACCCCAAATCAAGAATAGGTTACGAAACGCCGATTGTTTCGGCGTGGAATAACTTGTTGGATTTGGGAGGGCGTGGTAACCCTGACGTTCAGGCAAGGAAAACGTTCCACGCTTTTTTTATGTCCTAATCTAAACAACATTGGCAATGAAAAAACGAATCAAAGAAATTTACAGCCCTCCCCTCGTCAAGGTAGTCGAGTTTGTGGTGGAGATGGGGCTTGGCATGTCCACCACTCGTTTTGAGTTGGATACTTGGGACGATGATATGCCGGGCAGCCACTCAAACTCTTTTGAGCGTGACGACTTGTCAGGCGATGGCAACCGCACCACCTCGTATGAGTTGGAACGTTGGTAAATGGAAATTAGTAATCAAGAATTAAAAAATAAGACTTTATGAAGAAAATACATACAACAATGATAGTTGGCCTGATGGCGGGTGTGGTGATACTGACAGGCTGCAAAAGAGAACACGGCACTGTGACACTGGGTGCCAATATTGACAATGGTAGGGATGCCAAGGTATATATCGACAACCTGACTCCCTGCTGGCACAACAACGACCTTATACGGGTCAACAACCAGACCTGTACCACCAGTGCGGCACTGGGCTCGTCGGCACAGATAACCGATGTGGTGGAGAGCAGCCACTACCGCGCCATCTACCCCGCCGACATAGTGGGGGATGTGGACATCTCCAGTACCAGTAGTAGTACCATTGCCGTCACCCTGCCTCACGAACAAATATATGAGGTGGACAGCCGTGGTGACCAGAAGGTGAAGGTGCCAATGGGGGCATACTCATCCAGCGAATCGCTGACCTTCCACAACCTCTGCCCGCTTATCAAAATAGTGGTCAGCAACAGAATGAATAACGACTTCGTCCTTGAACGCATTACCGTTACATCTGCTACCTCCTACCTCAGCGGATTGTGCAGTGCCAGCGTGACGGGAAGTCCGAACGACCATATTGGTACGATGGTACCGTCGTCGGCAAGCCATGATGTGTCGTTGGTATTCCCTGCCGGAGACAGGCCCACCATAGGTCGTGGGGACAGGGACACCTACGTCTATTACATTGTAGCACCAGAGTTTGGTGGGGACGAAGGGGAAGATGTGACCATCACGCTCTATTCTACCACTGGTCAATATGCCACATTTGAGAAACGTGCGTCACTCCGTCACAACAGAATGGCGGAAGTAAGTTTGACTGTGGAGCAGTGGAATGGGCAAGTAACGCCAGACCCACCTTCGGTCGACGGGATGCTGCCAGGTGCTTTCTCAGTGAGTGCCACGCAGCAAGTGCGTTTCTCGCAAGGCAACCTACAGTACAATGCAAGCACTAACACATGGCAGTTTGCAGAGCATCAGTGGGACTATGTTGGGACACAGACCGCTGATGGTCAAGGTTACTATGGTGGAACTGTCGGTGGGAGTGATAACCGCAACATCAGCTCTACCTACAGCGGATGGATAGACCTATTCGGATGGGGTACCAGCGGATGGAACAGTGGAGCCAATTGTTACCAACCGTGGTCAACCAGCACAACATACTCTGACTACTATCTTGATGGAATTTCCACTAACGGCATGACAGGCAACTATGCAGAGGCAGAATGGGCTTGGCACAATGCCATCAGCAACGGTGGCAATGCCCATCACCTGTGGCGTACACTGACAAAAGACGAATGGAATTACTTACTCAACATCCGTGACAACGCCTCCTCCAAACATAGTAGAGGCAACATAAATGGTGTGGGGGGCTTGATTATCTTGCCTGATAACTGGACGCTGCCATCTGGGTATACATTCAACACAGGGCTTTCATCTTCAGATGATTGGACTCTTAATAGCTACACCCTCGCACAATGGGCTGTAATGGAGAATGCTGGTGCCGTGTTTCTGCCTGCAGCGGGTTACCGGTGGGGAACGAGTGTTAGCTTTGTGGGCAGTGACGGATATTATTGGTCATCTACGCACAAAAATGGCAGCGGCGCGTACTTTATGGGCTTCACCATCGGTGGCTATCTCACCGCTATGAGTAGCAACTCCCGCAGCTACGGTCGAGCAGTACGCCCTGTTAGAGATGTTGAATAATATGAGATACTTTCCTGCGGGCGGTCTCCGCTACCCCATACAACCAAAAGAGAGTCCTTGCCACTGCGGCAGGGACTCTTTTCTATCTTCCAGATTCCATTGCACATACCACGACTTAACATTTTGCTAATAACATTTTGTTAAGTCAACTTGCAAAAAGTTGCAGAAACACCCATAAAATACTTGCAAAAAGTTGCAATAATAGCACAGAACAACCTGCAAAAAGTTGCAAAACCTCTCCCCATATATAGCAGCAATCCTCTGTCGAGAATCCCGACAGAGGTAGAGATAAAAGAGGCTTAAATCCTCAATCAAAACAAATCGGCATGGCTGCCGGTGCCTGTGAAGAGTAGCGTTAGTTCGGTGTCGTTCTGCTCCCATAGCATTAGCCAGTCGCCTTTGAGGTGGCATTCCCATGTCCCCTCATGGTTGCCCGAAAGCTTATGCGGACGGTACTCCTTTGGCAATGCGCCGTCGGCCTCAAGTAAACGGATAGCCGTCTTCAGGAGTTCCATATTATATCCACGCTTGCGGCATCGCTCAACGTCGCGACGAAAAGTCTTAGTCATTCGAATGGTGTACATACTCAAATGCCTAAAGACTGGAACATGTCGCTCGACGAGTCGAAAGTCTCCACACGGCCAGCGCGAATGTCTTCCTGCGAGAGTTGGTAACTGCCTTTGCCTGTGGGTTGCTCTGTGATGTGGAAGATGTCTAATGAGCGGAGCATCTCCACAATGCTGCGGGCTGTCTTGTTGCGCCCATCGTAATGCAATGTCAATGTCGCCATAATCAGTAATTTTTTTTCAATAACGTGACGTTTTCGTTTTTATTGCCCAGCCACTTTAATAATTATTTGTTAAAGTACTTTGGTATAACATATCGGTTGCCGTTATTTTTTGTTCACAGCCTTGCGTAATCATATTGAGGCGTCTGTGTTATCAATCTCTAAAATCAGATAATGGTCAAGATGAAGTAAGTTCGAAACGACATCGACCGCACTACTGCGGACGAGTATAAGGTTTATCTTCCAGATTCCATTGCACATACTATGACTTAACATTTTGCTAATAACATTTTGTTAAGTCGGGTTTTTGTTGTATATTTGCAGTTGGAAATAATGAAGAAGAATATGGATAACCCTTTTGTTTTCAACGGATACGCGGGTGCGGAGTATTTCTGCGACCGCGAGAAAGAACTGGCGGAGCTGCAAAGATTTGCCGAAAACAATGTCAATGTCACCCTCATCGCCCAACGCCGTATGGGCAAGACGGGACTGATATTTCGGCTTATGGATGAGTTGGCGAGCGTCGGGAGCGAGATTAAGCCTATCTATGTGGATATATTTGCCACACGCAATCTTGCCGAGTTGAATCGCACGTTGGCCACCGCCATCCTGAAGGCCTTCCCCGAAGAGTCGTCCGTAGGGAAAAGATTCTTGGGCATACTGAAAGGATTGCGGCCATCGTTTGGGGTTGATCCGCTGTCGGGTTCGCCACAGGTGCAGTTTACCTATCAGAACCAGACAGAAAAGGAGCATACGTTGGAAGGGTTGCTGACCTTCTTAGAACAGCAACAGCAGCCGGTATTGTTGGCCATTGACGAATTCCAGCAGGTGAGGGAGTACGACAATGAGAATGTAGAGGCCTTGCTGCGAACCTATATTCAGCGGCTGCACAATGTGCGGTTTATCTTTTGCGGCAGCCGCAAGCACCTGATGACCGACATTTTCAGCAATCCAAGCCGACCCTTCTTTGCCAGCACCCAGTTCCTCGGACTTGAGACCATAGCGGCAGAGTCGTATGGCAACTATATCACAAAGATGTTTACGGCGGGCGGGAAAGAGATTGATGCCGAAGCGGTGGAGCAGATAATGCAGTGGTCGCGGCGGCATACCTATTACACACAACGGCTGTGCCATGAGGTGTATGACCTTCCTGCGGACCATATCGGCATTGACGAAGTGAACGGCTGTTGCAACACCTTGCTGCAGTTGAATGAGCCTTATTTTCTGCAATACAAACAGCTGCTGACGGCAGGACAATGGAACTTTATGATTGCGCTGGCCAAAGAGGGAACAGTGGAACAGCCTTACGCCACGGCATTTCTAAAGAAATATGACGTGGGTGCCACAGCAGTGGCACGTAGACAATTGCAGACACTGATAGACAAAGACCTGGTGTTTGTCGAGACCACCAAGGAGAAGACCTACTACGCTGTCGCCGACCTGTTCTTGATGCGGTGGCTGGAGAAGGAGTATTAGAAATTAGGAATTGAGAATTGAGAATTATCCGGGTGCGGCAGCCAAATCTCAATTCTCAAATCTCAATTCTCAAATCTTAGTTCTCTTGGCGGAACTGTGGCCGCAGGGGATTGTTGACGGTCCCTTGCCGGTCTCCGTTGCAGAAGGGGAAGGCGACATCGCCGTAGAAGATGTTCTTCAGCACGGAGGAATAGTAGCGCAGGGTGACGGGATCGTTGTTGCCGGGAGTGGGGGAGGTGATGTAGACAAAGAAGAGGATGCCGGAAGGCCTGGCCACACCGACACACTGGTTGCCACAGAATGCCCCGACCATGTCGGCGGAGTCGATATGCCAGCTGTCGCCAATCCGGGGATAGGTGAGCGAGAGATCCACCTCGACGACGGCGGTCATGCTGCTGCTATAGTCGTAGTTGGTGTCGACAACCCACCGGGGTGCGGTGAGGTTGTTGGTCGGGATGCCGGGATTGTTGGGTGTGTCGGAGACGGTGACGTTCTCCTTTTGGCATCCCGTGACGATAAGCCCCATGAGGGCAATCATGATGATTATGCTCTTTTTCATTTCTTTATCAGTTTAAGGGTTGTTACAGTACCGTTGTAATTGATTGATGCGAAGTAAACACCGTTGGGGAGTGCGGCGCAATCGGTCCACAGCAGCTGCGGGGCTGTGCCTTCGAGTTCGGCCACCTGAACGCCCTGCACGGAGAAGATGCGGATGCTCATCGGTGCGTCGAGCGGAGCGTGGGTGTCGGTGACGGCGAAGACGACACGGTCGGAGAAGATGGAGGGGAGTGCCGCCACAGCGAGGCTGCTTTCGCCCGAGGGTTCAAGGGCAAGCATCACAGGACTTCCGAGCGAGCCGAAGTGGGCATTGGGCTGATAGGGAATCCGTGTGGATGCAATGCCTGTGAGGCCGTCCTCCTGCTCAAGCACAAAGGACACTTGTCCGCTCTGGTCGGAGCCGATGGTGATGAAGAAGAGTGTGTCGCCATCCACCACCTGAGGCGGGGTGACCGCCGAGAGCGAAGCGCCCACGTAGGTCAGCACTCGCGCACACTGGGCGGGATGCTCGACGGCGGCTATCATTGTCATGTTGGTGGAGTGGGAACTGGAGAAGCCCGACGCAGGCGCTCCCTTGCCGCCGCTCTTCGAGCCGCCCTTATAGTTGTAGTTGTTGTGGTGGTAGGTGAACGACACGGGATCCGTGCCGACGCGTTTGAGGAGGTAGCCCTCGCCGGGATACAGCGCACTCAGCGAGCCTTCCCATCGACGGTTCTCGGAGAAGACGGCGAAGCTGTGCTGGGATTTGACGATGTCGCCCACGGAGGCGTGGTCGATGTAGTCGGCCAGGGCGTTGGTGATATTGTCTTCGTAGGTGAGGAGGTAGGGCATGCTGTTCCAGCCATGCGAGAGCTGGACGGTCCGTTCCGTGTCGGTGGCGATGCGTCTTCCCACCACCTGGGTGTTGTAGTGGTCCTTGTCGGTATGGATCATGTACGTCTGTTTGTAGTTCGCATTGGAGAGCGAGCCTACCCAATGGGCACCGTCGTATTCGGAGAACTGCATGGCAGAAGCCGACTTAATCTGGTCGCCAGCCGAGAAAGGCTCGTTGGTGAAGAACAGATTGTCCAAAGCCCCCTCTTGGTCGGGGATGATGTTGAAGGAAATCCAGTTCCATCCGGACGTGAGGTTGAGGTTCTGCACCTCGTTGGCAGTGGTGGAGAGAATCACGGGGCTTGAAGGAGGCAATCCCGCCATCGCATCGCTTTGGAAAACGACAGGCTCGGACGACGAGAGACTGAAGATGCGGCCTGTGCTGGACTCCCACAGCCGGAAGGAGACCGGCTGCGACTGCGAGTCGTCGTTGCCGTAAATGGTCATATAGACGTAGCTGGCATTGGTTTCTTCGTCGAAGGAGATGTTGCTCTGTCCCACAATCCGGTCGTCGATGATTGCCGCGACAATATCCTCGGGATTGGTGTCGTAGATGCCATCCACCACCACTTGTCCCCTGAACGACATCTGGTGGTCGAAGTCCCTGATGTTCAATGTCGGCCACGGGCATTTGGCTTTCACCTGGACGTAAACCTTCAACGGCTCGGCCAGTCCGTTCTCATCCGTCAGGTAGATGATTTCGGCATAGGTGCCGATGGGCAGGTCCTTGTCCAGAACGAGCTGAAGGGTGAGCGACTCCTGCGGGTCGATGCTGCCGAATCCGGGGCTCACGCCCAGCCAGTCGGGTTCGCCGTCGATATAGTACTGATGGCGTCTGCCGCTGGTGTTCCTGATCTGTACCGGGATGACATAGTCGGTGGCGGCACGGTCGTAGAACACCTCGTTGATGCCTTCGGAGTCCCAGATGAGGGTGTTTTTGTTGACATACACCTGCCACATGATGGGGCTGACGGTGCGGTTGCCGTTCATGTCCTCGACATTGCGAACAGTGAGATAGATGTTGTTCTTGTTGATTTCGCGGTCGGGCATGTTGATGTTAATCAGCAGCTCGTCATTGTTGAACGACCAGTCGAAATTAATCTTCGTCAGCAGGTCGCGCTCGCGTACAGGCGCATGGATGTTGCGGTCGGCCATGGAAGCCAGGGTGGCTGAATCGGGAGCGATGACCAGCGGCTGAATCTTGTTGACGACGGTGCCGTTTGTAGTTCTGAAGATGCGACGGTTATTGACAGAGAAGACTTCTTCCATAATGCTGCTGGAGTTCTCCCTCTGTTCGGAGAAGGTGAGCAGTCCCACCAAACCCATCTCGTCACCGAAGGGCGAGATGTTGTCGAAGGTCTCGATAAGGCTCCGGGGCAGCGCTTGCTCGAAGAGAGCCAAGTCGTCGATATTTCCGGTAAAAGTGCGGGTGAGGCCGTAGGCATCGCCGCCTAAGACCATGACGCCGCTCAAGCCGCTCAAGGTGTCGGTGGCAAAAGTGTTCACCATCTCGCCGTCGATATAGATGGAGGCGTTGTTGTAGGTGCGGTTCACGGTAAGTACATAGTGGTGCCACAGGCCGTCGGCATACCTGTCGGAGGTTTGCTGTGTCATCCCGTTGTTGTGGAACACCACCCGTCCGTTCTCAATGGACACCAAGGTGCCTTTCTGTCCAGTCCAACCGGCGGAGAAGAGGCCGGTGTAGTATTCGGTGGTGCGGAACCAGAACATCAGCGTGTAGTCCTGAATGGCGGAGCGCGAGAGCACGTCCTGGTCGAGGGTGACGGTTTGTGTTCCGTTCATGCGGATAGAGTATCCCGAGGGGGTAGTCCAGTTGGCACCATGCATTGTCAGTGCCGAGCCGTTGGCTATGTCGTAGAGTATTTCTCCACGTCCCTCGTTCATGGGGTAGTAAGCGGCCAGTTTGCGCTCATAGCCCGTGAGGCGTTTGAGGTGTGTCTCGACAATTTCGTCGGCCGAGATGGCCTTGAGCCACAGGCGTGCCTCCAGCATATTGCCCTTGTATCCATGGCCGAATGTCAAGGGGGCGGAACCTGTGTAGGAAGGAGCCTCCAGCATGTCGCTGCTTGGATCGGTCACGTTCTGGGTGCCGGCATAGAATTGTACCTCGTTGGTAATGTTGTCATAGGTCATCACCACACGGGTGAAGGCTGTCATGGGTTCGAGGGGGAGGGATTGAACGGTGTAGTCGTCGATGGTGCCATACAGCCGGTAGCGGTTGCCGTCGGGCATCAGGCCAAAGGAAATGCCGCCGTTCTTGGTGGTATGTCCAAAGAGTTCCTGCGGGCGGTTGGAGACGGGGGCATCCGGCTTGACCATCATGTCGATGGAGAACGATTTGGCTGACAGCACACGGGTGACGGCGCTGGTGGCATCGCAGTTGGGTGTGCCGTCAAAGTAGACCGATGTTGAGGAGGCAATCCCTGACCGGTTGGTGACGCCCAGCAGCTGGAAGTTGTTGTCCTCGTCGAGATAGTTGCCCGCAATGGGTTCGTTGAAGCGCAGGCGGCAGTAGTCGCCCACGCCCAGTATGCTGTTGGCTGGCAGCGGCTCGCCAAAGACGCGCGGACAGCGGGTGTCCTTTATGCCGCTCAGCACTTCCGACGACCGCGAAATGAAGCCGCTGCCGTGACGGCAGAAGCTGACGGCGCGCAGGTCATAGCGTTGCTCTATGGGGTCGCGTTCGCCATAGAAGCGGATATTCTCAATGCTTCCACCCTTTATCATGGCCTTGGTGCCGCTGGCGGCCTTGTAGAGGGCGCTGTCGGCATAGTAGGAGCAGAGGTTCACCCAGCCGTCGTCGCTCTGTGTGGAGAGTTTGTACTGTAGCTCTATGTGGTCGAACCCCCTGTAGTTTACATCATAGTCGTTGATGGTGACGGGCAGGTAATAGCCTACTGAATCCTTGGGCGACAAGGTGTTCATCACCCAGCCATCGTGCGGCGAGGTAATATTCACATTGCACGACACTGGCACGAAATGCACCGAGAACTGGGCTTTCCCTTTTGCCGATGAGATGCAGGTTGAACCCAACTCTATCACGAGGTCATCAAAGTCGTAGCCGTCGCCGGCATACACCTCCATCGTCTTCACCACTACCTGCCCTCTGGTGAGGGTGATGGTGCGGCCGTCCGTGAGGGGCATGCCGTCGATATACACCCTTGCCCCGTGGGGGTTGCTGAGGTCGTTCATCTTTAGCTTGAACTGGATGGCCGCTGTGGCTCCCGGTCCCGTCGTCGCCTCCACTTCGTTCGACAGATAGATTGTGAACATGGCGGGTCTGTCGGCGGGGACATTGCTCCGCTCGTGGACGTCGATGTCCACTTTGGGGTTCTCCAGTTTGAGCGACCCTGCTGAGATGGGCATCGGGGGTACATAATAGTGGGTGCTGTCGGCCACCTCGCAGGGACACTTGGTTGCACCGCCCTGCAGATAGTAAACCAGCGAGCCATACAAATACTCGTTATGATAGTCATTCCCATTTGCTACATGATTGCGTGTCTCTCCCGACTCCTGGTTGAATAAGTAAAACTCGCCCTTCTCCTTCCGTATGCGGTAAACCGACACATCCATATTGCTGTAAGCATCGGGAACGAGTGAGTAACCTATAGTGCGGGTATGTGTTGTTTTTTGGGTCGGGTCGCGGTTCCAGTTGAAATCCAGAATGGGTTTAAGGGTGAAATCAAAATGGCTGCCCGCCCAATTGCTGATAAAACGGACGGGGTCGTAGCTATTGTCATTGCCGTCGTGGCTCTGCAACATTACATTGGCGTACTTTTCCAGCATCAGGTCTCTCACCGCATTGCCAAACCAGCTTCCAATATTACTCAGGTTTGACGCCCCGATGCTGAATCCGGGATATTCCATATACACGTGGAATGCATCGCTGTAGGAGTAATTGTTCGTCGCACTCACTGTCGCGCCGCTGCTGATGGAGTGGGTTGCAACTATGTCGTGGCTGTGGTTGTGGATGGCCGACACTTTCTCGGCTTCGTTCATCAACAGCAGCGATATCCAGTCGGCTATTGTCCTGTTGAAGTTCTGCACCTCGTTCACTCGGATCAGTGTGTCGAAATCGGGATACACCATCTTGTAGGAACCCAGACGGGCCCAGTTTGTGTCGTCGGGGGTCACCCTGCTCCAGTACACAACCTTTTGCTGTGCATTCGCAATGCTTTTCGCCGTGGCGCTGTCGCATGTCAGCAGCAGTGCGTCGCGCTGCTGCTGCAGCTGGGGGATGATATTGTTTACAATATGGCTGTGGGTGTAGGCAAAAGTGGAGGACAGATAAGGACCTGCCTCAATCTCGTTGCCGATGACCAGATAATAGCGCTTGCCGGCGGTGTCGACGCCCTGCGCTATCGTGTGCATGCTTCCGTTGGCACTGCGTGCCGCAAGAGCGGCATAGGTCACCGAGTCTATGGGCTGCACAGCATCTGCCAGACGGTAATACACATTCTGCACCGCCCCGATATACACATCGGCGTCCTGCCCCACGTTGTAGGGGCTGTTGCTGGTGCTGATGCGTTCGGTAGTCTTGAACGTGTAGTTGCCCTCGTGCTTGTAGTGGTAGGCCGAATGGACGGGGACGGCAAAAGATGTGGAGGAGTTGATATTGAAATTCTGGCCGGCGAAAGTGCCGCCGCCCACACCTATATAGGCACCCATCACCACCGAGGCTTGGCTGCCGAAGGTGAAGCCGAGGTTGATGCCGAACTTGAAGTCGAATGTAGAAGTATAGCTATACGAATACTCCGAGCCTGCCTCGACAAAGGCTGACGAGCCGCTGCCCGGCGGGTCGCGCAGCACGTCGAGCAGCTTGATGGCTCCGTGGGAAGAGGTGACGGTTCCTGTCCCGGCAACGCGGTGTCCTGTCACATAGCCCCTCAAGGCCTGCAGCTCGACATATTCCCCTTCGCTCTCAACCGAGAGGTCGAGCACACGGCGCACATTCTCATCGTCGCGGACAAACGACACATAGTCGACGGGAATGGAAAAAACGGCCTGACCCAGGCTGTCGAGTTCTTTGGTGATAATCTGGGTGTTGGTTGCATCGTGCATCCCATTATACACCTTCAGCGTGCCGCCCTGAATGCGCACCTGGTCATGCTCGCCGTCCGGGTCGTTGTTGTAATAGTAGTCCTCATGGGCATAGGCGCGGAAGTCGTAGTTGCCGGTAAGGAACACAGGCGCGCCGAAGAGGTAGCGGTAGGTTCCGTTGCTGTCCTGCGTGGCAAGGGGCACGTTGATTGGCGTGTTCTGGATATTGGTCCGCTGAAGGAACAGCTCTCCAAAGTAGTCCAACTCCATGCCATAGCGCAGCTGCTTGCACGTGATGTTGATGGGGCTGCGGTAGGTGAGCTGGTATTCGGCATTGTGAAGGGTGTAATGGTTGTTACTCTGGTGTCGCACGGTGTCTTGGCTCCCGGCGGCGTTGCTGAGGTCGATGGTCTCGCTTGACCTGCCGTGGGCGAAAAGGGTGGAATAGCCCTGTGCGGTGGCTTGGATTACTTTGTACCGCACGGGGAAAAGGTCGGCACAGTACTCGCCCGTTGCGGGGTCTGGCTCAATGACAATGCGCCGCAACTGGTAGTGAACGTTGGTGAATCCGGTAGTGTCTGGGGCGTTCGTGCCGTTGTACACCAGATGGGGTACCGTGTAGTCAAGAGTGTCCCTCGTAAGGTCGCTCGGTATGCGTACTATGTAGCTCACGTTGTCGCCTTCCAGTTCAAGCACCAGCTTAAGGTTGTCGCCCAGATTGTTGTTCGATTCGCCGAATCCCAGGGGCAGCTGTCTCTGCAGCAGGCCACCGGCCACACGTCCTGCCAGCCGCACCTTAGTCTGGTCCCACAGCCGTACCCCGTCGAGCGGAGTCTCCAGGGTCAGCACGCTGTCGCCGTCGATGCGTACAAAACCGCCTTCGGCAAAATGATGCCCCTCTTTCACCACCTGCAGGGTGAATCCACTTCTTTGCGGCACCTGCAGCTCGAAATATCCCGATGCGTCGGTCTTCAGTGCCGAGTTGGCCAGGCGCACAATGTTGCCGTTGAGCATCAGGTTGGCATCCCGGACGGGGATGGAGCTGTTCTCATACAGCACACGTCCCGTGAGTCGCACTGCCGAGATGTTTTCGAAGTTGATGTCCGTAACCAGGCATCTGTTCAGCGACAGGTTTACCGTTGCCGAACCCGATGCGGTGTTGTTGTATTGGAATGTGGCATGCTGCGAGGTGGGAGTGATGACATATTCCTGATTGCTGCTATACGGCAGGCTGTCGAACTGGTAGAATCCGCTGTTGTCCGTCACCACGGTCTGCACTACAGTGCTGTCGCTGCGTGTGGCCACCACTGTGATGTTGGGGCAGGCAGAGCCGTCCTCGTAATGCACCCGTCCGCTCACTCGTCCCCAGGGGGAGCGTGCGCCGACAGTCTGGCGGCTGTCGCTTGTGATGAAACCTTGGCAGGTATAGCGCATCGTTACGCGGTATTGCCACTCCGCGCTCACCGACGGGTCGGCCGTTTGGTCCCGCCAGTAGTTGTAGGTGGTGGTGCCCAGTTCTCTCCAGTTCTCAGTACTGTCTGCCCGGGTTTCCACAAGGTAGTCGTCCACCCCTCCTTCGGTGGCAGACCACGTCAGCAACACGTGGTCGGGATATTCTTGGTAGGAGGCTGCGAGGGTGTTGAGGCCGGCAGCATCGGTGAAGTAGGGCGCCACGTTACCGCGCAGGTAAATAACTCTTGGTATAGTGTTGTCGATGCCATAGGGGAGCATTGGCAGCGCCATGCCAGTGGTGTCGTAATAGTACCGGTATTTGTAGTGTACGCAGGGTGTGTTCAATACATCCACCACATGTAAGATAGGGGTCCCGTCGTGGAAGGTGTCGTATACTGGATGCAGGTGGTAATAATCCAGGACAGCGATCACTGAGTCGGCCGGTACGCGGATTAGCACCGTGTCGTGCGTTTCGTTGAGTATCCTTTCTATGCACACGGTGGCGTGTTTGTCCCAATAGAACGATGTGGTTCTTGGCCTCTCGGGGGTGCCATCGCCCCAAAAACCGTTAGGCATCTCAAAATAGAGATGTGTCTTATGATTGTTGAAGAAGTCGTCGTCGATTCTGTAGTACATTTCCATCATGTAGGGCATTTCAGCACGAATGAACACCCAGCTTTTGGCGGCGTAGGGGTGGTCGTCCCATCCCCACACGGCGGCCGACGCTCGCCGCACGCGGTAGTATATCTTTTTGTTGTTGCCGGTCTCCAGGGGGTTGTTCAGTGTCGCCTCCGACGAGTCGATATAGTGGTATGTGGTGTCTTGCAGCGAGTCGCGGACGCCCCAAACGATGGGGATGGTGGCAATGGTCTGCGCATCGGTGTAGTTACTATCGTAGGCCCGTTGTATCTCGAATAAGTCGTTTGGCACTATGTCGGTTTCGTTTGGCAGTTGGAACTTCCAACTGATATCATAGTAGCGTCTGTCCTGGTGGTAGAGGTTAGTCCGCTCGTCGAAGTAAGTGTAGTATCCCACATTCATGTCGTAAATCTTGTGGTAGGCCGGTATGTCCACCATGTTGGAACGCAACCACTGTTTCCTCACCGTGTCGCCTGTCGACATGCTGTGGCGGGTCTGCATGGTAATGTGAAACCCGGTCTGCACCGAGTCGCAGCTGGGCACGTAGATAAGACCCGACTGGTCGGTGCAGGGTATGTTGACGGGACTCCAGGCGGTGTGGTATTGATAGGTTTGCTGGAAGGCGACGTAGGGTACCGCCAGCATGCCGTAGCCTGCCACTCCATAGCTGGACACACCGTTGTAGTTGGCTGTATAGAAAATAGGATTCATCAACTGAGGCTGTTGTTCGCCACCGTCGAAATAGCCAACAGGAAAAAGACGGGTCTCGCAGGTGGAGCCACCGCTTTCGTGATATACCGATTCAATGCCACATTGGAACACACCGCTCTGTATGCTGTCAGGAATATACCAGTCGAACTCCAGGTAGGTCAAATGGTCGTTGCCGTCGGTGCGGCGCAGATCCACCGGGTGCCAATTGTCGTCGGCGGTGAATACGGGGTTGCTGCCGTCGTAGCTGTTGGTCACCACGACAATGCCCCAGGCCACCTTCAGCTCTGCCCATCCCTTGTCACGCGGTCTGCCGGGCACTGCGCCGGCCTTGCATTTGAGGTTGTCCGAAGCGTAATAGAAAAAATTGGGCCAACTGTCGGCGCCGTCGACATGCGTCCAGATGCGTGAACCCGAACCGCCCTTGCCGGCATTGAAATTGTGTTCCACCCCGTCGGCAAAAACAAGAACCTTGAAGTGGATTCTGCCCCTGCCCAGGGAGTAGGCATCGTAATTGCTTGCATTGCGGAAGTAAGTCGATCCGTTTTGCGGTGTGGCCTGCAAGGATGCCGGCAGCAGCAGGGCAAAAAGCACTGCTGCAAGGCATAGTAAACCTTTCAAGCCACCTCTTCTACGGCCGCCGTTGCGGCTCGTAGGGCCATAATAATTGTTGTTCATAGTGGTATTGATTTGTTTGTTATTCTCGATTTGAAATTGCAAATTTACGAATATTTACAAAAATACAAAAAAATGTCGTGCTGGTTGTGTTTTTTTTCTTGTCGAAACAAGGAATAAAAATTAATATCAAAGAGTAGAGTTTTTTTTGTACTTTTGTATATGGTTTCAAGTTGTGTGATTTGTGTGGTATTGTTTGTATTATATTGATTTTTAATATAGTATTAAATTATGGAACAAACGGTTTATGCAGGAATAAGTGCTCGGTTTTGTACACAGAGGCCCGAGTACGAGGCTCCGTGTGTCAAGGTAGTGCAGTTTGTTGTGGAGAATGGTTATACCGACTCGGACATGAAGAAACTCGGATTGAGGGAGGACTTGGGAGACATTAACTTGGAAAGTCGCAGCACCACTGGTGGCAACTGGGGCGGCAAGGACGACGAGCATTGGTTTATTTAAAGAGTTTTAGGGGAGAAAGGTTTAAGAAAATGAAATCCACGAGAAAATACAGCTTGATGACAATCATGGCACTGCTTGGCGGTGTGCTGGCGGTTGGTAGCTGCCAAAAAGAGAACAATACGGAGGGCATTCCCGAAGGGGCTGTCCTGCTTACCGCAGAAGGCTTTGGCGGCATGGAGGGCGACAAGACCTCGGTGAGTGCCGAGAGTGTGGTGTGGGAGAACGGGGACAGGGTGAGCCTCAATGGTGCAGAATATACCGTCACGGTGAGTGGCGACAAGGCCTACGTTACGGACTTCAACAACCCCAGAGACCCGTTCCGGGGCATATATCCCGCTGGTTTGGTGACTGGCACAGAGACGGTGACAGTCCCGTCGCAGTATGAGAGCCATTACAACAACGGACGGCAAGTGTTGCATCTGCCCATGCTGGCTATGGCCGGCGCTGGTGACAACGCAATACGCTTCCGTCATGCCACAGCTGCAGTCCGTGTGCTGGTGAAGAACTCTCTGGACGTGGACGTGGTGGTGACAGATGTAAGGGTGAGCAGTGCGGTAGGACAACTGTGTGGCACAAGGGGTGTGACTCTTGGTGTGGGAACCCTCGCCGTGGCAGCCCAAAGCGGTACGATTGCGGAAGCGGACAAGCAGGTGTCGGTTGTGCTGACCGACAGCCCCGTGCTGGCTCACGGCGGCAGCGACATCATAGAGGTTCAAGTGCCCATCCTGCCTGTTGCAGCGGGGAATTTGACCATCACCGTCTATGCCCACATGGCGGGTGCCGCCCTTGGTGCCAGAAACTTCACCTTTACCCACACAGCTTCGCATGCTGCCTTGGGACGCAATGTGATGATGACGGCTCGTGTCAACCTCAGTACCAATGGGGAACACACCACCGAGGACACCAAAGGCCGCTTCTCTGTGGGGGAAAATAGGTGGGTGGTGTTTGCCCAAGGCAACCTGCAATATAATGCCGGTACAAGCACATTCCGCTTTGCACCCGAACAGTACGACATCATCGGCGACGGCAACAGCCATATTGCTTCCGGCTATTCTGGATGGATAGACTTGATGGGTTGGGGCACCAGCGGATACGAGGGCAGTTACCCTTATCTGTCGACCACCACCGTGGCTGATTATGGCCCGGCAAGCGGCAGCATTTCTGGGACACAGTATGACTGGGGCGTATACAACGCCATCGAAAATGCCGGAGCCGCGAACACTTGGCGCACCCTTACGAGCAGCGAGTGGGATTGTCTGCTAAACACCCGCAATGTGGAAAAACGCTATGCAAAAGTGTCCCTGTCGGTTGGAAGCGACAATATTGTCAATGGAATGGTTTTGTTCCCGGATGACTATGACTTTGAGGATGGCCTTGTCTGCAATGAGAGTGGCTTGGATTATAGTTCGAACGCTATATCGTTGGGTTTATGGCAACAGATGGAGGCCGAAGGTGCTGTTTTTCTGCCCGCAGCCGGATATAGAGAGGGCGCTGTGACCAACCAAGTGAAAAGTGCAGGCTACTATTGGTCTTCTTCAAAAATTGGTGAATATGCGCGGGCGCTCCGATTTGATAACGAAAATATGGTCTCAGACAGCTCTCCTGCCGCCTATTATGGGAACTCTATCCGTCTCTGCAGCGATATATCTGCAGCGCCAAGTAATAATTAGAGAAGGAGTGGTAAATAAATAATTAAGAACATAATAATTACGCTTTATGAAGAGAATACATATAATGTCGATTGCCGGCCTGATGGCTGGGATAATGATGCTGGCAAGCTGTGAAAAAGAGTTCGGCTCCGATGGCGACGGGATGCTGCCAGGCTCGTTTTCGGTGAGTGCCACGCAGCAGGTGCATTTCTCGAAGGGCAACTTGCAGTACCGGGCCAGCACCAATACTTGGCGATTTGCTGAGCACCAGTACGATTGTGTGGGCAATGCCAATAGTAAAATCAGTTCTACCTACAGCGATTGGATAGACCTCTTCGGGTGGGGGACCAGTGGATGGAGCAGCGGGGCAACCTGCTACCAGCCTTGGTCAACCAGCACTTCGTGGATGGACTATTATCCCGGTGGCTCAAACTCCATTAGCCTGACGGGAGCTTACGCCGGAGCCGACTGGGCGTGGTACAATGCCATCAGAAACGGCGGAAATGCAGTCCACCAGTGGCGCACGCTCACCCATGACGAGTGGGATTACCTGCTAAACACCCGCCCCGACGCCGCTTCCAAACGTGGCACTGGCAATATTGACGGTGTGGGCGGACTGATTATCCTGCCCGACAGTTGGACACAGCCTTCGGGATGTCCTCAGTTCAATCCGGGCTTTGCATCGAGTTATAGGGACTGGACACACAATAGCTACACCTATGCCCAATGGACGCAGATGGAGGATGCCGGTGCAGTGTTCCTGCCTGCCGCTGCCCGCCGCAACGGCACGACTGTCTATGATGTGGGCAGCGACGGGTTCTATTGGGCTTCCACACCCTACAATGGGGGCGACGCGTACAGTATGTACTTCCAGAGCAACGAGGTCCACGCTGCGGACAGATACAATCGACACAGCGGGCTGTCTGTACGCCCCGTTCGGGCTGTAAAATGAGCCGGAGGCTCGTCTGATTGCGGGCGGAGTATAGAGGGAAGAACTAAGAGCCAGGAACTGTGGCTTACAACCCTGGTTCTTATCTCTTACCTCTTATTTTGCTTTTTTGCCGCCTCGCGCGTAATTTACTTTTTATTCTGTGAAGAATTACGCCAACTTTCGCCACCTTACGCTACCGTTCCGAAAGTGTCGCATAGTTGTCCCAAACATAAAAATTGAAAATTGAAAATTGAAAGTTGCTGCCGCACCCGGAAAATTCTCAACTCTCTACTTTCAACTCTCAACTTTCTGGGTTTGATGTTGTGCCGTTCTTTATCATATCGTTTTTCGATATGTTTCCCTCATTTTTCCCTTTGTGAAACGGAAAAGAAAGGGAAAACGATCGAATAACGAGCGAATAAATGACGACCCTTGATGGTTTTTACATACTGGGCATCAACGACTAACAATACTTGTCAAATCATGAACAAAAAGAGTCCTTGTCACTGCGGCAGGGATCTTCCCCTGTCGTTTCAGGAAAGTTTTTGGAATGTAATCCTAAAACTTTTCTATTTTTGGAAGTTTTGGGAATATAATCCAAAAACTTTTTGTATCTTTGCAGGGAATAAATAAATGATGGGATATGGAATATGTACAGAGAAACAGGTATTTAGACTATTTGAAGAGGGTTAAAGACAAGCAGATTATCAAGGTTATCACTGGTGTCAGACGTTGTGGCAAGAGCGTGCTGATGAAATTATATGCCGATGAATTGTTGGCTGAAGGGGTAAAAGACGAGCAGTTGACCTTTATCAATTTTGAAGATTTTGAATTTTACGATTTGCGTGATTCAAAGGCTTTGTATGACTACATTGTTGGACGTCTTAGGCCTGACATGATGAACTACGTGTTTTTGGATGAGATACAACATGTGAGCAACTATGCCGATGTGGTGGATGCGTTGTATATAAAGAGCAATGTGGACTTATACATCACGGGGTCAAACGCCTATTTGTTGTCAAGCGAGATTGCAACGCTGCTTTCGGGGCGGTATGTGGAGATGAAACTGCTGCCATTTTCCTTAAAAGAATATGCTTTGGCACAATCGAAGGAGATGTCGCCAGAGAGGCTGTATGCAAACTATATTACGTATTCTTCATTCCCATACACCGTGCATTTGCAGGATGATATGCAGACAGTAAACGACTATTTGCGGGGGATATTCAGCACGATTGTGTTAAAGGACGTGGTGCAGCGGAAAAAGGTGAGTGACCCAATGATGTTAGAGAGCGTGTTGTCGTTTTTGACAGACAACATAGGGAACACACTATCGACAAAAAAAATAGCTGACACGATGACTTCGTATGGAAGGAGGATAGATGTGAAAACGGTGGAGAAGTATCTTTCAGCCCTCAGCGAGAGCTGTATAGTGTATCCGGTAAAGAGGTATGATGCAAAGGGACGCGGTTTGCTGAAGACGATGGAAAAGTACTATCTGGTTGATGTGGCGTTCCGCAATATGATGCTGGGACGGCAGGGCGTGGATTATGGGCATGTGCTGGAAAATGTGGTCTTTCTGGAATTGATGAGACGCTTTCCCAATGTTTATATTGGCAAAGTGGATTCGATGGAGGTGGATTTTGTTGTGACAGATATGCAGAAGATGGAATACTATCAGGTGTGTGCCACGATGAGGAATCCTGCCACGCGAGAGCGCGAACTCGAATCTTTACAGGCAATTGACGACCATTACCCAAAGACCATTCTGACACTGGATACCGAACCGGTGACGTATCACAATGGAATAAAACAGCAGAATGCAATCGACTGGCTGTTGGAAATATGTTGATACGTTGAATGCGTTAATGTGTTAATTCGTTAATTAGATTAACACATTAACTTAACACGTTCAAATGTTACTCGGTGTAGAGGATGAAGTGGGGGCGGGTGTCGATGGTGAGGAGGCCGTTGTTGGCTTCGGCTTCGGCGGTGAGTACGCGGACGGCGTTCTCGTTGTCGATAAGGTCGTTTGTGACGAGCCGCGAGGTTTTGCACCATTCCACTAAGGGGTTGTGGAGGTGTGTGTCGCGGTCTTCGCGGTCGGTGGTTGCCACATATTCGCTGACGGCAACGGTGAGGGTGCGCGACGACCAGTCGGAGGTCCATTGCCCATTTTGGTATATGGTGGTGCCGTCCTTGGCGAGGGAGTGGAGGGCGTGTTCGTAGTAGATTCTGCCGGAGCTGCTGGTGTGTTCCGTGCTGGTAAAGTAGCAGTCAAGGCCTGTCATCTGGGTCAGCAGAATCCTGCCGGCTCGGGTCATGGAGTATTCAAACAGTTGGAGCAGTTCGGCATAGGTGATGCGGAACACATAGGTTGGGTTGCCGAAGGGGAACATGTCATAGACGTTGGCGACGGTGATGTTCCGCGAGGGCTGCCCGTCGAGAGAAAAGTAGGTACGGATGCTGGTGCTGTTGAGGAAGGCAACGTCGGCATTGCCGATGCGTTGCAGGATGTCGCCCATCCAGTTGCCCATGACCGAGGCGCGTTCGCCGCTGCCGCTGATGGGGTATTTGGAAGCGTTGACGGTGATGTGTCCGATAACCCTTGAGAGTTGTCCGGATATTTCGGAGATGGCATTGTCGGAGACGGAAAGGATGTCGTTGTCGAGGTCTTGGGCGTTATGTCCCGAGAAGAGGTGCAGGTCGCGGGTGGCATCGACAGCGATGGTCTGCTGGCCGTTGACGCTTGTGAAGGAGATGCTGCCGTTGTTATCGACCCGGAATTGGAGCTCGGCGTAGGCGTAGTTCTCGCTTTTCTTGCCGGCTTGCAGGTAGGGGAGGCCCCAGCTTGTCTGCCCGGAAATGGTGCGGTGGGTGTGGCCGCCCAGCACAAGATCGACAACTGTGCTCTCGCCGAGGCGTTCGGCTGCCTTGTCGGCGGCTCCGTGGGTGAGCAGGATGGTGGCGTCGCATTGCCCTGAGGCCTCCAACTCGGAGGCGAGGCTGTTGGCGATGGTGTAGTTCTCCTGGATGGAATAGCCTTTGCCTGAGAACTGCGAGGCCATGATGCTCAGAGAGTAGTCCTCGGCAAAGCCGATGATGCCTATTTTCACGTTGACGCTGCCGCCGCGGGGGTTGACGGCGGTTTTCTCCACAATGACGTAGTCTTTGGTGCACGAGACGCGGTTGCCGTGCTGATAGAGGTTTGCGCAGACAACGGGCACCTCGTTGACGTAGTGTCCGCCGTTGTAGTCGTAGTCGAGCAGCGTGGCGTCGGGATCGACCATGTTTTCAAAACCCCAGTCGAAGTCGTGGTTGCCCAGTGCCACCGCATCGTATTCCATCTTGTCGAAAGAAACATAGATGGGTTTGCCCTGCCGCAGGTTGGAGATGGTGGTGCCTTGGTAGAGGTCGCCGCCGTCGAGCAGCAGCAGGCGCTCTTTCTTGTATGCCCCGCCGTGACCGCGGATGTCCTTCACCTTGTCGGCAATGTAGGCCAGCCGGTAGTGGACGGAGTCGGTTGAGTTATCGACTATGAGGCCGTGGATGTCGGTGGTTTCGATGAGGGGCAGCAGATAGTCGCCCGCGGCCGGTTTGAGGGGATTGATGTCCTCTTTCTGGCAGGAATGGAGCATTGCGGCCATGAAGGCCACAGGGATAAGGAGTCGAACGATGCGCTTCATTGTCATGATTATTTGTTTTGTGGATTATTGTGCATCAGCAAGTTTTGTGGCGAGGTGCCCAATGGGAATGCTGATTTCCCGATTGCAAATATACGTTTTTTCCCTGAATTGCACAGGGGTTTGAGAAAAAAACGTTCTCGAAGAAATCCTTCCCGCAAAAGAATGGAGACGTAAACGAACTGTAGCACTGAAACAATTGTAGCACTTGTTTTTCCACTGCCATTTTTGCCCCACACCTACTCCAGAGTAGTGCCGCAGCAGCGTCGCTCGTTGGTCGCTCCTGTAAGCGAAGGTAGAGCGAAGGTAGAGCGAAGGAAGAGCGAAGGAAGAGCGAAGGAAGAGCGAACCCTCTTTGCGGGGGAGGGTGACGGCTTTGCAATTCTCTGTGTCATGCCTGACAGGATATGTTGTCGTGCATATTGGGTGGAAATGACAATTTGTCAGTGGGGATGTCAGGGTTGGTTTTTGGCATGATAGTTGATACCATTGATGTCGGATTCGCCCGCAAAGGGCGTTCCAGGAAACAAATTATCAACACGAAAAAATAAAAAAATAGAATATCATGGGAAAAATAATTGGAATCGACTTAGGTACAACTAACAGTTGTGTATCAGTCATGGAAGGTAACGAGCCGGTTGTTATCGCCAACAGCGAGGGCAACCGCACCACTCCCTCGGTAGTGGGTTTTATTGAGAACGGCGACCGCAAGGTGGGCGACCCCGCCAAGCGTCAGGCTATCACCAACCCTCACAACACGGTGTACAGTATCAAACGTTTCATGGGCGAGACGTACGACCGTGTGCAGAAGGAGATTGCCGCAGTGCCTTACAAGGTGGTGAAGGGCGACAACAACACGCCCCGCGTCGAGATCAATGGCCGCCTCTACACCCCGCAGGAGATTAGCGCCATTGTGCTGCAGAAGATGAAGAAGACCGCTGAGGACTACCTCGGCACTGAGGTGACGGAGGCCGTCATCACTGTCCCCGCCTACTTCAACGACAGTCAGCGTCAGGCTACCAAAGAGGCTGGCGAGATTGCAGGCTTGAAGGTGCGCCGTATTGTCAACGAGCCCACCGCTGCCGCTTTGGCATACGGTCTGGACAAAAAGGCACAGGACATGAATGTGGCAGTGTTCGACCTCGGTGGTGGTACATTCGATATCTCCATCTTGAACCTCGGCGACGGTGTCTTCGAGGTGAAGAGCACCAACGGCAACACCCACTTGGGCGGTGACGACTTCGACCAGAAGGTTATCAACTGGCTGGCCGACGAGTTCATGGCCGAGAAGCACATGGATCTGCGTAAAGACCCGATGGCTATGCAGCGTCTGAAAGAGGCTGCCGAGAAGGCCAAGTGCGAGCTGTCCTCCTCTCAGGAAACTGAAATCAACCTGCCTTATATCACTGTTGCCGACGGTGTGCCGCAGCACTTGGTAAAGAAGCTGACCCGTGCCAAATTCGAGCAGCTGTGCGACGACCTGATTCAGGCCACTATCGAGCCTTGCCGTCAGGCCATGAAGGATGCCGGATTGAGCAACAGCGACATCAACGAGGTGATTCTGGTGGGCGGTTCGACCCGTATCCCCGCCGTGCAGAAGAAGGTTGAAGAGTTCTTCGGCAAAGCCCCCAACAAGGGCGTGAACCCCGACGAGGTGGTGGCTATCGGTGCCGCTATCCAGGGCGGTGTGCTGACCGGCGAGATTAAGGATGTGCTGCTGCTGGATGTCACTCCTCTGTCGCTGGGTATCGAGACCCTCGGCGGTGTGATGACCCGTCTGATTGACGCCAACACCACCATCCCTACCAAGAAGAGTCAGGTGTTCAGCACCGCTGCCGACAACCAGCCCGAGGTGGAAATCCACGTGCTGCAGGGCGAGCGTCCTATGGCCAACCAGAACAAGACCATCGGCCGCTTCCACTTGGCAGGCATTCCGCCAGCACCGCGTGGAGTACCGCAGATTGAGGTCACCTTCGACATCGATGCCAACGGCATCCTGAATGTCAGCGCCCTCGACAAGGCCACCGGCAAGAGCCAGAACATCCGCATCGAGGCCTCCAGCGGTCTTTCTGAAGACGAAATCAAGCGCATGAAGGCTGAAGCCGAAGCCAACGCCGATGCCGACAAGAAGGCCAAGGAGGAGATTGAGAAGATTAACGCCGCCGACGGCATGATCTTCCAGAGCGAGAAGAACCTGAAAGAATATGGCGACAAGATTCCCGCCGAGAAGAAGAGCGCCATCGAGGCCGCCCTCACCGAGCTGAAGGCCGCCCACAGCGCCCGCAACGTCTCCCAGATTGACGCCGCTATGGAGAAGATGAACCAAGCTTGGCAGGCTGCCTCTCAGGACATGTACAATGCCCAGCAGCAAGCCGGCGGAGCCAACCCCGGAGCCGGCTTCGACCCCAACAACATGGGCGGCAACCCCGGCGGCAATGCCGGCCAGCAAGGTGGCAACCCCAATGACAATGTCACCGACGTCGACTACGAGGAGGTGAAGTAAATGTCCAGTGGACATTTACGATAGCGAAGCGGAGAAAGCATCCCTCGCGGATGCGGCGGTCCAAAAGACCGCTCCGCGGATTCGAACACCGCGGGAAAGAACACCGCCAAAATATGAAAAGAGTGTGTCTCAGTGTAGGCACACTCTTTTTTATTACCAAGGCAATAATACCAAGCAATCTGCGTTACACTATCAAAAGAAGAAAGGATTAGATTATGACGACTGCACAGCAAGTTGCGATGAATACTGAGTTATTGAAATTATTGCTTGAATGCTTGAAAGTGTAAATACGTTGTCCGTTGATAAGTTGATAAGTTTATACGACTCGCATCATATCAACATATCAACGTATCAACATATCAACAAAACACAATCAGACAATTATGCAATCTCTCTAATTCTCAAATTCTTGATAAATAGAAACCCCTTTATATATGAAACACATCCTCCCGCTCCTTTTGCTTGCGGTGCTTATGGGGGCCTGCGGCAACAGAGTAAGCCTCTCGTCTCTCACCGTCGAAATGCAGGACGGCAGCCAGCCTTTGGCCACTGCCCAACCCCGCTTCAGCTGGCAGTATGAGTCCAACGCCAAAAACGTTGTCCAGACTCACTACCGCGTAGTTGTTTCCTCCACAGAGGAGAACGCACGCAAGGGCATCGGCGACCTATGGGACTCAGGCCTTATCGAGTCGTCCGACATGCTCTATATCCCCTACGGGGGCAAAGAGCTGCACAGCCGCGACATAGCCTATTGGAAAGTCTTCGCCACCCTCACCTACGGGGATAAAGGCAGGACAACTACAACCGAGAGCGACGTGCAGCGGTTTGAAATTAGCCTGCTCTCACCCGATGACTGGCACGCGCATTGGATAGGGCGCGACTATGAGGACGACAACCTCAACGGCCACACCTCCATTGCCGCCCGCTACCTGCGCAAAGAATTCAGGCTCAAGAAGGACATCGCCAAAGCGCGCCTCTACATCAGCGGATTGGGAGTGTATAGTGCCTATATCAACAACATGGAGGTGGCATCCACCGAATGGCTGAAACCCACCCTCTCGGACTATACGAGGCGCATCTATTTCAACGCCTACGACGTGACCGACCTTGTCATCGATGACGGACTGAACGCCGTGGGTGTCACGCTCGCAGGCGGGCGGTTCACCACCGTACGCCACGACAACAACTACCTCGAATGGTGCGGCATCAATCATGCCGCTCACTACGGCCTGCCGCAACTGCTCATGCAGCTGGAGGTAACCTACAAGGACGGCACCACCGACACGATAGTCAGCGGCGAGGGGTGGAAAATAACTAACCGTGGCCCCATACGCAAAAGCAACGAGTTCGATGGCGAGACCTACGACGCCCGCCTCGACCTCGGAGACTGGACAATGCCCGACTACGACGACAGCCAGTGGGATGCAGCCACCATCGATTACGACCGGCAGAACATGTACCGGGAGGACATCTACAACCCGCGCCACCGCGTTGCCCGCGAATACCCCGTCGTCACCGGTAGCCCCCTGCCCAGTGACTACCAACGACCCGACCCGATGCAGCTCCTCACCCCGCAGCCCAATCCCAATATCAAGGTACAAGCGTGTTTGCAACCAGTGGCACTCTTCCAGAAGGGCGACAAATGGATACTCGACATGGGGCAGAACATGGTAGGGGTGCTGACATCAGACCTGTTCGGAATGAAGCCCGGTGACACCATCACGTTCCGCTACGCCGAGACCCTTAATCCCGACAGCACCCTCTATATAGACAACCTCCGCAGCGCCGAGTGTACCGACCGCTACATTGCGGACGGAGCCGTCCAGGCTTGGTGTCCGATGTTTGTCTATCACGGTTTCCGTTATATTGAAATAACAGGATTGCGTCAGCAGCCCCGACCCGACGATTTCACCGGTCTCGTCCTCTACGACGAAATGCAGACGACTGGCTCCTTCGAGACCTCCAACGAGATAATCAACACCGTCTATCACAACGCCACATGGGGCATCCGCGGCAACTACCGCAGCATGCCCACCGACTGCCCGCAGCGCGACGAACGCATGGGCTGGACAGGCGACCGCACCACAGGCAACTACGGCGAGAGCTTCATCTTCGACAACCACCGCCTCTATGCCAAGTGGCTGCAAGACATCGAAGACAGCCAGTTTGAGAACGGCTCGCTCCCCGATGTCGCCCCCGCCTATTGGCGCAACTACACAGACAACATGACCTGGCCGGGAGCCTTCATCACCGTGGCCGACATGATTTGGCGGCGTTTTGGCGACTTCCGTCCCGTCGAGCAGCACTACGACGCCATGAAACGCTGGCTACTCCACATGAAGAAATACTACCTCAAGGACGGCATCCTCATCCGCGACACCTACGGCGACTGGTGTGTGCCGCCCGAAAGCCCCGAACTCATCCACTCGCGCGACACCAACCGCATCACGTGGCCCGCCTGCCTCTCCACGCCATACTATGTCGGGTATTGTGGGATAATGGGAGGCTTTGCCGCAAGCCTTCATCGGGACGACGACGTTCAGTATTTCGAGAATGAAATCAATACCGTCACCAATGCATATAACGCCCGCTATTTCGATTCCGTTGCCGGATGCTATGCCAACAACACCGTCACCGCCAACATCCTCCCGCTTGCCTTTTGGATGGTCCCCTCGCCTGGCTATGAACAAAACGTAATGGACAACATCGTCGAAAAGACTGAGAAAGATTTCGGCGGCCATGTATCCACCGGCGTTGTCGGCATCCAGCACCTCATGCGCACCCTCACCGTCTTCGGCCGCGGAGACCTTGCCTTGAAGATGGCCACCGACACCACCTACCCCAGCTGGGGCTACATGGTAAAAAAAGGAGCCACCACCATCTGGGAGCTGTGGAACGGCGACACAGGAGACCCCTCCATGAACTCAGGCAACCACGTCATGCTCCTCGGCGACCTCATCATCTGGTACTACGAATATCTCGGCGGAATAAGGCCCCTGGCCCCCGGCTACAGCAAGATAATGCTGAAACCCTACCCCATCAAAGGCCTCGACCATGTGAACTGCTCCTACCGATCCGTCAGCGGACTCATCGAAAGCAACTGGCGTCGCAAAGGGGACCACTTCGAATGGGACATCCTCATCCCCGCCAACACCACCGCCGAAATCCATCTCCCCACCGACAAAGGATACCAGAAACAAACCCTCGGCAGCGGCAGACACCACCTAACCTTTAAAAAGTGAAAATTTAGAAGATTGCATGATTGTCTGATTGTTTGATTGCTTGAGTGATTTGACTGCGCCAGCCACTCAGGAATTAACACAATCAAGCATTCAAGCAATAATTTCAATTTTCAATTTTCAATTTTTTTTAACCCTGAGCCCTCAAACCCTTGAACCCTTGAACCCTCAAACCCTTGAACCCTCAATCCAATTCACTATGAAAAAGACATTATTGACTTTACTTGTCTGTTTCCTTGGCGTCGGTGCCATGGGACAAAATTTGGACACAATCCCCTATTTCAGTACAGACTCTATGCCCAACGCGGGCATCTATCTGCCTGCACCGCCCGACACTTGCAGTCAGCTGTTTATCGACGATTTCCAGCAGTGGCTGTGGGGCAAGTCGATGCGTGGCACTGCCCGTGGGCAGCAGGCCAGCTGGGAATCCCTGTACAGCGTCGACCGCATGTGCGGCATCTACAGCGAAGCATTGGGATTCGTGGTGAGCCGCGAGGCCACCCCCGCCATCTACCGCCTCATTTCCCGCGGGCAGAAGACGGCGGCCCAGGCTGTAGATCCTGCCAAGGCCAAATATATGCGCAAACGTCCCTTTGCAAGGATGAACGAGCATGTGGCAGGCGCCTTTGACAACGAGGAGGAACTGCGCGGCAACGGCTCCTACCCGTCGGGACACACGTCGCTGGGCTGGACTACCGCCCTCATCATGGCGCAGATGGCTCCCGAATTGCAGGACACCATCCTACGGCGCGGATGGGAGTATGGCGAAAGTCGCGTCATCGTCGGGGCCCATTGGCAGAGCGATGTCGATGCAGCCCGACTGGCGGCGTCCGCAGCTGTGGCACGCCTTCAGGCAAGTCCCGAGTATCAGGCCGACATGGCAGCCGCCCGTGTGGAGTACTTGCTTTGGCACGGAACTGTGCCGACAAATGTGGGCTACCCCAATGGCCGCCGCATACTGCCTCCGCCCATCGATACTGCCAGTTACCGATATCAAGGTGATGTGGCAGCCCACTGGATGGCCAAGGCCGAAAGAGGTACCACCCGTGGCGCACAGGCTTCGGCCGATGCCGCCAGCAAGTACTATCATTTCTTGAGCCAGTTCTCCTCTTGCCTGAACCTGCAGCTCGACACCGTGGCAACTCCCCACATAGCGGCCTATCTCAAATACGTCAGAAACATCCTTAAAGACGGATCCGGCCGTCTGAAGGATTCTTATTTCCGCAAGCGTCCTTTCGTCCAGCTGGCAGAATCAACCCTGATACCGGAGGAAGAGGAAAGCCACGCAACAACATCCTCCTATCCCTCCTCACACGCCACCTTTGGATGGGGACTTGCACTGGCTATGGTCGAACTGACCCCCGACAGCATGAATGCCGTTCTGCAGCGTGGCTTTGAGTATGGCCGCAGCCGGGTCATTGCGGGCTACCATTGGGCTTCCGATGTGCAGGCCGCCCGTCTTGTGGCCGCCTACACACTTGTCAGATTGCAACGAGACTCCGTCTTCCAAGCCCTTCTCGACAGTGCTCGCGCCGAATATGCCCTTCTGCGTGGCTATACAGTCATTGCCCCCAGCACATCCAACAACGATGTACTCCTCCGCCAAGTAGATAACACCGTGACGCTCACCTTCACCGGCCAGCCCGTTCACGGCACCCTCAACCTCTACTCCGTCGATGGCCGCCTGATGAGCACCCAGACCGTCAACAGCAACACCACCATCAGCCTTTCCAGACTTCCCCACGGCGTTTACATCGTCACCTTCACCGGCAAAGACAGGTTCTGCAGCCTAAAAGCCGTATATTAATCCTCCATACCCCGCCATCATAAAAGGGAACCGCAAATCACGGCTCCCTTTTTTCATCATGAAAAAAGTAAAAAATAATGCAAGTCATAAAAAAAGTGTATCTTTGCAAATAATAAGATGGAGGACTCGAATAAAAAAATAATTGTTCATCAGATATTAATGGCAATATAAAGGTGAAGAATTATGTCGATTATAGAAGAATAGGAATGCGACACATGATTAATCAACGCCAACATATTGCCGCCAGAGAAACCAACACTTTTTAATTAATTTGAAACAAACATAACACACCATGAACAAGTACAGTAAGCAAAAATACATAGCACCATCCATCCACATGGTGTCTTTCAAAGTGGAGTTGGGAACGATCGTGTCCCCAACCGACAATGAGGAAACCGTCACATGGATTGAAGACAACAACCCTCAAAGTGAAGGGTTCGGACGAGAACAATTCAGAACAAATACCCAAGACTGGAATCTATAATCAACTATGAAATATACACATTTTACTCATATCATTAGCATTTTCTGCTTTGCATTGCTTGGTGCTCTGACATCCTGCCGGAAAGAGAGTGGCACTGTTACACTTTGCGCCAAAATCGACGACTATATAGGCGCACCGAAACTCTATATCGACAGCAACATTCCACAATGGGAAGAGGGTGACTCGGTATGGATAAACGGAAACGGAGATTATTCTATCTCTTTTAACGGCACAGTTGCACAGATAACGAATATATTGCGCGACAATGATAACCACTATACTGCAGTCTATCCTGCGGACATAGTAACCGATCAAGGCGTTGATGGTAGTGTCAGCATCAACCTGTCTCGTGAACAGGTGTTTCAATGGGACAATACCAACAGCCGTCAGCAAATAAATGTGCCCATGATTGCCTATACTGCGAATGGGGGAGACCTTGGCTTCAAAAATCTCTGCTCATTAGTCAAAGTGGTTGTTTTCAATAATACATCACGTGAAATCTCCCTCAAGCGTATCACCCTCACGGCATCCTCTGCCATGCTTAGTGGCCCCACTACCGCCAGTATTGTTACCGTTCAAGGTGCCAAACAAGGACAACTTGGAACTTGGGGAAGTGATGCGGAACACGATGTGTCTCTTGTCTTCAATACCCCGTTTTCTATCTCCTCATACAGCCAAAGCGATTTTTACATATGTGTGCCGGAATTCAGCAGTACAGAACTGTCCATCATTGTTTATACCAGAGACGACTGTATTTTCCCTGTACTCAAAAGTAGTGTCAGCCTAGATCACAATGCCATTGCCTCTGTCAACTTAAACATTGGTCAACTGATGTCTGTCCATGAAGGATTCACGGTGGACGGTAACGGCACCCAAGTACGTTTTTCAAAAGGCAATTTGCAATATTCTCGACAAGGCAACAACACGGGTGGAACCTGGCGCTTTGCCAAGCACCAATACGACGTCATAGGAGTTGACAACAACCAAATCAGTAACACCAACTATACTGGCTGGATAGACTTGTTCGGATGGGCAACAAGTGGCTACAACGGTTTCTCACCCACACTGTTCTCAACAGAAAATAATGCATATTTTAATAAAAATAATGACATTAATTTAACTACTACAGCTAATTATGATTGGGGTATATATAATATGATTGATGACTATCCTGCAGCGACTTGGAGAACGCCAACAAGTGACGAATGGGACTATATATTGGATGGTCGCACAGGTGTTACAATTGGTTCTGTTAGCAATATCAAATTCGCAGAAGTGCAAGTAAATCAGATAAAAGGTATCATTCTTTTCCCCGATGAATTCGAGTGGCCTTTAATCATTACTAATCCTATTACAATTTACAACAACGTTCATGCTGGTTGGAATAATTCAGCCATTTCCCTTGCGCAATGGTCGATATTGGAATCAACTGGAGCAGTCTTCCTCCCAGCCGCTGGCAAGCGGATAGGAAATAGTACTGACGAAAATAATATGACTGGTTATTATTGGACATCATCCAAATCAGGAACTGCAACATGGGATAAATATTACGCTCTTGCTGTTCTGTTTAATACCTCATCTGTTAATTTCGGCCACCAATATTTCGCTCGTAGTCAAGGGAATTCTGTCCGTTTGGTGAAGGCTATTCAATAGAAATGTGAAGCAACAACAGATTTGAAACAAAGCTTTCTGGATACCTTGTCGATAAAGATTAACTTGAGTTAGACAAGTTTTATCCTTTATTCCCGTCCAATTCAGCTTTTCCGTGAGACGCTTGCCGCTTCGCGCGTAATTTACTTATTATTCTGTATGGGATTATGCCAGCTTACGCCACTTTTCCTCAACATTCCGATAGTGTCGCATATTTGTTCCCAACGTTCTTCTGTGTGCCTTTTGGGCTCGATGTTGTGTCGTTCTTTATTTTATCGTTTTCCGATATGTTTCCCTCATTTTTCCCTTTGTGAAACGGAGAAGAAAGGGAAAACGATCGAATAACGATCGAATAAATGACGGCGCTTGATGGTTGCATCAACGACTGGTTATACTTGTCAAACGTTAGGATTAAATTTTTATTGGGGCGTCTTTTTCTATTTCTGGCGGGGTTTCTTGGGATCGATGGCGGCGTATTTGCGGGCGTCGGATATGGTGGTGACTATGTAGATGAGGGCCATGGCGAGGATGATGAAGGCGGCTACGTAGTCGAGGATGTGCATGGTGACGGTGAGGCCGAAGAGGGTGTGGGTGTTGGCTATGGCGGCCAGGGCGGGGATGGCTATGAGCAGTGTGTTTGCCACAACGATGATGATGCGGAATTCGGTGGGGCCGAGTTTGAAGTAGGTCAGGCGGAATTCGCCTTTGAGGTGGGCGTTGATGCTGACGTTGATGGTGAGGACAAGGTAGATGGCGTAGGCCAGCAGGGCAAGGTCGAGATGGAGGAAGGGCGAGAGGCCTGCGCCGATGAACATGAGGCCTTCGTTGATGCAGTCGACGGTGTGGTCGACATAGTAGCCGTAGACGGGGCGCTGGCAGTCGCGGACACGTGCCAGGGTGCCGTCGAGCGAGTCGCCAAACCAGTTGACAAGCAGTCCGAAGGAACTGAGCCAGAGCCACTGCACGTTGAGGCATGAGAGGGCGAAGCCTATGGCTACGATGAGTGCGCCGAGGGTTCCCACGGCGGTGAGCATGTCGGAGTTTACCCAGCGGGGCATGCGTTTGGCTAGCCATACGAGGGCGCGTTTTTCTATTCCGTTGATGAAGGAGGTTTGGATGCGTTGTGCTTGGTTCATGTGTGTGTCTGCGGTTTTGGGGTTGGATAGGTGAGTTGGTTTTTTCAGAGTTGCGATGAGAAGAGGCGGGCGAAGCGTTCCAGGGCTTTGCGACGGAGCGGTCGGTGTGCCCACGCGGTTTTGTCGATGTATTCCGATTGCTCCTCGTCGGCAAGGAATTGGTGTTTGATTTCGAGCGCGAAGTTGCGGTCGGTGACGAATGCCCCTATCTCGTGGTCGAGGAGATAGCTTCGGGGGTCGATGTTGGTGGAGCCTACGGTTGCCGTGAGGTCGTCGGCCACTATGGTTTTGGCGTGCAGGAATCCGCTGCGGTAGAGCCCTATCCGGGCTCCGGCATCAAGTGCCTGCGCCACGTATGACATGGAGGCAGGCAGCACCAGCACGCCGCGGTCGCTGCGCGCGGGAAGGAGCAGGCGCACGTCCACTCCGCGCTGTGCAGCCCGGCACAGGGCTTGCATCACTTCGGGTGTGGGGATGAAGTAGGGCGACTCTAAGTAGATGTATTCTTGGCTTTGGTCGAGCATCTGCACGGTGCGGTGCATGATGGCGGGGCCGTTGCCTATGGGGCCGGATGTGAGTATCTGTATGCGGCTGTTCCCGACGGTGACGGGCTTTGGGAAGTAGGCGGGTCGGTCGAGCAGCTGGCCTGTTGCATGGCACCAGTCGGACAGGAAGGCATGCTGCATTTGCGCCACGGCGGGGCCTTTGATGCGCATCTGTGTGTCGCGCCAGGGTCCCCAGTCAAGTCCGTAGAGGTAGCGCTCGGCTATGTTCATGCCGCCGAGGTAGCCTGTGCGGCCATCGATTACCACTACTTTGCGGTGGTTGCGGTAGTTGTCTTGTTTGCGAAGGAAGGGGATGTGGACGGGTGCAAAGCCCTGGACTTGCACTCCTTGTTTGGAGAGTGTGCGGTAGTACCATTTGTGGCTCTTGTTGACGATGTCGTCGTACAGCAGGCGTACTTCGACGCCTTGTGCCGCTTTGGTGGCCAGTGCGTCACCGATGCGCTGGGCTATGCAGTCGGTTTCGAACTTGAAGAACTGGATGTGGACATGGTGCTGCGCGGCGTTGATGTCGGCAAGGAGGTCATCGAGCATGGGCGCGAATCCGGTATAGGTGGCGGTGGCGTTGCCTTCTTCGCTGTCCGGCGGCAGCATGGCGGTGAGGGCCTGTTCGCTTTTACGGTCGAGCAGCGGGCGGTTTACTGGCTTGCCGGTGAGCCAGGCAAGCCATAGCGCGATGGCTATGGCGGCCGACGAGAGGGTTATGCATATCGGATTCATGTGGTGCAGTATGGTTAAGGAAAGGGGCTGCGGATGTACAGCCCCTTTGTTTGTGTGGGTGTTGCGGCTTTTGGTGTCTGCCGCATGGGTGTGTGTGTTATTTGATGCCGAGTTTTTTCTTGATGTCCTTGGGAAGTGCGTCTTTGTGGACGATGATGTTCATGGTTTTGTAGCGGACGAAGGCTTTGCTGGCGAAGAACATGCCGTGGTAGTCGCCGTAGTCGCCCCAGCTGTTTTTGACCATGTAGTATTCGTTGCCCATTTGGTCTTTGGCGGTGCCGTAGATGAGCATGCCGTGGTCGTCGGTGGTCTCGCGGTTGTCGTAGGCCAGCTGGCGTTCCTGCTGTGTGACCCAGCGCTGGGGTGTGGGGTGCTTGGCGGCTTCGTCCTGAATGTCTTTGGCTTTCATGCCGGTCCAGTGGGCCATGTCGCTACCCATGGTGGCGGTCACTGTGGTGGCGGGGAGCACGCAGAAGCCTTTGCGGGTGCCCATGCGGAAGCCCTGCTCGCTGACGTCGGCGCCCCAGGCAACGGTGTAGCCGTTGGCAATGGCGTTGTCGAAGATTTGCATCATTTCGTCGAGGGGGACGTTGTAGCACTGGGCGTGGCGCCAGTTGTCCTGGATTTCGAGGGGGAACTTCTCATAGAAGGGGTGATGGGTGTAGGAGGTGAGGCTTACGTAGTCGTCGGGGTTGAGGCCGAGGCTCTCGTAGAAGCTTTTGGGGGTGTACTGTTTGCCGTTGTAGGTGAATTTCTCGGGCATCTGTCCCAGATAGACAGCGTGGGCGGCGCGGATGGCTTTGATGCAAAGGAGCTGGCCGTCTTTGTCGGTCTGGAGTTTTTTGAGTTTGTCGCTCTTGGCGATGGCGGCCACCATGGCGTCGGTGACGGCGCTGAGCTCGGTGTGGTCGGAGAGGGTGTCGCCGTATTCAACACCGGGACGCATCTCGGTTTCGGGCACAAGACCAAAGGTCTTCATGCCATAGATGACATCGTAGAAGGAGCCGCCCTGGCTGAAGCTGACGTCGCCGCTGGTGCGGATGGCGGCCATGGCGCGGTCGTTGTAGGTGTTTTCGACGATGTACATTTCGCTGAAGTCGTAGGTGCCTTTGTTCATGCGGAGCAGTTCGGCTTCGATGAATGCCAGGCCGCTGTAGCACCAGCAGGTGCCGGCGCGGTGCTGGTTTTTGACGGAGGTGACGGGGAGCTCTTTCACGATGGTGAATTTGTAGCCTTCGTCTTCTTTCTCTTTCTGTTCGGTCTGTGCGAAAACGGTGGTGCACATGGCGATAACGCCGAGGAATAAGAATGCTTTCTTCATTTTGGATAATGTTGTATTGATTTGTACTTTCATTTTTTGCGCTGCAAAATTACGATTTTTTTCCCACATATCGACTATAGGGGCTAAAAAATAGTGTCTATTTAATACTATAATCGGCAGGAGGACGTTATAATGCCATGAGTAATAAACACAAGAAAACGGTCGAGTCCATACCCGAGATGGAGGGGTATGCGGCTGAATTGAGAACTATTGGCATGCTCAAGGCCAACGTTATGGCACTTGGGGTGCTGGGTCTGTTCTGTTTGTTGGGGGTGGCGGGCATGTATGCCATCTGGGGCAGTTTCTCTATGGGTAATCCATGGAACGGTATGCTGTTTATCGTAGGTTTCTGGGTAGGCATTGCCGTGCACGAACTGATACATGGCTTTACTTGGATGTGGGCGACCCGCAGCGGTTTCAGCCATCTGCGCTTCGGGTTGCTGCGCGGAGGGGTCTATTGCCACATTGATGTGCCGATGAGCAAGCGGAAATATGTGGTGGGGGCTTTGATGCCCCTGCTGTTGTTGGGCGTGGTGCCTTTCTTGCTGTCGTTTGCCACACACAGCCTTTGGCTGATGCTGTTCGGTGCCATCTTCATCGGCTGCGCCATGGGCGATGTGCTGATTGTGTGGGCTATTCGTAAGGAGCCGCCCGACACGCTGGTATATGACCATCCGTCCGAGCCTGGATGTATTGTTTATCATCCCACGGCACCTTACCGTTGTCCGTTGATAAGTTGATAAGTTTATACGGCTCGCATCATATCAACGTATCAACATATAAACATATGAACATATCAACGATGTTTCGTAAGACAGCGGTTCTCTTGGCGTTGGCTTTTGCCTTTTTGCCTGGGCTGGGCAGAGACGCCGATGCTGCGTAAGAAGATTATCCTTACCGAAGAGCCCTCGTATTATGGGAGTGTGTATCTGGATGTCGCTTCCATTGGTTACCACGAAGTGTATGTGAACGGGATGAAGGTGGGCGATTTTGTGATGCAACCCGCTGTGTCGCAGCTTGACGTGATGGCATTGGAGGTGCGGTACCGTATCAGGAAATACCTTAAAAAGGGCGAGAACGAGCTGCTGCTGTGGATAGGTCAGGGCTGGGGTCGTGTCTATCATCAGACGGCGGCGGCGAGCGCCCAGGTGTGGTGGTCAAACACCAGGGAAATAGGTGATTTTGCCGAGACCGACACCTCTTGGGAGGCTTCGCCTTCGGGCTATGGCTACACCGGCAGCTGGCAACCCATGCAGTTCGGCGGCGAGCGGTACGATGCTCGGGCAAAACCCGAATGGCGGGCGGCATCACGGGTTCCGATGGAGATTGGCGATACTGTCGTTACGCCAGACTACACCGCTTATTTCTTTAAAAGATCGATTCGGGGGCAGGAGTTCAAGGGCAACCGCATTGTTGACACGCTGAAATTTCTGTCCTGTGAGAAGGAACCGGACGGCAGTCTGGTCATTGACTTCGGGCGTGTGGTGACAGGCTGGTTCAATGCCGTTTTCTCCCCTATGGAGGCTGGCACAGCGGTGTCAATGGAATATCTCGACCATCGGGAGGCCAAGCCACCGTTTACCGAGACCGACATGTACATATCGGATGGCGAGGGGCAGGATATTTTCCAAAACAGATTCCACATGCATGCTTTCCGCTATGTGCGTATCAAAGGTGCCGGTATTGTGGCTGCCCGTGCGTTGCAGATCAGTGCTGTCAATCCCAGGGAGGGCGCCACTTTCGAGTGTTCCGACCCACGGCTGAACGCGATACACGATATGGTGAAATACACGCTCAGCTGCCTCACCTTCAGCGGCTATATGGTGGATTGCCCGCATATTGAGCGCATGGGGTACGGCGGCGACGGGAACTCCTCCACGATGACGTTGCAGACCCTATGGGATGTGCACGACACCTACCTCAATTGGTTGAGAGCATGGGAGGATGCGATGGACTCCATGGGCGACCTGCCCTATGTGGCGCCCGCTTTCCACACCGGCGGCGGCCCCTATTGGAGCGGATTTATCATCAAGGCTCCTTGGCGCACTTTTCTCAATTACGGCGACAGCAGTCTGGTGCTTCGCCATTACGAAGAGATGTGCCGCTGGCTGGGTTTTGTGGAAAAGCATTGCGAGGATGGAATCCTGAAGCCCTGGCCCGACAACGAGCGGCGGGGGTGGTTCCTCGGCGACTGGCTGGCACCCGAAGGGGTTGACATCGGTGGAGAGTCGGTACTGCACGTCAGCAACTGTTTCCTGGCGGACTGCCTTGCTGATATGGTGCAGATGGCCCGCATGACGGGTCACAACGAAGACGCCGTGCGTTTTGCCGATTGGCGGCAAAAACTCAAAATCGCTATCCACCGCCACTTTTATCACCCCGTGACACACACCTATGCCAATGGCACACCCCTTGACCAGTGCTATGCCCTGCTGATGGGCATCCCGCCGGACAGCGCGACCCGTGCTGCCGTGAGGGAGCAGCTGTTGGCTGACTGCCACAACAAGTACCGCGACCACATCGCTGTCGGCCTTATGGGTGTGCCCATCTTTACGGAGTGGTGCATACAGGAGCGACAGGCGGATTTGATGTCCACCATATTGAGACAGAAGGACTATCCCGGATACCTATATATGATTGAGAACGGTGCCACCACCACGTGGGAGTCGTGGGGTTGCGGAATGGAGGGCAAGGAAGACCGCAGCCGTGTGCACAACTGCTACAACGGCATCGGCATCTGGTTCTATCAGGCTTTGGCCGGAATCCGTCCTGACCCCAAGGCTCCAGGCTACCGACATTTCTTTATCGACCCGCAGCCGTGCCCAGGTATCGACTGGCTCCGTGCTACCAAGCCCACGCCATACGGCACCATCCGTGTGTCAATCGAGGGCGGTAATATGCATTTGTCTGTCCCGGCAGGCACAACGGCCACCGTGTTCCCAAACTCCTCCCGTCAGCGTACTGTCGAGGCAGGGGAGTGGGACTTGAGTCTCTTTTGATAAGTGAAGGGTGGCGATAGCGGTGCCTTGCACAGTCGGCTGTAAATGCTGCTGCTGAGGCTATTTCAATTCAAAGTTATATACGGAGTCGTATTGATTCCAGGGGCGCAGGCGCAGGGTGAGAGCCGACTGGTCGTAGATGTTGCTGTATTGGGTCACTTCCACTTTGCCGTTGGGCAGGAGGAGGTGCTCCCAGTGGACAGCGGCGAGGCATTCGTACATCTGGTCGGGGGTCAGTGTGCCGTCGTGCTGCATCAGGTAGTCCTCGGCCACTTCGTAGCGCCACCAGCTGCGGCTGTTGGGGTTGCCCACGGCGGGGTCGGGCTCGGCGGTGCGGTATTTGGGCGAGAGGAGGTGGTTGGTGACCAGCAGGTGGTTGCAGTCGGCAGGTTTGCGGAGTACCATGGTTTTCCAGCCGTCCTCTTTGTCGAACTCGATGATGGCGCAGTGGCCTTGTGCGTCGGCCACCATGTAGTGGTAGCCGGAGCCGACGATGCTGTCGTGCCGGATGTCGAGGGTGTCGAGCATGGCGAGGGCTTCATCGACGGTGGCGCAGCGGTCGAGCCACAGGCGCATGATGATGCTGGTGCCAACGCTGTGGTGTCCGGTCTGCTGGTTGGCAGGCTGGTGGGGCAGGGCCATGATGGAGGTGCAGAGGCCTTTCTCGTTGATGCCGTCGACGGGAGCATAGATGGAGGCGAGGCAGAGGAGTTTCTTTTTGAATGACACAGGTAGTTCGTCGAGGCTGTAGCCGAAGTGCGACATGTCGCTGACGGCCAGTGAGGCGTAGCCTTTCTTGGGGTGGGAGAGAGTGACCAGAGTGGGGTTGGCAAAGTAGTCGTAGTTGCGGCCGTAGAGGAAGCCGTCGCCCTCGGCATTGCGGGCTTGGAGGCTGGTGCAGTTGAAAGTGTTGAGTTTGCCGTTTTCGTCAGCCACTTGTGCGCTCTTGCCTTTGATGGGGATGCCTTTGCCTATCTTGGCGGTGACGTAGTCGAGCAGCTGGGCGTTCTGGTCGATATTGCGTGCCACCACCTCGTCGAGGTCGTAGTCGGCTTTATACTCCATATAGTAGAGATAGTGGTTGTCGCCCACCTGATGGAGCGAGGCCAGCGTGCGGATTTCACGTCCCCACATGCACCAGACGATGATACAAAGGACTGCAACTACAGCCAAAATGGAGATTATCCAAGTTCTTACTTTCTTCATAATGCTTTATCTTTTTTGATTGCTTGATTGTGTTAATGCTTGAGTGATTGCTTGATTGCTTGATTGTGTTACTGCTTGAGTGGAAATTACTCAAACAATCAACCAATCAGACAATCAAGCATTTTTTTCATCTTTCTCTTATGCTGACGGCGAAGCCGCCGCAGGGGGCCATCTTTAGTTTTAGTGTGGTCTTGGAGGTGACTTTCTTTGTGGTGATAGTGTAGGAGTAGGGGTTGTATTTGAATTGAGAATTGAGAATTGAGAATTGAGAATTGTCGGGGAGGCCGGAGGCGTCTTTTCCGTCGCAGTAGATGATGGCGTCGTAGGTCTTGCCGGGGGTGAGGAAGTCGAGCTTGACGGAGAACTCGCGTGGGGTCTCGTCGGTGATGCCGCCAATGTACCAGACGTCGCGCGGAGTCTGACTTGTCAGACTAGTCAGACTGGTCGAATCTTTCAGACCATAGACATATTGGGCGGCGCTGCTGATGACGCCTTTCTTGCCGTCGGGCAAATTACCCACGCCGTCGGCTGCTTTGTTCAGCGAAGAGATTTTCGGCTTGCGGGCGGTGACGATGTAGTCGCCCGGCTCGGCGTAAAGGTAGATGCTGGTGTCCCAATCGACGGCCACGTCTTTGATAAACTGGAAAGCGTCCATGTAGGGCTCGTAGTGCTCGGGGAAGTCGGCGGCCATCTGGAGGGGGGAGTAGAAGGTGACGTAGAGTCCCAGCTGGTTGCAGATGGTGTGGCTCATTTTCTGTCCCCAGGGGACTATCTTGCCCATGTCGGGCTCAAAGATGCCGGGGGTATAGTCCATGGGGCCGCCCTGCAGACGGGTGAAGGGCAGGATGGAGGTGTGGCCGGGATGGATGCGCTCACGGAACTCGGTGCCCATGGCGCTCTCGTTGCCTATCATGTTGGGCCAGGTGCGGCAGAGGCCCGTGGGGCGCACCGCCTCGTGGGCGTTGACCATGATGTGGTGCTTGGCGGCCTCGACAATGGCGTAGTGATAGTGGTTGTTGATGGGTTGGCTGTAGTGCCCTTCGGCAAAGGGGATGATGGTGCCGACGTAGCCGCTCTTGACGGCGTCGTAGCCGTACTGGTTCATCAGGTTATAGGCCTTTTCCATCCAGCGCTCGTAGTTCACCGTGGAGGCGCTGCTCTCGTGGTGCATGATGAGACGGATGCCTTTCTCGTGGGCATACTTGTTAAGGGCAGGCAGGTCGAAATCGGGGTAGGGGGTGAGGAAGTCGAAGACAAAGTCTTTCTGCTTGCCGTACCAGTCTTCCCAGCCGATGTTCCAGCCCTCGATGAGAAGCGCGTCGAAACCGTGCTTGGCGGCGAAGTCGATGTAGCGGCGCACGTTGGCGTTGTTGGCACCGTGGTTGCCGTTGGGTTTGGCATGGGCAAAATCGGTGATTGCTTGATTGTCTGATTGCTTGATTGTTTGAGTTCCGGGTTCGGGGTTGAGTTTCACACTTGGGAAATCATTGGTGTAGCTCCAGGTGCTTTTGCCGGAGATCATCTCCCACCATACACCCATATATTTCACAGGGTGAATCCACGACACATCCTCGAGGGCGCAGGGCTCGTTGAGGTTGAGGATAAGGCGAGAACGAAGTGCATCGGTGGCTTTGTCGCACACCATGATGGAGCGCCAGGGAGTGTGGCAGGGGGCCTGCATGCGTCCCTTGTAGCCAGCGGCATCGGGGCAGAGCCAAGCGCGGAAGGTATAGTTGTCGCCCAGGTTCAAATGCATTGTGGGGAAGTCAAGCGTGGCAGCTTCGTGGATGTTGATATAGAGACCGTCATCGGTGCGCATCTGCAGGGCGGTCTGCACGCCGGTGCGCGAGAAGTCGGTCCACGGCCAGCCGCCGTGTTCGTGTCCTTTCTCGTAGAGGCTGTCTATCTGTGAGAGGCGGCTCTCGGTGTAGTTGTACTCCTGCGTGTCGTAGTCGCCGGGTATCCACCACGCTGTGTGGTTGCCCGTCAGGTGGAATGACGTCAGCTCTTCTTTGAACCAGAAACAGACCAGCGCGTTGTCTATGCCGTTGTACCGCATCGGGAACTCGTAGCGGAAAGCGAGGCCGTCGTCGTAGAGACGGAAGCGTATCTGCATGATGGTCGGGCGTTTCTCGGTCGAGTGGTCCATGCTCTCCACGCTGCCCACAGGCTGCTCAAGGGTGACCAGCATCTCATTGTAATGGTTGCGGATGTTGGCCTCTTCGCCCCAGACGGGGTGCCATACCTCGTCGAAAGTGCTGCGCTGCACATCCTTGAGGACAAACGCGTGAGCCAGGTCGTCGCGCCATTCCAGTTCAAAGCCCATCCGGGAACCCAGTATCACCGGTTTCTCGTCGCGGGATAAAGCATAGTGTGGAATGCCGTTGAGGAGGTAGAATGTCGCCTCCATTCGTCCGTCGGGGCTGGCAAGGGTTCGGGAATTGACCGGCAATATACTGTCCTGAGAAATGTTTTTTGCGTGAGTCGGGACAATGACCATTGCCAGGCAGAAAAGCAAGAATAGTCGTATTTTCATAGTGTTATAAATATTTAAAAATGGGTTTTCCAAATGCAAATATACAACTATTTGTTAATAAAAGAAAAAAAACAAGTAATTTTGCAGTCCAAACAACAAGAAACAATAATACCTCAAATGATGAAATCCTCCATGAAAAAGCTACTCCTCACCTTGTTGGCCACAGCCTTGGGCGTGCTGCCCGCCTTGGCCTGCACCAATTTGATAGTGGGCAAGAAAGCCTCGAAAGACGGCAGTGTCATGTGCAGCTACAACTGCGACGGCTTTGGTTTCTCCGGCTCGCTGTTCTACAGCCCTGCCGGCCGCCACGCCAAAGGCGAGCAGATTGCCATCCACGGCTGGGGACCCGCCCACGAAGGCCGCTTTGTGGAACAGGTGGAGTATACCTACAATGTGGTGGGACTCATGAACGAGAAGCAGGTGACCATTGTCGAAACCACTTTCGACGGGCGGTTGGAGCTAGTCAACCGCGACGGTCTCCTGGACTATTTCAGCCTTATGCGCTTGGCACTGCAACGCTCGGCTACAGCCCGCGAGGCCATCGCCTGTATGGCAAGTCTGGTAGCGGAATACGGCTACAACAGCAGTGGCGAGAGCATCACCGTGTGCGACCCGCAGGAGGCCTGGATTATGGAGATGATTGGCAAGGGTCCGGGGCGCAAGGGTGCCGTGTGGGTGGCGTTGCGCATACCCGACGACTGCATCTGCGCCCATGCCAACCTCAGCCGCATACGCCAGTTTCCCTTGGAGAAGAGACGCTCATACAATAGCCTCAGCAGCCGCAATCTTCGGCATATCAACCGACCGGAGGTGGAGTGCGTCTATGCCGAGGATGTCATTGCGCTGGCACGTGAACTGGGCTACTTCTCCGGAAAGGACGAGCAGTTCTCTTTCCGCGACGCCTATTGCCCCATCGACTTCGAGAATGTGCGCTATGCCGATGCCCGCGTGTGGAGTTTCTTCCGCCACCACACCTCGCACGCCGAGATGGACAAGTACCTGCCTTATATCAACGGACACTTTGACCAGTGCGACCATCTGCCCCTGTGGATAAAGCCCGACAAGCCCCTCAGCCTGCGCGATGTGCAGCAGGACATGCGCGACCACTTCGAGGGCACCCCGCTCGACATGACCGCCGACATGACTGCCGGTCCCTGGGGGATGCCGGTGAGACCTCTGCCTATGCATTTCAAGGCCTCGGACGGCACCGACTATTTCCGTGAACGCGCCATTGCCACCCAGCAGAGCGGCTTTACCATGACCTGCCAGATGCGCTCCTGGCTGCCCGACGACGTGGGCGGTGTCACCTGGTTCAACTGCGACGATGCCAACATGGTGGCATACGTTCCCCTCTATTGCTGCATCACACAGGTGCCCGACCCCTTCCGCCCGGAGAACAATCCGCGCAACGAGTTCTCTTTCGAGTCCGCCTTCTGGATGAACAACTGGGTGGCCAATATGGTCTATCCGCGCTACTCGATGATGATTGGTGACCTGCGTGGGGCGCAGAAAGAATTGGAAGACTACTATTTCGCCGACCAGGACAGCGTGCTGCATGCCATTGACGGCATGACAATCGCAGACCGGCGCGACTACCTTAACCGCAAAAGCATTGCCTATGCCGACCGCATGATGACGCGGTGGGACCGGCTGGCCAAATACCTCATAGTGAAATACAATGACCAGGTGGTTCGCCGGGTGGACGAAAACGGGCAGTTCCAGCGCTGGGGCTACGACACGCCCGGATACTCCCAGCCCTTTATCGATGCCGTCGGTCCTGCCACGGGCGACCGATACAAGCTGCAAAAAGTGATAGAGCGGCGCGAGCGGTAGCCCTGTCCATTTACCATGTAACGCCCTTCGATATCCGATTCATATTCGTTCTTTTTCCCTCATTTTTCCCTTTTAAAAGGGAAAACGATGGGAAACAAATCGAATAAATAAGGGAAAAGGAACGACGATACAACGACGAAACACCGGCAGAAGTGGGGGCTGCCGGTGTCGTTTTTTCGGGTTTGTCTTTAGGAACGGCCCTGGGCCCACGAACGGTAGCGCGACCACACGTGGAGCCAGATGCGGGCGATGGAGTCGATGGCGTCGCAGAGAATCACCCGGCTGTACTCCTCCAAGTTGGCGTAGGCCTCGGAGGCTTTGTACATCTCTTTGGTGAGCTCGGTTTCCTTGTATTCCGCCGGGATGAGGCGGTAGGCCATGAGATAGGAGTACTCCGACACGGCACTCATGTAGTCCCACGTGTTGCTGTTGCCGGTGCCCCAAGAGTGGAGGTACTCGCGGTTCACCACATCGTCTTCCACGGCCTGCATGAGGGGTGTCATCTTGTCGGGCAGGGGATAGCCGTCGGGGGCGTAGAAGAAGCGGTTGTTGGCGGTGTCGATGCGGTAGGACTTCTTCACCTCTTTGTCCCACTCCGACTCGATAAAGCCGTGGATGTTGGCTCCCGACGAGAAGGAGCGGCAGTCGCAGTGCAGCGGCATGTGGCAGTCGGCGATGTAGTGGCTGAGAATGAAGAAACGCATGGCGATGTGGTTGCCGGAGGTGGCAAGCGGACAGCCGCGGTCTTCGGTACGGAGGATTTTGAAGTTGTCGATAATGCTGTGGGCGATGGCCTCGCAGCGGTCGGCGCAGTTGCCGCTTTCGATGACGAAGGGTTTCTTGTAGAGGTCGGACTTCTGCCCCAAGGTGTACATCTTCATGGTCTTGGGCAGTTTCTTGAACGGCTGCTCGGTGCCGTTTTGAACGGGCTTGTACTTGATTATGTGGCTGGTGGACATGTCCTTGAACACCTCGTCGGGATACCACGAACCCTCAATGACAAAGTCGCGGTAGTCGTGGAACCATTTGACAAGGCTTTTCGCGTCGTCGCGGTTGGCCTCGGGAATATCGGCGTACTGGAGTCGTTTGATGGCCATGAAGGCTAACCAGGCATGGGTGTATTTTTTCATGGTGGAGAGTGTTTGGAAGATGAAAATTGAAAAGTGAAAAATGATTTCACTTTTCACTTTTCAATTTAGACTATTATTCCTCGGGGGCAAACATGGGGTCCCAAGCGGGAAGCATGATGGGCTTTTGGTCCATCATGGCGCGGATGTTGGCGGGAATGTATTTCTCTTCCAGCACCACGCGGAACATATATTCATTGAACCAGTTGTTGGTCATGATGAGGAAGCCTTGATAGCCATAACTGCTTCCCCAGCTGTTCTCAACCATCCATTTGAGGGGCTTGCCGTCCTTGTCGAGATCCACGGCGCAAAGGGTCATGGCGTGGCTCGAGCCGCTGGCGAAAGTGCTTACGCGCTGCTTTTTGTTCATGCCGAACGTGGTGCCGAAAAGCGACTCGTAGTCGTAGTTCTTCTCGTCCATGAAGCCTTTGTCGCGGTTGAGGAACTTGCCCACATCGCAGCTGAAGTACATCATGGTGCTGTCCTTGATGGAGGCGATGCACATGGGGGCAATGTCCTCCATGGGCAGGTTGAGGTAGCGCCAGTTTTGCCCGTCATACACGTGGCGGTCGTACTGGATTTCATACACCTTGTAGTATTCGCGGGTGGGGTCGTTCATCACCATGTAGTATTTGGAGAAATCGGTCTTGGCAAATTTCTCGTAGAACGACTTGGGAGTATAGGTGTCGGTGGAAACTATCTCGCCTTTGGCGTTTTTCTGCTGCCAGGTGAACTGAGCGGGGGGCTCGCCCATGGTGAGGGCCAGCATGCGATAGATGGTGCCCAGCATTTCGGTCTTCTTGGCTTGTAGTTTCTCGGGGGTCATGCCTTTCTGTGCAGCCATTTCGCGCAGGTGAAGGCCGTCCTCGCGCAGCTTGAGCGACATGAGGTTGCTGATGCTTGAGGTGTTGTTAGTGTTGAAAGTCTCGGGCATGGCCTCGGCGGGCATCAGGCCATACTTGTCAATAAGGTTGGCCACACCTGTGAACTGGCCACCGTCTCCGATGGGGTTCTTGAAAAGCCATTCCACCTCTTTGCTGTCCATGGGCAGCTTGTAGGTGTCGATAATGGCTTGCAGAAACAGGTTTGCCTTCTCCAGTTGGTCGTAGAAGAACAGGTAGGCCTGCGAGAACTGGAAGTCAGCGGGAAGGTTGTGCTGACGGATTGCCTTGTTGCGCAATACGTTCATGCCGGTGAACATCCAGCAGCGGCCGGAAGACTTCTGGTCGGTGATGGCCTTGCTCTCCACGCGGTTGGAGAAGTGGGAGTCGAAAGCCGTGGCGTTCTCATAGTTGAGGGCCAGCTTGGCAGGGCTGTTGGTGACGAGGATGTTGCGCAGGGCTTTGTCGGCAGCGTTGCCGCTGTAGCACTGTTTCATCTGCTGCATCATTTCGGTGGTGATACCGCCGTTATAGGGCTGTGCGGCGTTCTTGCCGCCTTTCTTCTGCGCCATGACGCTGCTAGCAGCAAACATCACGGCAAGGGCTAATGCAATGTACTTCGCTTTCATGTTGTATGTAGTGTTTTGTTATATACTTGCTTATTACTTCAGTCCGAGGGCTTCGACAATGGCGGGTTCCAGGGCTTCGCCGCGCAAGTTGCGCTTGAGAATCGTGCCGTCTTTGTCAAGCAGCAGGATGGTGGGGATGCCGTCCACACCGTAGTTGTCGGTGGCGGTGCGGGTGGTGTCAATCAGCTGGGGGTAGGCGATGCCGAGGTCTTCAACGGCTTTCTTGTGGTCGGGAATCTTGTCCCACACATCTACACCGATGATGTTCAGTCCCTTCTTGTTGTATTTGTCGTAGAGGCGCACCAGGTTCTCGCTGATTTCCTTGCGGCAGGGACCGCACCACGAGGCCCAGAAGTCGATGAGGGTCACCTGCTCGGCATTCAGCATGTCGGAGAGCTTGGTGGGCTGGCCGGTGACGAAGTCGATGCCGTCAATGTCCACATACTTCTTTCCCTCGCTGGTGTTGGCAATGTTGAAGAGTTTTTTGCGTACCACCTGAAGGGGTTCGAAGCCCGAAACGGCGGCACCCGACTGGTTCATGATGCTGTCGAGGGTGTTGTAGTTCATGTCTTTGTCATATTCTACGAGTTGGGTGAGGGCGTAGGCGCCAATGATGTTGTCTTTGTTCTGTTCATATACCTTGCGGTTTACGGCCAGGTTGTGGGCGTCGAGCTGGCTCTGCACCACGTTGTATTCGGCTGCGGCGGACACCTGCTCTTCGGGGGTGACGGCGGTGTAGTACTTGCCCAGGCAGTCGTCGAGCTGCTTTTTGAGGGTGTTGGCGACAGTGTCGGCAGTGAACGACTGGAAGTAGAGGTCGTTCATCGGTGTGCCGAAGAGCGAGTCGTTGACGAGGTTGATGTGGATGGTGCCTTTTTCGAGCACGATGTTGCTCATATAGCGGGTCATTCCTTTAGAGGTGACGAGGCTGGCTATCTGGCAGCCTTCGACATTGCCGGTGAGCTGGAACTTGCCGTCTGCAATAACGGTGGAATCCATCGGAGTGCCGTCGTTGACGTTGACGAGATATACGGTTTCCCCGTTGAATTCATCGACGGGAATTTCGCCCAAAATGGTGTAGCCACGGTTGCAAGCACACACCGCAGTAAGCAGTGCAGCAACGATTAATACATTGAAAATCTTTTTCATATTGTTTCTTTTTTATTATGTTGAAAATGCAAATATACAACTTTTTCCCTAAATATTGCCTAATGGTGGAAACAAATAAATGATTGTTTGAATGCTTGATTGTGTAAATGCCTGAATTATTGCTTGAATGTGTAAATGCTTGAGTGCTGGCGCAGTCAAATTACTCAAACAATCAAGCAATCAGACAATCAAGCAATCTTCTCCATTCTCAACTCTCAAAATGTTGATAATTGAAAGTTGAAAATTGCTGTCGCACTTGGATAATTCTCAACTCTCAACTTTCAACTTTCAACTCTCAACTTCAATTGTAAAATGGCGGGAAACCAGCTGGATGATTTAATAATTAGAGTTAATTTTTTCCCTTTGTTGCTGTTTTTGTTATCTATGTCGGAAAAAATGGGTATCTTTGCACAATTTTTCAGACGCATAAATATAAATATTATGTACACAGATACCACAAAATTCATTGGCGAAGGCCTAACTTATGACGATGTGCTGCTTGTGCCATCGTATTCCGAGATTCTTCCCCGCGAGGTGACTGTAGCCACCCGCTTTTCGCGCAATATCAAGCTGAACATCCCGCTGGTGTCGGCCGCCATGGACACGGTTACCGAAGCCGCCATGGCCATCGGTATGGCCCAGGAGGGCGGTATCGGTGTACTACACAAGAATATGTCTATCGAAAGGCAGGCAGGCGAGGTGCGCAAGGTGAAACGCGCCGAGAACGGTATGATTGTGGATCCCGTCACGCTGACCAAGGATGCCTTGGTGAAGGATGCACTGCGCCTGATGAGCGAGTATGGCATCGGCGGCATCCCCATTGTCGACGAGCAACGCAAACTGATAGGCATGGTGACCAATCGCGACTTGCGCTTTGAGAAGAACATGGAGCGCCCGTTGCAGGAGATTATGATCACCAAGCTGATCACCACACATGTGGGTACCACTTTCGCCGAGGCTACCGAAATTCTGCAGCGCCACAAGATAGAGAAGCTGCCGGTGGTGAATGACGAGGGTGTCTTCGTCGGGCTGATTACCTACCGTGACATCATGAAGACCAAAGAGCGCCCGCTGGCCTGCAAAGACAGCAAGGGTCGCCTGTGTGTGGCTGCCGGCGTAGGCATCACACCCGACATGATGGACCGTGTGGATGCCCTGGTCAAGGCAGGTGCTGACGCCATTGTCATCGACACGGCGCACGGACACAGCATCCGTGTGGTCGAAGCCTTGAAGCAGGTGAAAGGCACGTATCCCGAAATCGACGTGGTGGTGGGCAATATCGCCACGGGCGAGGCTGCCATTATGCTGGCCGAGGCTGGCGCCGACGCCATCAAGGTGGGTATCGGACCCGGCAGCATCTGCTCCACACGTATTGTGGCCGGTATCGGTGTGCCGCAGCTGACGGCTGTGTGCGAGTGCGTGGGTGCGTTGAAGCAAAAGGGCTATGACGTCCCGGTGATTGCCGACGGCGGTATCCGCTACAGTGGCGACATTGTGAAAGCCCTGGCTGCAGGTGCCGGCACAGTGATGGTGGGTTCGTTGGTGGCCGGCGTTGACGAGGCACCGGGCGAGACCATCATTTATGAAGGCCGCAAGTTCAAGTCTTACCGCGGCATGGGTTCGCTCGAGGCAATGCAGAGCGGCTCGAAGGATCGCTATTTCCAGGACAAGGAGACCGATGCCAAGAAACTGGTGCCCGAAGGCGTGGTGGGACGTGTGCCGTACAAAGGCACGCTGAGCGAGGTGCTATACCAGATGGTGGGCGGCCTGAAAGCAGGCATGGGCTACACCGGCTCGAGGGACATCGCCGCCCTGCAGCAGGCCAAGTTTATCCGCATCACGGCAGCCGGGCGCACCGAGAGCCATCCCCACGACATTGCCATCACGCGTGAGGCTCCCAACTATTCACGTTAATTGATGATTAAAAATGTGTTAATGTGTTAACGTGTTAATGTGTGAGTCCTTGACTAACGAATTAACACATTTCCGAATTAACGAATTCATTAATTGATAATTTAAAAGTATGATGAAGAGAATGTTTTTTATGCTGGTGTTGTCAGCAACCATGCTGTGTGCATCAGCACAAACTACAAATGACCCCGTTATTTTTGAGATAGGCGGAAAGCCGATATACAAGTCTCAGTTCATGAAGGATTTCCTGAAGTCTATCGGTCAGGACCCCGCTGCTTCGCCTACCGCTTGCACTTATGAGAAGCGCAAGGCTCTGGAGGACTACGTGCAGTTGTATGTCAATTTCCAGTCCAAGCTGGCGGATGCCTATGCCATGGGACTTGACACCGTGTCGTCGCTGTGCGATGAACTCGGTGTTTACCGCAAGGAGCTGGCGGCTCCTTATCTGATAGACTCGGCCACGATGCAGGGTTTGCTGCGCGAGGCATACGAGCGCAACCACTATGCGCTGCACGCCGCCCACATTCTGGTGCCTTGCCCCGAGACGGCCACCCCGGCCGACACGATGAAAGCATACAACCACGCCGTGGAACTGTATCAAAAGGCATTGACCATGGATTTTTACAAACTTGCCCAGCAAGAGATGTACGACCAACGGGTGAAAGACCAGGATCCTCTGGTGCGCGAGAAGGCCACCCAGGTGAATCCCTACGAAGGTGAACTTGGATGTTTCACTGTTTTTGACATGGTATATCCCTTTGAGACGGCAGCCTATTCGATGAAGCCCGGCGAAGTGTCCGGCCCTGTGCGCTCACGCTATGGCTACCATATCATTAAGCTCTTTGACCGTTATGTGTATTTTGGCAAGAGCCAGTTTGCCCATATCTGGATAGCCGAGAAGGATCCCAATGCCCGCGGCAAAGCCTTTGCTGCTTACAAACTGTTGCAGGAGGGTGAGGATTTCGGCCTGGTGGCAAGAAACAACAGCGACGACAACTCGACAAGCAAAACCGGTGGTGTGATGCCAGAACTGGCATGCAACCAATTGCCTGTAGAGTATGTGGAAGTAGTGGCCAAGAAGGGACTCAAGGTGGGCGAGGTCTCCGAACCCTTCCACACCCGCTACGGATGGCATATCGTCAAACTGCTGAAGAAAGACTCTATGCCTGATTTCGAGAGCATGGTGCCTTACTACAAGTCGCGCATGACCCGTGGCGAGCGCAGCACCAAGCCCCAGCACATCTTTGTGGCACAGTGTAAGGAAAAGTACAACTTCGTGGACTACACCAAGGTGAAAGCCTCGAAGAAGAAAAAGGCTCCTTACATGGCCAGCCTGGAACAGGTGCGCAGTTTGATTACGGACACTATTTTCTCCGGCAGATTCAGCTACGACTCCAACCAGATTACCGATATGCGCCCGCTGTTCAGAATTGGCGACCGCCAGTACAACTCCCGCCAGTTTGCACGCTATCTGCGCATGAACAAAAAGATTCATCGTCCCTGTGATTTGGATGTGTATCTGAATGAAAGGTACATGGAATTCGTGGATGCCAAGGTGCTGGAATATGCCGACAGCCGTCTGGAACAGGACAACCCCGAGTTCGGCGAATTGATTAACGAGTATCGTCATGGTCTGATGATTTTTGCCTATAACGACAAGGCCGTGTGGTCCCAGTCGTTGAAAGACTCTGCCGGTTTCAAGGCGTTCTACGACCGGGTCAGCCCCCAGCACAGCTACGACGACACCAACGATGCCGTGTATTTCTGGAACCACCGTGCCCGCGTGGCTGTCGTGACCATTGACGACAGTGCCTGCCTGAAACCCTCCAAGGCTGAGAAGATTGTCAGGAAAGGGGTTGAGAAGGGCTGGAGCCTCAATAGCATCAAGGACGCCTTGCTGGACAAAGTGAGCAAGAAGAAATGCACCGCCGAGGAACCTGTCACCGTCGAGCTTCAACTGGTCGAGGTGGGCAACCAGAACCTGCTTACCAACAACGAGTGGAGCAAGGGTATCTATCCCCGTTCGACAGAGAAGGGCTACAGGTATCTCATTGTCGAACAGGTGCTGCAGCCTGAGCTGAAGACCCTGGAAGAGGCACGTGGATTCTATCTCGACGCATATCAGAATTATCTTGAGGCCAAGAACAATGCTGCATTGCGCGAGAAATACAATGTGAAGATTCATCAAGATGTCATTGATGAAATAACCTACTAATCATCACAGCCGTTATGAAGAAATTGATGATATTGCTGGCCGTTGTGGCGATGGGCGCTACGCTCTGTGCTCAGGAACGGCAGGTGGTGGACGGAATTGTTGCCGTGGTGGGCAAAAACATAATCAGGCATTCCGACATCGAACAGGCCTATACCCAGATACGTCTGCATCAAGGTGTGCAGAACGCCCACGAGGAGCGGTGCAAGCTGCTGGAGAGTATGCTGGTCAACAAGATGCTTCTGCACAAGGGAATGATTGACAGTGTGGAGGTAAGCGACGACCAAGTGGAGGAACAGGTGCAGTATTACTTGCAGGCTGCAGTGCGTCAGGCTGGCAGCAAGGAAAAGCTGCGCGAAATGTTCAACTACAGTTATGATGAGTTGCACGACCAGTACTTCGACATCATCCGCGACCGCACGCTCAGCCAAAAGGTCGAGTATCAGCTAACCGAGAATATCAAGGTCACTCCCGCCGAGGTGGCAGAGTATTTTGCCACTTACGATGCCGACAGCCTGCCGGAGATACCCACTCAGTATGAAGTCTCCGAGATAGTCATCACACCCGCAGTCAACGAAGCGGAACGCGAGAGGGTGCGTGACGAACTAAATGAGTTGCGCGAGCGCATTCTCAAAGGCGAGAAATTCTCCATGCTGGCCAAACTCTATTCGCAGGATCCCGGCTCGGCCTCGAAAGGGGGCGAGTTAGGCTTCTTCGGTCGTGGCACCATGGTCAGCGAGTTCGAGGCAGCGGCTTTTGCCCTCAAGCCCGGCGAGGTGTCGCCCGTGGTCGAAACACAGTACGGCTACCATATCATCCAGTTGATAGAACGTCGCGGCAACAACATCAATGTGCGGCATATCCTTCTGCAACCCAAGATTTCATCGACCGACTTGCTCCAGGCTCGAGTGACTCTCGACAGTCTGGCCCAGGAAATCCGTCAAGGCAACATCTCCTTTGAAGATGCTGCCCGGAAGTACTCCGACGGGGCAAGCAAAAACCAGGGCGGTGTGGTCTCCAACCCCGTGCAAGGCAGCCCTCGCTTCGACAAGGAATCGTTCAACCAGCTCTATCCCGGCATAGGCATCGTGGCAATGGAAGAAGGCGAAATATCCAACGCCGTATCCATCACCACCGAGGACAACAAGAGCGCCTACTGCTTGATAAAACTTAATAAAAAGATTCCTGCCCACAAGATTAATCTTACCGACGATTACGACCGCATATACAACGCTGCTTTGCAGAATGCCCAGTCGAAGAAGATTTATGAATGGTGCAGCCGCATGGTGCGAACCACCTATGTCCGCATCGACGACGAGTACAAGGATTGTGACTGTTTCAAAGTCAAATGGCTGCTTTGAAACAACTCGCCCGGTCAATACTAATCACCAAATCATCCCCAATGTCCGACAAAGAGATTATAGAAAACTTCGTGCAGCGATACAATGCCCTGAAGAATGAGATGGGCAAAGTAATCGTTGGACAGGACAAAGCGGTGGACAGTCTGCTGCTGTCCATCTTTACCGGCGGGCACTGTCTGCTGGTGGGCGTGCCGGGTCTTGCCAAGACTTTAATGGTCAACACCCTCTCGAAAGCCCTTGGTCTCACCTTCAACCGCATACAATTCACTCCCGACCTGATGCCCTCCGACATCACCGGGTCCGAAATACTCGACGAGAACCGCAAGTTCCAGTTCATCAAAGGCCCTGTCTTCGCCAATATCGTATTGGCTGATGAAATAAACCGCACACCCCCCAAGACTCAGGCCGCTTTGCTCGAGGCCATGCAGGAAAAGTCTGTCACCGTGTCGGGCAAGAGTTATCCGCTGGCGGCGCCGTTCTTTGTCCTGGCCACGCAGAACCCCATTGAGCAGGAGGGCACCTATCCGCTGCCCGAAGCTCAGCTGGACCGGTTCATGCTCAATATCAAGATGGACTATCCCTCTTTCCAGGAAGAGGTCGACATCGTCAAAGGCACCACTGCCGATTATAATCCCCATGTGGAGGTCGTCCTCTCAGCCGAGGAAATCCTCCAGTATCAGGATGTCATCCGCCGGCTCCCGGTGTCCGACAATGTCTGTCGCTATGCCGTCAGCCTGGCTGCCTCCACCCGTCCGGTATCCTCCGTCCCGCAGCAGCGCAACGACAGCGCCGGCCTCGCCGCCAAATACCTCTCCTGGGGCGCCGGTCCGCGTGCATCGCAGTATCTCGTCATGGGGGCCAAAACCCATGCCGCCATGCAGGGCAAGTACTCGCCCGACATCGAGGACGTGCAGGCCGTGGCCGTCGAAGTGCTGCGCCACCGCATCGTGCGCAACTACTATGCCGAGGCCGAGGGTATCGCTACCGAAGACATTATCCAGCAGCTTCTGTCACAGTCCAACAACGGATTCAACTTCTAAAATTCCCGCCACCCCATGAACCGACTCATCATCATCCTTTTCCTCGCTTTGGCCGCAGGTGCATGGGGGCAAAGCTCCGGTCTGCACATCCCCTCGGAGAAACCCATCAAGCCCAAAGACCTCCCTCGTGCGTGGACCAATCCCGAAGTGTTCTGCCTGCTGCTGCATTTCGACGAAGGCGACAGCTCCTATCGGGTGGGCGATCTTGACCTGCTCGACTCCGCTTATGATGTGGCCTTCAGCAGGGACAACCCACGTCTCTACACTATGTCGATAGAGGCCTATGGCCATCCCTATGACTCTTCTCTGATGCAGTCCCGCATCGAGTCGGTCTACCGCTATTTTACCATGCGCGGCCACGAGATTGTGCCGGTACGCTATGCCTACAATCCCATCCACTGCAGCTGCCATGGCGACACCGTCGAGCTCATCCGCTTTGAAGTCCCCACCGACAAGCAGGTCTACGACTGTGCCGATCTCCCCGACAGCCGCAAGTTCCTCAACAAGGACATCGCGCTCGAGGGGACTGTGCTGGTCACCTTCCGCCACAACCCCATAGAGTGCATAGGCGGCAGCAGCGGCTGTTTCATCCCTGCCCAGGACAGCAACATCCGCGCCTACTACACCCAGCTGATACTGAAAAAAGGCTCTGTCTATTCGGTCCTCAATACCCGCGACGAGTGCCCGCCACCTGTCACGATTACCATCGACGAGCACCTCGACTACCGCCAAATGGTCGAGAAATACTTCCTTGTGCCGCACCGGCGCAACATCATCCTGCCTATTGGATATGTCGTCCTGCATTCATCCTTCAACCGCAAGCCCGATGAGTGCACAGCCCTCACCGACTCCATCTTTGTACGTTTCCCCGTCACCGAGGAGCAAATCGAGTCGCGGCTGAAAGTCTACGCCAAGAAATACACGCCCAAGGGCATGGAGTACAAACCCCTGGCCACAAAGAAAATCAAAGGCGGCCCTGTACTGATGCTGCAGGGAGCCCTCAATCCCTCGCAGTTCGACACAATCTTCATAGCCAAACGCATCACCGAGGACGAAGTGTCGAAATACCTCTATCCCGCCGATTCCCCCACCGAGCAGGGGGCTGTCACCATCGTGGTGAAAGGCGAGGAGCGTTATTTCAAACCCTTCCGTGTCAACAGCAAAGGCGAATACGAATTCAAGAAACCATTCCGCAATATGCTCCGCATCATTGAGGACGAGGAGGAATCCCTCGAACAGGAAGGAGGCAACCCGTTCATCAACGACGGAGACGAAGAAATAGATTAAATTATGGCTTATTTACAAACCGATGTAACAAAGGTTACAACCAATGTTCTGCAGCGCATGAAACAGAATGGCGAGAAAATCGCCATGCTCACTGCATATGACTACTCCATGGCCAAGCTCCTCGATGCCACCAAAATCGACGTGGTTCTGGTAGGCGATTCCGCCGCCAATGTCATGGAGGGATTCGAAACCACCCTGCCCATCACTCTCGACGAGATGATTGTATATGCATCCTCGGTCAAACGTGCCATCAAGCGTGCCTTGGTCGTTGTCGACATGCCCTTCGGCACTTATCAGGGCAACTCCAAGCAAGCCCTCGCCTCGGCGATAAGGATAATGAAAGAAACCGGCGCCGATGCCGTCAAGCTCGAAGGCGGCGAAGAGGTACTGGAGTCCATCTGCCGCATACTCACTGCAGGCATCCCCGTCATGGGACATCTGGGACTTACTCCCCAAAGCATCAACAAATTCGGCACCTACGTCGTGCGTGCCACTCAGGAGGATGAAGCCAACCGCCTTGTCCACGACGCACATGTGCTTGAAGATGCGGGCTGTTTCAGCATCGTGCTCGAGAAAATCCCTGCCAAACTGGCCGCCAGTGTTACAAGCGAACTGAAAATACCCACCATAGGCATTGGTGCCGGCAGCGGCACCGACGGACAGGTGCTTGTCCTGCAGGACATGCTCGGCATCACCCAGCAGTTCAAGCCGCGCTATCTTCGCACCTATGGAAGTTTCGGGGCCGATATAAGCAACGCCATCCGACAGTACATCAGCGATGTGAAAAACATCGATTTCCCCAACGAGAAAGAGCAGTACTAAAAAGTTGAGAGTTGAAAGTTGAGAGTTGAGAGTTTAGAGGATTGCATGATTGTCTGATTGTGTAAATGCTTGAGTGATTTGACCGCGCCAGCACTCAAACAATCAGGCAATCAGGCATTCAAGCAATCTTCAGTTATTTCTTGGGATTCGGGTCGGTGGTGAGACCGATGCCGAGTTTTTTGAATATCTTCCTGTCCACCTCGCTCAGCATAACAGTGGCGTGCACTTGGCAGCCGTTGAGCTGAGGCAGCGTGGCCAATGCCTTGCGGCAGTTCTCGTCCGTAAGGCTTAGCATGGACAGGGCAACCAGCACCTCGTCCGTGTGCAGACGGGGGTTGTGGCCGTGCAGCAGTTTCACTTTCGTGTTCTGGATGGGCTCTATAATCTCCTGTGCTATGAGCTTTATTCCGTGGTCGATGCCTGCCAGGTGCTTGGTGGCGTTGAGCAGCAGGGCGGCACTCGGCCCCAGCAGTTCGCTGCTGTGGGCTGTGATGAGGGTGCCGTCGGCCAGTTCGATGGCTGCCGCGTCGGCGTTCTCAAGCTGTTTGCGCTCACGGGCGGCCACCGTGGTGCGGCGGTCGTCAGTGGTGAGTTTCAGCTGTTTCATCAGCAGGGCTATCTTGTTCACCTCGGTCTCGCCGGTTTTGCCTTCGGCAAAGTTGCACAGGGCGGTATAGTAGCGGCGTATTATCTCGTCCTTCGATGCCTGGCAGCACACCTCGTCGTCGCAGATGCAGAAACCTGCCATATTCACTCCCATGTCTGTGGGCGACTTGTAGGGATTCTCGCCGTAGATGCCCTCGAAGATGGCGTTCAGCACCGGGAAAATCTCGATGTCGCGGTTGTAGTTCACCGTCGTCTTGCCATAGGCCTCCAGGTGGAACGGGTCGATCATGTTCACGTCGTTGAGGTCGGCGGTTGCAGCCTCATAGGCCACGTTGACAGGGTGTTTCAGCGGAATGCTCCAGATGGGGAAAGTCTCGAATTTGGCATAGCCCGCCTTGATGCCGCGCTGGTTTTCCTGATACAGCTGGCTGAGACACACTGCCATCTTGCCGCTTCCGGGTCCGGGCGCCGTCACCACCACCAGCGGACGAGTGGTTTTCACGTACTCGTTTTTCCCAAAACCGTTTTCGGAGCAGATAAGCTCCACATTCGTGGGATAGCCCTCGATGGCGTAGTGGTAGTAAACGCTGATGCCCAGGCGTTCCAGACGCTCGCGAAAGGCCATGGCGCTTCCCTGGCCGTAGTACTGCGTGATGACCACGGCGCTGACCATCAGCCCGCGCTCCATAAACTCGTCGCGCAGCCTCAGCACATCCACGTCGTAAGTGATGCCCAGGTCGCCGCGCACCTTGTTTTTCTCAATGTCCTTGGCACTGATGGCAATGACGATTTCCGCGTCGTCGCGCAGCTGCATCAGCATTTTCAGCTTGCTGTCGGGTTCAAACCCTGGGAGTACACGACTGGCGTGGTAGTCGTCGAAAAGCTTACCGCCAAATTCTAAGTAAAGTTTGTTGCCGAACTTGGAGATACGCTCCTTGATGTGTTCGGACTGAATCTTGAGATACTTCTCGTTGTCAAAACCGTGTTTCATAATACCGTCTTTCTGATAAACAAAAATACGGGATGCAAAAATACGCCTTTTTTTTCAATTATCCGGTTTTTTTTCTTGTTTTTTTATCAACAGCCAATCTTTCCCCATCTCTGCCTTGTCTTTACGGTGTTGTTATGTAAGCAGAGCCTATATATTTCCACACCATTCCACACCCTGTCTGCCGCCGTAGTTGCACCGTCATTTATTCGCTCGTTCTCCACTCGTTCTCCACTCGTTCTTCGCTTTAAAAGCGGAAAACGACCGTAAAACGACCCTGAAACAAGCGGGGAAAGAACGGCGCTGCCTATGCCTTACGGCTGTGTCTCTCTTTGATAAATGATTAAAAAACAATCTCTTTAAGGTTGTTTGAAATCAATCTTTTGTTGGGTCATTTTTTTTTTTTTATATTCGGAAAATAACTGTATTTTTGCAAAAAGAAAAACTGAAGTTGAGTTAATTGATGTTGTGTGTATGAGATTATTAATTAAATAATTAGTGTTATAGTGTTATGAAGAAAATGTTTGTAAAGGTTTTGAATGCTGGTCTATTGTTGTTGTCGTGTATACCAATAGCAGCGCAGGATGAGAACGACAGTTTGGATAGGGTGATTCAATCCTATTGTCAAAGCGAATGGACTAAATACAACAACCTTACAGGGGTGCATAGTATTGTAAGGAGCAACGCTTCAAATCATGTAGTTTATGTCCAAGAAAAAGAAAAAGTACATGGAATGAATCGCCACACATTTATTGTCAGAGGCTACACCATGAGTCCGTGGGTGGCCTTTTCAACTGTTTTTAATGATCCGTGTGATTTAGATTGTATCGGGCCCTCGGTTGAAATATACGATATGAGACTATTTGAAGGATCCTGCTATTTTTGTGGCAAAATAACTCAACCTTGCCCCGACTTTATGGGGAACCGTTTTACAGATGGTTTTGTGGGACGTTTTAGTATGAATGCTTTCCTGGACGGTTCGGGTACAGTATATTATTATAAAGTTGACGAGGTGACCCAATTAACACGTCTTGCAATTACTAAGGTTGCGGGCTCAGTTCTGACTATCAATGCAATAGGGAATATGGAAAAAACTCGGAATTCCTGCATTGTTGAACTGACAGATTCAGGTGCGGTATGGGGTATTAGGTTAGATACAATTAATAATACTGAAAAAGTTGTCTTTTCAGATATTATGGCGATGCAGGACAGCCTCACACTGTTGGCACAATATGCCTGTGAAAATGACGAGCTGCCTGGATCCAATAGCTATGACAACAGCCATCAGGTGTTTTTGTTGGACAGGTTTGATCTCAGGGGATGCTTTTACACATGTGGTTCGCCAGGATTCCACCATATGGCCTTTTATGTCATGGCAACAAGTGAGAACTGTTTTTTCCATCATGACAGAGCACCCATGAGGCTGTTTCATATTAATGATGAAAGTGATAAGTTTGGTGTGGCTTTTGGAGTAGAGGAATCGGAGGAAAACATTGGAGGTGTCCGTTTGTTTCTGTTCAGTCACGCATGGGAATATGACAGTTGCATATACTATCGAACAGATGTGCATGCAGAGGTTAAAGACATTGGTAATTTGTTTAATACAAACAAGCTGTTTGTCTTGTCTCGGGATAATGCGCATACCAATGGACTGATTGCCATTCCTTCATTGGGTGGTGCTGCTCATAATGTCACATGGCTGACAAATGTGGATTACACTTATAACTCGCTAACACAGAGGATTGGAGGTAATGACATGGATATATCATGTCATGACAATTTCTCAAATTTCCATCTGTTTGACCAGGATATACAATTGCTTCCGCAGGAATCGTGTTTTACTAAATCGGTTCATCAATATGAGGTTCTTCCCAAGCGTCATGCCGTCCTAGATAAAATGGAGTGGGGGTTTTCAAAAAAGACCACTTTTCGGTGGGAGGTGGCGGAGATATCCATGACGCAATTATCATTAGATGTTATTTGTAGTTTTTGTGAATAAAAAAAACTGATACCATGAAAAAAATTGCTTCAATTATTGTAATGATGGTTCTGCTAACGGTGGAGGTGTGTGCGCAAAGTGCGCAGACCTTTACCCCTTCGCGCGATACGCTGCCCTGTAGTCCGCGCCTGCGCAACCATTACTATAGCTCTTGGTACGATACAACATACTATTATTTCAGTCCCGAAACGTATCAAGTCTATCCCGACACCCACCAACACTATTATCCGTACGGTCGTGGTAAGTTCAGTATATACGTTGCCACACAGCAATTTTTCCCCAGACCTTTACGGGTCAAAGGGATGTGGGCAATGGTTGATCATTACCATCCCGGACGCCTCGTTTTGGACACCAACAGGCTCCCGGAATACCTGTCACTCTACGTGCGTGACACAAATGTGGCTCCTACAACTGGATTTTTTTCAACTTCGTACTATCTGGATCGCATAGCGACAGTGCGCTGGGACACCGCCCGTCCCCGGATGATGTGTTTGCCAAGAAGTCCCGACCATGACTATCCGCCCATATACTGCCACCTGTACGAGGCGTTGTTCGACACGGTGTATACCCTGTTGGGAGAATACTGGATAGGGGGGTCGCTAAACAGCCCCAGCACAACCCGTTATTCGGCAGACCGCGGCTATACTGTCTTTGACAATTGGCCGACAGTATATGTGTCCATCGACCCAAGTTCATACTATTTTATCAAGGGAATGGACCCCTATGGCCACTACTGCTACGGTGACGGGTTAGACGGCCCGTGGGGCAGACTTGAAAGACAAACGGGTTATGGTCCCTTTGGGTTTATCCTTGACGAAGAACAGTATTATGTGGACCTTGTCTCGGAAGACCTGACGAAGGGGTTTGTCAGATCCACGGCATATTACCCGTCAGGAACATATCAGACCATTACCGCCACCCCCCACAAGTGCTACCGGTTCAGCCACTGGAACGACGGGGTGACCGACAATCCACGCACTATATTCGTGACACAGGACACCCAGTTCATCGCCTATTTCGACACTACACCGGTATATAGCGTCGGGGTGCGCACCAACGATTCGACTATGGGCAGGGGAGATATTTTTAAGTGGCGCGAGGGTAAAGACTTTGATCGTCCTCCTTATGGCGAGGATCCACTCCTTCGAGCGATTGGGGGCGACACTGTCTTTTGCGAGGGCGACACAGTGGTATTCAGGGCGAAGGCAAATCCCGGTTTTTATTTTTGGTACTGGAGTGACAGCGTGAGGGAAAACCAGCGCACCGTGACGGTGACGCAGGACACACAGCTGACAGCCATCTTCTCGAAAGAGGAGCCGCCCCCTTACGACCCCCCGTGCCCCCGGGTTGTAAAAACATTAGTATTGGTTGAGGACACGGGACGAGTGCGGTTGATGTGGGTGTGGGGACAGAACAGGCGGCACGAGAGCTGGGAAGTAGCATGGGGGTTGGCGGGAATGCCGCCCGACTCGTGCGAGATTATCCCATGTAGCAGAACAGAAAAGTTGTTTGACAACTTGGAAAGGGGGGTGCAGTATGTGGCATACGTGCGTGCGCTGTGCAGAAGCCAGCACGACAGTTCGGTGTATTACAGCGATTGGTCAGACAGCGTTGGGGTGTATTTCCCATCTAATATGTACACGGTGACGGCATCGCCGGACTATGAGGAACGAGGGCAGGTGGAAGGCGGAGGGGAGTATTATGAGGGTGGTGTAGCGGTGCTGACAGCTATGGGAAGGAGTCCCTATGGTTTCCTGCAATGGAACGATGGGGATATGTCGAATCCCCGGTATGTGGTGGTGACACAGGACACCTCGTTCACCGCCCTGTTTGAAGAACGGGAGGGAATAACGACAGCTGACGGCCTTGTCGGTGGGTTTTGTCTGTTACCCAACCCGGCATCGGGCAGTGTTCGTTGCCTGATGGAGGGAAACCCGTTCCCGGGAGGGGTGCTCTCGGTGACGGACGCTTCGGGACGCGAAGTACTGCACAAAGAGCTGCCCATGCTTACTGTCAGCCACACCATCATGCTGACAGCATATCCAAAGGGAATCTACTTCGTCACCCTCACCACGGAAGAGGGGAGCTATATCAAGAAATTAGTAGTGGAATAAGCGGGGATTGAAAAAAATCCTTCAAAGGGAGGGTGCTTGCCGGGGGGCAGGGCCCTCCTTTTTTTGTAATGTGCATTTTGGAGGGAGGAGGGTCACTCTAAAACATTTAACCCAAATCGGTCATTAGGCCGACTTTTCAATCAATCTCGTCTTTTTCAGGTCTGTTTATGCCATATCAGCATTTCTTTCGGCATCTTGTCCACATCCCTGTCTCGCCGTAGCCCGCTACGCCTTAACTTCGTTGACGTTGCTATGGCTCGGCAGAGCAAGCGAGCTTTCTCTGCTCTCGCTTTACGCAACGTTCGCCAGCGATGCGGCCAATCTGCTCGAAACAAATACTAACCTGGCATAAACCCTAACGACCGATTTGGTTTTAAACCCTATAACTTTAAAACCCTAACACCCTTTCTTAATGTTTGAGTAGTGTTGCATACAGCTGGCTGTATTGCCTGCCTACGGCTTGATAGGTGTAGTTGGCTAACACTTTCTGTCTTCCGGCTTTGCCGAGCCGGTTGTTCTCGTTGTGGTTGAGGCACCATAGGATTCCGTTTGCCAGGTCGTCGTCGTTTAGTTTCTCTGCCAGATAGCCGTTGGCTTGGTGTTCTATCATGTCGCTGTTGCCTCCGATATTGAATGCCACGACGGGTGTTTGGCATGAGAGGCTTTCCATGATGGCGCATGAAAGGTTTTCGGTCAGTGACGGGACGACCATGACATCGGCCATGTTGTAGAGGGAGACGAGTTCGCGGGTGTCGCTCACATAGCCGACGTAGTGCACCGGTATGTTGAGGTCGATGCCGAGTTCCGATTTGGAGGCTCCGAACACAACCAGGTGAAGGTTGTCGCCCTGTAGTTGCTGCAATGCAGTAAGGAGGTGGACAAAACCTTTGATTCTGTCGGTTGCGGCATTCACTGCCCCGAACAGGATGGTTTTTTGCCCCTTCAGGGCGGAGTGGAGCGAGCTCCATCGTGGCGCAATTTCATCGCTGCCAAGCGGACGATAGGTGTCGGTATCGAGGCTGTTCGGTATCACGGTGACGGGGAAATCCCCGATTAGGCTGCTTTGTCTGGCGCAGTTGCCCAGCCATTGGCTTGGGGTGACTATGTGAAGGTTCAGTCCGTGGTAGGCTTTCTGTTTCTTTTCCCATATCTGTCGGCTCAGGTCGTTGGGGTTGTTTGAGTGGAGAAAGGGGCAGTTGCCGCATTTCTGTTTGTATTGTTCACAGTCGAGGAAGTAGTGGCATACGCCGCAGAAGGGCCAGCTGTCGTGCAGTGTCCAGACGATGGGTTTGTCTTTGGGCAGGAGGTCCAGTGGAATAAAACGCTGGTTGATCCAGTGCAGGTGAAGGATGTCGTAGTCCAGTTTGTGCAGTGTACCGTGGAGGTCGGTTCCTCTCAGGTCGGACATGAAGACTTTTTCCCTGTCGGGATATTGGTTCCAGCGGTGGTGCTCCAGTTTGTTTTGTGCCTTGTTGCGCACCCAGTCGAAGGCTTTATAGAGCGGGTTGCGGGGGATGAATGTCTCCAGGGCGATGACATCGGGGTCGTCGCTTTTCTTGTTTTTTACGAGCATACGGCTTTCGATGCCCAGCATTTTTTGGCTGAGGTGGATGCGGTAGGCAGCCCGTGCGGCGCCTCCGTTGGTGTCTGATGTGCAGACGGCGAGGACTTTCGGTGGATTGTCTGTCATACCTTTTTGGTGTTGATTCCTGTTCCCTTGTTTTTCTTGTACCGCATCAGTATCTTGTGGCCTATCCCGTTGGACCAGAGGAGGTCGGCGTAGATATAGCCGATGCGGTCTTTCAGCCACCCGAGGCTTATGCTCTTCGACCAGCAGCGGAAGTCGCGCTCTTTGTCGACGGCGATGGTGGTGGGATGGTCCAGGGGCAGGATGGGGAACACCTCGCGGTTGCCCCGACTGCAGTCGTTGTCGAGGGTGTGAGTGCCTTCGCTGTCGAAGCCGATGTTGCTTACCAGGTTGCATCGGGGATGGATGGTCAATGCGTTTTCGCGGAACAGGTGGATTTGCATCTGGTAGTCCCAGTAGGATTTTTTGTTTTTGTCCTGTTGGATTTCCTTTACGAGGGAGTACCACCATGTGGCGTCGACGATATGGCCGGTAAGCTTCCATACGTGTCTCCTGAATTTTTTAGCATCCAGGTCTTTAAGGTCTAAGTCAAATCCCTGCCATGTTCTGCGCCATCCAGCCCATGCGCCGGTCACCATGTAGCGGGAGAAATCGTAGGAGTGGTCGCACTTCCAGCGGTCGCGGTAGAGGGTTGCGTTGATGAAGCGCACTTGTTCGTTGGAGTCATAGCGTTCGAGCAGTTCCTCGCAGTAGGTGTAGAAGTCGGGGTGCGGCAGGCAGTCGTCTTCCATTACGATGCCTCTTTCCACTTGGTTGAAGAACCAGGTGATGCCGGTCATGGGCCCTGCTCCGCATCCCCAGTTTTTGTCGGAGTAGTAGGTGTGGACATTTACGGGGAGGCCTTTTGTCATGTCTGCGATGGTCTCTCTTACCTGGGCACTCTTTACGATGTCGTTCTCGTTGCCGGTGCGTATTCCGTCCTGAAAGACGTAGAGCTCTCTCGGTTGGGCGGACAGGATGCTTTCCAGCACTCTTCGTGTGTGTGTGGGACGGTTGAAGGTGATGAGTAGGACGGGCGTGTTAAGCATGGTTATATGGATTTAATCGGAGTCATTGAATCAGAAGTTTGCGTGTGTAGGTGCCGGTGGGGGAGGTGAGGGTGACGAAATAGATGCCTGCGGGCAGGTTGGCGGTTGAGAGTTGAAAGTTGAGAGTTGAGAGTTGAGAGTTGAGAGTTGAAAGTTGAAAACCTTTTCTCATTATTTCCCGTCCTGTGGCGTTGCGGAGGATTATTTGGCAGGGCTGCGGCTCAGCGAGGCTGACATGGATGTCCACATGGTCTTTGGCAGGGTTGGGGCTGAGAGTCAGCTGTGGAGTGGAGACGGGGTCTTCGTCATAGGGTATGCTGAGAAGAGCGGTATCTACTACGGCCATGATGAATTCGCCTTTGAGCGGTGTCCCGACAATTTGCATGTACGAGTAGTGTGAACCTAATTGTGACACTCTTTCGTGGGTGGCGGTTTTCCTCATACGCCATGGTTTGCTGGGGCTTTTGCGGTAGAAAAGGCGCAGTGAGTCTTCTGTGTCAGGTGTAAGGTAGAATCCTTTGTCATAGACGGGGGAGCCTTCACCGTAGCAGAACCCGGTCTTGGCCTTGAAGTTATTGGAGTAGTTGCCGTTGATGAACCAGCGTCGGTTGTCCCAACGTACGATGCCTGGCATCAGGCTGTCGTCGGGTGCGCCGTATTGCAGGGTGACGTACAGGTCGACATCGTCGTTGATGTAGGTGGGGGTGATGAGGAAGTCGGTTGGGGTGGATGTGGTGCGTTGGGTGGAGTTGAGGTGGATGTTATGGGTTACGTCGGCGCAGGCTGTGCGGTTGTAGTAGTCAACGACGGCGAATGCGGGTTCAAAGGGCAGTTGGAACTGTGCGGTGGCATATTGCCCTTGGCTGGCGATGTGGCGGGTGGCGGTGTCGCCGGTGGCTGAGAAGAAGGTGACCGGGATGTTGGCCTGGGTACAATAGCGGGGAGCATGCCATAGACGTTGGCGGATGGTGAGGGTGGTGGTGCCATCGGTGGTTTGCATAGAGTCTATTGAATAACTTGCGAAGCCGGGGTTGAATATGTGGAAGTTGTAGAAGTCGGTGAGGTCGGTGCCGCTGTAGCGGCTCATGGAGTCGCGCAGTTGGTGGCTGTTCATGTTGGTGTAGGCATTTTGGCTGAATAGTGTTTGCATCATGGAGAAGAAGACAGAGTCGCCCAGAAGGTGGTTGAGTTCGTGGAAGACCAAGGCTCCTTTGTCGTAGGTGGTGTGCATGAAGGCATATTGGTTGGGCATGCCATACAGGGGGTAGAAACCATTTTCGTTGAGGGGTGTCTGGGAAAGAGTTGCTGCTTTGCGGTACATGATTTCATACGATGTGGGTGTACCGTCCAGTCCAGCCAGTTGGTCGGCGAAGGTGGCTCCGCCTTCATTAAACCACATGTCGTCGAGATGTGCGCAGGTGATTAGGTTGCCAAACCATTGATGGGCGAATTCGTGGTCGATGAGATATTTGAAGTCGTAATAATTGAAACTGATGCAGATGTTGTTTACGTGTTCCATGCCGGCGTTACGTCCTCCTTCGCTGAAGCCAATGTTGTCCCAGCGGTAGGGGCCGAAGAGGCGCTCGTAGAGTTGCAGTGTATGTTCGAGAGTATTGAAATTGCGCATGACGGCAGCGCTGTTGTCGTCGAAACAGGCGATGTGGACAGGATAGGTGCCGTAAAGCCCTTGGACGTTATAGTTGTATGTGTAGTAAGGTGCTGCGTTGATGCCTGCTTGGTAGGTGGATATGGGGTGGTGCAGGGTGTAGTGGTAAGTAAGGCTGCTGTCGGCGTTAAGGACGGTGCTGTCGTGTTCGCCGCTGCATACGGCTGTCCATCCGGGGGAAACGGTGATGCCGAAGGTGTAGGTGGCGCGGTCGTAGACGCTGTCGCTGCAGGGAAACCAACTGCGTCCCATGCTGAATGGCCGTGTGTAGCGGTCTTCGCCGAGGTTGTAGAACAGCCGGTCGAGGCACCAGAATCCTCCATCTACTCCAACGTAGCCATAGCTGCCATAGTAAACGGTGACGCTGAGGGTATCGTGTAAGGAGTTTCCTGTGACGGGAACGGTGAGCTGGTGGTTGTCATAGTTCCATTCTGTGGCGGGGACAAGGCTGTTGTTGACAAGGATGGAGTCGATGGTGGCACTTTCAAGTCCCAGCTTTACATGCGTGGTGGGCTGCAGGAGTTGCAGGAGGACTTGGCACGAGCCTTGTATGTGACTGGGCTGGTGATGCCCCATGTCGAGCTGGATGTCGTAGTGCAGCACATCGATGGTGTCCCGCTCAGTGAAATGGCCTTGAGCCATTGTGTTACAGTTGAGCAGACACGCTGTGGCGAATATCAGGATGAGACGGATTGTTTTCATAGGTAGTATTCAATTGTCAGGACTGGGTTATGCCGGTTTATAGGGGCTGCCAATAGACGGATTCGCCTATGCCCAGTATCGAGCCGCGCACTTTGAGCCGTCCGTCTTGGAGGAATTCGCATGTGCAGTTGGCCACTATGCCTCTGGTGGGGTCATATATTTTGCCGTCTTCCCAGCGTTGCTTTTTGCTGTTGTACTGCATGTTCCGGAAGATGATGATGCGGTTGCACGGGGTGTTGCGGAGGCTTTTATCGGGGTTTTTGGAGTCGGTGATCAGTTTGCCCGTGGCGGAGTCGATGCTGTCGCGAAGCCAGATGCATTGGGCGGTGTAGTCACCGTTTTTCTCTTTGTAAACTCGTACTTTGGATTGCTGGCCGGCATGTTCTACACGATAGGTGCCCACGATGGCATCGGCTCGGCTGTTTTTGCTGTTCTGTGCCATAGCAGGACACAGGAAAAGGGTTGTCAGCAGGAGGATGGTTATTTGTTTCATGGCAACAGTATGTATATAGACAAGGGCCTCTACCAATGAGAGGCCCTTGTCCTGTTTGATGTGTTATTTCTGTTCGGGTGTCTTGGTTACGGGCTTTGCACCGGCGGGCTTGGCAATGCTTTCGCGCATGTCGGTGTCGGCCTGTATGTTTTTCATGCGGTAGTAGTCCATGATGCCCATGTTGCCGCTGCGGAAGGCGTCGGCCATAGCTTTGGGCACTTCGGCCTCGGCCTCGATGACTTTGGCGCGGGCTTCCTGGGCCTTGGCTTTCATTTCTTGCTCGGAGGCTACGGCCATGGCGCGGCGTTCCTCGGCCTTGGCCTGTGCAATGTTCTTGTCGGCGTTGGCCTGGTCCATCTGCAACTGTGCACCGATGTTCTTGCCCACGTCGATGTCGGCAATGTCGATGGAGAGGATTTCGAAGGCGGTGCCGCTGTCGAGTCCTTTGGTGAGCACGAGTTTGGATATGCTGTCGGGGTTTTCAAGCACCTGCTTGTGGCTGAGGGCAGAGCCGATGGAAGACACGATGCCTTCGCCAACGCGGGCCAGGATGGTCTCTTCGCTGGCACCACCGACGAGCTGCTTGATGTTGGTGCGCACGGTGACACGGGCCTTGGCAATAAGCTGGATACCGTCTTTGGCAACGGCTGCTACGGGAGGGGTGTCGATGACCTTGGGGTTGACAGATGTCTGCACGGCTTTGAGCACGTCGCGGCCTGCCAGGTCGATGGCGGTGGCGGTGCGGAAGTCAAGGTTCATGTTGGCTTTGCTGGAGGAGATGAGGGCTTGCACCACATTGGTGACATTGCCGCCTGCCAGATAGTGGGCTTCGAGTTCGTTTTGCGAGAGTTTCAGACCCGCCTTGGTGGCGTTAATCATGTTGTTGACAATCACGCTGGGGGGGACTTTACGGAAGCGCATGAACATGAGCTGGATGAGTGAGGTGTGGACTCCCGACACCAGGGCTTGGAACCAGAGTCCCACGGGAACGTAATAGACAAAGACGATGAGTAGGATGAATATCACTACACATAATACAATGATACCTGTTACTGACATGATGATATGTTTTTTGAGTTAATAATTCTTGTTGTTTTCAGGCTTTGGATGTGTCAGTCGAAACGTTTGTCCTCGGTTTCGCAGACGTCGATGCGATAGCCCTCGATGGCCACCACTTCGATGGGACGGTCTTGGTCAATGAACTTATTGATGGCGTGGACTTCCACCAGCTTGCCGTCGATGAGGGCTTTGCCTGTGGGTGCGAGGCGCGCCACAGTGGTGCCGCGGGTGCCGATGGCAATCGCAGGGTCTTCGATTTGGTTCACAGAGCTGTCCGACTCTTCGTTGAGGCTGAAACGTTTCCACGTTTTTGTCTTCATGAAGAGTGCCAGCAGGAGCGCACAGATGGCCACGGAACCAATCAGCACCCAGGTGCCGACGGTCATACCCCAAAGAATGAAACTTTGCCATACGCCGAAAGCGATAAGCAGGAATCCGCACACGCCGGCAATGCCGCCTGGGAGTGCCACGATTTCCAGTGTGAGGAGCAGGAGTCCCAGTGCCAGAACGATGATTACAAGGGTAGGAGTCATGAGGTTTAATATTTATGTTCAGTTATTATTCACTTTGCAAAGATACATCTTTTTTCTGATATGGAATTTGTTTTTTATCAGAGTTTGGCTAACGCACTATTTCGGAGGTGAGTTGCTTGTCGATTAATGCGGTGTGCATGGGCAGGAGGTCGTCGTAGCTGCCGTGCTTGATGGTGCATTTGCCGTGGCAGTGGACAAGAATAGTGCATTGCTCGGCCTGTGCATAGGTGATGCGGCAAATGTCCACAAGCGCCTTGATGACGTAGTCGAAGGTGTGGATGTCGTCGTTGTGCAGCACGAGGCTGCAGCCAGAGTCTTCAAGGACAGCGGCATCGTCTTGGGGTAGCGGGGATATTTTGGGTGATTCCATAGGGGTTGCGGTTAAAGAGGGTGGAGGTTATTGTATGCTATTCAAGAGGACTACAGCGTGGGCACTGATGCCTTCCTGTCGGCCTTCGAAGCCGAGATGTTCTGTTGTGGTGGCCTTGACGGACACACAGGAGATGTCTGTGCCGAGGATGTCGGCAATGGTTTGGCGCATCTGGGGGATATAGGGGCCAACCTTTGGCTTCTGGGCCACGATGATGCTGTCGATATTGCCGACACAATAGCCTTCCTGCTTGAGGAGGTCGTTGCAGTGGCGCAGCAGCAGTTTGCTGTCGATGTCTTTGTATCGGGGGTCTGTGTCGGGGAAGTGTTTGCCTATGTCGCCAAGGGCGGCGGCACCGAGCATGGCATCACAGATGGCATGAAGCAGCACGTCGGCATCGGAATGTCCCAGCAGCCCTTTGGTGTGGGGTATTTCAATGCCCCCCAACCACAGTTTGCGGTCGTCGACAAGTTGGTGAACATCATATCCTAATCCTATGCGCATGACATGTGTGGTATTAAATAGTGGGAGTGCTTTGCTTTGGCTTGAGGCTGAAGATGAGCGAAATGCGGATGGTGTTGGAGAGCGGGTTGCTGCTGAAACTGGTGGTGGGCACCAGGTAGGCAAGGTCGAACTGAACGATGTTGTAACGCAGTCCGAAACCGAAAGTCAGGTACTGGCGGCCACCCTTGGTGGTGCTTTCGTAGAAATAGCCGGCACGTGCAGCAAGGGTGTGCTTGTACCAATATTCGCCGCCCAAGGAGAACTGGAGTTCGCGCAGCTCTTCGCTGAAGCCGCCGGGGGCATCGTAGAAGGACTGGATAGCCCCTTTGACTACGCCGGTGTTGTAGTACTCGGTCATGTTGCGGTAGTATTTGCTGTAGGTGCTGTCGCCCACGGTGACGGGCGGGGTGGGAACAAGCAGTTTGTTGACATCAATCAGGAAACTGACCGAGTTGGACTCGTCAATCTCGTTGGTGTAGCGGCCGCCGATGCGCAGATTGGTGGGCAGGAATTCCTTCTTGGTGTCGTCGTCGGAGTAGGAGAGTTTTGCGCCCATATTGCTGATAAAGCCACCGATGGCAAGAGTCTGAGTCTTGTCGATGGGGTGTTGCCAATAGAGGCCCAGGTCGGCCGAGAGGCTGCGTGCGGGCTTGGTTGATACATATCCGCTTCCGTCGGACACTTGCTGCCCGTTGGTAAGGTCGGAGTTGATAAAACGGCCTGTGGCACCCAGCGAGAGCTCGTCGTTCAGTTTCATGGCATAGGTCACGTCGGCGGCAAACTCATTGGGGTTCATGGTTCCGCGGCTCTGGCCTTCGGCATCGGTTACCTGTATTTCGCCTAAAGAGAAATAGGTCAGAGAGGCGGCAACGGTGCTGCGGCTGTTGATACGCTTGTATCCACCGAGGTAGAGCAGATTCATGTCGGACACTTTAAGGTTACGCAGCCAGGGGGTGTAGGTGGTGCCGAAGCCAAGGTCGCCGTCGATAAAGGCGAATTTGGCGTTGTTCCAGTGGGAGGAATAGATGTCTGGCGTGGATGCCACTCCAGCGTCGCCCATACCTGACGATATGGCATCGGGTGCGATAAGAAGGATAGGCATGCCTGTAGAGATATAATTCTTTGTCTGTCCGGTGAGTCCGGGTAATTGGGCACTGGCGTTGCCGATAAAGCCCATTGTAAACAGGCAGATGATTGTGAAGTGTATTCTTTTCATTAAACTGATGATAGGAGTGTTTTTTTTTGTTTGTTAGAAACGGATGTGACCGCTTTTTATTGTGGAAAGAGAGTTTTTTTAATTTCGTACTATCTTGGATGTTTGTGTAATCCGCTGTCCGTCAGTGGTAGTAACAACCACGCGGGCTACATATATGCCGCGCGGGACAAGGCTCCCGTTTGATGCGGTGAAATCCCATGGACAGCTGAGTGTACAGTCGCCCGGGGTGGGAGTGAGGCTGCGCACCAGGCATCCCTTGATGTCATAAATGTCGATAGTAGCTGACTGAATGCCTTCAGGCAGGTTGTGCTCCACGCGGAGTGTAGTGCGCTGGCTTGCGGGGTTGGGGGCGGCTTGGAAAAGACCTATCTGCGGTGTGCGGTCGTTGGCAACAACAAATTCAACCGTGGCCGAGGAGGAGTAATTGAAGATGTTCCAGCACTTGACTGTGAGGGTGTGGTGTCCTTCGTCCAATTTGCCAAGGGTGTATCGCACCTCCCCGTTGCGGCTGTCGGCGATGTCGGGCTCAAAGAAGTCGTTAAGAATAATGGTACTGTATGGGTTGCCGTCCAACACGGCGGTGATGTCGTGTCCCAGGCCGCTGCCCGCAGCGTTGATGCCTACAGAGTCTTTCATGCGGGCGTAAAGGGTGGGGGTTTCGTTGGTCAGTCCTCCGTTGCGGAAGTTGGTATCGCTGATATACAACTCGATGGTGGGATATACGTCGGTAATGGTCATGTCTTCGTTAAAGCCGCCAAACATGATATTTCCGTATTGTCCGGTGGCATCCTCCGTTGCGGTGCGCGCGTAGTGCGACAATTTGGCGTAATCGTAATGGTACGACACATCGCGGGGTACGATAAATGAGTAGGAGAAATGACCGGCAGTGACGGTCTCGCGCCCTTTGTAGAGGATGTTTTTCTGTTGTACAAATTCCACCTCTGTGCTGTCGTTGTCGTTGGCAAGGGTGTGGCATTTCACCTCGCGGTCGAAAACCACAGGGTAGATCACCCCGTCGAATCCGGTCATGACATTGCCTGCAGCGTCTTGGATGACACCCTCCACTGTGACCCGCGAGAGGACTTTGGCCGAATCTATCACGGCAGGATTGACAGGCATATTGTTGATGTGGGTGACCACCACTTCGTTGCGGGGAATGGAAAGGTGCAGGGCAGGGTCGCCCATCAAGGCGATGCAGTGCGACACACTGGTTGCGTTCTTGGCAATGCGCAGGGCGTCGCCAATGGTGTTCTCGGGGTTCAGCGCATTGAGGCATACATTGGCATTGAACTGCTGCACATGGTGTATTGGCCGGGAGGCTGAAACAATACCCACCCCTGCAGCATCGGCCAGCAGGAATACCTCGGCACCGCAGACGTCGTTCACCTGGTCGAATTTGCCGAAGGTGCAGGTGCTGGTGACAAAGAACGCCAGTCGGTCTGTGTTGGCGTATTTCTCTATGTCGGAAAACTCCATGAAACGCTCCGTGCCGATATAACTGCTCGAGCCGTGCCCGATGTAGTTGAGCAGCAGGCATCCATAGTTCATCCTTTGCCGCAGGGCGTTGTTTACATCGGGATAATACGATCCGTCGGCACCCGACTGCTGCTCGTAGGCGTCGGCATAGATTCGGTCGATATTGTACTGGGGATACAGCTTTTTTATCTTGCGTGCCAGGATTTCCGAGTCGCTGGCGAAATTGGTGTCATAGGGACTGGAGGGGTCGGCGTCGTCGGCCAACAGGGTGACGTAGTTGCGCCAGTCTCCGCGGATGTTGTTGTCCAGCAGGTCGTGCCGGTGCATGTAGTTGTCAACCTTGTCTACCATGTGTTTGGCCTCGGCCGGGGTTTTGGCTGGCAGACGTCCTATGCTTACTGTAAGGGTTCCGTCGAACTCGCTTATCGATGTGTTGCCCAAATAACCGTAGATGTCGTCGCTGGGGTATGCCGACCCTTCACTGTCAAACGAAGAGGAAGTCTGATAGGTAATCACAGTGCGCTGGTGGGCATTGGTGATGTCGCGGTTGTCGTATGTGCCTTTGCCGAAGAGCAGCAGATAGCGCGGTGCCTCGCTGTCCCCCTCTTTGCTGCGCAGGCAGCGCAACATCTGCCGTATGGCCATGGGGTCGGGCTTGCCCGACGAGAACTCGTTGAAAACCTGCTCCTGCGTCACCACCATCGTGTTAAGGCCGTCCAGCTCTCGGTGGAGATTGGCCAGGCGTATGGCTTGATCCTCGAAATCCTTATGGGTTACAATGACATAGTCGGGCTTGTCGGCTCCGTGGATGTCTTGGTTGTCGATGGGCGTGATGCCGGAGGGACGTAGTGCCACGTTGTCGGTAAAGGCTATAAAGGTGCGCTCGATGTCGATGGGGGCATAGAAGGCAAATCCGTTGTTGGCCTGCTGTGTGACAGTGTACGACATCGGCTGTATCGGGTCGGTGACATCCCACACCCGCATTCCCTCGGCATAGCCCTGTGCCACAAAACGGCTCACTAACCCTGCTTGTACATCGTTCTGGTTTCGCAGCACCAGCTGCCCTCCTCTGTAAATAATCGGCATGAGGGCTTTCAGTTCGATAAAGTCCAAATAGCCGGCGGCGTTGGCTTCGCTGGGCTGATAGGTGCAGGAGAGGGTGACGTTGTTGCCCGTCTGCAGCGTGAAGTCGCTTTTGAGGATTTGGTAGCTGGAGTTGGCCGGGAAAGGGTGCTGCTTGGTCTGTGAACCGCACTTGACCTGAAAATTGGCATAGTTTGTCGAAACATTGGCGAAAGCATAGCGCGCTGAGACGGTCCCTTCGGCGGGTGGTTCGGGAAGTGTCAGAGTGAAGCTGCGGCTGTTGAGGTTGGGGGTGAATTTGTCGGACACCCAAATCTGGCCGCCTCCGTGGGTGTTGATGCGGTCTTCGTGATACAGCGCCACGCCGGTGTGGACGGTGCGGTCGGGTGAGTTGCTCTCGTTGAGGGTGCTTGGCTGCACTCGCAGACTGTCGCCTGCTGTGCCGTCGGGGGTTAGAAAATAATAATTATAGTTCGCATACGCGTGCATTTTATACACGTAGCAGCCGTCGCTTCTTGAAAAACGCCATATACTGGGTCCTTCGCCGTAAAACAGCAGATAGTCTTCTGCTTCAAAAAGGCCGTTGCCGTTGACATCCACCACATGTATAGCGGCGGGTAATAAATCGTTGGGTTGAAAGGAGGTATTGTTGGCGGAAAGCATGCCTCCGGGCAATCCGTAGAGCGCTATCTTGTTACACGGTGCATTGTCAAGGGCAGACACCTCGCGTGTGGTGATTTTATACACTCCAGCAGTGTCGACGGGTATCTTGTACCACCTACCCTCTGCAAGTATGGAATGGGCGGCAAAGTCCTGAGCTGCAACACATGCGGCAAGCAGCATGGCTGCGATGGCCAAAAACAGTTTTTTTCCGAATAGCATACCCCAATAACAAAGTTTGCCTTTTTTTATTGTGCAGGATGCAAAAAATAGGTAGGGCTGATGCACTGCGTCAAGAGTACAATGGCAAATTGACCAAAGTATGGCAAGTTTCATCCCTTATTTCTGTCCAATACAGCCTGCAAACGTTTCCGATGGGACGTTTGCCGCTTCGCGCGGAAGTTACTTTTTATTCTGTGAGGAATTACGCCGTCTTACGCCACCTTACTCCAACATTCCGATAGTGTCGCATATTTGTCTCCAACGTTACTCTATGCGCCTTCCGGACTCGATGTTGCGCCGTTCCTTGTTATATCGTTTTTCGATATGTTTCCCTCATTTTTCCCTTTCCGAAAGGGAAAACGATGGGAAAACGATCGAATAACGAGCGAATAAATGACGACGCTTGATGGTTGCATCGACGACTGATTATACTTGTCAAACTTATTTGAAAGAAGGCGTGAATTTAAGTGGTTATGGAAAGAATATAAAAGTCGGCCGAATGACCGGTTTGGAGTAAGTAAAAACATGCACTGAAAGGGGTGATTTTTGCAAAAACGGCCTCTGAAAATGAAGAAAAAACAGGGTTTAATTTGCCTATGTTGAAAAATAAAATCGTTGAAAGTCATTGTTTTGTGAAATATTTTTTCAAGAAAGATAATTATTTGACAAAAAAATCGTAATATTGCCAATCAATTTTAGGCTCAGTTTATACTAAAATTCGTATGATGAAAAGATATAACAAAATCGCGTTAATACTGCTGCTCGCTATCGGGGGCATGCAGGGTGTAAAAGCTCAAGATGTGGGTTTTTCGCAGTTCTTTGCCAATCCGCTTTACCTTAACCCGGCTTTTGCGGGTTCCAAGGTGGCTCCCCGTATTTCATTGACCTATCGCTCCCAATGGCCGGGTCTGGTCAGTGCATTCACCACGGTGAGTGCATCGTATGACCAGTATATACCTGATTTGCACGGCGGTATAGGCGGTCTTCTCCTCTTCGACCGTCAGGGCGACCAGGGTTTGCTGACAGCGGGTAACATTGCTGCAATGTATTCGTTCCGCTTCCGGGTGTATGACGATATTTATGTCAATTTGGCTCTGCAGGCCGGTGTGGTGAACAATTCACTGAACTGGGATAAAAATATAATGACTTTCCCCGACCAGATTGACCCCAATGGCGGCCGAATCAACGAAACCTCGGCCACCGCTCCCGACCAGACCAGTATTTTTGTGCCTGACTTTGCCGCCGGTACGATGATTTACGGCCCGGCTTGGTATGTCGGCTTTGCCGCTCACCATCTGAATCAGCCCAGTCAGGGTTTCTATGGTGAGGATCGCGTTCCTATCAAGCTCACAGCCAATGCCGGTGGCTTGATTAACCTGGCCGAGGAGCAGCGCCGCCAGTCGTCGCTCGGCTTGGGCACCCCGGTTATCTCGCCCAACTTCATCTTCCAGTATCAGGGTGGTTTCCTCTATTTCAACTACGGCTTGTATCTCGACTGGATGCCTTTCCTCGTGGGCGTGTGGTATCGTCACGGTACCGAGAACCCCGATGCCTTTATCTTTATGGTCGGTGTGCAGCAGGACCACTTCAAGGTGGGCTACAGCTACGACGTGACGGTATCTGAAATCAACAACAGCGTCTATGGCGCACACGAAATCACTGTCGGCATCTTGTTGCCGGTGCCTGAGCAGAAACACAAGGTGAAGGCCATCCGCTGCCCGTCGTTCTGATAAAAATTCTAAAAAACGAAACAAAAACAAACCATTTACGTATACAGAGAAAAAAATTAATAAACTATGAAGATTTTAAAACTGTCATTCTTAATGTTGGCATCCGCGCTGCTCGTGGTTGCCTGCGGCAGCAAGGAGCAATCCGCCACCACAGGCTGGAATCTGAATGATACCGAGTGGGGCGGTTTCGACCGTTCATCCTATCAGGAGCAGATCACCGGTCCCGGCTTGGTGTTCATTGAGGGCGGTTCTTTCCAGATGGGTCGCGTGGCTGACGATCCCCGCTTCTCATGGAATAACCTCGTCCACACAGTCACCGTCTCTTCATTCTATATTGATGAGACCGAGGTGTCCAATCTCTCCTACCGTGAGTTTGTCTATTGGATGAACCGTGCTTACGGTGAGGAATATCCCGAGTTGGTCAAGCAGATTTATCCCGACACCAATGTGTGGCGTCAGCGCCTCTCCTGGGTCGAGAACTTCGTTGAGAACTATTTCCAGTGCGCCATGTTCAACGACTATCCTGTTGTCGGCGTGACTTGGGAACAGGCTTCCCGTTTCTGCAAATGGCGTACCGACCGTGTCAATGAGAAGATCCTCGTTGATGCCGGTATCATCGACCTTGCCCAGTCCGAGCTTACCGGTTCGGAGGCTTTCCAGACCGATGTCTATCTGGCCGGTCTTTACAAAGGTGAAGGCAAAGGTGTGCCCGACCTCGACCCCGCCAGCGGTGGTGAAAACCGTAACGTGCGCCGTTCCGACGGTATCCTCCTGCCTAACTATCGCCTCCCGACCGAGGCTGAGTGGGAGTTTGCCGCTCTCGGTATGATTGGCAACACTTTCGACGAGCGTGTTGTTGAGCACAAGACCTATCCTTGGGCTGGTCAGAGTGTCCGTTCTGCCAACAAGAAGTACTACGGTCAGTTCCTTGCCAACTTCAAGCGTTCGCGCGGCGACGCCATGGGCGTGGCTGGCAACTTGAACGACGGCTGGGAATATACCGCTCCCGTCAAATGGTATTTCCCCAACGACTACGGTCTGTATCACATGGCCGGCAACGTGTCTGAGTGGTGTGGCGATGTCTATCGTAAGGATGCCAACCCCATCGGAGGCGACGACCAGAACCCCTTCCGTGGTAATGTCTATCAGTATGTAGCCATGAGCGAGGACGGCGAGGAAGCCGCTATCGACGAGGCTACCGGCAACCTGATTTATCAGAATGTTCCCGACGACATGAACCGCCGCAACTACCGTCAGGCTGACAATATCAACTATCTCGATGGTGACTGGAACTCCAGCATCTACGATTTCGAGAGCAAAGAATCCACTTCTGCCTCTGGCTGGCTGAGAGATGTCGATGAGGAAGAGGAAGTTGATGAAACCATCAGCCGCAGCAACGAGGAGCAGACCAACCAGATGTATCACCGTAGCGACAGTGTTGACAAGAAGAACATCACTTCTATGATCAACAACCGCGTCCGCGTGGTGAAGGGTGGCTCCTGGAGAGACCGCGCCTACTGGATGCAGTGCGGCACCCGCCGTTACTACGACCAGGATCGCAGCACCTCCTGGATTGGTTTCCGTTGCGCAATGGACCGCATGGGTTCGCGTACCATCAAGTAGTAATAGTATTACTCGAATCATAAAAGGGGATGGCATCATCCCCTTTTTTTTGGTTTTTTTGTAAGATTTCGGAGTGTTCTGCGTCTTATAGGTAGTAGATAATAAAAAAACAGTTATATGAACAACAAAGGCATTCTTACAGTATTGGCAGTCGTATCCATCATTGTGTCGGGCTGCACGAAGCATGAGGCTATACAGCCCATTGGCGAGAGTAATTTCTTTGCAGGAGTCTATCAGCCTGTCAGCAAAGTGCAGCAGGTGGGCTGTTCGCGACATGTGGAAGGGGTGGAGTGTGGAGACTACACCCTTGAGGACTTCCTCGATATGCGTTGGCATTGGGGAAAAGGCCGCCTTGATTCGGTGGTGTATCACGACAGCCAGGTCAATACACCGGAGCCGTTTGTGGTGCGCTATTTCTATGATTCGCTGGGCAGGGTCATACAGGTGGAAGACGGCATCCACGAGGTCTGCACGCTTGCCTACGAGGGCAGGCATCTGTCCAGCCTGCAGATGTCCATGGGCACGGTGTCCTATGGTTTCAGATTCCACTACCGCCAAGGCTCGGATTATCCCGACAGCCTTAGCATCTCCAATATAGGGTGTTTTTCTTCCTACACGGACAGCTATTCCCTGCGTTGGCACAACGGCAACCTGATGTCGGCCGTCTCGGGACCGGACAACGACCGTTACGCGATAGACTCCATCACCTACAGCTACGACACCAAGGAGAACCCGTTCTGCGGGCTGGTGTGGCCCGAGGGCATAGAGTCCTATGGCTTTGTCGATGCCCCCGTATTCATCAGTCACAACAACCTTGTGTCCGTCACGCTCCACAGCCACGACGGGCAAGGGGAGTACCAGAGTAATACCTTCCAGTACAGCTATAAGGGCAATCGACCCACAGAGATAAAGCACCTGTACGAGAATGGCTTCTGGTGTACCTTTACCGACACCTACACGCTGACATATTAGCTCCAGCACAATAGGGTCGGCCATTCTGCGTTTATTATCATAATAACAGGAACAATTACAATGGACAACCACATTGAAGAAGGCAGACTATTGCTATTCAAAAATAAAGAAAAGGTTTTTAAAAACTATTTTATTGAATATGGATTAATCCTGATAGTTCTTTCTGTGGCTGATTGGGTTATCGATTTTTTCTTCCTCAAGTCGTTCTCATGGTGGGAGATACCGCTGGATATAGTATTGAGCGTAGTCATAGCCCTTGTCTCCGCCTGGCTGCAAGTGCGCTGGAACCGCCGCCGCGAGAAAGAGAACGCCTATTTCAAAGAGAAATACGGGAAGAAATAAGCCTGGAATAAATCTTATACAACAGGGTTACGCAAACTAGAGAAGTGCAAAACCTCTATGGGTGCGTTGCGCCGTTCCTGAGTGCCGTTGTATATGACAGCACGACGGACAAGACGGGATTTGAGTGACTCTGTTATCCTACCAAAGCCAGCCTCGAAGGTGGGATTATAGGTGTCGGATGCTAAAACACTGCTTATCATATAGTAGTAATATTTTATGCAATTTTGCAATCCGATTGCAAAATTGCATAAAATATTTGAATGGGAGAAATAATCTTCGATAGTTTTATCTCCTCACCACAATTCTCCGTGCCGGAGCGTCGCCAATCTTCACCAGATAGGCACCCGAGGCAGGCACATCAAGCAATACCTCCTGAGCAGTTTCCCTGCGTGTGGCAAGCAATCGTCCCACAACATCGTAGAGATATACATTGTAATTTGAGCTTCCTTCACAACTATTCTGCCTCTAAGCTTGAAAAAATAATTTATGCCTGTAGATATAAATTATTAGAACAACAATTATGATGAGAAGAATAGAAACTGCAATCCATAGGCTCACGTTCCATGAATGTAAGGAATATACTTCATCATTCTTATCATCTAATTCGTATTTGAGTTCTTTTATCTCTTCTTTTAATTCATATATCTCATCCTCGGCCATATCTAGTTCATCTTGCAAAGAGTATCTATTGGAGTATGATGTCCTTTCGTAATATGATACGTGATTGTTTGATGGGTTTGACAATATCTCATTTATGTTAATTGCCAGACAATTAAATGTGACGGTAATAGCAAATAATGCTGTAATTATCTTTTTCATTGTAGTCCTAATTATTGTATTTTAATAATTTTGTTTCATTGGCCAATCGTCATCGAAAAATTTTGCTGTATTATAATCTTGCAGAAAACTATTAGATCTATTTAAATCTCTTTGAAAATTAGATATATTATTCCTTAATTGATTTATTTGTTGCTCGTGATGATTAATAATACCACGCAAGGAATAATATTTGTCATTTGTCTTGAGAAAAAAAGGATCTGAAGCATAATTAGTTATTGATACTTTTGTTTCTTTTAACTTGTTGTTCATTGTTATGCAAGCAAATGAAAGAACAACACATCCAATAAGGGCGGCCACAGAGATAAATGGTGTGGCTACGGTTAATACATTCATAATCTTTTTCATATCTGTTTCTATTTAATTGATTATACCTATTAGGGCAAGGAATGCGACTACTCCAAAGATAATTAAAAAACAGCCACAACCTTCAAAATCTGACAACAAATCCATGATGCCTTCCTTATGTTTTTTGAACAAGTTAATGAGTAACCCAATCACAAAGATAATCGCGACAAGAATAATCAAGCCAAGTATGATATACCCCAATGATGGTTCTTCCGATCGTGGTGAGGCATGCTGTTCTTCGTATATTTCGTCCCAAACCCACTGTTGTGCCAATAATTTGTTGAATGAAAACGTGAGAATCCCTATAAATAGTGACAGTTTTTTCATTGAAGATAAATTATTAATATTCTGACATATAAATAATATTTTGTTATAATGATTTTTTCGCAGTCCTATGATGGGGATTTATAATAATGAACTTACTGCCACGCTTTGAAACCTTGCCATCGACATAGATATGATGCCTTTTTACAGTTATTAATTTGGTTTCAAAGGAGATTGTTTTGTTGGTTGATTGACAATCCGTACTTATGTCGGGAATGGTTTTTTTGATGTCTTCCTCCAATTCCGACAGTCCAATCTTAAATGGTACTATTTTCTGTATTTCTCGTAAAAATACTTGCTTCCTACAATGGTTTTCAAACTTTAAAACCCCTATTGAACTTTCGTTTCTCTTAGCAACTAATAAATCGAAATCTGTTTTTGAGCAGAAATCCATACTGTAAAATTTTGCTCCATACATCTTCCTATACTGCCAGGCAACTATATTCTCACCAGTCACACACGTTGGATTATCTATAACAAGGTAAAGATAGGTGGCATCTGAATAATTGATATCAGACCCATCTACTCCAACAGCCTGACCACTTGCACTTAAATATTGAATATTGTTCGTCTTAATCTGAGAAACAATTAGTCGTTTTAATTCCTCCATTGAAATCATAGTGCCACTCAAACTTCTAAAATGGCCGCAATTTCTGGTGTTCACCTTTAGTATAGAATCCGGTTTCCATATATTGCTAATCATACTATATCCCTGATACGTGTCGGGCACAACTGTTTAGGAGGTGCTGATTCCCGGGAAACACCTCATATGGTGTAAACGTACATATAAAAAGAGCGCGGGAATCTGCCACTTTGCTTATCCCGCTAACCAGGCTCTCGCATTGCCCTTGATACAGAATAAGCAATGCCGAAGCCCACGCTGACGGTATATAGTAGAACACTATATGCCCAACCATGGACATTGAACATTGCGTTATTGCGGTATCAAGTTCGAATTTGCGAGATTCGGTTAGCCGCAGATAAACGCCGTTACAACGTCTTATCTATATGTCCTGTCGCCCACCCCTTTGCCCTTGCGGGCTTCGGGGTGTTTGACGATGCAAAATTACAACTTTTTCCCGACATAAAAAGAAAAAAATCCCGCCAGCCCAAAAGCTAGCAGGAAAGGGGATGAAGAAATGAGCGGTTAGCTTAATTACTTATGTCATTTATTCATTCATGTATGAAAGTAGTTGTTCTTTTAAAGGCTCTAAATCATCAGTCAAAGTCTGCCATAATACAGAGGGGATGATGTCGGCATAGCCATGTACCAAAATATGCCGCATGTTGATGATGACTTTCCATGGTGTCGCAGGGTGGCTGTCACGGAATTCAATAGTAAGTTGATATGCGGCCTCTCCAACAATTTCCATGTTTTTCACTACTGCAAAATAGGTCTTCTTGTCGACCAAAAAGGTATCATAGTCATATCCTTTGGCAAACTCAAGAGCATAATCGATAGCCTCGACCATATTGCCAAGCAAATCCTTATTGCGACGTGGGTCTCTCATAGATTAATATTTTGTCGCGGTCGGCTGTAGCGGCAGCATAGGGCTTGAGTGCACCTTCCTGCACAAGATCCACTTCTCGGCCAAGCAGTTCTTTGAGGTCGGTATAGATTGCGGCATACTTGAACAGTCCAACTTTAGGGTCGAAAGCCACAAGAATATCGATGTCGCTATCCTCACGCTGCTCCCCTCGGGCATATGAGCCAAACACCCACGCCCGCTGAACCGGCTGCGTGGCGAAGTAATCACCTATCTGTTTGACCAATTGACTGTCCATAGTTCTATTCCTTTTAAAATGCAAAATTACAACTTTTTCCCGACATAAAAAGAAAAAAATCCCGCTAGCCAAAAAGTCAGCAGGAAAGGGGATGAAGAAATTGTTATTTTTTCTTCGGACTAATTTGTGTTTTTGAGAGTTATTAACTTTGAACAATATTACATTCGGATTCTTGCATCTTTGTCGATGTCGAACCCTTCAGGCAGAGGTCCCAACACCAAGGATAAAAGACTTTCCGATGGTACATAGCTGTCTTCGAAGTGTGGGAATACCAGATCTTTCTCGGATTTTGCTATCTGCTTTACTTCTGCACCTTCCACGAGCCTATCGGCAAGCCATTGGCGGTCACTGGCAGAAAGTGACAATCCTTGAATGTAGTTCCAAAGATTGTTCATTGCCGGATTACTATACGTTGAGGTACTCATTATACATATCTCCTTTAAGTTTGCAAAGATACACATTTTTCCCGACGTGGCAAGAAAAAGAAATCCCCGCCAGCTCGAAGGCAGCAAGGGCTGTAGTGGACAAATGGGTGGTTGATTCAATATGATATTTTGATATATTACATATTCTGTTTTTTTGATGTATAGTTACTATTCAATTGCAAAAAGCATTATGTCTTAACAAAAACAATCTCAGAATGCTGTACCAAATAGTGAAGTTTCTTATTCGAACTTATTTCTATTTTCTCGGGGGAGTCTCTGATTTCTGTGTGATATATGTTTGTTTTTGATGGACAATATACAGCGACTGCACCGCTTTGAACTACTTCATAATTAACAATACGGCAAACAGCTCCAAAATCCTTTAATCTGAGTAGGCGAGATATACAATCTTCCTTTTTCCGTCCTCCGTCTCGGTCTACAGAACATCCCGATGCTTGCTTAAAAGCAGCAGAAGAAATACGATTATTATCCTCTTTGGCTATCCATATCTCGTGTATGCCACGATAGAGGAATTCATCTTTTCCAATAGTATCTTCCATTATGAAAGAAACATTTTTAGTTGTTGCTTTATTTCTCTTTTATATACTCTATTCTCAAAAGAACGATCTTTGTCAATCCAATAAAGAAAATAGGAGCCGGAGAACACTTCAAGTTCAAAAAATTTATTTTCGCCCAAGTGGTATTCTAACTGAACTGAGCTTCGACTTGTTGGGAACAACTTAGCTCCTTCTGGAAGTTCATAAAGTAACTTTTTTACTCTTTCAATTACAATTTTGGGGATGGACTTTGCCCCATATCCATCCCAATTGTTTTCTAATGAACTTATTTTTAGTAATCTTAAATAGTTGTCTTTTAGACGAGATGCATTATACCAATTAATACTTATTGTCGAAGTTGCTTCTTGTGGACTGTGTTTGGAATTACTATGTTCAATATTAGTGTATGAATTTAAGAACGTTTGTGTATCTGATTGTGATGACCATAACTCAGAGCCAAACGACATAGCAACTGCTGTGACAGTAGGAAGGATGTGAAAAAAAGAAGAATTATTCATTTGTTTTCTCCTTCTAAGATTGCTATCTGTTTATTCAACCAATCTCGTAGTTGTTTGGCTGTTACAAGATTCATTACAACTCCTGTCTGTACATATCGTACTAACGAATGACTCGTATCCTCTGGTAAGATAGAAACAACATCACTCAAGGAACCATCAGTATTTAGATTATTAGTGACTTTGTTCGGAAGAGGTGTACGCTCCATATAGAAATTGGCAATAATCTCTCCTTGAACATTAATTCCACCATGAGCCCCATTGACATAAACGGGATTATAAGTTTCAGGAAACTTGTACTTAAAAGTTATTTGATTGTCTGTTGCCATAATATTACTCTTTGTCAAAATTATTTGTTTATAAAAACGTCATATTGTAGAATATATTGTATTAAAAGTAATTTTAATATAATAATTGGAGTGCATCCCTGTTTGCCGGACATGAATACAACTGAAGGAATACTACCATCAGACGATATTTCACCATTATGAGTTGTTCTGTCGATACTATACATACTTTTTCATGAATATCTGTGTCGTACATATAGTCCCTCCTTTCTTATCTGGGCGAGGAGTGCGGGGTTCATGTTGTCGCACACCCTCACGGCATCGACAGGACACTTTAATAGCTCTTCGAGCTCACATTGCAGCATGTCGAGAGTAAGCAACGAAAGGGCACGCCCTTCATAACACACATCCACGTCGCTGCCTTCGGTCTGTTCTCCTCGTGCCACAGAACCAAACACTCCCAAACGGGTGATACCGTACCGGTCTCTTGCATAGGGCAAGAAACCACCCAGTAGTGTTATTATGTCTTGTGTGCTATGCATTGGCATTTCCTGTTTCAGTTTGCAAAATTACAACTTTTTCCCGACATAGCAAGAAAAAAAGAAATCCTGACAGAGTTGATGATTTGTTGATGAAAAAAAGAGGCTGTGTGAAAAATGTTTCGTATCTTTGCAGTTTTGAAGATGCTGCAAAGAATGAAACTAAATGTCTTGAAACGAGTGGTTTTGCTGCTGATGCTGTTGGCGGCTGTGCCTGCTTGGTCGCAGAAGCTTATCACGTATGAGGCGGGAATGGGCACACGCGACCCGTCGGATGCCGACGTGTGGATTCTTTACCAGCGCGTGAGGGCCGTCCACGAGGGTATGGTGCTGCACGCCGATTCGGCATTGCTGAACACGGTGCTGAACGACTTCACGGCTTTCGGACATATCAAAATCGAGATTTCGGACACCACCACGATCTATGGCGACCAGCTCTACTATGACGGCATGACCCGTGTGCTCGACATCTGGGACGACACGGTGAAACTGATTGACGGCAAGACGATTCTCAAGTCCGACCACCTGCAGTACGACCGCTATTCTTCGACGGCCGTATATGACAGCTGGGGCAAAACGGTGAACGAGGACAAGTGCCTCACCAGCCGTCAGGGGTACTACAACTCCGACACCAAAGTGTTTGACATCTACGACTCTGTAATCCTGATTGACTCGAACATGCGGTTGGAGACCGACACGCTGACCTATAACACCAACACCCATATCGCCCGCTTCTGGAGCCCCACGCACATCTACACCGACTCGGCCACCATGTATAGCGAGCACGGCACCTACAACACCGACCTGCGCTATGCCCATTCCATGAAGGCCTCGGAGGTGCACAACGGCGAGAAGCACATCACGTGCGACACGCTGCACTATTACGAGGAGACCGAGTTCGGCAAAGCTATCGGGAATGTGGTGATGTGGGACACGGTGAACGAAATCATCAGCACCAGCCGCTATGCCGAGACCAGCCGGGAGAACAACACCACCTTCGTCACCGACAGCGCCCTCGTGCGCTTCGTCAGCCGCGACGAGGAGGACACGCTGGCTGTGCCGGACACGATGTACCTGCATGCCGACAGCATCTTCGTCGTCACCGACTCGTCACGCAACCTCAGCTCGGTGCAAGCCTACAAGCATGTGAAGGTCTTCAGGGGCGACGCGCAGGCCATGTGCGACTCGATGTATTATTCCTCCGCCGACTCGGTGATGCGGATGTATCAGGAGCCTGTGGTTTGGTATGAGCATTACCAGGCGCTGGCCGACACCATCATCGTCGAGCACGACAGCAACGGCGCCAAGCGGGCGTATCTGAACAGCAACATCTTCTGCATCGAGCAGGTGGATCCGGACAAATTCAACCAGGTGAAAGGCCGCAATGCGGTGGTCTATTTCGTCGAGGGCGAGCCGGACTACGCCGATGTGCTGGGCAACGCCGAGATGGTCTATTACCTCACCGAGGAGGACAACTACGGCCGCAAAAGCCTGATTGGTGTCAACGTGGGCTTGGGGTCGGACATGCGTATCTATTTCGTGGACAGGGCTCCCGACCGCGTGGTGACCAAGGGCAATCCGGACATGAACACCTATCCGCTCGACAAACTCGAGGCTGAAAAGAAGCAGCTGGCCAACTTCAAATGGATTGACGACCGCCGCCCCAAAAAGCCGCTGGATGTCTTCAAATGGTGACAAAATGTCAGTGCGGCGCCTGTGGCATTTAGTTTGATGTAAAGGAATACGCCGCGGGATGGACATCCCGGGCAAAATATTAGTTAAGTGTAATTAAATCAATAATAGATATGTCTCAAGAAGAAAAAGAATTAGAGAAAGAACAAGATATGACAGCCGAGGCTTGTGCCGACACGCAGGCCGAAACCCAGGCAGAGCAGTCGAAGACTGAGGAGAAAGAATCCCGCAAAGAGCGTCGCAAACGTCATGACCGCCACGGTGATCATGAGCAGAAAGTGCAGGAAATGGGGGAGAAGCTTGCCGAGATGAACGACAAGTATGTACGCCTCTATTCCGAGTACGAGAACTACCGCAAGCGCACCAATACCGAGAAAGCCGACCTCATCATCAACGGCAGCAAGGACATGATTAAAGCCATCCTGCCTGTGGTGGATGATATGGAAAGAGCCCTCGCCTCTATGGCCGACGACGACAGCGCAAAAGAGGGCGTTCAGCTGATTTACAACAAACTGATGAACATCCTTTCGCAGAAAGGCCTTTCGCCCATCGAGGCCAAGGGAACCAAATTCGACGAGAACCTCCACGAGGCCGTCACCCAGTTCCCCGCAGCCGAGGAAAGCCAGAAAGGCACCGTTGTCGATGTGGTGGAAAAGGGCTACTACCTCAACTCCAAGGTGCTGCGCTACGCCAAGGTGGTGGTGGCCATCTAACCGCTTTTTCCTGCAACACGTTATACAGAATCTAAAGACCTTGAAACTATGGCAAAGAGAGATTACTACGAAGTGCTTGGAGTGAGCAAGAACGCCACTCCCGATGAGTTGAAGAAAGCCTACCGCAAACTGGCCTTGCAGTACCATCCCGACCGCAATCCCGGCGACAAAGAGGCTGAGGAGAAGTTCAAGGAGGCTGCCGAGGCCTACGATGTGCTGAGCAACCCTGACAAAAAGGCAAAATACGACCAGTTCGGCCACGCTGCCTTCGAGGGCGGTGGCGCCAGCAACATGAATATGAACGACATATTCTCGCAGTTCGGCGACCTGTTCAGCGACTTCTTCGGCGGTGGCGGTTTCACGGGATTCGGAGGTTTTGGCCGTGGGCAGCAGGGGCATCGGCGCGCCACCATGCGTGGAAGCAATCTGCGCATCAAGGTGAAGCTCACCCTCGAGGAGATTGACAAAGGCTGCGAAAAGAAGATAAAAGTGGCCAAATATGTGCCCTGCAAGACCTGTGGCGGCACGGGAGCCCGCAATAACAACTACGACGTCTGTCCCCATTGTCACGGAACAGGTGTGGTGACCGAGGTGCGCCGCACCCTGCTGGGCCAGATGCAGACCCAGAGCGTCTGCTCCCATTGCGGCGGCGAAGGGCGCATCATCAAGGACAAGTGCCACGATTGCAACGGCGAGGGCATCGTCCGTTCCGAGGAGGTCATCACCATCAACATCCCCGCCGGTGTCTATGACGGCATGCAGCTCTCCATGAGCGGCAAAGGCAATGCAGCCCCGCGCGGCGGCGTCCCCGGCGATTTGATTATCCTGGTGGAGGAAATCCCCCACGACACCTTCGAGCGTCAGGAAACCAACCTCTACTACAACGCCTTCATCACCTTTGCCCAGGCCGCTATGGGTGCCAGCATCGAGATACCCACGCTCTCGGGCAGGGTGAAAGTGAAGATAGATGCCGGAACCCCTTCGGGCAAGGTGCTTCGCCTCAAAGGCAAGGGGCTCCCCGATGTCAACGGCTACGGCCGTGGCGACCTGCTGGTGAGCATCAACGTGTGGGTGCCCAAGAGCCTTTCGCGCGAAGAAAAGGAGATGCTTGCCCAGCTCGACAAGTCCCCCAACTTCCAGCCCAGCCCCTCCAAGTCGGAGCGCGGTTTCTTCGACAAGATGAAAGACCTCTTCAACTAACATAATCGGGAATGTGTAAATCGTAAATCGATTCCCGCAATAACGCAATAACGCAATAACGCACTAACGAATTAACGCATTCCCACATTAACGAATTAACGCATTCCTCTATCCCGCTATGCCGCGAATGACAGAAAACCTGCTGCAGTATATATGGCAACACCAGTTGCTGGAGGGTTCTCTGCACACGGCCGACGGGCAGGAGGTATTGGTCGAGCGGCCGGGACTGCTCAACACCGATGCCGGCCCCGACTTCTTCGACGCGCGTGTCAGGATAGGGGAGACCCTCTGGGTGGGAAACATCGAGGTGCATGTGCTCGCCTCCGACTGGAACCGCCACCACCACAGCAACAACCGTGCCTACGACAACGTGGTGCTCCATGTGGTGTATGACAACGACACCCCCGTCACGCTCCAGAACTGCCACACCCTCCCGACCATCGAGCTGAAAAAATATATCCCCGACCTCGTCCTTAACAACTACGAGGCGCTGGTGTCGCCTCCCACAACGGTGGCCATACCCTGTGCCGACCGCCTCGCGGCCGTCCCCAAGCTCTATCTCGACAGCACCCTCGACCGCCTGCTGCTCGAGCGGCTGGAGCGGAAATGCGACACCGTGCAGCGCCTTCTCGACGAGAGTCACGGCAACTGGGAGCAATGCTGCTACTGGCTGCTGGCTCACTATTTCGGGGGCAAGACCAACAGTTTCCCCTTCGAGCTGCTGGCCAAATCCACCGACATGAACCTCCTTGCCCGCTGGCGCGACCGTCCCCAGCGCATCGAGGCCCTCCTCATGGGGCAGGCGGGGCTGCTGCAGGGCTACTTCGCCGACGAATACCCCCGCCAGCTCCAGGCCGACTACGAGGCTTTGCGGCAGGGTGCAGGGCTCACGCCCGTATCCGCCCATCTGTGGAAATTCTTCCGGCTGCGCCCCTATGCCTTCCCCACCGTCCGCATCAGCCAGTTCGCACAGCTCGTGTGCCGCTCCCGCAACCTGTTCAGCCGACTCGTCGATACCACATCGGTCGCCGACCTGCAGCAGCTCTTCGATGTGGCCGCCGCGCCCTACTGGGACAACCACTTCCGTTTCGACACCCCCTCGCCGGGCAAGACCAAGCGCGTGGGCCGTTCCTTCATCGACCTGCTCATCATCAACGCCTGGATACCCCTGCTCTATGAATATGGCAACCGCCACGGGCAGCAGTCCTGCAAAGACCGCGCCGTTGACCTCCTTCACCAGATGCGCCCCGAAAACAACCGAATCATCCGTCAGTGGAACGCCGTCGGAATCAAAGCCGACGATGCCGCCCGCAGCCAGGCGCTGCTCCAGCTCAGCAACGCCTACTGCAGCCACCGCGACTGCCTCCACTGCCGCATAGGATATAAAATCATCACAAATTGAAACCAAGCGAAATAACATCCATCCTCAAGGGTGCCGGAGCACATGTCTGCTCCGACGACTTCGACATCGACCAGCTCCTTACCGACAGCCGCCGCTCTGGCGACCCCGCTCGCTGCCTCTTCTTTGCCATCCCCACCAAGCGCAACACAGGCAGCCGCTATGTCTATGACCTCTATCTGCGCGGTGTGCGCAACTTCGTCGTCCCCAACGATGCCACCGAAGAACACCTCCAGCAGTTCTCTCTCTGCACCGGAGCCAACTTCTGGTTTGTCAAAGACGTCGTCGTCGCCCTCCAGCAGATTGTTGCCGCACGGCGCGCCCGCTTCAGCATCCCCGTGGTGGGCATCACCGGCAGCAACGGCAAGACCATCGTCAAAGACTGGATTGTGCAGATGGTCTCCGACGACTGCAAAACCGTCTCCAGCCCCCGCAGCTACAACTCCCAGATAGGTGTGCCCCTCTCCGTGTGGCAGATGGACGACACCGACGAGCTGGCCGTCTTCGAGGCCGGCATCTCCGAGCCCGGCGAGATGGACCGCCTGCGGCAGGTCATCAACCCCACCATCGGCATCTTTACCAACATCGGGCAGGCCCACGACGAGAATTTCCTCACCCGCACCCAGAAGATTGCCGAGAAACTACAGCTCTTCACCCACTGCCAGACGCTCGTCTATTGCACCGACCACAAGGACATCCACTCCGCCGTCGTGTCGCAGGAGGCCTTCCGCTCCATCCGCCGCTATACCTGGGGCCATGGAGCCGACAACCCCGTGCAGCTCCTTTCCGCCAACGTGCACGACACCGCCACAACCCTCCACCTCCTGCGCGAAGGCAATCCGCTCACGCTCGACATCCCCTTCACCGACCGCGCCTCCACCGAGAACGCCCTCCACTGCATCACCCTCCTCTGCCTCCTCGGCTACGACAACGACACCATTGCCCGCCGCTGCCTGCACCTCACGCCCATCGCCATGCGCCTCGAGATGAACGAGGCCCTCAACAACAGCCTGCTGGTCAACGACAGCTACAGCCTCGACCTCGACTCGCTCGCCATTGCCCTCGACTACGTGCAGCAGGAACGCCAGCACAGCCGCAAATCACTTATCATAAGCGACATACTCCAGTCCGGAATCCCCGAGGCCGACCTCTACGCCCAGGTGGCCGCCCTTGTGGCCTCCCACGGCATCGGCCGCTTCATCGGCATAGGCGAAGCCCTTGAACGCAACCGCAACCTCTTCTCCGGCCTCGATGCCGCCTTCTTCAACACCACCGAAGACTTCATCCGCCAGTACGACATCGACCGTTTCAACGACGAGACCATCCTGCTCAAAGGCGCCCGCCGCTTCCATTTCGAGGACATCGCCCGCCTCCTTCAGCGCAAATCGCACCAAACCGTCATGGAGGTCAACCTCGACAACCTCGTTTCCAACCTCAACTACTACCGCTCCCTCATCCGTCCCCGCACCCGCCTCATGGCAATGGTCAAGGCAGCCTCCTACGGCGCCGGCAAGGCCGAGGTGGCCGGCATCCTGCAATACAACCATGTCGATTACCTCACCGTGGCCTATAGCGACGAGGGCGTCGATCTGCGCCGCAACGGCATCACCCTCCCCATCATGGTCATGAACCCCGAGGAGGAGAGCTTTGCCGACATCATCCGCTACCGCCTCGAACCCGACATCTACAGTTTCCGCATCCTCGACCTCTTCTCCGACGCCGTGCGCTCCTTCGGAAAACAGGAGGAGTCCGTGCCCGTCCACATCGAGCTCGACACCGGCATGCATCGGCTCGGCTTTGCCCAGACCGACCTCGACGAGCTGGCCCGGCGGCTCAACAATCCCGACTGCCCCCTCGCCGTGCGCTCCATCTTCTCCCATCTGGCCTGCGCCGACGACCCCGCGGCCGACGACTTCACCCGCCTGCAGCTCGAGCGGTTCGGCTTGTGGGCCAACACTCTGCGCAACTCCCTCCGCAAAAGCGACATCTTGCTCCACATACTCAACTCCTCCGGCATCGAGCGGTTCCCCGAAGCGCAATACGACATGGTGCGTCTCGGCATAGGCCTCTACGGCCTTTCGCCCCAGCCCGCCGTGCAGAGCCGCCTCAAGCCCGTCAGCACCCTCAAAACCCGCATCTCGCAGCTCAAAGACATCCCGCAGGGCGACAGCGTGGGCTACAACCGCGCGTGGGTGGCGCAGCGCCCCTCGCGCATCGCCATCGCCTCCATCGGCTATGCCGACGGCCTCAACCGCCATCTGGGCAACGGCAACGCCCAGGTGATCGTCAACGGCCGGCTTGTGCCCGTCATCGGCCACATCTGCATGGACATGTGCTTCCTCGACGTCACCGGAGTCGATTGCGCCGAGGACGACGAAGTGACCATCTTCGGCGACGCCACCCTCCTGCAGCAGATAGCCCGCTCCGCCGGCACCATCCCCTACGAAATCCTCACCAGCGTCTCCCCCCGCGTCAAGCGAATCTACTACCAAGAATAGCAAAAGCATAAAAACGAACTGTAGCACTGTAGCAACTGCAACAAAAAAATCGGAGTACTCCGATTTTTCCGAATACTCCGAACACTCCGAAAAACAATCCCCGCCGACTCCAGTCGGCGGGGATTCTAATAGTGTTAACCCAATCGGTCATTAGGGTTTATGTCAGATTAGCATTTGTTTCGAGCAGATTGGCCTCATCGCTGGCGAAGGCGTTGCGAGCTACGGCGAGACAACGATGGGGACAAGATGCCGAAGGAAATGCTGATATGGCATTGACCTAAAAAACGAGATTGATTTAAAAGTCGGCCTAATGACCGATTAGAGTTTATTGAGACTCTGGCGATAATTTGTTCCTAATATTTGAACGATATTGTTTATGGAATTATTTTTTGATTTTCAAACGATAATTTTACACCTGTTTTATTTGCGAATGAAATAGACCGACTCATTTCACTTGCTTTTTTTCTAGGATATGAGTTGTTGAAACAAATATGAGCTTCAACATTTGATGCCATTTTTAAAATATCAATTTTTTTATTTAATAGAATCTTGATAGTGTTGTGTAATTGATTTATAGCTTTCTTATAGTTTTGGGAAACGTTTTTTTGTGAAAATGCATTGGTTTTAAACTCTAAAAGATTAAAGTTATCGTCATAGAAAAAAGCGCAATCGCATTGACCACCTTTATGTGCCACAATTAGTTTGTTATCTATTTGAAGTAAACAAAAAGGGATTCTCGATTTGTTTTTCACATCAAATCCAGACAAGGTAAAGTCTGTTGTAAATTCCGAGCATCCCTTATCTGTGTCAATAATACGCTCGGATTGGGATGATTGTTTTAAATAATTCTGCACATTAGGATATGCTCCATTTAGTGCTTGTATTATTTGTGATAAATTCATATTCAATTTTTTTTCTTTCGAAGCTGTTTGATGTACAAGTCATACAGATGATTGAATCTACTTGCTAAAATATCCGAAGCTGAATCCAGATAATTGTCATCAATCAATCCCGTTTCTTTACTTACCAAAGACTTCAACTTTCCATTATCTATGGCATATACAGATATTTCATGTGGTGATATCACTGCTCCTCTGGTTATTTGATTAAGAGTCTCTCTCGTCTCGTTTTTCTCCAGTATTAATCCAGCAAGTAGTAAAATGTTTATTGAGGAAAGGATGTATGGACTATGCGTTGTGATAGTTAATGTGTGCTCTCTCTTTTTCCTATTACAGCAATTGATAATGAAGCCAATCAGTTGATCCTGTGTTTCTGGAAAAAGATTTATTTCTGGTTCTTCAATCACAAAACATGTTTTATGTGTTACAATCAGGTTGGTAAGTTCGTTGACAAACCCTTTCATTGCGGATTCCGATTCCTTCTTTATACCATTCTTATATTTTTCAGAGGAGTATTCAAAAATTTTCTTAAAGGAGAAGTTATCACTTGCTAGAAGAAGCTGTTCTGCTGTTTGTGGATTGAAAAATTCATCTGTGAAGAAATCGACAGTAGCTGTTATGGGAATTACAGATTGTAAACCACTTGAGCCATCACTTAGCCTCAGGTCGTATTTCTCTTTACCCCGCCACCCTTCAATCTTATTTATTGTTTTACCTCCAATATTCTCTTGATAAAATTTAACGTTTAAATCAAGTATTTTTTGCTTATTTTTTTTGTCATAATAATCTCTTGCACTTTGCCAATCTGTTGCAAAACTTTTAAGATTATTTACGCCACTTATACTATCGGAATAAACAACAATATTTCGTTCAGCTGGGATGTATAATATTTTGTCACGTAAATAATCTGTGGCCTCGTTTTTTCGTCTAATTGTACATTTTTCTTGAGAGTATAAAATAGATATGCAATCAGACTCATAACTGATATAATGAAAGGGATGGGAAAAATAGCCTTTCATATTATGGAAGTCCACGAGATTTCCATAAAAGGATTCTTCGTACTCAGAAACAGGGATATATGGGTGTGTACAAACCTCTTTTTCCATCCATAGACTATGGCTTATTATTTTTGCTATGGTGCTTTTCCCACTACTCTGTTTGCCAATAAATACATTATATCTAGAAAGATCAATTTTTATAGATACAATTGGCCCGACGTTTTTTATTTCGATTGTCTGCATTTTATTGTTTTTGTTTTTCGGTGCAAAGATACGAATAATAAGTGATATGAGAAAATATATTTTGATATTTTGAAAAAAAAGTCAATAGTTGCTATGGGATAATCATATTAGTTAATAAATACACGCGAAAAGAATGAAAAGAAATCTAGGAGCCGGTATTAGTCACCTTGCCGTTGTCTTGAAGACACGCCACCTCGCAGCTGCAATCTTTCCTCCGATTACTCCGAAAAACAAGAGGGTGTCCCAAAAGGCACCCTCTTTTTTTATAGAGCCAGGGCAGTTATTCCACTGTCACCGGGATTGTGAGGCGGCGGCAAGAGTCTGTCAGAAAAG